>CAZEWG010000048.1:0-15478 GCA_964514485.1 uncultured Pseudomonadales bacterium
TAAGAGTACCCAGTCTGCTGATATAGAAAAGGCTATCGGCTACTGGAACGACTTTAAAAGGAGGTCGATATGAGAGAGCGTTCACATGATGAAGCAACCATTCAAATGCTGCGTGATGACCCTGAGTTTGCGGAAGCATATCTGCAGGCAGCCTTTGAGGAGTTGGATGAAGAAGGCGGCGAAGCGGCGTTTTTGATGGCGCTAAGGCACATTGTAGAGGCTCGGGGCGGCATGGCCGTTATTGCTGAGAAGGCCGGTCTGTCTCGGGAGAGCTTATATCGTGCGTTATCTCCACGAGGAAACCCTACATTGAGAACGATGCGTCAAGTTGTGCATGCGGCAGGACTGAAGTTCGCGGTTCACGCCTGACAACGGTCTTGCTTCCTCCTTTTCTAATCTTTTTTCAGAGACGGAACTGTTCGGCCCCTAGGCTGTCTGACCCCCTGCAGCTGTTAAAAGACGTAACTTTCAGTTTTCTCTGGGCTGTAACGTCTTTCTGGAATCCTGCCAGTATCTCTCAGCACACAAGAGTTTCTCCGCTTATGGACTAGGCATATTTGTCCTCTTGCAAAAAGTAGAATGATCGTTCACTCTATGCATCCTTTTCTGTATCCAGAGCACGTCGTCACGTGCATGTTCCTGAATGAGGTTTGTCATGTCTTCACGTAATTCGCTGTCCCGTGCAGCTTTGATTGGAGTGGCGCTAGGCGCCGTAGCGTTGTCGGGATGTGGACAGGGAGAGCAGGCCGCGCCTCAGGCACAAGCTCAAGCCCAGGCCCCTGCACCAGAGGTCACGGTCTTTACCATGAAAGCCGCTCCCGTGGCGCTTACCCGTGAGCTGCCTGGACGTACCAATGCCTCTCTGGTCGCCGAAGTGCGCCCCCAGGTCAGCGGCATTATTCAAGATCGCCTCTTTACGGAAGGGAGTTTTGTTGAGGCGGGGCAACCGCTGTATCAACTTGAAGACGACACCTATGCCGCAAACCTGAACAGTGCCAAGGCGTCCCTGGCACGCGCCAAAGCGGTACTGGAAAGGGCACGTATTACCGCCAAACGTACTGCGGAACTGGTCAAAATCGATGCGGTCAGCCAGCAGGAAAATGATGACGCCCAAGCCGCGCTGCTACAGGCCGAGGCTGAAGTGAAAGTGGCCGAGGCCGCCGTGACCAGTGCTCAGGTGACCCTGAATTACAGCCGCATCACCGCGCCGATCAGCGGCTTTATCGGTAAGTCCTATGTGACCCAGGGGGCCCTGGTGACCACCAATCAGGCACAGCCCATGGCGACGATGCACAAACTTGATCCTATCTATGTCGATCTAACCCAGTCCAGCAGTGAGCTGTTGCAAATGCGCAAGGCAATTGCCACCGGCAACCTGGACCGGTTTGAAGAGGTCCCGGTAACGATCCTGTTGGAAGACGGTAGCGAGTATGAGCATCCGGGCAAGTTGGCGTTCTCCGAAATGACGGTGGAGCCATCGACGGGCAGCTTTTCCCTGCGGGTCGTGGTGCCTAATCCGGACCGCCTGCTGATGCCGGGGATGTATGTTCGCGCCAATGTGGGCACCGGTATTCGTCAACAAGGCCTGTTGGTTCCCCAGCAGGGTATTGCCCGTGATCCCCGTGGCAACACTTCAGCCATGGTCGTCGGTCAGGACAATACCGTAGAGGTTCGTCCCGTGCGAGTTAGTCGCAGCATCGGCGACAAATGGCTGGTGGAAGAGGGACTGGCCGAGGGAGACAAGGTCATCGTTGAAGGCTTGCAGAAAATTCGCCCGGGTATTCAGGTGCGAGTGGTCGAGGCCACTTCAAAAGCCGCTGAAGGCACCGATTCCGTCGCCAGCGCCGCGCAGTAACAGGGGAGCAGAATGGCACGCTTTTTTATCGACAGGCCCGTCTTTGCATGGGTTATTGCTATCATCATCATGCTCGCCGGTGTGCTGGCTATTAGCCAGTTAGCGGTAGAGCGTTATCCGACCATTGCGCCGCCCACGGTGAACGTGAGCGCGACTTATCCCGGTGCTTCCGCCAAAGTGGTCGAAGACACGGTGACCCAGATCATTGAGCAGAACATGAAAGGGCTGGATGGCCTGATTTATATGTCTGCCACCAGTGAGAGCAATGGGCGGGCGTCTATTAAACTGACGTTTTCCAACGATACCGACCCCGATACCGCTCAGGTTCAGGTGCAGAACAAACTGCAGACCGCCATGCGGTTGCTGCCCCAGGAAGTGCAGCGCCAGGGGGTAACCGTCAACAAGTCCAGCAGCGGCTTTTTGATGGTGGTGGGGTTTGTCTCCCAAGACGGCAGCATGGATCGGGCGGACATTTCCGACTACGTCAACGCCAGTCTGGTGGATCCCATCAGCCGGGTACAGGGTGTGGGTGAGGTGCAGGTATTCGGTGCCCAGTACGCCATGCGAATCTGGCTGGATCCCAACAAGCTCGATGTCTACAAACTGACCACTGATGATGTGATCGCCGCGGTCCAGTCCCAAAACCAACAGGTGGCCGTGGGACAATTGGGTGGTACGCCCGCCATTGACGGCCAGCAGTTGAACGCCACCATCAGTGCCCAGGGCCGTCTGGAAACGCCGGAACAGTTCCGGGAGATTGTAATCCGTAGCAATGCCGACGGTTCCGCCCTGAAGCTGGGGGATATTGCCCGGGTTGAACTGGGTGCCCAGACTTACGATTACATTACCCGCTATAACGGCCAGCCGGCCACCGGGATGGCAATTTCGCTGGCCACCGGAGCCAATGCCCTGGATACCGCCAAGGGGGTTGAGGCCAAGCTTGAAGAGCTGAAGCCCTTCTTCCCCGAAGGGCTGGACGTGGTTATTCCCTTTGATACTACGCCCTTCGTCAAGGTGTCCATTGAAGGGGTTGTTCAGACCCTGATTGAAGCCATTATCCTGGTGTTCCTGGTGATGTATCTGTTCCTGCAGAACTTCCGGGCCACCCTGATCCCAACTCTGGCGGTACCGGTTGTTCTGCTGGGTACTTTTGGCATCCTGGCTGCTATGGGCTTCTCTGTGAACATGTTGACCATGTTTGCCATGGTACTGGCCATCGGTCTGCTGGTGGATGACGCCATCGTGGTGGTGGAAAACGTCGAGCGGATCATGCGTGAGGAGGGGCTGTCACCTCTGGAAGCGACCCGCAAGTCCATGGATCAGATTACCGGCGCCCTGGTGGGGATCGGCCTGGTGCTCTCCGCGGTCTTCGTGCCCATGGCGTTTATGACGGGCTCCACGGGGATCATCTATCGCCAGTTCTCGGTGACCATTGTGTCCGCCATGGCGCTGTCGGTGCTGGTGGCGATCGTGCTGACGCCAGCGCTTTGTGCCACCATCCTCAAGCCCCTGAAACAGGGGGAGGAGCATGCCACCAAGGGATTCTTTGGCTGGTTTAACCGTAATTTCGACCGGGGCAGCCGGGCCTACCAGGGGGCGGTGAAGGGGATCCTGCATCGCAGCGTGCGCTTCATGGCGATCTTCAGCGCTCTCTGCGTCGTGATGGTCATGATGTTTATGCGCGTCCCCGGTTCGTTTCTGCCGGAAGAAGACCAGGGGGTGCTCTTTTCCTTGGTGAAAGCGCCCGTTGGAGCGACTCAACAGCGCACCATGGAATCCATCGTGAAGCTGGAACAACACTTCCTGCAAAATGAGCAGGACACGGTTGAGTCCGTGTTCAGTGTGCAGGGCTTTAGTTTCGGCGGTAGCGGCCAGAACACCGGGATGGCCTTTATCAAGCTGAAAGACTGGGACGAGCGTGATACGCCTGAATTGAGCGCCGCCGCGGTGGCCGGCCGTGCCATGGCTGCCCTCAGCCAAATCAAGGACGCCTTTGTTTTCGCGTTTGCTCCGCCTGCGATGCCTGAGCTGGGAACCGCCTCTGGTTTCGCCTTTTATCTGAAAGATAACGCCAACCTGGGCCATGAAGCCCTGACCCAGGCCCGTAATCAGTTCCTCGGTATGGCCGCACAAAGCCCGCTGTTGGCCAACGTTCGACCCAACGGTCAGGACGACACGCCCCAATTCCGGATCCATATTGATATGGAGAAGGCCACGGCGTTGGGACTGTCGGTGGCGGATATCAACTCGACCCTGTCAGCGGCCTGGGGTGGTCAGTACATCGATGACTTTATCGATCGTGGTCGGGTCAAGCGGGTTTATATCCAGGCTGACTCCCAGTTCCGGATGGTTCCGGAAGACTTCAGACTCTGGTCGGTGCGTAACCAGGCCGGCGAAATGGTGCCTTTCTCTGCTTTCGCCAGCTCCTCCTGGGAGTACGGCTCGCCCCGTCTGGAACGCTACAACGGTGTTCCGGCCATGGAAATCAACGGTGAAGGCGCGCCTGGCGTGAGCTCCGGCGAAGCCATGGACGAAGTCGAGCGGCTGGTGGCCCAGTTACCGCTGGGGATTGGCATGGAGTGGACCGCGCTGTCCTATCAGGAGCGTGACTCCGGCTCGCAAACACCGATGCTGTACGCGCTGTCGTTGCTGATCGTGTTTCTCTGTCTGGCGGCTCTCTATGAGAGCTGGGCAGTACCGACCTCGGTGATGCTGGTCGCTCCCCTGGGGATTCTCGGGACGGTGAGTGCCGCCGCTCTGCTGGGAATGCAGCGGGACATTTACTTCCAGGTTGCGATGCTGACCACCGTCGGCCTCACCAGTAAGAACGCGATTTTGATCGTGGAGTTTGCCAAGGAAAACCTGGAGCGGGGCATGGAGCTGATTGAGGCGACCCTGAGTGCCGTTCGTGACCGGTTGCGTCCGATCCTGATGACCTCCCTGGCGTTTGGTCTGGGTGTGTTGCCGCTTGCCCTGGCCGGTGGTGCCGGTTCTGGTGCCCAGCGCGCGATCGGAACCGGGGTGCTGGGCGGTATGCTGGTGGGAACCTTCCTCGGCATCTTCTTCACTCCGCTGTTCTTTGTGGTGATTCAGCGCCTGTTCGTACGCAAGAAGCCTGCGCAGAACCCAGAGCCAACAACTGCCGACGAAGTTGAGGCGGATGACGTCGCGGAATCGGGTAGAGGAGTAGTTGCCCCATGATGAACGCCAAAACCTTGTCTAAGCCTGTTGCCGGCAAGGCCGGAAGTTCCCGCCTGAGTGTGCTGGCGTTGGCCGTCAGCCTGGTGGCGACGGGATGTGCCTCACTGGAGCCGACTCTGCCGCAGGCGGAGCCCGGCATCCGGGCCGAGTGGCCGATCCCGCCGACCACCGAGGAAAACGCCGCGGCCACCTCTGTTGAGTCACCAGAAGAAGCGCAAGCGGTCGCGGATATTGGCTGGCGCGACTTTTTTGCGGACGAGTCTCTACAAGAGCTGATCACCCAGGCCCTGGAAAATAACCGGGATTTGCGGGTGGCAGTACTCAACGTGGAACGGGTACGGGCCCAATACCGGATCCAGCGGGCAGACCGGCTGCCGTCCGTTGGCGTGACCGGCACCGTGCAGCGTAGCGGTGGGGATAACAATGTGAACCCCAGTGAGCTCTACAGTGTCGAGCTCGGCGTGGCCCGGTTTGAGCTGGATTTGTTCGGCCGGGTGCGGAACCTGAGTGAGGCGGCGCTCCAGCAGTACTTTGCCCAGGAAGAGGCTCGGCGCAGTGCCCAACTCACGCTGATTGCCGAAGTCGCCAATGCTTATCTGACCTTGGCGGCGGATCAGGAACGCCTGAAGGTGGCCCAGGAAACCCTCAAAACCTATGAAGAGTCCTATCAGCTGAGCAAGCGCCGTTATGACCTGGGGGCATTGTCTGCCCTGGCGTTGGCGCAATCCGAGGCTGAAGTGGCCTCCGCTCGGGCGGAAGTGGCTCGTTATGAAGGGAATGTGGCCCAGAGCATCAATGCCCTGAACCTGCTGGTGGGCGCCCCCGTAGCGGAGCAGCAGCTGCCGGACGGGCTGATTGGTCAGGTGACCGGTCTGGCGCCGTTGCCCGCCGGGTTGCCATCCGATGTGCTGTTGCGCCGTCCGGATATTCAGCGGGCGGAATATCTGTTGCGCTCCGCAAACGCGAATATCGGCGCGGCGCGGGCAGCGTTCTTCCCCTCTATTACCCTGACCGGCAATGTGGGTTTTGCCAGTGATGAGCTGTCGGGACTGTTCAACACGGGTAACCGTCTGTGGAGCTTTATCCCACAGATCAATATCCCTATTTTCCAAGCCGGCCGGCTCCGGGGTGCCTTGGATGTGGCTACCGCCAATCGGGATATCGCCCTGGCTCAATATGAGCAGTCGATTCAGGCGGGTTTTCGGGAAGTGGCGGATGCGCTGGCGCTAACCCAGACCCTGGCGTTACAAAGCCGTGCCCAGGAGGCTGTCGTGGAAGCGGCCCGTCGCGCCGATGAGCTGGCGGAAGCCCGTTATCGGGCGGGGCAGGACAGTTACCTGGTGCGGCTGGATGCACAGCGTACCCTGTATACGGCCCAACAGGGACTGGTGGCGGTCAGGCTGGCGGAGCAGGCCAACCGCGTCAATCTTTATCGGGTGCTGGGAGGCGGCTGGCAGGAGGATACCCAGTGACGCAGAACTCTTCTGGAGCAGCAAAAACCAGTAAGCGCGCCCAGGCTCAGCGGGAGCGGATTCTGGCCGCTGCCCAGAAGTGTTTTGTGGAGTCTGGTTTTCATGCGGCGAGCATGGCGAGCATCTCGGAAGCCGCGGGCATGAGCCCGGGGCTGATCTACCGTTATTTCGAGAACAAAAACTCCATTATTCTGGCGATTATCGAGCGGCAATTGAAAGAAGGGCGGGCCGATATCGCGGCGTTACGCTCCGACACGGACTTGGCGCCCCGGATCATCGAGCTGTTCCGTAACTGGCAGCGGAACTATCCCGATACAATGAGCGCCCCGCTGTTTTTGGAAATGACGGTCGAGGCCAGTCGGAACCCGCAAGTTGCCGAGGCGCTGCGGGCCAGTGATGCCGTGATCGGGAACGATTTTATCGCCTGGATGAAGCGCACCTGCGCCAGTCATGGGGTTCACTTGTCGGATGAAGCGGTGAAGTGGCGGGCATTTAGCCTGAAGTGCTTCATCGAAGGGCTGGCGATCCGGGCAGTGCGTGAGCCGGATCTGGATATGACTGTTTTGCATAACAGTCTCAATGCCGTGCTGCCTCTATTTTTCCCGTTGGCGGATCAGACCGGAGACTGAGTGATCAGCTCGGAGAGGGGTTCGAGGCGAGCTATGGAATGGTTTAAAGGAGTGCTCCTCGGCGGGTTCGCCCTGGCGCTGCTGGCGGTTCTGCTCCAGGGCTGCACGGGTTTGCCCTCCCTGGAAGGCCGTACCGTCACTCAGGCCGACCGAGACACGGACGACACCTTTCTGGGACGTGCGGTTGAGCCCTTGGTGGCAGCACACCCTGGTTTGTCCGGAATTCGCCCACTCCAGGATGCCCATGATGCCTTCGCGGCGCGGGTACTACTGGCCCAGGTGGCGGAGCGAACGCTGGACGTCCAGTACTACATCTGGCGCAACGACATGACGGGAACCCTGCTGTTCCAGGCCCTGCACCTGGCGGCGGAGCGGGGAGTGCGGGTGCGATTGCTGCTGGACGACAACAACACCGCCGGCTTGGACCCGGTCCTGGCCGCCCTGAACAGCCATCCCAATATTGAGGTGCGGCTGTTTAACCCCTTCATGACCCGCAAATTTCGCTGGATTGGTTACCTGACTGACTTTGGCCGCCTGAACCGGCGCATGCACAACAAATCCTTCACCATTGATAACCAGGCCACGGTGATTGGTGGGCGCAATGTGGGTGATGAGTATTTCGGTGCAACCGAGGGCGTGTTGTTCGCTGACCTGGATGTCCTGGCGATTGGCCCGGTGGTTCAGGCCGTTTCCGACGACTTTGACCGCTACTGGGCGAGTGGCTCGTCTTATCCGGCAGAACGGATCCTGCCTGCTGTTGGTGATGACGTTCCACGCCAATTGGCGGAAAAAGCCAGAGCCATAGAACAGCATCCGATCGCGGCAAATTATATGAGCGCCTTGCAGCGGTCGAACTTTGTCCAGGAGATGCGCCAGGGGGGTGTTAACTTCGAATGGGCCGAAGCGCGACTGGTCAGCGACGACCCGGCAAAAGGGTTGGGGCGGGCCAAGCCGGAAAAGCTGTTGACTGCGCGGCTGGCCGAAATCCTGGAAAGGCCGCAAACGGATGTAGAACTGGTATCGCCCTATTTTGTGCCCACCGCCGCGGGCGTCAAGGCATTTGCGGACATTGCCCAGCAAGGCGTGTCGGTGCGGATTTTGACCAATGCCCTGGAGGCGACCGATGTCGCCCTGGTGCATTCGGGCTATGCCAAGCGACGCAAGGACCTGTTAAAGGCCGGTATCCAGCTTTATGAGCTGCGGCGGGAAGCGGCGACCCCAATCAGTGAAGACAAGCACAAAATCTTCGGCAGCTCCGGTTCCAGCCTGCACGCCAAAACCTTTTCGGTAGACCGCTCTCACTTTTTCGTGGGATCGTTTAACTTCGACCCCCGTTCGGCGGATTTAAATACGGAAATGGGCTTTGTCATCGACAGCCCGGTCTTGGCCCAGCAGATTGAATCCCAGTTCAATGACCGGATTCCGCTATACGCCTATGAGGTACGTTTGGCGGACAACGGCCGGCTTTACTGGCTTGAACGGCGGGATGGTGAAACCTTACGCCATGACACGGAACCCGGTACCACGATCTGGCAGCGAGCAGGCGTTTACCTAATGTCGCTCCTTCCCATTGAATGGCTGTTATAATGAGTGGTTCTAAACGGTTTGGGAGTTTATTCCTGATTTTCTCGACACCCCTGTGTCGCGGTGTCTTTTCCATCAACGAGGTAATCTGATGAGGCAGTTGGTTCGCGCGGGGGCATGGATGTCCGCCCTGGTCTTGTTTTTGGGTGGCGTAGCCTTTGCTCAGGAGTCGGCTTATACAGACGAGCAGGCCCAAGCGGCGGGCGGTCACCCCCAAGACCCTTGGGAGCGATACAACCGAGCGGTGTTCTCTTTCAATGAAACCGTTGACCGCTACACGCTCAAACCCGTGGCCCAAGCCTACCGGGCAGTGATGCCCGACCTCGCCGAACGGGCGGTTTCCAACTTTTTCACCAACCTTAGTGAGCCCCGCAATCTGCTCAATAACATCCTGCAAGGCAAAGGTGAGGGGGCGATGATCACAACGGCTCGCTTTCTGTTTAACAGCACCTTTGGGCTGGGGGGGCTGATTGACGTGGCCACCGGCTTTGACCTGCCCGAACAGGACGAGGATTTTGGTCAAACGCTCGGCGCTTGGGGCGTAGACTCCGGCCCCTTTTTGATGCTGCCCCTCCTGGGCCCGTCTACGGTTCGTGATGCTGGCGGTTTGGCGGTGGATGTGGTCACTCCAGGCCTGCATGATGAAATCGACTCACCGGAAAAGTATTACCTGGCGGGGCTGAAGGCAGTGGAGGTCCGGGCGCGGGTTCTCCCGCTGGAGCGTGCCGTGATGGAAGGCGACCGCTACTGGCTGCTACGAACCGCCTACTTGCAAAAGCGGGAGTATCAGGTGCGTGACGGCCAAGTGGATGACCCCTTTACCGATGACGACGATCTAATGTTCGACGACTTCTAAGGCCACGTTGTCAGGCCTGGCCCAGGTCGCTTTAACCGCCCGGGCCAGAATATCGTCCACTCTGATCTGATTGCTGGCATGGGGAACCGTGTTGGTGGTAATGACGGCAGCCACAGGGCCCGCGGTCATTTCTTCATAAGCGCCGGGGGCGAACACGCCATGAATCCCCAGGCAGTAGGGAGGCGACATGCCGGCGTTGACCAGGTTGCTGGCGGTTTCCAGCATGGTGCGGCCGGTGGAGATAATGTCATCAATCAGCACCGGCGTATGCTGGCGGTAGGCCTCCAAGTCCGGCATCTCAATCCGTACATCTCGGTCGCCCAGGCGGGTCTTGCGCAAGACCAGAACCGGGCAGCCCACCTGCTCCGCAATCAGACTGACCCATTGGACGCTTTCTTCGTCCGGACCCACAATCAACGGCTGTTCAATATGAGTTCTAACCCACTGAGCCAGTGCTGTGTCAGCATGAGTGACGCGGGACGGAATGGCATAAATCTCGTCCAGGCCTTGGTAGCGGTGTAAATGGGGATCAATGGTGATCAGCTCATCCACCAGCGATGACAACAACCTCGCGAAGGTTCGGGAGGTGATGGCTTCGCCCTCGTGAAAGCGGCAGTCCTGGCGCATGTAGGGAAGATAGGGCACCGCCAGGGTGATCCGTATGGCGCCCATTTCCCGAAGGGCCTCACTGAAGTAGGCAATCGGCAAAAACTGGTGATCGGGCTGGTGCAGGTTGGCCAGCAGCACCACGGGGCGCCCCTGGCAGTTATCCAGCAGGCGTAAGTAGGTTTCGCCATCCGGAAAACGGCGCAGTTCATAGCGGCCGGGTTGTCCATCAAGAGTTCTACAGAGGGCCTCTCCAAACTCGATTGGGGCCATGTAGTTATAGATCAGCGGTTGCATAGAGTCCTTTCCGTTTTTGTTATGCGGGATGGAGCTGGCCGGCTGAATGTGTATCAGCCCCCATCCGCTCGCCCATTAATCATACTGATTCCCATTTGGTTTCTGCATGGCCAGAGCCGGGATAAGGGGCTGTTTGATGGGGAAAAACTTTGATGGGGAAAATTAACGCTTTCTTGAAGCGGTTCATTTCCTGAAGTGCGCATCTGAACTCCAGGACGTGTAATATAGTCGGGCACTCAAGGGCAGTGCCGTGTTATAGGGGATGACGTTATTTTTTGTGTGAGCCCGTTTTCTTGGGGGCGTTCGGTCTTCAATGAGTGTATCCCATGGCGCCTGATTGAGTTGAGCCGGGCGCCGGTCAACCCCGATCTGATCAAGGAGTTTTAATGAATCGAATTACCTTCCTGGGGGCTGCTGGAACCGTGACCGGATCCAAATATCTGGTAGAGCATGATCACAAGCGCATTATGGTGGACAGCGGGCTTTACCAAGGAGTTAAAAATTTACGCGAGCGTAACTGGAAGTCGCTCCCCGTGGACCCGGCCTCCATTGATGCGGTGTTGTTGACCCATGCCCACATCGACCATAGCGGTTATATTCCAGCCCTGGTGAAAAACGGCTTCAAAGGCAAGGTCTACTGTACCAAGGCCACCTATGAGCTATGCAAAGTGCTGCTGCCTGATGCTGGTTTTTTGCAGGAAGAAGATGCACGCTTTGCCAATAAGCATCGCTTCTCCAAGCATTCCCCGGCTTTGCCCCTCTATACGGAAGAAGACGCCCTGCATTCCCTGAAGCGCTTTGAAACCTGTGATTACCATGAAACGATCAGCCCCATAAAAGGCCTGCATGCTCTGTTTCGGCCTGTTGGCCATATTCTGGGAGCCTCCAGTATTGAGCTGAACGATGGTCGCCAGAAACTGGTTTTCTCCGGCGACCTGGGCCGCTTTAATGATCTGATCATGCAGCCGCCCGAGCCCGTCTATGAGGCTGACTATCTGCTGGTGGAGTCCACCTACGGAAACCGTGTCCACCCTGACGCAGACGTGATGGAGCAACTGGCGGACATCATTAACAAAACCATGGAACGCGGCGGCACTGTGCTTATGCCGGCGTTTGCCGTGGGGCGTGCCCAGACGCTGCTTTATATCGTCCAGCAACTGAAGGAACAGTTGCGGATTCCGAATGTGCCGGTTTATCTCAATAGCCCGATGGCCATCAGCGCCACCGAAATTTTCTGTCGCTTCCATAAAGAGCATCGATTGGACCCGGCCGACTGCCATAAAATTGATCAGGGCACCCACTTTATCCGTTCCGCCGAGGATTCGATCGCCCTGGTCGCCCAGCGACATCCGGCCATTATTATCTCCGCAAGTGGCATGGCAACAGGTGGGCGCGTGCTACACCATCTCAAATCATTGTTGCCGGGGCACCGTAACAGTATCGTCTTTCCCGGCTTTCAGGCGCCTGGCACCCGGGGGGACGCCATGGTCAACGGGGCGGCGCAGATCAAGATACACGGCGAGTATTATCCGGTAAAAGCCGAAATCTATAATCTGGACTCACTCTCCGCCCATGCCGACTCCAATGAAATCATGCAGTGGCTGGGGCATTTCAAGCGTCCCCCCAAAAAGACCTTTATTACTCACGGCGAGCCGGTTGCCTCCGATACTCTGCGGTTGCGTATTACCGATGAGTTGGGATGGAGTTGCAAAGTGCCGGAATATGGCGATGAGGCGCTGCTGGAGCCCTGAAGTCCGCTCCTGGTGAAGCCTGTCTGTAGTGACGTCTTTTGGAAGTGAAGTCTTTTGATGGTGAAAAGATTACAAGCGAAGGTCGGCGCGATTAACCTGGAAGCCCGAATACGGATGTGAGGGCGTCAGGGGGCTCGCTTGGTCGTTCGATGAAGTAAAAAATCACCCCCACCTGACAGCCCTAGCAGGGAGGGGGAACTAGAGGAAACCCGTCCGAGGTTTAAGTGGAAGGCTACAGTAGCCGGAGCCGGTCTGCGCCTTCTTCTGTTATTCGTTGGTCGCTTTTATTATTCGATTACAATCAGGTCCGCATTTTTCTCCACGGTGGACATCCCAATGCCTTTCACACTGGAGAGGTCTTCCGCGTTGATAAAGGGGCCAAACTTCTCGCGATATTCCACAATGGCCTGAGCTTTCTGAGGCCCAATACCCTGTAGTTCACGGGCCAGTGTCGCTGCATCAGCCGTATTGATATTGACTGTTTTAACGCTGGTGCTAGCGGTTGTCTGGGTTGAAGCCGCCGCTAGAATTTGGGACTGCTCGGCAAAGCTAACCTGTGCGGTCAGTGTCAGCATCATGAGGGCGAAAAACATCGCCATCCGTTGGCGAATATGCGTCATATTCAATTCCTTGTCATTCCAATCCATTGTTTGAAAAGGCCAGAGATGAGCGACGAAACGCCAAGATCACCGGTTGGAACTGCCGGGAAGTAAGAGAAAGGGCACATCAATTGATGTGCCATTCCCTTAGCACAGCCAAATCCTTTGGCTATCATCTTCCTTGATTCCCAGTCCATCGGGTGCACACTTCCATGTATGCGTCCTTGTCATCCTTCGCTTCCTTGCCCGACCCATTCTAGCTGAGCGCGATTCTTAGCCCAGGCGATAAAGCGAAATTACATGTGAGAGAATGCTTACAAAGCTGTGAGACAATGCAGAACGGGTCCAGGAAGAGTGGTCTGAACCATCCGCTGACAGACAAGATTCAGCCAAGCCCATGGGCAGAGCCATGAGGCTCGCCGACGATGTTAGGCGCCCGATCCTCCGGCTCCCTTTCCGCCAAAGACGCTATAATCCACCCCGAAAGCAGCAATATCAGTTCGTTCAAGGAAGATGTATGTCATACCCTGAGATCCTCCATCATGGCGCCATCAATGGTGTAACTGGTTCTTGTCACGAGCTACGGCTGGATGCCGACCGTGGCATTCTCATCGATTGTGGGCTTTTCCAGGGTGCGGAAGTATCCCACGGCGGTGCTTCCCTGCAGGAAATGCAAATTGAGTTTCCGGTCTCCCATATCAAGGCCCTGGTGATCACCCATGTGCATCTGGATCATGTGGGGCGCTTGCCTTATCTGATCGCGGCAGGTTTCCAAGGGCCAATTTATTGCTCACAACCTTCCGCGTTATTATTGCCAGAGGTGTTGGAAGATGCCGTTCGCATTGGCTTTACCCGCAATGGCGAAGTTGTAGAGAAGTTTATCGGTTTGATCCGCCGGCTTATTCGGCCGATTCCCTATGGCGAGTGGCACGATCTCGCTGAATCTGGCTTGGAGGGCACACGGCTCCGCCTGCATCGGGCCGGCCATATTCTGGGGTCGGTTTACGTGGAGTTCGACTGCCCCGTGGTCTCAGGCCCCACGCCCATCCGTCAGCCGGCCAGGAAAGAGCGCATTATCTTCAGCGGTGATCTTGGCGCCCCACACTCGCCGTTGTTGCCAGCCCCCAAAGCGCCGTTTGGCTGTGACCGGCTGGTGATTGAAAGCACATACGGTGATCAGCTGCACGAAGACCGGCGCCTGCGCAAACAGCGATTGCAGGCCGTGCTGGAACGAGCTTTGGCCGACAATGGCACGGTTTTGATTCCGGCCTTCAGTATTGGTCGCACCCAGGAACTCTTATACGAGCTTGAGGAGATTATTCACCGCAACCTCAACGAGGAGGTGGCGCCGAACCTGCGTTGGAAGGAGTTGGCGATCATCGTTGATTCACCCCTGGCGGCCCGTTTTACGCAGATTTATCGGGAGCTTAAGCCTTTCTGGGACGCCGAGGCGCGCCGTAAGGTACGCCAGGGGCGCCATCCCTTGTCCTTCGAGCAACTGATTACGGTGAATGATCACGCTGATCACATGCGCCTGGTGCAGCATCTGGCAAGCTCCACCCGCCCAGCGGTAGTTCTGGCGGCCAGTGGTATGTGTGCTGGTGGGCGCGTGGTGAACTATCTCAAAGCCATGCTGGGCGAGCCCAAGCACGATATTCTGTTTGTTGGTTACCAGGCTGCTGGCACGCCTGGACGGGATATCCTCAAGTACGGGCCTCGTAAGGGGTATGTGGAGCTGGATGGCGAGCGCTACGACATCCGCGCCCAAGTTCACAAAATCGGGGGCTATTCTGCCCATGCCGACCAAAAGGACTTGCTCAACTTCGTCAAACGGATGCGTAAGAAGCCCCGGGAAATTCGTATTGTACATGGGGATGAAGACGCCAAGCGGGTGTTGCAGCAGAAGTTCAGGGAGCTGGTGCCGGAAGCCCAGGTTTTAATTCCTCATGGGTCGTAGAATGTAAGGACATTTCTAATGTGCCTGCTCTCATTCCGTAAAGGCACGGTGCTGGCGAGTCAGGGCAGGTGCACGGGCCGGTCTCTGCCAGCATTAATGTCTCATATATCTGTTTGCAGACGGCGTCTGTTATATATAGATACAGCCCCCAGCATTAACCCACAGCTCCATTAAGTGCCTTGGCAGCCCCTAATAAGCAGACGCAAAGCGTGCTTTTATAAACAGCATTAATCGTCAGACCGCACCAGGAAAACCTACTTTGGCAACAACTGGAGAGAGCCAAAAGTCCAAAAACTACATGTCAGGTATACGAGTAGCGTTATGACCGTATAAGCATGTAGCTATTCCTGATATTCCCATAATCGAGGTAATAATAGAGCAGAATGAACATGTGCTCGTATGATTTGAAACTCTAGATAGCTACAGGCCGACCGCAACATATCAAGTGTAAGGGCTGGCGGAAGTACTCGCCTGGCAGTGCCTCAGGCTCACTATCTCTCATTTGTAATCCATCAACTTAAGGGCGCCGAGAATTGGCCTATCTATAGGCGACGAACATAATAGATGGCTCTTTAGTTCAGTTTTTTGCCAAGTGGCATTCAAAAAGTAGGCAAATGGCATTGAATTTATCTAAATATAAGTAAATAATTCGGTGGCTCAAGAAATATGCA
>CAZEWG010000049.1:0-14792 GCA_964514485.1 uncultured Pseudomonadales bacterium
TGCAGACCCGCGAATTCTGGTGTTTACTCCATCTCCGGCAAGAGGAGAGGGAATCGTTCTAACGCCCCCGATGCCGCTGGATCAACCAATCATCGGCAACGTGCTGCTCCTTGCGCTTTTGCTGGGTCTGCAGCTGCTTTTCCGACTTTTTCTGATAAATTTCCAAACCCTTCACCTTGCGAAACTGGGTCAGCAATTGCTGTTGCTTCTGATCCAGCTCCAGCTTGGCCAGAGCCATCTCCTGCTCCTGACTTTCCAGGAGTACGCTGAGCTGCTGGCGCATGGCCAGACGATTCTGGTGATACAGGGCATTCTTTTCCGGGCCGTGTCCTAGCTGGTCGTGGATGCTCTGCAGTTGCACATAGCGGTTACGCTCCAGCTCAAACTGCTGCCAATGCTTCTGCTTTTCCGAGCCGATTTCTTCCAGCTTGCGCTTTTGTTGGTCAAGAAAACGGTTGATCATTTACGCGAGCACCTTTTGCATCTGTTCCAGGCTTTCTTCAAAGCCGGCGGGTTCCAGAACACCTTGTTGCAGGAAGTCAGCCAGCGCCGGATAGCGTTTGACGGCATCATCCAGCTCCGGGTCCTGGCCGGCATGGTAGCCGCCCAGGGGAATCAGCTCCCGCACGGTCTGATAGCGGGCCAGCAGGCGCTTGAACCGGTTCGCCTGGCGCTGATGCTCGGGCTCGGTCACCTGGGGCATCACCCGGCTGATGGAGGCGGTGATATCAATGGCCGGATAATGGCCCGCCTCCGCCAGTTCACGGCTGAGGATCACGTGCCCATCGAGAATGGCACGGGCGGCATCGGCAATCGGGTCCTGCTGGTCGTCGCCCTCGGCCAACACAGTATAGATGGCGGTCAGGGAACCGTCGCCCTGGCCGTTACCGGCCCGTTCCGCAAGCCGGGTCAGGCTGGCGAAGACCGAGGGCGGATAGCCCCGGGTGGCGGGCGGCTCGCCAATGGCCAGGGCCAGTTCCCGCTGTGCTTGGGCATAGCGGGTAAAGGAGTCCATCAGTAGCAATACGTCCTGGCCCTGGTCGCGGTAGTATTCGGCAAGGCGGTGGCAGACTTCAGCGGCCCGCAGCCGCATCAGGGGCGACTGGTCAGCGGGGGCGGCGACCACGATTGCCCGGCGTCGGCCTTCCGGGCCCAGGGCGTCTTCCAGAAATTCCCGGACCTCCCGGCCCCGTTCGCCAATCAGGCCGACGATCACCACTTGGGCTTGGGTATAGCGGGTAATCATGCCCATCAGCACGCTCTTACCCAGACCTGCGCCGGCAAACAGGCCCAGCCGCTGGCCCTTGCCAGGGGTGAGCAGGGCGTTGATGGCCCGAACGCCCACATCCAGAGGTTCCCGGACGGGCTTGCGCTTGAGCGGGTTCGGGGGAGCGCTTTGCAGGCGAATGGTTTCGCCTTTGGGCGGCGGCAGGTCATCCAGGGGCTGCATCAGGCCATCGAAGGTGCGGCCCAGCAATTCAGGGCCGACGGGCAAGGTCCATTCGCCGTCCAGGCGCTGTACGCTGGCGCCGGAATATAAACCGCTCACGGCCCGATAGGGCATCAGGAATGCCGTGTCCCGGTCAAAACCCACCACTTCGGCCAGAATTTTTTCGCCGCTATGGGTATCCACCAGACAGCGCTGTCCGATCACCAGACGACAACCGACCACTTCCAGGGTGAGGCCGGTGACCCGCACCAAGCGACCACTGACCGGTTCCGGTGGAACCTCGGTCAGCCGCTCGGCGGCCCGGGCCAGTTGTGCCTTGAGATCTCTCACGACGCTTGCTCCAGCTCCTCTCGCACTTTCTCGACACACTGGGCGAGACGTTCTTCACTTTTGACGGTGAGGTGCTGGGAGGCGCTTTCCAGCCGGCAGTCACCCAACGACAGGGACTCATCCACCCGCAACGGATACTCTCCGATCATATGAGTGCCGATCTTGGCCAGGCGCTGGTGGTCTTCCGGCGACAGGTACACGGTGATGGGTTCCACGCTGGCATCCAGACGTCCGATGGCCTCTTCGATCAACTTCACCAGTTGCTCGGGGTTGAGCGTCAGCTCCGCGTGAATGACCCGGCGGGCTACTTGTTCAACTAACAGGCACAGTGTTTCGGTTTGCTCGCTCAGTTCCCGCCGGCGCAGTTCTTCCAGGGCTTGCTGGAGCGCGCCCAGCGGCGCCATGGCAGCGGCGAACTCGGCTTGTCCCACCGCCTGGCCCTTTGCCAGGCCTTCCTGAAAACCTACTTCATAGCCGCGGGTCTGGCCCTGGCTCTGACCGTCGCTCAGGCCCTGTTCAAAGCCCCGCTCTTCGCCTTGGCGAAAACCTTCCTCGTAGCCCTGCTGGAACGGGTCCTGCTCGCCCCGTTCCCGGGCGGTCAGGGTGCTGAGGGACTGAAAGCGAAAGCGCCGGTAGTTACCCTTGAGTTTTTCCATGGCTAGTCGACGACACGCTCTTCGAAGATTTGATAGTTGATGATGTTCTGCTCATGGAGATCACGCACCAACTGCATGACCTCGCGTCGGGCAGCCTCGACCTGACTGACCGGGACCAGCCCCAGTGCCTGGATTTCGTCGAGAATACCCTGGGCCATCCGTTTCGGCAGGGCCTTGAGCAGGGCATCGCGGACTTCTGGCGCCGCCCCTTTGAGGGACAGGGTCAGGGTTTCGGATGGCAGCTCCTGAACCAGCGCCTGGAGGACATCGTCGGACTGACGGCCCAGGGTCATGAAGTCGTACATGTTCTCGGTGACGGAATGGGCAATCTCTTCATCGTGGAGCTTGAGCATTTCCATCAGGGATGCGCGGTCGCCCTGGTAGCGGTTCAGAATGTCGGCCGCCTGGCGAACGCCGTCCACCTTGGCGGTGGTCTGTTCCGAGACAAACTGCAGGCAGCGGCCGATGGTGACCTTGAGCTCGCTTAATACCTGGTCACTGACTTCCTGCAGATTGGCGACCCGGTAGAGCAGTTCGTCATGGGTGTTTTCTGGCAGCGACGACAGCACCGCCGAGGCGGTATCCGGTGGCAGAAAGGCCAGCAAGACGGCCTGCATCTGGGGATGTTCATTGCTGAAAAAGCGCGCCAGGGTCTCTGCCGAGATCCACTGCAGCTTCTGGATTTCATCCCGTAGGGCATCGCCATAAATATTGTCGATCATGCCCCGCGCCAGGCGTTTGCCCAGGGCGATGTCCAGCGTGCGTTCCAGGTACTGCCGTGAGGCGGCACTGATTCCGCTGTGCTCACGGAAGTGATCAAAAAATCCCTGGATCACTTCCCGGGCCTGCTGGGTGGAAACCCCGGGCAGTTTGGCCATATGGTTGGACAGGGTGGTCACCGCATCGCGACCCAGCAAAGCCATGACCTTGGCCGCGGCTTCCTCACCCATGGACAGCAGCAGAATGGCGGCCTTGTCCAGATCAGTTGGTTTAGTTGCTTCGCCCACTATCTTGTACCCATGCTTTGATGACTTCAGCGACGCGGATGGTTTCTTTATCCACCAGCAGTCTCAGGTGTTTAAGTTGAACTTCCAGCTCGGAACCCGGCGGCGGCAGGCTCAGGGTCTGCTCTTCGGGCTCTGGTTGCTGGGCAGGGCTCAAGGCTTTGTCCGCCTTGGCTTCTGTTGCGTCTTCCAGCAGCGCCGCCACGGATGGTTCTTCTTCCTGGATTGGCGTTAGGCTCACCGCTTCATGGCGCCGGGTCAGATGCTTCACCAGGGGGCGGATGCCGAAAATGATCAGGAAAAACAGCAGCAAGGAGCCCAGGGCATAGCGTACGTAGCTTTCCATGGCCGTCAACTGCTCCCACCAGCTCAGCGGCCGCTCAGGCGGGAAGACCGACTCCTGGGCAATAAAGGGCGCATTCTGGAGGCTGAACTGGTCGCCTCGCTCAGCGGTAAAGCCGACGGCGGTGCGGACCATCTCGCCAATTCGATCCAACTGGGCTTGGGTCCAGCCGCCTTCGGGAGCCACGGCGTCGTTGATCAGTACCGAAACCGACAGGTGACGCAACCGCCCCTGGCTGAATTGGGTATGGGTAATGGCCTTGCCGGTTTCATAACGGAGGCTGACTTCCTCGCGACGGCTGGTGGCCTGTTGGGCATTGTTGCCAGCCTCGTCCGCTTCGCCTTCTGGGGCCGGAATGGGCGGTTGGTTGGCCAGGGCGCCGGGAATCCCCATTGCCAGCTGATCGGTGGCGTTATCCAGCACCCGGTTTTCACTCAACAAAATGGGCTGGGCGTCGAGGACTTCACGGGTTTCCTCCACTTTGGAGAAGTCCACGTCGGCTGCGACCCGAATTCGGAAGTTGCTGGTGCCCAGCAGGGGCTCGAGCATATCACTGGCGCGGCGCACAATGCGGGACTCCAGCTGGCTGATGTACTCCATTTGCTTGCCGCTGACCCGCGCCGGTTCCTCGGCATTGAGCCCGGCAGACAGCAGGCGCCCCTTCTGGTCAACGACCGACACCGCGCCCGGCTTCATGCCCGGTACACTGCCGGCGATCAGGTTGACGATGGACTCCACCTGGGATTCATTCAACGGGGCGGTCAGATCCAGCATCACCGAGGCGGTGGGGGATTGTTCTTCACGGCCGACAAACAGGGTGCGCTTGGGAATGGCCAGGTGGACCCGTACATTTCGCACCCCTTCCAGCGTCATAATGGTTCGGGCCAGCTCACCCTCCACGGCGTGGGTATAGCGGGTGTTTTCCATGAACTGACTGGTGCTGACGCTCGACATATCCTTCAGGGAGTCGATACCGGGCGGCAGTTGGGCGGTGATGCCCCGGGCAGCCAGTTTCATACGGGCACTGGCCACCAGGTCTTTGGTAACCAGCACTTGGCCGGAACGGTCGTCCAGACGGAAGTCGATACCCTCGGTTTCCAGCACTTCCAAAATGGCGGCGGTATCGTACAGCTCTTGCTTGCCATACAGGGGGACGAAATCCCGGCTGCTGGTCCAAAGGATGGTGACGATGGCGGCGGCGACCAGGGCGGCCAGTAAAGCGACCACGACAATGGAGCGCGAGTCGGCGGACAGGCGCCGCCAGCGCTCAAGCCAGGGTTTCAGGCCGTCGGAGGACAAGGGGTTGGTCAGTTGAGGCACCAGGGTTCTCCTTAGATCGGCATCCGCATGATGTCATCAAATGCGGCGACCAGCTTGTTTCGGACCTGCACCAGGGCTGAAAAACTCAGGCTGGCTTTCTGGCTGGCCACCATGGTGCCCACCAGGTCGTCACTTTGACCGGTTTCAATGGCCGTCATCATGGCGCCCGCGGTTTGTTGGGCGTAATTGACGCGATTGAGGGCGGTGGTGATGAGGGAGCTAAAGTTGACGTCGTTATGCGCAAGCTGGTCGGCCGGGGCGATGCCCGCCTCGTTGCGCATTTGGTTCATTGTGTTGAGCAGCACCTGTTGGCTGCCGATGGCCTCAATACTCATGATGGTCTTTTATCCGCCTACCGCGATTCTGTTGATGTCGATACCTTGTTCACGCATGGCCGCCAGCTTGTAGCGCAGCGCCCGGGTGGTGACGCCCAGTGCCCGTGCGGTGTCTTGTCGGTGGCCGTTAAAACGGCGCAGGGTGTCCAGCACATGCTGGAACTCGGCGCTGCGCCGGGATTGCTGCAAGCAGAACTGGGAAGTCTCCGGAACCTGTGTGCTGGGCAGCATCAGGTCCTCTTCACGGATCACCAGCCCTTTGGCCAGGATCAGCGAACGCTGGATGGTGTTGCTCAGCTCGCGTACGTTGCCGGGCCAGCGATAATCCAGCAGCGCCCGGGCCGCCTCGGGGTGCAGCTCAAAGGCTGCATGGCTGCCATGCTGGGCGAGAAAGTGTTTGGCCAACGGCAGAATATCCTCCGGACGCTCCCGCAGGGGGGGCCAGCACAAGGGGAGGACATCCAGACGATAGAACAGATCTTCCCGGAAGGTGCCGTTCGCGGCTTCCTGACGCAGATCCTTGTTGGTGGCCGCAATCACGCGCACGTCCAGCTTGATTTTCTGGTTGGAGCCCAGCCGTTCGACTTCCCGTTCCTGCAACACCCGCAGCAGCTTGGCCTGCAGGGGCAGGGACATCTCTGAAATCTCATCCAGCAGCAGGGTGCCGCCATTGGCCAGCTCAAACTTGCCCACCTGGTTTTGCACGGCGCCGGTGAAGGCGCCTTTCGTAAAGCCAAAGAGGGTGGCTTCCAGCATGGTTTCTGGAATCGCAGCGCAGTTGACAGCCACATAGGGTCCTTTGGCGCGGGGCGAGTTGTCGTGAATAAAACGGGCCAGGCACTCCTTGCCGGTGCCGGATTCGCCGCCAATCAGGATGGACGCATCCGTCTGCGCGGCCTTTTGAGCCAGCAGGAGCAGTTGGCGACTCACCGGGGAGGCCACGATCATATTGGCCAGCGGTTCATTCAGGCTCAGGGCGTGCTGCACGGCAGAGATCAGCTGCTCTGTGGTAAAGGGGCGCAGCAAATAGTCCATGGCGCCCTGGCGCATGGCTTCGCTGGCTTGGGCGCTCTGATTACCGCTGACCATGGTGATAATGGGGCTGTCGGGCTTGGCTTGCCGGAGTTGGGCCACCACGGGTGCGATATCCGCCGCCAGGTCCGCATCCAGCAGGACCAGATCAATGGATTGCTCGGCCAGAGTGGTCATGGCAGAGGAGAGGTCAGTCTTGAGCTGCAGGCTATAGCCCGCCTCGGCCAGTTGAGCCTGTAAGCCGCATGGCACTGGATCCGGTCGGATCATCAGTATGTTCGTGGTCATCTCAGTTCCCATTCTTCCTGATTATCCGAAGGGTCACTCGTCGATTGAGATCCCGCCCTTCAGGGGTTTCGTTATTAGCTGAGGGATAGCGTTCGCCGTGGGCCCGTTGCTCGATGAGTTTGGCGGGAACGCCAAATTCGCGCAGGGCGGCGGCCACGTCGGCGGCCCGCTCCCGCGACAGTTGCAGGTTGCCCAGGCGTGAGCCGGTGTTGTCGGTATAACTGTCGACCAGTACCCGGGTTACCTGGGGGTCCAGGGCGATATAGCGGGCCAGTTGAGCCAGCTCCTGGAGTTGTTCGGTGCTCAGCGCCCGTTGGCCCTGGCGATAAAACAATGCCCGGTCACGGGCCTGGGCGATGGAAAACGGAGAAAGCTGCTTTTGGCACTGTTCAAACTGTTCGGCACCGGTTTCCCAGTGGATGGTCGGCACGTTGAGTGTCAGCCGGTTGAGTTCAATGCCAAACCAGAGGCGCTGGTTCAAGGCTGCCAGCAACTGACGGGTGTGTTCCGCATTCAGCACCAAGCCTTCGGGCTGTTTGACCAGGGCCATGGGAGCATGAGCGGGGGCTTGGCGCCAGTGGCTGCTTTGCAGGGAAACCGCCGGTGTGGCACCGGGGCTTAACAGGGTATTGACGCGGAACTTTAGCTCGTGCCCCGCCTCGTGAACAAAACTCAATGTTCCAAAATTTTCCACCGACAGTTTAAGTTCGCAGTGAAACCTGTCGCCTGTATATAACCAGAGGGCCTGATCCATCGCCACGGTGATGGAAGAGGGTGCGCCCAGGGCAGGTCCGTGCAGGGCGGCCGTCAGCGCACAGAGCAGGCCAGCGACGGCTTGACGTAGCCGGCGTGGCGCTTTGGGGTTGAGCGGTGGACTGACTTGGTGCATGTGGTTGAGTTACTTCTTCCGAATTGTTGATAACGGTAGTCAGAAAAATAGTCGAGTTCTTATTTTTGACGCCCTCTAGGCTGTGAGGCGCTTCACAAAACCAATTTTTCAGTGCGCACAAAGCCGACCTGAATCCAGTAGGGAATCAGCCCGTTTATTCAATAAGGGGGAAGATATCGATGTGTGAATAGACACTGACAAGGTCAGTTCTATAACGAAGCATACCTGATATCCTAGCCCCGGCGGCCCCGCTATCGTTGGGTAGGTCCTACCCGGTAGATCGGAAGCTTTGCGTCCCACGCTTTCGCGGTGGTTTGCCTTTATCCAGCTAAGTCAAATCACTTTATAGTAAAGATTAAACTGCCAGGGTTTGGCAAGCCGATCTTGTTGCCCAAACCTTTCTGTTTGTGTCCAAACAGATACATAGTGTAAGTCCTTTTTCGATTTCCCTTCCCCCCGTGACTTTTCAGGTTAGACCCTATTCACTTAAAGTGCCAACCAAGGCCTTTGAAGGCTCCGTGAAAGACCCGGGTTCAGGTGTGGCACCCCGGCCTAGCCCAGGGTGCCCACCACATCGATATGCATATGCTCCGGCACTTCGTTATAGGAAAACACTTTCAGGCCCCGGGCGAAGGTGCGGGCATAGCGCGCCAATTGTGGGCGCAGTTGCGGCACCACCAGCAACACCGGCGAATGGCCCTGAACCTTCATGGCGCTTTTGATTTGCGGCATGGCATGCTGCAACTTGGCCAGCAGGTTGGGATCCACCGGGAAGCTGTCCAGGGCGACTTTGCCCCCCTGCTGGGCTTGCTGCAGGGCTTTCAGCAGGGTTTGCTCCAGTTCGTCGGTCAGTGTCACCGCATTCAGCGTCTCCCGCTCACCCACCGCCTGACGAATCAGGCTGCGTTTCAGGGCGCAGCGGACATCCGCCGCCAGCAACACCGGGTTTTTGGTGATTTCGACGCTATCCACCAAGGTGGTGGCGATGCTCTGGATGTCCGCCAGGCTCACTTGCTCGGCCAGCAGCAGTCGGAAGACCCGTAACTGCTGGATCGGGGTGAGTTGGGCGTTCAAGGCTTCCGCCAGTTTTTCGGAGCAGTTCTTCAGCCGCTCTCCCAAGGCAATGACATCATCGTGGCTGAATATTTCATCCAGATGATCCCGCATGGCCTTGCCCACATGGGTGGCGATCACCGTGGCACTGTCCACGACCGAATAGCCGAGGTTGAGGGCACGGGATTTTTGATCCGGTGCAATGGCCACGGCGTCCATCTGATAGGCGGGGTCCTTGACCAGCTCGCCATCCAGCTTGCCGTATACCTCGCCGCTTTCGATGGCGAGCAGTTTCTCCGGATCCGTGGCCCCTGACGCAATGGTCACCCCATCGAGTTTGATCCGGTACTCGGTGGGCTTGAGTTGCAGGTTGTCACGGATCCGCACTTCCGGCAGCAAAAAGCCGAATTGCTCCGACAGGGTTTTGCGAATGCCGCGGATGCGGGCCGGCAGTTCGGCTTTTTGCTCCACATCGGCCAGGGGCACCAAACGATAGCCCAGTTCCAGCTTGAGCTTGTCCACATAGGGCAGCTCGTGCCAGGTCAGGGGGGCTTCTTTCTGCAGGTATTCGGTGAGTTCTTGCTGAGCCTCAACCGGGGCCTCTTCCGGCAGGGTGCGGGCCTGATACCAGGCGACACCGCCCAGCACCATGGCAAAACTCAGGAAGGCCAGCGCGGGCATGCCTGGAATCAAGCCCAGCACCGCCATCACCACCGCGGCGGTGGCAATGGCTTTGGGCGAGGCCAGCAATTGCTGCTGGACCTGGTCGGACATGTCCGCTTCATCATTGATGCGGGTCACGATGATGGCGGCCGCCGTGGCCAGCAGCAGGGCCGGGATCTGGGCGACCAGGCCGTCGCCGATGGTCAGCAGGGTAAAGACTTGGAAGGCTTCGCTGGCGCTCAGGTCATGGATAAAGACACCGATGGCGAAACCACCCAGCAGGTTGATCACCAGAACCAACAGGCCGGCGATGGCGTCGCCGCGGACAAACTTGGAGGCACCGTCCATGGCCCCGTAGAAGTCGGCTTCCCGGGCCACTTCCTGACGGCGCTGGCGGGCCTGGTTTTGGTCGATGCTGCCGGAGTTGAGGTCGGCGTCGATCGCCATCTGCTTGCCGGGCAGGGCATCCAGGGTAAACCGGGCGGACACTTCGGAAATCCGCTCGCCACCTTTGGTGATCACCACGAAGTTGATGATCATCAGGATGATGAACACCACCAGACCCACGACATAGTTGCCGCCGATGACGACTTCACCGAAGGACTGGATCACCTGACCGGCGGCCTGGGGCCCGTTATGGCCTTCCAGCAGAACCACCCGGGTGGAAGCCACGTTCAGAGCCAGCCGCATCAGGGTGGCGATCAGCAGCACCGTTGGAAACACCGAAAAGTCCAACGGCCGCTTGGCGGACACTGCAACTAGCAGAATCAGAATCGCCAGGACGATATTGAACGTGAACAGGGCGTCCAGCAGCCAGGGTGACAACGGCAGAATCAACATGGCCAGCAGGGCCATGAGGAACACCGGAATGGCAGTGTACGAGCTGAAAATCGAGAGCTTCACCTGTGCTTACCTATCGTTTAAGTGAATCTGGAATCTGGAAGTGGGGCAGCGGAGCGGGCTGCTGCGCTTTACCGGCCTTGTAGGCATTCAGTTGCATCACGTACATCAGGACATGGGCAATGGCGTTGTATAAACCGGCCGGAACTTCCTGGTCGACCCGGGTTGAATGATAGACGGCCCGGGCCAGTTCGGGAATTTCCAACACGGTTTTCTGGTGCTGCTTGGCCACTTCGCGGATGCGCAAAGCCAGGTAGTCCGCACCCTTGGCTATCACATAAGGGGCTTCCGCCAGGTCCGGAGCATAGCGAATCGCCACTGCATAATGGGTGGGGTTGGTAATCACCACGTCGGCTTCCGGAACCCGCTGATCAATCCGCTGGCGGGACATCTGAATCTGCAGCTCCCGGATGCGCCGCTTGATCTCCGGGCGCCCTTCCGTGTTCTTATGCTCCTCTTTGACCTCCTGCTTGGTCATGCGCAGCTTCTTGAGCATGGACCAGCGCTGATAGGGGGTATCCAGGAGGGCAATGAACAAGAGGGCCAATCCCAGCAAAATAGCACCACTGGCCAGCAGTTTGGTGCCTTTGGCCAGGGCCACGGCGACCGGTAACTGGTTCATCTGGATCAGGTAGTGGGCGTTGCTCCAGATTAACCCGACCATAATGCCAAACAGCAGGCTCACCTTGAGGAGTGACTTCCCCAGCTCCACCAGGCTTTGCGAGGAAAACATGCGTTTCAAGCCAGATAAAGGGTTCATGCGTTTGAGCTGGGGCTGGGCCGCCTTGGCGGAAATCAGCCAGCCCCCGGGGATCATGCCGGACAGCAGGCCCGCGATCCAGAGCGTGAGGAACAGGGGCAGGAACGTCGCCAGCGCCAGGTCCAGTGCGCTGCCCAGATAGGTGAACATTTGGCTGGGGTCGGTGGTCGCCTGCCGGTCCAGGCTGAAGTGCTGCTGCATCAGGGCGCGGCTGAACTCTTCCAGAAATGAGGTTACCGCCAATAACAAGCCACCGGCCAGCACCAGGACGGCGCTTTGCAGCTCGCGGGAGCGGGCCACCTGGCCTTCCTGGCGGGCCTTGCGTATTCGCTGTTCACTGGGCTTTTCGGATTTATCCTGGGCGCTGTTGTTTTCGCTCATGGCGCGCCTCCTCCCACCAGCAGTCGCATTTCATCCAGCACATAGCCGGTGAATTCGCTGTACAGACCGGGCACGCCGGCAACGGTCAGCAACAGACTGACCAGCCCCATCAGCATGCTCAACGGAAAGCCCAGGGCAAAAATATTCAGGCTCGGTGCCGAACGGTTCATCACCCCGAAGGTCATGTTGACGATCAGCATGGCAATCACCGCCGGAATCGCCAGCAGCAGGGCGCTGGCGAAGACCCAGCCAAACAGGGTCAGCAAACGGCTGAGTTCCAGGGCATAGATGGACTGCCCGGGGGGCCAGGTGAAAAAGCTCTCCACGATGATATCAATGGCTACCAGGTGGCCGTCGAAGATGAAAAACAGGAAGGCGGCCAGCATGACCAGTAACTGGCCCATCAGGGGCACCGCCTGGCCATTGGATGGATCGTTCATGATTCCCATCGCCAAGCCCATTTGCAAGGACAGGATCTGCCCCAGCAAGGACATCACGGTGAACAGCATGTGCAGCATCAGGCCCATCAGCAGGCCCAGCAGAATCTGCTCCGCCGCCAGCACCAGGGCCGACAGTGACAACGGGTCAACCGCCGGCATGGCCGGCAGCATGGGAGCCATCAGGGCGGCCAGGGCCAGTGACAGCAGGATACGCACCCGGACGATGGTGAGCTGGTCGCCAAACAGGGGCATCGCCCAGAGTAAGCCGCCAATACGCAGAAAGGGCCACCACAGGCGGCCCAACAGAGAGGTGATTTCCGCGCCGGTTAGCTCAATCAGACTCATCCAATCGCACCGGGAATCATCAGAAACAGGGTTTCGAACATGCCAACGATCCGTTTGATGATCCAGGGCCCGGCAAACACGATCATACCCAGGGTGACCAGCAGGCGGGGCAGAAAGGTCAGGGTTTGCTCGTTGATCTGGGTGGCGGCCTGGAACACGCTGACGATCAGGCCCACCACCATGCCCGGGCCGATCAGGATGGCCACCACCAGGGTGATGTTCAGGACCGCGTCAAAGATCAGCGAAATGGCAAATTCAGAGGTCATGGGCCGGCCCTATCCGAAACTGGCGGTCAGGGTCCCGACCGTCATGGTCCAGCCATCCGCGAGCACGAAGATCATCAGTTTGAACGGCAACGACACGATCAGGGGCGAGAGCATCATCATCCCCATGGCCATCAGCACGCTGGCGACAATCAGATCGATCACCAGAAACGGGATAAACAGCATAAAGCCGATCTGGAAGGCGGTTTTGAGTTCGGACAGCACAAAGGCCGGCAGCAGGGCGGAAAAGGGCACTTCGTCCTGGGTCAGGGTCAGCGGCTCGTTGGCAATCCGCAGCATCTGCTCCAGATCGGACTCCTTGGTCTGGCTGAACATGAACTTGCGCACCGGCTGCTCGGCCCGGGAAAAGGCCTCTTGCAGGGTGATCTGTTCCTGGTCGTAGGGGACGAACGAGTTTTGATAGATATCCACCCACACTGGCCGCATGATGAGAATGGTCAACGCCAGGGCGATGCCAATCAACACCCGGTTGGGCGGGCTTTGCTGCAGGCCAATCGCCTGCCGCAACACTGCCAGCACCACGATAATCCGGGTGAAGCTGGTCAGCATCAGCAGCATGGCGGGTAAAAACGACAGTGCTGTCAGCAACAACAGGATCTGGATGTTGATGCTGTACTCTTCGGTCACCTCGCCATTGGTGACGCTGAACAGGGACAGATCCTGGGCCATGGCTGCTCCGGGAATGAGCAGCGCCAGCATGAGTAAGAGCTTCATGTGTTACTGGTGAACTCGGACAGGGAAATGTTTTCAAGTACATCGATCAGGCGAAGGCCGTATTTGCCCTCCACCACAACCACTTCCGCGCGGGCTACCAGGGTGCCGTTGACGCGGACATCCAAAGGCTCGCCGACTTTTTTATCCAGCGGCAGGACTTCCCCGGCGCTTAAATCCAGCACCTCGCCCAGCATCACCTCGACACTGTCCACTTCCAGGGTCAGTTTGACGGGGATCTTCTTCAAAACAGACAGATTGGGCTTTTCCGCGGCGGGCGCGGCCGGGCTGTCACTGGATCCGAACAGTTCTTCCAGGCTGCCGCCCTCGGTATCCAGCTGTTCCAGTTCAGCTGCAAGATTGCTCAATTGGTTGCTCTGACTCATAACAGTTCTCCAACACCTTTAACTACTTTCAGCGCCAGCTGGTCACCCTGCTCACAAACCTGTCCGGTCAGGCAGACCTTCTTGCCGGCCGCCGCAGGTGCAATGTCGTGCAGGTTGATTCTGAGGATATCACCCGCTTTCAGTTGAACCAGGTCTGCCAGAGTCAGTTCCAACTGGGCCAGCTCAACCTTGAGTTTAATTTTGACGCCGCTGAGGCTCGTGCTCAGTTTATCGGCCAGGTCCGCTTTCGGGTTTGGTTCGGGCAGCGGCTCGTTTTGCAACTCCAGCGGCCAGCAGCAGTATAGCCGGAGGTTCCAGTCGTGGGAGATGACCCGGAGCTCGGTCCACAGCCCGTCGGTTTCCGGCTGGGTGGTCTGCCAGCGACTTTGCCAGTTGGCCAGGTTCAGATCCAGGGCCGGGCAGAGCAGTCCCAACAGGGCATTAAACAACCGTAAGGCCAGACGCTGCTCGGTTTCCGACGGGCTGCGCTTGGCCAGTTCTTGTTCCGTCAGCTTGTTGGGGTTGCCGCCAAAGAACAGTTCCGAGGCCGAGAACAGGCTTTTGCTATCAAGCCCCAGCCCCACGATCTGCTGCGGGGCGGCCGCGTCAAAGGCGGCCAGCCAATAGGGGACGGCTTCAGACGGCTTGCCGGCTTGCCAGGGTTCGATCTGGATTTGCAGATTGCTCTGGTTGAGCAGCCGGCCATACTCCCGGCTCAGACCGGTTGCCAGCAGCTTTTGCTGCTGGTCGAGTTCGACACGCAGGCGTTCGGTGCGGCGCTGCTTGCCGGTTAAATCAAAAACGGCAAAGCGTTCGCCCTCCGAGGCTGAAATGAATTTTCTGGCCCTGCTATAGGGGCGAGATTGTTGCATTCAAGAGCTCCACTCAGTCTGGATTAGTACGAGCGATCGGCGGGAAATGTGGCGGTATTCGTTCATTTGGGATTTACTTTAGGTAAAGAATCGCGAATCGTCTATTTTTCGCTCCTGATAACTGAAAATCGGCAAGTTAGTCGCGCCGCTACAGATTTTGGCATAATTGGCCGCTCTTATTTGTATGAATACTGTATCGAGAAGGACCCAAGACGTATGAGCCAGAGCTCAAAGCGACGTTTGGAGCGTCGTTTCCCCCTAAAGGAGCCCTTGCCGGTCAGGGTGCTGTTGCGCAGTTTAAGCCGCCAAAGTGGACGGGGCGTGGATGGGCTGCTGATGGATGCCAGCCA
>CAZEWG010000050.1:0-14621 GCA_964514485.1 uncultured Pseudomonadales bacterium
AGGGGAGAGGGCCAGGAGCTTGCAGCCCGAATGAGTCCACAGCTTAGCAACACATGCCAGCAATCCTTACCGGGTAAAACTACCAGTCATCTCGTAAAAGCTTCAGCGTTCGAGACCAACTGGCTGTTAAATCAGGATAGAGTGTATGAAGCGTCGGCTTGCTGTGTAACTCGCAGCCCTCTCCCCCGGCCCCTCTCCCCAGGAGGGAGAGGGGAGGCAAACCTCCGCGTATATCGAACAAAAAGTACTGACTCGACATGTAAGCGTGAAGTCATCATGGAGTAACCTGCCAAAATAAAGCTCCCATGAGGGTCAGCGACGGTAGGGGGGCGATGGTGAGCTTCATCTATACGGAACGGCGTAACCAAACCGCACGAACAGTTCCCCTCTCCCTCCTGGGGAGAGGGGTTAGGGGAGAGGGCCAGGAGCCCGCAGCCCGAACGAACTGGCAGCGCAGGAAAAACATATCAGCAACAAGGATATAACTCGCCCCTGAAAATGGGCTACGAAGGCCAAATGGAGTACTGGTGTCAGCAGAGAGAATAAGAAAAGCCTTCTCCCTGACGGGAGAAGGCTTGAGAGGCAGGAGTTAAACAGTACCGTCGAGCAACGCGTTGAGCGTGGCGCTGGGGCGCATGGCGGCGTCGACCTTGGCGGGATCGGGGTTGTAGTAGCCGCCGATCTCGACGGGCTGGCACTGGGCGGCCGTCAAGTCTTCCAGGATTTTCGCCTCGTTGGCGCGTAGCGCTTCGGCCAGTGGCTTGAAGTGCGCCTGCAGCTCCAGATCTTCGGTCTGCTCGGCCAGGGCTTGTGCCCAATACATCGCCAGATAGAAGTGGCTGCCCCGGTTGCTCAGCTCACCGGCACGACGGGAGGGCGACTTGCCGTTTTCCAGCAACAGGCCGGTGGCCTGATCCAGGGTTTTGGCGAGAACGGCTGCCTTGGGGTTGTTCTGTTTGAGGGCCACGTCTTCCAGGGAGACGGCCAAAGCAAGAAACTCACCGAGAGAATCCCAGCGCAGGTGGTTTTCCTCGATGAACTGCTGGACGTGCTTGGGCGCGGAGCCACCGGCACCGGTCTCAAACAGTCCACCACCGGCCATCAGCGGCACAATGGACAGCATCTTGGCACTGGTGCCCAGTTCCAGGATGGGGAACAGGTCGGTGAGATAGTCACGCAGCACGTTACCGGTCACCGCAATGGTATCCTCGCCGCGGCGCAGACGCTCCAGGGTATAACGCATGGCGGAATCGGGCGTGCGGATCTTGATATCCAGATCGGTGGTGTCGTGCTCGGCCAGATACTGCTTCACTTTCTGGATCATGCAACGGTCGTGGCCGCGCTCGAAGTCCAGCCAGAACACCGCCGGCAGGCCGGTGATGCGCGCCCGGTTAACGGCCAGCTTGACCCAGTCGCGAATCGCGTCGTCTTTGGTCTGGCAAGCACGCCAGATATCGCCGGCTTCCAGGTTATCGTGCTGCAGTAGCACCTTGCCGTCTTCGTCCACCACGCGTACCGAACCGTCTTCCGGCAGGATGAAGGTCTTGTCGTGGGAGCCGTATTCTTCGGCTTTGCGCGCCATCAGGCCGACGTTCTGCACCGAGCCCATGGTGGTGGGGTCGAAGGCGTCGTGGTGCTTGCAGAAGTTGATGATTTCCTGGTAGATGGTCGCGTAGCAGCTGTCAGGAATGATGGCCTTGGTGTCTTTCAGCTTGCCGTCGGTACCCCACATCTTGCCGCCGGCGCGGATCATGGCCGGCATGGAGGCATCCACGATCACGTCGTTGGGCACGTGCAGGTTGGTGATGCCGCGGTCGGAATCCACCATGGCGATTTCCGGACGCTTCTCGTAGCAGGCCCGCAGATCTTCCTCGATCTCGGAGCGAATACTGAACGGCAGGCTTTCGATTTTCTTGTAGACGTCACTCAGTCCGTCATTGGGGTTCACGCCAATTTCCTTAAAGATTTCGGCGTGCTTGGTAAAGGCATCCTTGAAGTAGACGGTGACCGCATGGCCGAAGATGACCGGGTCGGACACTTTCATCATGGTGGCTTTCATGTGCAGGGAAAGCAGCATCCGGGCGCGACGTGCGCCTTCCATTTCTTCTTCCAGGAATTTACGCAGGGCCTTGACGCTCATATACATGGCGTCGAACACCTCGGCCTTCTCCACCGGCACCTTGTCTTTCAGGACCAGAATGCTGCCGTCTTTTTTGACCAGCTCGATCCGCAGGTTGCCGTCTTTTTCGATGATGGTGGAAATGTCGCTGTGGTAGAAGTCGCCGCTACGCATGTGGGCAACGTGAGTCCGGGACGACTGGCTCCACTTGCCCATGGAATGGGGGTGCTTGCGGGCATACTGCTTGACGGCCGCGGGTGCGCGACGGTCGGAGTTGCCTTCCCGCAGCACCGGGTTGACCGCGCTGCCGAGCACCTTGGAATAGCGGTTTCTGATTTCCTGCTCTTCAGGGGTTTTGGGAGCGTCGGGGAAATCGGGAATGTTGTAGCCCTGAGACTGCAACTCGGCAATGGCCGCTTTGAGCTGGGGAATCGAGGCGCTGATGTTGGGGAGCTTGATGATGTTGGCATCGGGCTGCTTGGTCAGCTCGCCCAGTTCTTTCAGGGCGTCGGGCACCCGTTGATCTTCTCTCAGATTTTCGGGGAAGGTGGCCAGAATTCGTGCTGCCAGGGAGATATCGCTGGTAACGATTTCAATGTCGGCGGCGGAGACGAAGCGCTTGATGACCGGTAGCAAGGAGTACGTTGCCAGCATGGGAGCTTCGTCGGTCTTGGTATAGATGATTTTAGATAATGGTTTTGCCATAACTTCCCCAAAATTTTATCGGATGGACAAAATGGTCATGGAACAGTGCTTGTGGCACCTCCCATAATATGCTGATTTTGTTCAGCTAGATTACACGGATGCGAAGGCTTCAGCCAGCGGGGGTCGTACCGCCAGAGAGCGCCGCTCGGGAGTGGCCCGGTTCCGCGTTGGTACTTATTGTTTATGGACTAACAGGGGGGCTGACTCAAAAGATGATGTTCTGTTCAGTCAGACAACAGATCCTGTTCCAGTGTCTCAATTTCTTCTGTTAATAATAGCCACTGCTCCTCACTTTCCGCCAGGGCCTGGGCAAGTTCGGTTTGCTTGCGCAGCAGTTCGGTCAGTCGTGGCTTGTTGGTGGCGTCGTAGAGGTCGGGGTCGGCCAGCTCGGTTTCCACGGCTTTGAGCTGGGTTTGGAGCTGGTCGACTCGGGCTTCCAGGTCCCGCTGCTTTTTCTTGAGTGGACTCAGTTGCTGGCGGGCTTCCGCCGCTGCCCGCCGACGGTTCTTGCGATCTTCCGCGGATTCGCCGCTTTTGGGCTTTTGCTCGACCTGGGCTTCCTGAATGGTCTGGCGACGTTGCTCTGACATCCAGCGCTCATAGTCGGTGAGATCCCCGTCAAACGGCGCCACTCGGCCGTCTGCCACCAGCAGAAACTCATCCACGGTGCTCTTGAGAAGGTGACGGTCGTGAGATACTACCAGGACCGCGCCGGAAAATCCCTGCAGGGCCATGGTCAGCGCCTGGCGCATTTCCAGGTCCAGGTGGTTGGTGGGTTCGTCCAACAGCAGCAGGTTGGGTTTTTGCCAGGCAATAATGGCCAGGGCCAGCCGCGCCTTTTCACCGCCCGAGAAGCGTTTGACCGGGCTCAGTGCTTCATCACCATGAAAGCCAAAACTGCCCAGATAGTTGCGCAGGCTCTGTTCCGGCTCTTGGGGGCTCAGGCGTTGCAGGTGCAGCAAGGGGCTGGCTTCCAGATCCAGGGCATCCAGTTGATGCTGGGCGAAGTAGCCAATGGCCAAATGCTCGCCCTGGGTGCGCTGTCCGGAAAGCTGAGTGGAACCTTGCGCCAGGGCTTTGATCAGGGTGGACTTGCCGGCGCCATTGGGACCCAGCAGACCCAAACGGCTGCCGGGATGCAGGTTGATGGAGACCTGGCGCAGAATGGGCTGGTCGGGCTGATAACCTAAATCCGCTTGCTTGAGCACCAGCAACGGGTCGGAGATTTTGTCGGATTCGGGAATCGTAAAGCTGAACGGGGAGTCCACATGGGCGGGCGCGATCAGCTCCATGCGCTCCAGTTCCTTGAGCCGGCTCTGGGCCTGCTTGGCCTTGGTGGCCTTGGCCCGGAACCGGCGCACAAAGTTTTCAATTTCCGCCACCCGCTGTTGCTGCTTGGTGTACTGGGCCTGCTGCTGGGACAGGCGCTCGGCCCGCAGGCGCTCAAATGCACTGTAATTGCCCCGGTACAAGGTGAGCTTCTGCTGGTCCAGGTGCACCACATGATCCACCACCCGGTCGATGAAGTCCCGGTCGTGGGAGATCAGCAGCAAGGTGCCCGGATACTGGCGCAACCAGCCTTCCAGCCAGACAATGGCATCCAGGTCCAAGTGGTTGGTGGGCTCGTCCAGCAACATCAGATCCGATGGACACATCAGCGCCTGGGCCAGGTTGAGGCGGATGCGCCAGCCACCGGAGAAACTGCTCACCGGCCGTTCCAGTTCGGCCTGGGCAAAGCCTAAGCCGTGCAGCAACTGGGCGGCGCGGGATTCCGCCGTATAGCCGTGCAAGTCATCCAGGCGCTGGTGCAGCTGCGCCATTTTCGGGTGGTCGTCGGCGGCTTCGGCGGCGCTCAGCGCCTGCTGCACGGCACGCAGTTCCCGGTCGCCATCGATCACATAATCCAGGGCGGAGCGGGGTGAGGAGGGTGTTTCCTGGGCCATGTGGGCGATGCGGATTCCGCCGGGCAGGAACAGGTCGCCCTTATCCGGTTGCAGCTCGCCGCGGATCAGGGCAAATAAGGAGGACTTCCCGGTACCGTTGGCACCGACCAGGGCCACCCGTTGTCCGGCGTGGATGGTCAGGGATGCATCGATCAGTAGTTGTGAAGTACCACGTTGTAAACTGAGATGTTCAAGGGTTAGCATGGCGGCTATTCTACCTGAGCTGCAACCAAACGAGATAGTCCGAGTCTTATACGGAGACCGGCGAACACCTGGACCCTCCCGTATGACCGAGCACGCTGCCAACGCATTTAATCATTCTTTCTGGCGTTTTTCCCTGGCCTTCTATGAAGTGGAACGGGTCCAGGAGATTTGCCTGCGGCTTCAGGATGAGGCTGGCCTGGATGTGAACCGCCTATTGTTCGCCTGCTGGCTGGGCGCCCTGGGGCGCCGTGCCGTGGCGGAGCATCCGTTGTGGCAGCGGGTGGCGGTTTGGCAGCAGGAGATTATTCAGCCCCTGCGTCAGTTACGGCGCGCTCAGCCCAAGGAGCGGGAAGCCCAGCGCCGGCTGCGGCGCCTGATGCAGGAGGTGGAACTCAAAGCGGAGCAATGTGAGCAGTGGTGGCTGTTCCAGGGCTGTGAGGCGGTGTCCGAGCCCCGGTTGTTGGCCACGCCCCGAGTAACCTGGGATAACCTGCTGGACGTGGCGCTGACGGCGCCCCGCCTGCCGTTGCCCCGGGCCGAACTGCTGGAGTTGCTGCGGGAGCTGGTGGCGCTGAATCATCCCAATGCGGAGCCGGCCGAGCTGGAGCGTCTGGATGAGAGCCATCGTGTGGATAAGAGCCATTATTTGGATGAGCGGCAACGCTTTTCTGAGTAAGAGCGTCCCGACTGTAGAATGTGATGACGTCAGTAGACGCTACAAGCGAATCCCGAAAAAATGCATGGGATGGCTGGCAGCTTGGTTCAAAACTAGCTAACGTAAGTCCTACGAATTCCCATCCACGAGGACAAATAATGAAAAACGCCGTAATTGCAGTACTTTCGCTTGCGTTGGCCGCCCCCCTTGCGGTGGCTCAGCCAGTAAAGAGCCTGGAAACCGACGAGCAAAAGACTAGCTATAGTTTCGGACTGGTGTTTGGCAAGCAGCTGCAGGCGGACATGCCCGATATCAAGGTCAACGAATTCCTGCAAGGTATCCGTGACGGCTACACCAATGGCAAGGCGCTGCTGACCGAGCAGCAGGCGCAGCAGGTGCTGATGGATTATCAGGCCTCCCAGCGGGAAAAAATGATGCAGGAGATGGAACAGCTGGCTGCTGAAAACAAGAAGGCCGGTGAGGAGTTCCTCAAGAAAAACCTGAAGAACAAGGGCGTGAAGCAGACCGACAGCGGCCTGCAATACAAGGTGATCACCGAAGGCAAGGGCAAGAGCCCGAAGGCTGACGATGAAGTGGTGGTGCATTACACCGGCAGACTGATTGACGGTACGGTCTTTGACAGTTCCGTGGAGCGTGGCGAGCCGCTGACCTTCCCGTTGAATGCGGTGATTCCCGGTTGGACCGAGGGGCTTCAGCTGATGAAAGAAGGCGCCAAGTGGGAGCTGTATATCCCATCAGAGCTGGCTTATGGCGAAATGGGTAACCCGGTAATCGAGCCCAACCAGACGCTGATCTTTGAAGTGGAGCTGCTGGAAGTCCATTCCCAGGAATAACTTCCTGCTCATCCAGATCCCAAACGGGCAGCCTTAGGCTGCCCGTTTTGTTTGAACCTGTTTCTCCCTCCTGATTGCCCCGCCATGCACTTAAACGAAGCTCTTTGCCCGCCGATGGTGCGCCGTTGCGTCGGTTGTGGTCGGGCTTTTGGTTTGAAATATTAATGTAATCAATGGCCTGTAAATTGAGAAAGGCCTGCATGGCCCACGGCATCGCCTTGGCACATCCTATGCAATAATCAGAATGCAGCCTATGCAGACTTTTGGCGCAGCCGAAGCGAGCCGCATGGTACTGTCAGATCCGGTGGCATAATCGAATCCACATCGCACCCGGTCTTGGGTGAGTTGGCAAGATGGTCATGGGTGTTCCATGTGATAAGCCGGTCTGAGTAATGCAGGCCTTTGCCAGGACGGCACTCTCGTCTTTCGACGAACTAACCTCGTACGCTCGTTTGCCCCCTCGTGGGGCTTTTTTGTAAGGTTCAGTCCGCCAACACCTCGGCTTGGGCCGGATGGGGCAGAAACTCCTGGCTGTCCTTGAGCCAATCATGAAACAGGTTTTCCACCCGAAACCGGTGGCGCTCTTGGTAGGCCGTACACATCTCGGCCAGACGCTGGGGGCTTGCAGCCAGATCCTCAATTTGCACCCAATCATTCCAGACCTGGGCGAAATGCCAGCGGGGGTTGTCGATATCGCAATCCGGCAGGCGCACATGGAGGGTCGGGCGGGCCTTGATACGAGGGTCGTCACTGACGGCCCGCAACTGCTGGGGGAGGAGGTGCAGAAACAGGGGCATCAGGTCCAAGGCCCGGTTGCGGGTGGGGTTGAGACGGAGGTAGTCAGCGATGAGCTGCTCCAGGTCGGGCTGATAGCCGGGCGCCATAATCAGTTCCAGATACTCGTTCGGGTAGGGGTCGATATAGGTGGTGAACTTGCGGCTGATATCCAGTTGATGACGGCTCTTGAACCACTCATAGAGCCCGCCGAAGGCCCGCAGGTAAGCAAGGATGGTGGTGGCGTCCAGTGCGGGCAGCTCCGGGTTGAGTTGCAGGCCAAAGGCATACCAAAGGGAGTGGCGGCTGCCGAGGGCGCCGGACTCTCTTAACTGGAGGCACAGGGACTCAATGGCATGCAGTTGGGACAGGGGAATCGGCGGGCAGATCACCTCCAGCGGCACGACCTGTTCGGCCGCGGCATCAATGAGCTCTCCGGTTTTCTCCGATAAAAAGGCAAGGGGTTGGGGAAGATCGACGCCCTGTAGTTCAAGATGCTTGATCGGGTCGGCATCCAGCTCAACACAAAAGTCCCCCAACGCCGTGGTGATGATGTGCTCATAGCGGGCTTTCTCATGGGCGGGTGCGTTGAAAAACAGGCTGACCACCTGAATCAGCTCCCGGTAGCTGAGGCCGGAAAGCTCGATTTCCACCCCAACGCGGCGTTCCTGTCCCTGCTGGGTGTGGGTGTTGCGGGGAAGTCTCAGTGGCATCTTGTTGTGGGGCTGGCTCATGGGCGTTCCTTGATTCCTTGGCTGATCTGTTGCGTTCGCCGCCTCGGGTGATGACCCCAGTGGAAGGAGGCGGCGTTATCTGTTTAGCCAACACTGACAGGGTCGGTTCGACAAGGGCGCCGGCTCACGGAGCGCGCTCTGTTGTTTCCCCAACATGAAAACTCTTTAATCTGGAAGGTCATCCCGGGAGCGGCGCTATAGCCAAGAGCCAGCATCGGATCCCTGACTCAACCAAGGATTAGGAGAGACTTCATGAATAGCAATCTACTGAAAGCGTTGCCGCTGGTATGCCTGTTTGCCCTGGCGGGCTGTGAGCAGGAAGGCCCCATGGAGCGAGCCGGCGAGCAAGTGGATGAGACCGCCGAGCGGGTGGGCGAGAGCATTGAGGAGAATACCGAGCAGTTGAGGGAAGAGCGCTAGGCCATCACTGGCCACAGCGTTGTTATCATCTGCTGGCTGGGGCCTTGTTCACTCGGGCCCCGGGGAGCGAGAGGCCTCGTCCGTTGCCAGTTCGCCCGTCTCCAACCCTTGCTGCTCCTGTAGCTGATAGATATGGCGGTAGAGCCCCTCGGTTCGCAGCAATTGCTGGTGGGAACCCTGCTGGGCGATCTCCCCCCGATACAGCACCAGAATATTGTCCGCATCGGTGATGGTGGACAGTCGGTGGGCAATGGCCAGGATGGTCACTTTCCCGCGTAGCTTGCGCAGGCTGGCCATGATATGGGACTCGGTTTCGCTGTCGATATTGGCGGTGGCCTCATCGAGGATCAGGATGCAGGGCTTGCGGGCCAGGGTGCGGGCCAGCGACAGCAGTTGCCGTTGGCCGGTGGACAGGTTGCTGCCCCGTTCATCCAGCTCGGTCTGATAACCCTGGGGCAGACTTTGGATATAGTCATGCAGGTTGGCCTGGCGGGCCGCCTCTTCGATCTCGGCCTGGCTCAAGGGCGCGCCCATGGCGATGTTGTCGGCGAGGGTGCCGCTGAAGATAAAGGCATCCTGTTGCACAATGCCGATATGGCGGCGTAGCCGGTCGGCGGGAATCTGGGACAGGGGAATGCCATCAATGCGAATCAGGCCCTGGGAGAGGGGGTAGAAGCGCATCAGCAGGTTGATCAGGGTGCTTTTGCCGCTGCCGGTATGACCCACCACTGCCTGGAACTGGCCCGGGCGGACATGCAGGTCGATGCCTTTAAGCACCTCCTGCTTGCCATCGTAGCTGAAGCGCACCTGGTCAAAGTGGATTTCGCCCCGGCTCAGTTCGATGGCGTCGTTGTTCGGATAGCTCTCCAGGGGCTGCTCCATCAGGGTAAAGACCCGCTCGCCAGACACCAGGGCCTGTTGCAGCAGGTTGAGCCGCTGGGTCATCTCGATCAGGGGCTCGGCGAAACGGGCCAGGTAGTTGATAAAGGCGTAAATCACGCCGATCTCCACCACCTGCTCCAGGGAGCGAAAGCCAAACAGCAGCAGAATCCCCGCCAGGGTCAGCACGTTGAGCAGATCTACCAGCGCCCGCAGCATCAAACCATCGAGCTTCACATTGGCCACTCGGGCCCGATAATGATCCCCCACGGTTTTTTCAAAGCGCTGCACGAAACGCTTTTGCTGGTTCATGATCTGGATCAGGGCCATGCCCTGCAGGGATTCATTGAGTTGGGCGTTGATATCGCCCAATAAACTGCGGGCGCGATGGAACAGGGGCGCGCTCAGGCGCTGGTAGATCAGCATGGCGGTCACTGCCAAAGGGACCAGCACCAGGCAAATCAGCATCAGGCGTACATCCAGCACCGCCATGGCGATGAAGATCCCCAGGATCATGATGCCGTTTTGAATCACCTTGGAGATCACGTTGACGTACAGATCCTTGATGGTCTCGGTGTCATTGGTGATCCGCGAGATCAGGTTACCGGTGGGGCTGCGGTCGAAGAAACTCACCGGCAGGCGCAGCACATGGTGGAACAGATCATTACGCAGGCTCTCAATCACCCGCAGGGCGATCTCGCTGAATAACAGGTTCTGGCGATAACTGGTCAGGGCGTTGATTAAATACAGCAGGATATAGCCCCCCGTCAGCAGGCTCAGGGTGAGCGCCGGAAATTGTTGTGGGGTCAGGTAGTCGTCAATAAAGACCTTGATCAGGATCGGGCCACTGACATCGGCCGCGGTGGCGATCAATAACAGAATGAGGGCCTTCCACCACAGGTTTTGATAGCGCCAGCCGTAGCCCAGCAGGCGCGACAGCACCCGGCGGCGAGTGCGGGATGAGCTGGGGGTATCAACGGCCTTCATGAACGGCTTGCTCCAGCTTTTGATATTCCACCATCCGGGCGTACCAGCCACCCTGGGCCTGCAAGTGCCGGTGTCTGCCCAGCTCCGCCAGCTGACCGTGGGACAGCACCGCGATCTGTTCGGCGTCTTCCACCGCGCTCAGGCGATGGCACGCAATGAGGGTGGTGCGTCCCACCCGCGCCTGGCGCAAGTGCGCCAGAATCTGCCGTTCGGTTTCCATGTCCACCGCCGACAGCGCATCATCGAGAATCAGGATGGGGGCATCCAGCAGCAGGGCCCGGGCAATGGAAATGCGTTGTTTCTGGCCGCCGGAGAGGGTCACGCCACGCTCGCCCACCAGGGTGTCATAACCCTCGGGAAAGCGCAGGATATCCTTGTGGATCTGGGCCAAGCGTGCCACCTGTTCAATCTCCTCACGGCTCGCCTCGGGTCTGCCCAGGGCGATGTTTTCGGCAATGGTGGCGGAAAACAGCAGGGGATCCTGGGGCACAAAGGCGATATTGCGCCGCAGGGACTCCAGGGAAAAGTTGCGGATATTGTCGCCATTCAAGGCAATCTCGACCCCGTCGCCCTCGTAAAGCCGCAGCAGCAGACCAAGCAGGCTGGTTTTGCCGGCACCGGTATGCCCCACCAGGCCCAGGGTGGTGCCGGCGGGAATCTGTAACTGGATATTTTCCAGCGCTGGCTGCTGACTGCCGGCATAGCAAAACTGTTGGATATCAATGGTGATTTCAGCCTGGTTTAACAGCCGCTCTTGGCCCTGGTCTTCAATGTCGTCACGGGTTTGCAGCAGCTCATCAATGCGGCGGTAGGCAGCTCGGCCCCGCTCCACCAGATTCAGGGTCCAGCCAAAGGCAAACATGGGCCAGATCAAAAAGCCCAGATACATGGTAAAGCTGGTGAGTTGCCCCAGGGTCAGGCGCTCCTGCACCACCAGCCAGGCCCCGAAGCCGATACTCAAAAGATAAGAGGCACCGACCGTCAGGCTGATGGTGGGATCGTAGAGGCTGTCGGTGCGAGCCACCGCCAGGTTGGCATCAGCGGTGCGGCGGGTGACGGTTTCAAATGACTGGCCTTCGGCCTGCTCCCGACCGAAGGCTTTCACCACCCGTACTCCGGAGATGGTTTCCTGCACTTTGTCGTTGAGGTGGCTGAACTGGTTTTGCGCCTCATGAAACGCATGGTGCAGCCGGTTGCCGTACACATACATCAACCAGGCCATGACCGGCCAGGGCAGCAGCGCCACCAGAGTCAACTGCCAGGAAATGGTCAGCAGCATCACCGCCAGTACCACCACCCCGGTCATCAGGCCGTCCACCAGGGCCAACACCCCTTCACCGGCAGTCATCTGCACCGCTTCGATATCGTTGGTGGCCCGCGCCATTAAGTCGCCGGTTTTATAGCGATGATAAAAGCTTGGGGAGAGGTGGCTCAGGTGCCGGTACAGCCGCGCCCGTAGCAGGGCGGCCAGGTTAAAGGAGGCACTGTAAAGATATACCCGCCACACCACCCGTAGCACATACACGATCAGGGCCACCAGGGCGATGCTGCCGCAGTAGAGCAATAGCTGCTGGCGGGTCAGGCTCTGCTCGGCAATGGCATCCACCAACAGCCCGGTGAGCTTGGGGGGAATCATTACCAGGCCCGCCACCAGCGCCAGGGTACTGAGGGCGATCGCATAGCGGCGCCACTCCAGGCGGAAGAACCAGGCCAATTGCAGAAAAATCGACACAGGCGTTAGCCTCAACAGGGTTCAGGGTGTGGACGGGAGGGCAATGGGTGCAGCATAGCAAAAAACGCCCGTCGAGCAGAATGGCGTGGCCTGGCAAGAAATGCGAATCTGGCCGGGGTTGCCCGGCCAGCCCTCATGGCATGCGCGAGACCAACGACAGCCGCGGTTAGGGTTGGGCGAGAAGGGGTGCGGGTTCCTGGAGGGTGTCGCGCAATAGCTCCTCCATGGTTTCAGCATATTCTTCAAAGAAGTCTTCTTCGTCTGCCTCAGCGGTAGTTGCAGGCGGCTGGGGCTGCTCGAGAAGGGCGGTGTCTTCGGCGACTTCCGGTGCGGCGGGCAGGGCCTCGTCCTCCGGCGCTTCCAAAGGACCGGAGAGAGGCAGAACCTCGACCACCTGAACATCCTGCCGGCCGAAATGAGCGATCCCGCGAGTGTTGCGATGCAGGGCTTCGTCTTCTTTGGCTTTTTGCAAGGCCACAGTTAAATCCGCGCAGCCGGCAAAAGCCTGCTGCAAAGACTCCTGGCGCTCCTGATAGAGCCCGAGCAGGCGCCCATGCTTGGCTTCGCCCCGCTTGAGTGCCCGGTAGAAGCGACGGTATTGGCGTTCGTTATACTCCCGCTCCTGTTGTTTCTTGACCTGCTCGGTAAAGTTACCGGTGGTGGACAGTTTGAGCGGTGCCGGCTCGTCTGTGGTTTTGGTCAGCTCCCAGCTGCCCCCGGTGCGGCGCACTTCTTTTTTATAGAACTCCAGCTCGTCTTCCAGATAGGCCCGGCGTCGCTCCCAGCGGGCCAGTTCAGCCTGGCGCAGCGCTTCCAGCTGGGCCTGTTGGGCTTTGAGTCGCTTGTTTTGCTGGTTGATTGCTGCTTGGGTCCGGATCGCTGCGGCGTCACATTGGGGAACCGGCTGGTCAAGAAAGGCCTGGGCCTGCGGCGGCAGCGCATGAACAGCCGCTGGCGGTGGGGGAGTCACCACCTCCGTTAAGGCGCAGCCGGCCAGCGCCAGGCATGCGGTACTTAAAAACAGCCCATAACGCATCGGCTTCATGGCAGAAGCCTCCATAACTGAGCGGTGGATTGCAGGTGCATGGTGGTTGAGAGAAAGGTAATAGGGGTTATCATGTGAAGCTGAATGCAAGTCATGAGCACTATTACAGCTTGAAACCGTTAAATGAGCAACTGAGGAAACTCCGAATGGCTCACATTTAGTGGTAAGGTAATGTGCGCCTTGAGGCTCGGCTGTTGCGGGTTTGCGACAACTTTGCGAGCCTTGAATCATCGGGCGGAACCAGGCTTATGGAACAGACCACCGTGGCCAGGGTTGTAGCCGGCTTTATTTCTTTTTTCAGGTGATCAGATGTCTGTAGCTCCACCCGTCCCGTTGCAGCCCGAACAGTTTGACCGCAAAAAGCTGATTCGCTACGCCTGGCTTTCCATTGCCGCCGCCCTGGCCACCATCGTGTTGAAAGCTGGTGCTTATTGGTACACCGGCTCGGTTGGTTTGCTGTCGGATGCCATTGAATCCCTGGTCAACCTGGCGGCCGGCCTGATGGCACTGTGGGTGCTGACCGTGGCTGCTCGCCCGGCGGATGACTCCCACCAATACGGACACTCCAAGGCCGAGTATTTTTCCAGTGGCGCGGAAGGGGCACTGATTGTCTTGGCGGCAATCAGTATTGGCTATGCCGCCGTGGATCGCATTTTAAATCCCCAGCCTCTGGACCAGATTGGCCTGGGATTGGTGCTGTCAGTGATCGCCTCGTTGATCAACGGATTGGTAGCCTGGATTTTGCTGCAAGTGGGGCGCAAATATGACTCCATCACCCTGCAGGCGGATGGTCATCACCTGCTGACGGATGTGTGGACCTCCATTGGGGTGGTGCTGGCGGTGGCCCTGGTGGCCTGGACCGGCTGGCTGATTCTGGACCCGCTGATTGCTTTGGCGGTGGCGGCGAATATTCTTTGGGTGGGCTTTCGCCTGTTCGGCGCCTCGGTATCGGGTTTGATGGATGCATCCCTGCCCGAGGAAGAGCAGGCTTTGGTGTTGGGGCTGATGAAACAGTTTCAGGCGGAGCATCCTTATGTGGACTTCCATGCCCTGCGCACCCGCCGCGCCGCATCCCGGCGCTTTATCTCCGTGCACTTCCTGGTGCCGGGAGACTGGTCGGTGAAGGAAGGTCACGACCTGGCCCACGAGCTGGAAGAGATTATCCATGCCAATCTCCCCGGCTCCAACGTCATTACCCATATCGAACCAATTGATGACCCGGTGTCTTATGAAGACGTGGATCTCGACCGCTACGAACAGCGAGTGAGCAGCCCCCATGGGGGGCACAAGCACTGAGCTGGTGACTTTACCGGGTTCAGAACAGCCAGCACTTGAGATCATCCAAATTGTCGATCACCACCTGCTGGGCCTTCGGATCGGGGTCCAGCACCTTGGGGTCTAGCCGCAACAGGTCTAGTAGGTACTTCACCAAAGCCGCCCGGGTTTTCAGGCGCAATACCTGGCGGACCATGCCGTAATCCTGGGCGATTACCCGCCGTTGGTCGGCCGTTAGTCGTGAATCCGGCTTGAGGCGCACCGTGACCGGCTGGTTCCAGAGCTTGTCTTCGGC
>CAZEWG010000051.1:0-5203 GCA_964514485.1 uncultured Pseudomonadales bacterium
GCGATTTCTGCCGTTTTGGCACCACCCTGGGCACGGTGGAAGACATCGGCATGCGTTCCACTCGGGTACGCACCCTGGATCGCACAGTCATTACCATTCCCAATGGTGTCTTTTCCTCTATGGAAATCGAGAACTACAACCGCCGTGACCAGTTCTGGTTTCACCCGACCCTGAACCTGCGCCTTGAAACCACCCCGGATCAGATCCGCTATCTGCTGGTGGAACTGCGGGCGATGCTCTATGCCCACCCCAAGGTGAACCCGGACCCGGCCCGGGTACGGTTCACCGGCCTGACCCAGGATGCAGCCCAACTGGAAATCTTTGCCTATATCCAGGCCGCCGACGTCAACGACTTCATGGAGGTCCAAGAAGACCTGCTGCTTCGAATCCTGGACATTATCGACAAGAGTGGCACCGGGCTCGCCCTCCCTTCCCAGACCCTTTACTTTGCCCGGGACCAGGGCCTGGATCAGTCCCGCACCCAGGCCGCCGAAGACCAAGTCCGCCAATGGCAGGAGGCAGGCGAACTGCAACTGCCCCGGTTTGATCCGGAGCGGATCGCCAAGCTGCGCAACAGCATCCCCTATCCACCGCCGGGCACGGCCATGGGCAAGCGCCAGTAGTTCATCCGCAGCCAGGCCTCCTCCTTTGGGAAGCGCGGGCCCTTATGAGTAAGTTTTAAGGGTAGGACTTGTACGAGGTGCCGCACGAGGCGGCTGACAGTCGAGAAGGAGAACTAGGATGAAGTTAAACAGCATGGTTCTGGCATTAGCACTGGGCCTGGGAGCAAGCGGGCTCTGCGTCGCGGAGTCGGCCTTGCCCGGCACCGAAGATTACCCAGAAGCCCGGGGCCGCTCGGACACCGACCCGGGCCTTAACGCCACAGGCTTTGATGATCGCCCGGGGCCACCGGAGAGCCTGGGTGAGAGCGAACCGGCCGTATCCACAGTGGACTTTAGCGAAAGCCGTTTTGAGCAGTTGGATCTGGATCAGGACCAGTCCCTGTCGCAAACGGAAGCCGAGGCGGACCCCGATTTGGCCGCCATTTTCAGTGAGGTCGACGAAGACGGCGACAACCAGCTCAGCGCCGAGGAGTTTACCGAGTACGCCCCCGAAAATTAACCGTCTCCAGATGGTCTTTAAGCGGGCTTGGAGGTCAAGCCCGCCTTCCCACCAACCAGGGTCTCACTAAAAACGAAAATATGAGCATGGACACCCGCACTGTCAAAACGGCAATTTTGGCCCCGGTTTTTATTCCCGCAGTGATTGTGGCCCTATTGCTGGTGATCGGCACCATCAGCAACCCCGAACTGGCGAATGAGGCTTTCCAAGCCACCCTTGCCTATATCACCCGAACGTTCGGCTGGTTTTACATGCTAGCCGTGGCGATTTTTCTGGTCTTTATTGTTGCCATGGCTGCCAGTCGCTGGGGAAAGATCAAGCTGGGCCCCGACCATGCAGTCCCCCAATACAGCTTTCCGGCTTGGTTCGCCATGCTGTTTTCCGCCGGCTACGGGATTGCCTTACTGTTCTTTGGGGTGGCAGAACCCGTACTTCACTATGCCTCCCCTCCTGCCGGCAGTGCCCTGACGGTGGACTCCGCCAAGCAGGCCATGCAGATTGCGTTTTTCCACTGGGGCTTCCACATCTGGGCAATCTATGGACTGGTCGGGCTGGTTTTGGCCTATTTTGCATTTCGCCACGGGCTTCCCCTCTCCATGCGCTCTGCGCTGTATCCGCTGGTTGGCGATAAAATCCACGGCCCGATTGGTCATGTCGTCGATGTCTTTGCCATCCTCGGCACCCTGTTTGGCATTGCCACAACCCTGGGTTTGTCAGTCACCCAGATCAATGCCGGAGTCAATTACCTATGGCCACAGATTCCAGTCAACACTCAGGTACAGGTGATTGCGATCATCGCCATTACCGCCTTGGCCACCCTGTCTGTCGTCGCCGGACTGGATAAAGGCATCAAGCGCCTGTCCATCCTCAACATGGCCCTAGCGCTCACCCTAATGCTGTTTGTCTTTCTCACGGGGCCTTCTGTCTTCATTCTGGAGACCTTTCTGCAAAATACCGGCAGTTATCTCAACAACATCATTGAGCGTACCTTCAATCTACAGGCCTACAGCCGCAGTGACTGGATCGGCAACTGGACGCTATTTATCTTCGGCTGGACGATCGCCTGGGCTCCCTTCGTGGGACTGTTCATCGCCAAGATCAGCCGGGGACGCACTATCCGCCAGTTTGTCTTCGGCGTGATGTTTGTACCCACGCTGTTTACCTTCCTCTGGTTCTCCATCTTCGGCGATACCGCGCTACACCTAATCATGGTCGAAGGTTACACCACTCTCATTGAAGAGGTGCAGGCAGACCACGCCATTGCCCTGTTCAAGCTTTATGAACTCCTGCCATTCACGGCCATTGCCTCCTTTGTCACTGTGGTGTTGATCATCACCTTCTTCGTCACCTCGGCCGATTCCGGCGCTCTGGTGGTGGACTCCCTGGCTTCCGGTGGCGCCACATCGACTCCCGCCTGGCAGCGCTTGTTCTGGGCCGCAACCTCCGGCACTCTGGCAGCAGTACTGCTGCTTGCTGGGGGCTTAAAAGCCCTACAGACGATGACCATCACCAGCGCCTTGCCGTTCGCCATCATCATGCTGATTTCCGCCGTCGGCATGTGGCGTGCCCTGACCATCGAAGGCCATCGGGAAGCCAGTCTCAAGGCCCGCATGCAAACAGGACGACAGGGTGCAGCAGCTCTGTGGAAGAAGCGCCTGGCGGGTATCATTCACTATCCCTCCCAAGACGACGTTGATAGCTTCATCCACCATACGGTGCTCCCTGCCATGCAGCGGGTACGTTGGGAGCTGAACAACCGGGAGTGGCCCACGGAAGTCCACTATGAGGCGGAAACTGGCCGAGCCCACCTGGAAGTCAGCAAGCCGGAACAAGTGGACTTTAGTTATGATATCCGGCGCCGGGGGTATCCACGCCCAGACTTCGCCTTCCCGGAAATGGATCGTCATACCGAAGGCGACGAATTCTATTATCGGGCGGAAGTTTTTCTGCGCCGTGGGGGACAGCACTATGACATTTATGGCTACAGCGAACAGGACATCATCGGCGACATTCTCGATCACTTCGAGGAATACCTGCACTTCCTGCATATATCGCCGGGAAACCTACCCTGGAACATGGCGGAACACGACGACATGCTGACCCCGTCAGACCCAGAAGACTCTGCCCGCTAGCCCCCATAAAAGAAGCAGGTTGCGCGAAGCCAGCCAGGGCTGGATACAAGGCAGGAACAGACTGTTTAATGGACTCACTATTACCGGCCAGATACTCTGAACAGAAAGCTCTGATGGCGTCATCCAATCTCTAGTATTGGGTAACAGGATTGCCTGATGACAATCACTTTGGCAAAGGCACAACTTCCATGAATGAAACAACCGTAGACGTACTCCTGGTCGGCGGTGGCGTCATGAGTGCCACCCTGGGCACCATGCTGACGCAACTGGACCCCACCCTGAATATTGTGCTGGTGGAAAGGCTTGACCATGTCGCCCACGAAAGCACCGATGGCTGGAACAACGCCGGCACCGGTCACGCCGGCTATTGCGAGCTGAACTATACACCGGAGCAGGCCGATGGCAGTGTTGTCATCAGCCGCGCCCTGTCCATCAATGCCGCCTTCGAGGTGTCGTTACAGCTCTGGAGCTACCTGGTAGAACGTAACGCACTACCTGCACCAACCGAGTTCATTAACCCCACGCCGCACCAGAGCTTTGTGTGGGGTGAAAAGGATGTGGCCTTTCTGCGCAAGCGCTATGAACTGCTGAGCAAACACCACCTGTTTAAAGACATGCAATACAGCGAAGACCGCCAGGTTCTCCAGCAGTGGATGCCCCTGGTCATGCAAAGCCGTGACCCAAACCAGCCCGTGGCAGCCACGCGGGTGGATTATGGAACGGATGTGGATTTCGGCTCACTGACCCGCAATATGGTCAACTCCCTGCAACAGCACCCCCAATTCCAGCTCCTGCTCAACCACCCCGTCAAGGGTCTGAAGCGACGCAACGACGGCCGCTGGCTGGTCCGGGTGATGGACAAGCCCAATCATCAGATCAAGTACTTCAACGCCGGATTCGTGTTTCTGGGCGCCGGTGGAGGGGCTTTACCGCTGTTGCAGAAATCCAAGATCCCCGAAAGCAAAGGCTATGGCGGGTTCCCGGTCAGCGGGCAATGGCTGGTCTGCCAAAAACCCGAGATAGTGCAGCAGCACCACTCCAAGGTGTATGGCAAAGCGCCGGTCGGGGCACCTCCCATGTCCGTGCCCCATCTGGATACCCGCATCATCAACGGCAAACCGGCGCTGCTGTTTGGCCCTTACGCCGGTTTTACCACCAAGTTCCAGAAGAAAGGCTCGTCCTTCGACCTGTTTGCCTCGATCCGTTCCAAAAACTTCCGCCCCATTGTCTCGGCTGGCCTGGACAACATGGATCTCACCCGCTATTTGATCGGCGAGGTCTTCCAGTCCCACAAGGAGCGAGTTAACACCCTGCGCAACTTCTTCCCGGATGCCCGGGACGAAGACTGGGCGCTCGCCCAGGCCGGCCAGCGGGTCCAGATCATTAAGCGGGATGCCAGCGGACGCGGCAAGCTGGAATTCGGCACGGAACTGGTCGCCTCCCAGGACGGCACGCTGGCCGCCCTGCTGGGCGCCTCTCCCGGAGCCTCCATCGCCGCCAATGCCATGATCGATGTGCTGGAACGCTGTTTTGGCGAACGCCTGAAAAGCGCGGAGTGGCAGGCCAAGATGAAAGAAATGATTCCCTCTTACGGACAGTCACTCATCGAAGATGCCGAGCTGCTTTACACCGTTCGTCAACGAACGCTCTCCACGCTGGGATTAAAGCAGGGCTAAACGGTTGGCGGCCGAGTGCTTCGTTGTTCTCTCCGGGTGTTTCACAACTCTCCCCAGGTGCTTCGCTGCTCTCCCCGCCTGCCTCGCCTCCCATCCTGTCAGAGTTTTTAACAGGTCAAAAACAGAGGCCTCGGCCTCTCTCTCTCCAGAGCCCAGGCCACCGCCATCGAGATCCCCTTCCGACCACCGTCCTAAGAAATGTCAGCTTCTTTTACAGAAGCCTCACCGCCGCCATCCCTTTCCCCAGTTAATATCCGAAAATCTTTTTTCCTA
>CAZEWG010000051.1:5303-14523 GCA_964514485.1 uncultured Pseudomonadales bacterium
AGCCTCACCGCCGCCATCCCTTTCCCCAGTTAATATCCGAAAATCTTTTTTCCTACTTAATATCCGGAAATCTTTGCCTGAACTCCTCGGGCACCGGCATCACTTTGCGATTCTGGTAGTCGTAAAACACAAAGCCCTGTTTGGCCAGCACCACCAGCTTGCCTTCCGGCTGCTTGGTCACCCGAAAAATAACGTCAGCGCCGTATTTGTTGAAGTCCATCAGCCCCACCTCAAACTGCAGGTTATCGCGGGCATAGCTTTCACTTTTGTAGGTAGCGACCAGGTCGGTGACGATAATGCCGTAATCGTTATCGCTGAACTCGTTGAGGCCATATTCACAGAAAAAGCGGTAGCGGGCTTCGGAAATCAGCGAGATCATCTGATCATTGCCCACATGCTTGGCAGTATTCAGATCCGTCATCCGGACACTAATGGTGTGGGTGAAAATGAACTGTTCAGGCAGCTGAAGTTCAACTCGGGCCATGACAACACTCCTCTCAAGCAACCGGATCGCCGTCACATAACTGCTACGCGGTTAACTCGCAACAGTCCTGGGGTCGTGACGCAAGGGTGCCCATCATGCCTTGCCGGATGGCCCGCCGGCAATCCCGCCCGGTCAAGTTCCCATCGGATTAAGCTTTTACTTTGAGCGAGCCTCGAAAACTGAGGGTGTTCAGCTGGTTTGAGTATTTGAGCAAGACCGGCAGAATCTTGAACAACTTGGACAGCCGTTGCTGAACGGCTTCCGGCGCTTCCTTGAAAGCCGGATGTTGTGGAGCCATCTGCTGAAACAGCTGTGTCACCAGGTCCTCGCCCGGCAAGGGCAGCTGTTGGGCGGACGAGTCCTTGGCCAACGAGGCGAGCTGATCCAGATTACTGGCGAGTGCCTGCAACGCTCCTTGGTAATAGCGGGGCAGTGCGGTGGGCGCGCTTTGATTCAGCTGGGGGCGCCCCAGGCCGCGAACATCCAGCCCCTCAAGGAGTTGTCCGGCAGTGGGGTTAATGGCGGACGTGACGTCATAGCCGAATTTTTGCCGCCCGCCGTACTCATTCTGGCGATACCCCAATACAAGCTCCGACCTCAGCCGCTGGCTTCCGCCATTCAGGTCCACTTCATACCCGTAGGAAAGGCTGCTGTTGAGCTTTTGGGCCCGTCCGCTGAACTCCCTGGACTGACTGATATTCAGGGCAAAGCTGGCCAGTTGCTCCGCATCAAAGAACTGGAGATTATCCATGATCGCCAGATGACCAAAACCGACGGTGCTGGAGAAAAACCGATCACTGATCTCCAGCATCTTGTCGACGACTTTCTCCAGGGCTTGTCGTTCCTCTTTAGACAGCTCTCCCTGAATTTCATAACTGGCCCGTAGCGATCGATCACCGCGGACGTGGTCGTCGTGGACCTCCTCAAAACGGATCTGAATCCGATCGCCCTCCCGCGTTTTCACTTCCAAAGAGAAGCCGCCGGAGTATGTCAGAGGCTTCTGCGGGTAAGGCGATGACTTTACAGGCTGACTAGCGACGGCCGGCAAGCTGCCCTCTTCGATCCAGTCCCGCAAGCCGGTCATAAGCGGCGTAAACCCTGAGATGCTGTTTGACCGGGTCGTGACCTTGAGCGGTTGTAGCGACGCGTTGGCAGAAGCGGACTGTTCCTGCTTACCCTCCTGTTGAAACAGAAGGTTTTGGGAGGGTATGCCCGTGGCGCCTCGCAACGGCGAAGACGAAGACTGCAGGGCCAAAGACTGATAGGGAGAGAGTTTGATGTCCATAAAACCCGCCGAAATATGATTTCTTGTTTTGTATCGGCAGGAGCTGGCGAAACTTTAACCGGAACGACAGGGCTTGGGGTGGACTTCATGTCCTAAAAACCCCGGTCAGCTGACCGGGGTTTTTAGGCACTGAGGCTTAGCCCTCAAGCACGTCGAACGTCAGCCCGGCATGCTTCTGCAACCGGTCGAGCAGCTTGTCGCCCAGAAGGCTCGATGGCGTCCAAAAACCGCCATCCTTATCTTGTTTAACGAGGTCCAACGCGAGACAGACGCCGGCCTGCCCCAGCATTTTGGCGGTAGAACCATAGCCGGGATCGCGGTCCCCGGTGACCTTGACGCGGATCGTCTGCCCGTCGGCGGTCTTGCCGCTAAACCGAATATCGAAGAAGCCCTTCTCCTGACTTTCCGGGCTGGGGCCTTCACCCGGCTTGGGGACCACAAACTTCTCCAGCACCCAGCGGGACGGTGGCAGGGTGGCGGCCGCCATAAACGAGCCCAGCGCCCCAACCATGCCGAGTGCCGCCATCCGTCCCTTCAGGCCGCGCCCAGTAAGAACCCCTTCGTCGTAGAGAAAGTCCTTGCCATAGGCATTGCCCGACAAAGCATTGGAGCGATGCACGATGCGGGTGTTAATGGCCGCCATCACAAAAGGTGCCGCCCAAGCCTGGAAGTCTTCGTCGTACTGGGCAAAGCGCACATCCGGCTGGCGGGAGTAAAAGGAATGGTCCGGCGGGCAAATGGCGTAGGGATTGCCCAGCTGCTTTCTCAGCTCCGCATCCTTGGCGGCTTCCTTGACCACATTCATCAGGCTGGCGACAGTGCCGCCGGAAAGACCACCCTTGGCCGCCTTGACCCGCATTTTGACCCGCTGACAGGGCTGCCCCCAACGCTGTTTGGCCTGCTGTTGCAGGAAATAGACCCCCAGGTCAGAAGGAATGGAGTCAAACCCGCAACAATGAACAATCCGGGCGCCGGAGGCTTTAGCGTCGGCCTCATATTTCTTGACCATCTGCCGGATCCATTGCACCTCGCCGGTCAGGTCACAGTAGTCGGTGCCGGTCTGGGCGCAGACCTTGACCAACGGCTCGCCGTAGAGGGCATAAGGGCCCACGGTGGAAATAACCACCCGGGTCTGGTTGCACAGCTGACGCAGGGACTGCTCGTCGCCGGCATCGGCAATCACCAGGGGCAGCTGATCCGCGCCGGCTCCCAGCGAGTCCCGTAGTTGCTCAAGCTTGGCAGTGGAACGGCCGGCAAGGGCCCATTTCAACTCCTTGCCCACCCCATACTGCTCAAACAGATAACGGACCAAAATAGCGCCGACAAAACTGGTCGCGCCGAAAACAATCAAATCATACCGTGCTGTATTCATTTCCCTTTCCTTGACAGTTTTTGTGCACGCGGCAGCCAACCAGCTGGTGACAGCAGCTGCCTTTACGAACCAAACAATTCCTCTCGAATATAGTGTCCCACCCTAACCGCAAACTGTTTCAATGCAAAGCGGCGATGGTGCCAGTCCCATAAAAAAGGCTCCCGCGGGAGCCTCACTAATCTCACTCTTCTGGTGATTGGTTTTCAAACATTTCCGGAGTTTCCAGGCTGATCCGGCCAATGGCACCGCTACGTAACTCATTGAGCACAATTTCAGAGACCTTGTGCAGATCGGCCATCCCCCCGCGGCGCAGACAACCGCGCTGGGCGCCGATCATATCCATGGCCTCAACCGCCGAGCCCGGCACCGAGTCCAGACGGTAACGTTCGCACAGTTCTTTGGGATAGCTCTGCATCAGGAATTCCAGGGCGAACATGGCCACGTCTTCGTACTCAAAGACGGTGTCTTTGATCGCGCCCGTCACAGCCAGCCGATAGCCGCACTCCGGCGGGCTCAGCTTGGGCCAGAGAAAGCCCGGGGTATCCAGTAGCACGATGTTGTCCGGCAGTTGAATACGCTGCTGCATTTTGGTCACGGCGGGTTCATTACCAGTCTTGGCAATCGTGCGCCCGGCCAATGTATTGATCAGGGTGGATTTCCCCACGTTGGGAATACCCAGGATCAAGGCGCGCAGGGTACGATGCTCCATGTTCCGGTGAGCCAGCATGCCGCGACACAGAGCCAGGACTCGCTGTACCTCGGCCGACTGCTTCTGGGTCAGCGCAATCGCCCTGACCCCCTTCTCCTGCTCCAGATATTGCAGCCAGCGGGCCGTGACCGCCGGGTCCGCCAGATCGCTCTTATTCAGGATTTTCAGCGAGGGCGTCTCACCCCGCAGACTGGCCACCAGAGGGTTTTCGCTGCTGAAGGGAATGCGCGCGTCCAGCACCTCGATCACCAGATCCACTTGGGGCATGATCTGTTTGATTTCCTTGCGGGCCTTATGCATATGCCCGGGGAACCAGTTGATCGCCATACAGCCTATCCTCTTATGATCCAAACGCTGCAACCGGTCGCCGCGGTCAAGCCTGGCCCGATTGCTTGAGGGGACGAATCATAGCATCCAGCCCTTCAATTTTCAGTTCCAGACACAGTTGCAACAGCATTCCCAACTCTCCCCGGGGAAACCCTTGTTTGGCAAACCACAACAGATATTCCTCGGGCAGGTCGATCAGCACCCGCCCCTGATATTTGCCGAAAGGCATTCGCCACTGGGCGAGTTTGAGCAGATCTTCTTTTGCAAACATAGCAACGTCCGGGCCGACCACAGTGATTTATGGATTTATACCGCCAACAGAGCCATTGGTACACATGGCCGAATATGTGCGCCACAGCACTTAAAGCAGATCATTTCCCTGCAAAGAATGTGCGAACTAAGAAATTGAGCTATGATGACTTACCACAGGAAGTGATAAGAATAAAAGGAAAAACAGGTGCCGATCACAGAACGTCGATCCCTGGTTTTATTCATCGTATTTGTGCTGGGAACTGCTGGTTATATCTATCATCTGTTCTCTGAAGCCAAAGCCGTCATAGACCAGAACATCAACAACAAACTACTCTACGCCGCTCACGCCACGGCAGCCATTCTGGGCGACCGCTACCACGACAATCTAGTCGACTCCAGCTCCAAAACCGAAGCCGAAGACTGGGACACAATCCAGCGCCTGACCCATTTCAATCGCAAGATGGGCCTGAGCTTCATCTACACCGTGATCAAACAGGACAACGAAGCCTACCTGATCAGCTCCAGCGCCTCCGACGAGGAGTTGGCGAGCAATACCTATGTACGCTTTTTCGACAAGTATCACGATGCCAGCCAAGCGCTTCTGGACAGTTTCGATCAGTCGGAACCGACCTGGGTGGACTACACCGATCGCTGGGGAGACTTCCGCGCCGTTTTCGTCCGTTACTATTCGCAAGACGGCACGCCTTACGTGGCCGGGGCGGAAGTGTCCCTGGACGAATACTACAGCCTGTTGCACGCCGATACCCTGCGCCACATCGGCTTGGCCATGCTGGTGTTCCTGATGCTCGCCCTGCTGGTCGGCGGCTATATCGTGCGGGCTCGGAGACATCTGGCGCAAATGCGTCAAAACCAGCAAGCCCTACGTCAGGCCAAGGAGGCCGCGGAAGCCGCCGATCGGGCCAAAAGTCAGTTTCTCGCAACCATGAGCCACGAAATCCGCACCCCCCTGAATGGCGTGCTGGGCTCCACGGAGCTGCTCCTGGATAGCCAGCCGACGGCGGAGCAGTCCAAGTTGATCCATATTATTCAGGACTGCGGTCACGCCCTTCTCTCACTGATCGAAGGCGTTCTGGACCTGTCCAAGATCGAAGCCGGCAAGCTGGAAGTTCGTCCTTCTGTCTTATCGGTGCCGGACCTGATCGCCTCAACGGTCAGTGTCTTTCAACATAGCCTGGATCAGAAAAGCCTCGCCCTGAACCTGAACATTGCCGCTGACGTGCCCACCTGGGTCTACGCCGACGAAGGCCTGCTGCGCCAGATCCTGATCAACTTGCTGGGCAATGCCATCAAATTTACCGAGTCCGGTGCCATAGACCTCTCGGTGAGCGCTACAGCAGACCGATCCCCGCCAACCTTGACCTTCAGTATCGCCGATACCGGCATTGGCATCCCCGAAGACAAGATTCAGGAATTGTTCACCCCCTTCTTCCAGGTCGATACCTCCTTAACCAACCCGCACCCCGGCTCAGGCCTGGGTCTGAACATCTGCCAGAGGCTCGTGGAAGCCCTGGGCGGCGAGATCAAAGCGCGACGCCGCCCGACGGGCGGCTCGATCTTCTCCTTCACCATCCCGGTGAGCGTCGCGGACACACCTGCCACACCAACCCCCGACTGGCACCTGGCGGGTCTCGTTGCGCCCGGCCTGAAGGTCTTGTTGGTGGAAGACAATCCGGTCAATCAGACCATCGCCAAGGGAATGCTCCACAAGCTGGGCATCACCCCGCTGATCGCCACGGACGGACTTGAGGCCATCAGTCAGTTCCAGCAGTTCTCCCCTGACCTGATTTTCATGGATATCAACCTGCCCAAACTGAACGGGCTGGAAGTCACTCAGAAAATCCGCACCCTGGAAACCAGCCATCGTCCGTACATCATTGCCCTCACCGCCAATGCCCTGCAAAACGATGTGGCAAGATACAAGGCGGCGGGGATCAATGATGTGTTGGTCAAGCCGATTCGGCTACGCAACCTGATCGCTGCGTTACAGGCAGGCGGTTTTTACCAGCCGCCTCAACCGGAGGCGGCAGACCCGGCTTACTAAACGGGCAAGCCCACTAAGGCACAAACGCCATCACGGACACCGGCGAGCCAGAACCATCCTGTAGTCGCAAAATGCCGATCACCACCGTGGTTCCTTTGGGGGGTAACTGGTCCAGATTGGTCAGATTCTCGAGGATAATGCCCTGACGGGCCAACACTTGGGTGTTGGTGGCAAACGAAGTGTCCATGCCCGGGTCAGTACCATGGGTGTCGATGCCAACGCCGGCAATGTCACGCTCCTCCAACAGAAAACGGGTGGTGTCTCCGCCGATACCCGGGAAGTGCAGCCCCTGTCCGTCCTCGTTCATAAAGGCGATGGGATCATGCCAGCGCTCCTGCCAGCCGGTGTAGAACAACACCAGAGTGCCTCGTTTAATACGACCATGACGGTGCTCCCAGGCCAGCACATCCGACTTATCAATCACATAGTCATCGTTATGGCGAACTTTATCCCGCACGTCGATTACGACGGCGGATCGCACCAAGGACTCTGGATCATACTGATCGATACCGACTCCGTCGGCATGGAAACTGTTGGGCGCGTTCATATGGGTGGCGCTATGCTCGCCGATATGAAAGCTTCTCAGGTAATAGCCATCCGCTTCAAAGTCCGCCACGGGCGTGAACTCCACCGCCGGATCCCCCGGCCACAGGGGAATATTGGGAGTGATAACATGGCTGAGATCGATCACCTTGCGAAATTTGATATGTTGCATTCCCTTACCCTGGGCGAGACTCTGTGGAGACCCCAACGATAATAGCGCCAACACAAGCGCCGCACAGCTCCACTTCCAATACCGCCGACTTTGATAGGTAACCGTCTTGTACATAAAAAGCTCCTTCTTGGTATGTTTGGTCAAAAGATAGACGACTCATTCCTATGGCTCCTGGGCAATTAGGTAACTAATTGTCACCTTATACTGCATCACCTGATCCCAAGGCTCCGGTTGTTGCCCCGGCGCTGAACCCGTCGCGGATTTCGGTTGAGAAAAGAAGTCCGCCGTGCTTATATCTGCCTCCCTTTTTATCCAGATACCTAGAAGATGTCCGCGCTAACCGATTATTATTTGACCGCTCCCAGCCAAGCCTTAAAAGCCGCCCTGCAACACAAGATCGACCACAAGACCAAACCCCTGGGCGCGCTCGGCCAACTGGAAGAGATCGCCCTCCGCTTGGGCCTGATCCAGCAGACGCTGACTCCCTCCCTGAACCGGCCCGCGCTGGTCATCTTTGCCGCCGACCACGGACTGGCGGCCAGCGGCGTCAGCCTCTATCCACCGGAAGTCACCGCCCAGATGGTGTACAACTTCTTAAATGGCGGCGCGGCCACCAACGTGTTCGCCCGCCAGCAGGGTTTCGCCTTGCAGGTGGTAGATGCTGGCGTCAACACCGACTTCCCCAAGGATCTGCCCATTCACCACGCCAAGCTGGGTTATGGCACCGCAAACTGTCTGCACCAGCCAGCCATGACCCGCGAGCAGGTGGTCGCCGCCCTGGAAACCGGACGCCAGATCGCCCACCAGCAGGTTGCCTGTGGCAGCAATATTCTGGCTTTTGGGGAAATGGGCATTGGCAACACCTCCGCCGCGGCTCTGATTACCCATTTATTGACGGATATTCCACTGGCTGACTGCACCGGTCGCGGCACCGGCCTGGATGATGAGGGCCTGGCGCGTAAGCAGGCCATTCTGCAACAGGTCGTCGACCGCCTGGGAGATCAGCCCCGCGATGTGCTGACGGTGTTAAGTGAAGTGGGCGGCTTTGAAGTGGTGATGATGACCGGCGCCATGTTGGGCGCCGCCGAGAAAGGCGCGGCGGTGATCGTGGACGGTTTTATCGCCACCGCCGCCCTGCTGGCCGCCATGAAGATTGCGCCTGCGGTGCGGGACTACGTTTTCTTCGGTCATTGCTCCCAGGAAGGTGGGCATGCCCATCTGCTGGCGTACCTGCAGGCCCGGCCCTTGCTGCAACTGGAGTTGCGACTGGGCGAAGGCAGTGGCGCGGTGCTGGCTTATTCCCTGCTTCAGGCGGCCTGTGGCTTTCTGAATGAAATGGCCTCGTTCGAAGAAGCCGGGGTGTCCAACAAGGAGCCGGGCTGATGGAGGAGCGTCTGATCTGGCGTCGGGAAAGCGACCGCTTCCTGCTGTCGTTGCAGTTCTTCACCCGGATTCCGATTCCGGCCTCGGTGCCCTATTCGGAAGAGGAGCTGAACCATGCGGTGATCTATTTCCCGTTGATCGGCACCCTGATCGGCGCCCTCTGTGCCGGTGTTTTTCTGGCGGCCGGACTACTCTGGGACACGCCGGTGGCGTTGTTTCTCAGCATGGTGGCAGGGCTTCTGCTGACCGGCGCCTTTCATGAAGACGGGCTGGCGGACTTTGCCGATGGCATGGGCGGCGGCTGGACCCGGGAACGGATCATGGACATCATGCACGACTCCCGGCTCGGCACCTTCGGCGCCGTGGTGCTGTGGGCCGCCCTGGTGGGCAAGTTCCTGTTTTTGGTATCCCTGCCTCCCGCCCTGATCGCGCCGGTGATGGTGCTGGCCCATACCGTCAGCCGGATCGCCTCCACCAGCATGATGCTCAACGAGTCCTACGCCCGCCCCGACGGTAAGGCCAAGCCGCTGGCCATCCGCATCTCGCCCTCGGGCTTTGGGCTGGCCGTGCTACTGGCCCTGCTGCCGTTCCTGTTTATCCCGCTGCCGCCCTTGCTGTGGCTGGCGGTACT
>CAZEWG010000052.1:0-14298 GCA_964514485.1 uncultured Pseudomonadales bacterium
TTGGACGGATGGATGTTCTTGTTGGTCCAATCCATTTCGGATACGTGAACCAGGCCTTCCACACCTTCTTCCAGCTCAGCAAAGCAGCCGTAGTCGGTCAGGTTGGTTACGCGTGCGGTAACACGGGCACCTTCCGGGTAACGTGCCTTGATATCAACCCAGGGATCAGAGCCCAGTTGCTTCAGACCCAGGGATACACGGTTACGCTCACGGTCGAACTTCAGAACCTTAACGTTAATCTCGTCGCCCACATTGACGATTTCGCTCGGATGCTTGATGCGTTTCCAAGCCATATCGGTGATGTGCAGCAGACCATCCACACCGCCCAGGTCGACGAATGCGCCGTAGTCGGTGAGGTTCTTGACGATACCTTTTGCTTCCATGCCTTCTTGCAGGGAAGACAGCAGCGCTTCGCGCTCGGCACTGTTTTCAGCTTCCAGAACCGCACGACGGGAAACAACTACGTTGTTGCGCTTCTGATCCAGCTTGATAACTTTGAATTCGAGTTCCTTGCCTTCCAGGTGTGCGGTGTCACGGATCGGACGCACATCAACCAGGGAGCCCGGCAGGAACGCGCGGATGCTGTTAACGTCAACGGTGAAACCACCTTTGACCTTGCCGTTGATAACGCCTTTGACCACTGCCTGCTCTTCGAAAGCCTTCTCCAGGTCTTTCCAGGCTTCAGCGCGCTTCGCTTTCTCACGGGACAGACGGGTTTCACCAAAACCATCTTCCACCGCGTCGAGAGCTACATCAACCTCATCTCCGACCTTGATATTCAGGCGTCCGGCGTCGTCAAAAAATTGGGAAACAGGAATCACGCCTTCGGATTTCAGGCCGGCATGAACAGTTACCCAGTCGCCGTCGATGTCAACGATTGTCCCTTTGACAATCGAACCGGGCTGCATATCAATTTCTTTCAGGCTTTCTTCGAAAAGTTCAGCAAAGCTCTCGCTCATTTGATTTCCTACGTGGTCAAAATACGTTTTCATTCCGCATCGCCAGCAAACGCGGTCAGTTCAACAATGGCTTCGTCCGGGTATCACTGGCTCGGCCCGGGAAAGCCGCTTTATTTCCTAAGTGCTGGATTTTTCAGCCCAAACACCTAGAATTATCTGTAAAACCTCTTCGATTGAATGCCCGGTCGTATCCACGACCACCGCGTCGTCCGCTGGTTTCAGCGGCGCCGTGGCGCGATTCATGTCCTGTTCGTCCCGCGCCTTCAACTCTTCTAAAAGGGCCGAAAGTTTAACATCTAGCCCTTGCTGCTTCAACTGATTAAAACGTCGCCGGGCCCGTTCTTCAACGCTGGCGGTTAGAAAAATTTTGCAGGGCGCATCTGGAAAGACTACAGTCCCCATATCCCTCCCGTCTGCAATCAAACCCGGCGGTTGCCGGAAGTCTCGCTGGCGCTGCAACAGCGCAGCCCGCACTTCCGGCAGCACGGCAATACGCGATGCGTCACGGCCGGCCTCTTCGGTGCGGAGCTGGGCGGTGACATCCTCCCCCGCCAGAAACACCCGCGGCGGCTCGCCGTCAGTGGAGGGCCGGAACTCTACATCCAGCTGACTGGCCACTTGCACCAGGTCCGCCACGCTATCCAGGCTGACTCCCCGCTTCAGGGCGCTCAGGGCGGTCAGTCGATACAGGGCACCGCTGTCCAACAGCCGCCAATTCAGGTGATTAGCCAGCAATTGAGTCAATGTGCCTTTGCCCGCACCGCCCGGGCCGTCAAGTGTAATGACCGGAGCCTGGATCCTGTTCGCCATTAGTTTTCCTCAACGCGTAGTTGAATACCCACTTGCAGGGCCAGTTCGACAAAGTTCGGAAATGAGGTTGCCACGTTGGCGCAGTCGCGAATGACAATTTCGCCCTGGGCACGCAACGATGCCACCGCAAAAGACATGGCAATCCGGTGATCGCTGTGGGCGTGCACTTCGCCGCCGCCAATGGGGCCGCCATGGATGATTATGCCATCGGGTTTGACTTCATTGGCCACGCCCAGCGTGGTTAACCCGTCCGCCATCACCTGGATCCGGTCGCTCTCTTTGACGCGCAGCTCTTCCGCCCCGGTCAGCACGGTCGTTCCTTCAGCGCATGCGGCCGCAATGAAAATCGCCGGAAATTCATCGATCGCCAGGGGCACCTGATCCTCGGGAATCTGAATCCCTTTCAGCGGGGCGTAGCGTATATGAATATCCGCAACGGGCTCGCCGCCGACTTCACGCTCGTTCAGCACTTCCAGGTCCGCACCCATCAGACGCAGAATATTAATGACTCCCACCCGGGTCGGGTTGATGCCCACGTGCTCGATAAACAAATCCGAGCCCTGCGTGATGGCTGCCGCCACCATGAAGAAGGTGGCAGAGGAGATATCGCTGGGCACGTCGATTTTGGTTGCCTGCAGTCGGCCGCCGCCGCGGAGGCTGATTTTATTGCCTTCGACCTGCACGTCATAGCCGAAGCCCCGCAACATGCGCTCGGTATGATCCCGCGTCGGCGCCGGCTCCGTCACCGAGGTTTCCCCTTCGGCATAGAGTCCGGCCAGCAGCAGCGCCGACTTGACCTGGGCACTCGCCACGGGCATGTCATAGTGAATACCCTTCAGCGGCTGACCACCGAACACCGTCAAAGGCGGACGTCCACCCTCTCCGGTCTGGATCTTCGCGCCCATCAGCCGCAGCGGCTGGGCAACCCGCTCCATGGGGCGCTTGGACAGAGAGGCATCGCCCGTCATCACGCTATCAAAGCTCTGGCCGGCAAGCAGACCGGACAGCAACCGCATGGAGGTTCCGGAGTTCCCCAGGTAGAGGGCTCCCGGCGCCGGCTTGAGGCCATGCAACCCTTTGCCGTAGATTTTCACCCGGCCCGCCACGGGACCCTCGATCACGACTCCCATATCGCGAAAGGTCTGCAAGGTCGCCAGGCTGTCCTCGCCTTCAAGGAATCCCTCCACTTCCGTGATGCCCTCGGCAAGAGAGCCCAGCATGATGGAACGGTGGGAAATGGACTTGTCGCCCGGCACCCGAATTCTGCCCTGCACCGAACCGCCCGGCTGCAGATAATAGGTCACTTGTCGAGTATTCATAGTCGCGATGTAGGATTTTCCTTCCAGTATTTTGTTGAAGTGCTCCCGCGCAGCCTTGGCCCGCGTGAACACGCCCAGCAACATTTCTCCGTCACCACGCTCGATTGCCTCCCGGACACTTTGCAGGCCCTGGGAGAAGTGATCCAGCACTCGAAGCGTGGCATCCCGATTGGTTAAAAAAATATCATGCCACATGACCGGGTCACTGGCGGCGATTCGGGTAAAATCCCGGAAACCACCGGCGGCATAACGAAAAATCTCTTTGTTATCTCCCTCCCCCGCCAGTGTATCCACCAGGGAAAAGGCGATCAGATGGGGCAAGTGACTGGTGGCCGCGAGCACCTCGTCATGGTGCTCCACCGACATCCGCAGGACTTCCGCGCCAGTCGACTGCCACATCCGGGTAATCAGGGCCTCCGCCTTGGCATCCGTATTGGGCAGTGGCGTCAGGATCACCTTATGCTTGCGAAACAGCTCTTCATTCGCAGCCAGCACTCCGCTTTTCTCGGAGCCGGCAATCGGATGTCCTGGCACCACGGTGGCGGGCACCTTGCCGTAGACCTTGCGCACACTATCGACAAAGCACCCTTTGACGCTCCCCACGTCGGTGATGATGACTCTCTCGTCAAGATACGGCCGGATCTCCGCCAGCACCGACTCCACGGCCCGTACCGGGACCGCGAGAACCACCACCTCGGCACCTTGCACGGCGTCTTGCAGACTTTCCGCGGCCAGATCAACAACTCCCAGCTCCAGCCCTTTGCACGCATCACCGGCACGCTGATCATAACCTACCACTTGTTCGGCAAACCCGGACAGCCGCAGCGCCTTGGCCAGCGAGCCGCCGATCAGGCCCAGCCCGATCACCGTCAGGCGCCGGACTTGGGGCTGCTCGAAACGAAATGGTGCTAGCGTCATAGGGAGATTCCGTCAGTGCGTTATCAGGAGTGCACCACTTCCGCCAGCGCTTTCAGGAAAACCGCGTTCTCCTGCTCCGTACCGATGGAGATCCGCAGATGATTTGGCATCCCATAGTTGGCCACCGGCCGTACGATCACGCCCTTGCGGAGCAACTCCTGGTACAAAGGCGCCGCCGGCTGCCCCATATCGATACACACGAAGTTGCCAACCGATGGAATCCAGCTCAACCCCATGGCTTCAAGCCCGGCACAAATCTGAAGCATGCCCTTGGCATTGGCCTCAACGGAGGCGCGCACATAGTCCGGGTCGTCCAGGGCCGCAACCGCGGCTTCCAGGGCCAGGCTGTTGACGTTAAAGGGCTGGCGCACCCGGTTTAAGACATCCGCGACCTGCGGATGGGAAACTGCATAACCGACCCGCAGGGCAGCCAGGCCATAGGCTTTGGAGAAAGTCCGGGAAACGATCAGATTGGGGTACTGCTGCAGATAGTTCATGCTATCGAGGAAGCCCTCCTGAGTGACATACTCAATGTAGGCTTCATCAATCACGACCAGCACCTGGGACGGAACCGCCCGCAAAAAAGCCTCGAAGGCTTGCGCATCGAACCAGGTTCCCGTCGGGTTATTCGGGTTGGCCAGGAAAATCAGCTTGGTTTTATCCGTCACTGCCCGGGCCATCGCCTCCAGATCATGGGCGTAATTCCTGGCCGGAACCTCAACCGCCTTGGCACCCACCGCCTGAGTGACAATGGGATAGACCGCAAAGGCGTACTGGGAAAAGATAATTTCCGCGTGCTGATCGGCAAAGGCCCGGGCAATGAGCTCCAGCACATCATTGGAACCGTTACCCAGGGTGATTTGGTTCAAGCCGACCTGGTGTTTGTCCGCCAGTTTTTGCTTTAGGCGAAACCCATTTCCATCTGGATAACGGGTCAGCTCGCCAAGCGCCCGAGTGACCACAGCCTGCACCTTGGGGCTTGGCCCCATGGGATTTTCGTTACTGGCCAGCTTGACGATATTGCTGATCCCCAGCTCCCGCTCCAACTCATCTACCGGCTTCCCCGGCACATAGGGCTGCAAACCTTGTACGCCCTGAACCGCCAGCTTCAAGAAATCGACGCTCATTGAACACCTATGATTAATTAGATTATTGGCCCGACCCGAAATTACAGCACACCAATGGGATAAGAACCCAAGTGCTTCAGCTCAACCGCTTCTTCGCCAATCTGCTCCAGGGCCTGCTTGACTGCGGGGTTATCCACATGGCCTTCAAAATCCACGAAGAACACATAAGCCCAGGTGCCACTTGGCGAGGGCCGGGTTTCAACCCGGGTCAAACTGATTTCCAGGCGGTGGAACGGTTCCAGCAAAGAATAAAGCGCGCCGGGCCGGTTTTTCATGGACACCAGGATCGAGGTCTTGTCCTGCCCGCTGGCGGCGACCTGGTCCGGCCCCACGATCAGAAAACGCGTGGTATTGTTTGGACGGTCCTCGATATTTTGGGCAATCGGCACCAACCCATATAACTCGCCCGCCATCTCCCCGGCAATTGCCGCCGCCCCGGCCTCCTGGGAGGCGCGACGGGCCGCTTCCGCATTACTGCTGACCGCAATTCGCTCAACCTGGGGCCAATGGGCATCCAGCCATTGACGGCACTGGGCCAGAGACTGCTGATGAGAATAGATGCGCGTGATGTTCTGCCGGTCAGCGTCAGGCAGGGCCAACAAGTGATGATGGATACGCAGCTGCACCTCGCCACAGATTTTCAGCCGCGAGGTGAGGAACATATCCAGCGTATGGTTGACCACGCCTTCCGTGGAGTTTTCCACCGGCACCACGCCGTAATTGGCGGCACCCGCTTCCACCTCACGGAACACTTCAGGAATGGTTGCCATCGACACACTGTTGACCGAATGTCCGAAGTGCTTCAAGGCAGCCGCCTGAGTGAAGGTGCCCTCGGGGCCGAGGTAGGCAATGCGCATGGGCTTTTCCAGCGCCAGGCAGGCCGACATGATTTCCCGAAACAAACGGGCCATTTCCTCATTGCTGAGGGGGCCTTCATTGCGCTCCATGACCGCCCGCAACACCTGGGCCTCGCGCTCCGGGCGGTAAAACACCGGCTCTTCTTCGCTTTGGGAGCGCTGTTTTACCTCACCAACCTGCTGGGCACAGCGCGCCCGCTCGCTGATCAGTTGCTGGATTTGTCGATCAATTTGATCAATTCGCTCGCGCAGTTTGGCAAGCGCGCTGGCTTCATCACTCATTCCGCCGGTTCTCTCACTAACCGTTCTGCTTTTCGAATTGCTTCATGAACTCAATCAACGCGTCCACACCGGCTTCCGGCATGGCGTTGTAAATACTGGCGCGCATTCCACCTACGGAGCGGTGACCTTGCAGGTTCGCCAGGCCCGCGGCCTCTGCCTCGGCCAGGAACTTCTCGTTCAACGCTTCGTCTTTCAAGGTGAATGGAATGTTCATCCAGGAGCGGCTGCTGGGGTCGATGGGGTTGTTGTAGAAGCCACTGTTATCAATCAGCTGATAAAGCTTGTCGGCTTTACGACGGTTGATCTCGGCCATCGCCTCCACGCCACCCTGGCGCTTCAGCCATTTAAATACCAACCCCGCCAGATACCAGGCGTAAGTGGGTGGCGTGTTGTACATGGAGCCGTTATCCGCCGCCACTTTGTAGTCAAAGCTCAGCGGGGTGAAAGGCAGTGCCTGCCCCAACAGGTCTTCCCGTACCACGACAATGGTCAAGCCGGCCGGACCGATGTTCTTCTGGGCACCGGCATAGATACAGCCAAACTTGCTGACATCCAGCGGGCGGGACAGGATATCGGATGACATGTCCGCCACCAGGGGAACATCACCGGTTTCCGGAATCCATTGGAATTCCACACCCCCAATCGTTTCATTAGGGGTATAGTGGACATAGGCCGACTCTGGATCGAGTTGCCACTCGGCTTGGGCCGGAATGCAGGTATAGTTCTGGGGTTTGGCCGTCGCCGCCACGTTGACCGTGCAATAGCGCCGGGCTTCATCGATCGCCTTGCGAGACCAGATCCCGGTGTCGATATAGTCAGCCTTGCTCTTGCCCCGCAGCAGGTTCAGGGGCACCATCGAGAACTGGGCCGTCGCACCACCCTGCAAAAACAGCACCTTATAATTGGCAGGAACCGCCAACAGCTCGCGGAAGTCCCGCTCGGCTTCTTCTGCAATGGAGACGAACTCAGCACTGCGATGGCTCATTTCCATCACGGACATGCCCTTGCCCTGCCAATCCAGTAACTCTTCACGAGCCTGTTCCAGGACTTCCACCGGCAAAGTGGCCGGACCAGAGCAAAAGTTATATTTACGGCTCATACGTTACGACGTCTCTTTCATATCCAGGTAGACTTTCAGGGCATCCGCTTGCCGGCACCCAGTTCTTCAAAACCTATAAACCCCGAACGAGTGTGGCCGACACTTGTCGGCCCCACCCTTACTCTTCGCCGCTTTCGGGCTCCGCTCCCTCATCAGCGGCAATGTCATCCCCATCAAGGATCTCATCAACCTCAGCGCCTTCTTCTTCCGAAGGTTCTTCGATCCGTTCGATCCCTACCAGGAACTCATCATCGGCCAGCTTGATCAAGCGTACGCCCTGGGTGTTACGGCCCACAATGGAAACTTCACTGACCCGGGTGCGAACCAGGGTACCCTGGTTGCTGATCAGCATCATTTCATCACCGTCGACGACTTGCAATGCACCCACCAGATTGCCGTTACGCTCGTTGATGACCATGGCGATCACCCCTTGGCCGCCACGACCACGGCGCGGATACTCTTCCAACAGGGTACGCTTGCCGAAGCCCCGCTCCGAGGCTGACAGAATCTGCACCCCAGGCTCAGGAATAATCATCGACACCAGACGCTGCCCTTCCGGCAACCTCATGCCACGCACACCCCGCGCACTGCGACCCATCGGACGAACATGCTTCTCTTTAAAGCGCAGCACCTTGCCGCCGTCAGAGAACAGCATGACATCGCGAGTGCCATCGGTGATGGCCGCGGAAATCAGGGTGTCGTCTTCCTCCAGGCGCAGGGCGATCAAGCCACTGCTCCGGGGACGACTGAACTGCACCAGCGGCGTCTTCTTCACGGTGCCTTTGGCGGTCGCCATGAAGATGTACTCACCCGTGGGCACCTCTTCGCCCTCGGCGTCATCGTCCACTTCCGCCTCGTCGCCGGTATCCGCTTCCACCAGTTCGCCTTCCAGCACCTGGCCTTCATTCTCCTCAATCTCTTCCTCATTGCCAGCGCGCTGCTGCAAGGCTTCAAGATCAACGGTCAGAATGGCCGTGACTCGCTCATCTTCCGCCAAGGGCAGGATGTTCACCATCGGCCGGCCACGGGAGCCCCGGCTACCTTGCGGGATCTCATAGACCTTGAGCCAGTACACTTTACCCCGGTTGGTGAAGCACAGAATGGTATCGTGAGAGTTGGCGATAACCAGCTGCTCCACGAAGTCCTCATCCTTGATCGCCGTGGCGCTCTTGCCACGTCCGCCACGATGCTGGGCCTGATAGTCCTGCAGGGGCTGGGTCTTGGCATAGCCCCGATGAGACAGGGTAACCACCACGCTTTCTTCCGGAATCAGGTCAGCGTAGGTGAGGTCCCGCTTGGAGTTAACGATTTCGGTACGACGCGCATCGCCGTATTCACGGCGCACTTCTTCGAGCTCTTCACGAATAACCTCAAGCAAGCGCTCCGGGTTGTTCAGAATTTCCAGAAGTTCGCCGATTTTCTCAATAATGTCGCGGTATTCGGCAATAATCTTGTCCGTTTCCAAACCGGTCAGCTTCTGCAGTCGCAGATCCAGAATCGCCTGAGCCTGTTCTTCGGACAGATAATACTTACCACCCCGCAGGCCAAACTGGGGCGCCAGCCCTTGCGGACGGCAGGCGTCCTCCCCGGCCCGCTCCAGCATGGCCGTCACCGGGCCCGGCTCCCAGGCCTGAGCCATCAACCGCTCTTTGGCTTCGTTGCCGGTAGGTGACTGTTTGATCAGGTTGATAATCGGGTCGATATTGGCCAGGGCAACGGCAAGGCCTTCCAGGATATGGCCCCGTTCCCGCGCCTTGCGCAGCTCGAACAGGGTACGCCGGGTGACCACTTCGCGACGGTGGCGGATGAAGGCCTCGAGCACTTCTTTCAGGTTCAGGGTCTTGGGCTCACCGTTGACCAGTGCCACCACGTTGATCCCGAACACGGTTTCCATCTGCGTCTGGGCATAGAGATTGTTGACCACAACCTCCGGCATATCACCCCGGCGCAACTCGATGACCACCCGAATCCCTTCCTTGTTGGACTCGTCCCGCAGCTCGGTAATGCCCTCGATTTTCTTTTCCTTGACGAGCTCGGCGATTTTCTCGATCAACCGCGCCTTGTTCACCTGATAAGGCAGCTCGGTGATCACAATGCGCTCTCGACCGGTTTTCTCGTCCGTTTCAATCTCGTAACGGGCACGGATATAAACCCGGCCACGGCCGGTGCGGTAGGCTTCAACAATACCGGCCCGGCCATTGATGATACCGGCGGTTGGGAAGTCCGGCCCCGGCACGTACTGCATCAGGTCATCAATGGTCAGATCCGGGTTATCCATCAATGCCAGACAGGCATCCACCACTTCATTCAGGTTGTGGGGTGGAATGTTGGTGGCCATCCCCACCGCAATCCCGGATGAACCGTTGACCAGCAGGTTCGGAATCCGGGTGGGCAACACCGCGGGAATTTGTTCGGTGCCATCATAGTTGGGGACATAGTCGACCGTTTCTTTTTCCAGGTCGGCCAACAGGGAGTGGGCAATTTTCTCCATGCGGATTTCGGTATAACGCATCGCCGCCGCACTGTCGCCGTCGATGGAACCGAAGTTACCCTGACCATCAACCAGGGTATAACGGAGGGAGAAGGGTTGCGCCATCCGTACAATGGTGTCGTATACGGCGACGTCCCCGTGGGGGTGATATTTACCGATGACATCACCCACCACACGGGCGGACTTTTTGTAGGCTTTATTCCAGTCATTGCCCAGTTCGCTCATGGCAAAAAGCACACGGCGATGCACTGGCTTGAGACCGTCACGGACGTCCGGCAAAGCACGCCCCACGATCACGCTCATCGCGTAATCCAAATAGGACTGCTTTAGTTCTTCTTCAATATTGACCGGAACAATTTCTTTGGCTAACTCGCCCATAGATACAGATTCCTGTTGATACGCCTTCTTTGGCGGTTCTATACAACTTGTCCTGGCACGCCCTCCCCTGGGCGTCAGCGGTCAGGGTTCCTGCCGGGAGACAACCTACTCCCGATGACCGGTTTCCAGCACAGATTGCCAGCGGACTCACAGCGCCTTCGACTCGGGCCACAACAGCCACCCGGCCAAAAATCATCGTCCACTAAGAGCCTATTCCAGCAAGAGCCTGATGCCAGACCTCACGACCTGCCATCCTCCACACACCGGACACATCCGGGGCGGCCAGGCCTTGCGCTGACAAGCTCAAGCCCGTCCGGGATGGGCTCTAAAAAGGGCATGATTATAGCATGAGCAGCCGTACGAACGAAGGATTAAGCATTCAAAAGCGACTGATTCCAGTCGATTTAAAGGAAGGAGAAGGGCCGCCAACGACAAAGCGGCCCCGCATGGCCTCACCAGCCAGAAAGAACCCTCTAGAGGGCGCCTGTGGATTTTAGGAGAACACCACAGTCTTGTTTTCATGCACAATCACCCGGTCTTCCAGGTGATAGCGCAGGCCGCGGGCCAACACGTTTTTCTCGACGTCGCGCCCCAGCCGCACCAGGTCATCCACCGCATGACTGTGACTGACACGGACCACATCCTGATCAATGATCGGACCTTCATCCAGATCCTGAGTCACGTAGTGGCAGGTTGCGCCAATCAGCTTCACGCCCCGCATATAGGCCTGATGATACGGGCGCGCGCCCGCAAAGGATGGCAGGAAGCTATGGTGGATATTGATGATTTTGCCCGGATACCGATCGCAGAGCTCCGGCGGCAGGATTTGCATGTAGCGGGCCAGAACGATCACATCCGCCTGATACTGCTCAATCAGCGCAGCTGTTTCCGCAAAGGCTTCCGCCTTATTCTCCCTGGGCACCGGCACACAGTGGTAGGGAATGTCGTGCCATTCCACCAGTCGGCGCAAATCATCATGATTGGAGATCACCGCCACCACGTCGCCTTCCAGCTCGTTAGTCGCCCGACGGTTCAACAGATCCGCCAAACAATGGGACTCCTTGCTCACCATCAGAACCACGCGCTTGCGCTGGCTTGAATCGGAGATATGCCATTTCATTCCGAATTCGCGCGCAATGGGCTCAAAGGCGATCCGGAAAGATTCCAGGTCGAAAGGCATGGAGCTGGCTTTAATTTCATTACGCATGAAAAACCAGCCACTGACCTGGTCGGCATGGTGATTTGCTTCTGTAATCCAGCCGTTATAGGTTGCCAGAAAAGTACTGACTTTCGCCACGATACCCACCCGGTCCGGGCAGGCGATGACCAATCGATAAGTATGCTCCATGAAACTACCAGCTTAGTAAACCAAAACTGCGCCATGATACGACTTTGCGGCGCAGCCCGGTAGCCCCGCTCGGGATTGGGAGCACAAACTCAGGAAATTTCGGCCAGACTCGCCACCCGCTCGTACACGGCATCGGTGCGCGCCGCCATCACAAAGTCATTGCGATGCAGGCCTTTGATCTTGTGGGTCCACCAACTGACGGTCACCTTGCCCCACTCTGTCAGCATGGCAGGATGATGCCCCATCTCTTCCGCGATGTGCGCGGTGCGATTCGTGAAGGTCATGGCTTCACTGTAGCTATTAAACCGGAACTCCCGCACCAGGCGGCGAATTCCATCCCGCTCCTCCACCCGCCAGTCGGGAATCCGGGGGAGCAACTCCTTCATCTCCTTTTCCGAGATCACCGGCTCATCAGCGCTGCAGGCTTTACACTTCTCACGAACCAGGTCATTCATAGCCATTCCCTCTCCTATTCACCAGCCTCTACCTGTTCTGGAATTCGGGTACCTGTTTCGGAAGGCCAAAGCCGGGGCGCCGCCTGGCGCCCCACGTGCTCTGGAGCCGATGGAGCCAGCTCACTCCTTACTTGAGCTGCTGAACCTCGATCTTGTCGGCAATTTTTGCCTGCCAGACCTTCGGCCCTTCCTCGTGTACTGAATTGCCCTGTGAATCCACCGCCACAGTCACCGGCATATCACGCACATCAAACTCGTAGATCGCTTCCATACCCAGCTCCGGGAAAGCCAGCACCTTGGCCTGCTTCACCGCCTTGGACACCAGGTAGGCCGCACCACCCACCGCCATCAGATAGACGGCGCCAAAATCCTTAATGGCCTCGATGGCAATCGGACCGCGCTCGGACTTGCCAATCATCCCGATCAGACCGGTTTGCTCCAGCATGGTCCGGGTAAACTTGTCCATCCGGGTCGCCGTGGTCGGACCTGCCGGCCCCACCACCTCATCACGTACCGGATCAACCGGGCCCACGTAATAAATGAAGCGGTTCTTCAAATCTACAGGTAACTGCTCGCCCTTGGCCAACATATCCGCCATTTTCTTGTGGGCCGCATCACGACCGGTCAGCATCTTGCCAGACAGCAATACGGTTTCACCCAGTTTCAGGCTGCGCACTTCTTCCGGAGTCACCGTATCCAGGTTCAGGCGGCGCACGCCATCACCCACTTCCCAGGTGATATCCGGCCAGTCATCCAGGCTCGGAGGCGTTTGCAGCGCAGGACCGGAACCGTCCAGCACGAAATGAGCGTGACGGGTGGCCGCACAGTTGGGGATCATTGCCACCGGCAGCGACGCCGCGTGGGTGGGGTAATCCTTGATCTTCACATCCAGCACCGTGGTCAGCCCCCCCAGGCCCTGCGCACCGATACCCAGGGCGTTGACCTTATCCATGATTTCCAGGCGCAGTTCTTCGACCCGGTTCTGCGGGCCGCGCTTGCGCAGCTCATGAATATCGATCGGATCCATCAACACTTCCTTGGCCATCAGCGCCGCCTTCTCGGCAGTACCGCCGATCCCGATTCCCAGCATGCCGGGCGGACACCAGCCAGCCCCCATGGTGGGAACCGTTTTCACCACCCAATCGACAATGCTGTCGGATGGGTTCAGCATCACCATTTTAGACTTATTCTCAGACCCGCCACCCTTCGCGGCCACGTGCACTTCCACGGTGTTACCGGGAACGACCTGATAATGGATCACCGCCGGAGTGTTGTCCTTGGTGTTTTTCCGCGCACCGGCCGGATCGGCCAGAATCGAGGCACGCAGTACGTTGTCCGGGTTGTTATAGGCGCGACGCACCCCTTCGTTGATCATGTCGTCCAGACTCATGGTGGCGTCCCAGCGCACATCCATACCCACCTTCACGAACACCGTCACGATCCCGGTATCCTGACAGATAGGACGATGCCCTTGGGCGCACATCCGGGAGTTGATGAGGATCTGCGCCATGGCGTCCTTGGCCGCGGGTGACTCTTCCCGCTGATACGCCTCATGCACGGCCTTAATGAAATCAACCGGGTGATAGTAGGAAATAAACTGCAGCGCATCGGCGACGCTATCGATCAGATCATCTTGACGAATGATGGTCATTTATTCTCTCTCTTAGCAGGGTTGTTTCGGTGGAAGCACACGAGAGCGCCTCCTGAATCTGGCAGGATCGACCGCGCCGCATGCGAATGGACTTCAATGGCGAAGGAAGCGGTGATCAAAAGGCACGGGCTATTCTAACCAATTTTCCACCAGCTTTCAGTTACCCTGAAACTAATGAAGCGATAGTCACCTTTAATCATCAACCATCAGCCCCGCCATTTTTACACGCTCACCGAGCAAGCCTGACAATCTTCAGCTAAGCTGATAACTTGACACTAAAAGGCAATGTGCCAGGAAACCACCAACAACTTTGCGAACAGATTTTAAATTTAAAAACTTCGCGCACCGGAAAAAGATGGCCTATGCTTGAGATAGTTTGTGCTAGCTGCGCTGCTCTGCCTCTAGCACGGCCGTCCGAATCTACCTACTAATAATAAAAGGAAAGGTTCCTATCCATGTTCAAGAAATCTTTGCTCAGTCTCGCAGTCGCATCGTCCCTTGCCCTGACCGGCTGTCTGGACAGCGGTAGCAGCAGTAAGAACGCGCACCCGACGCCCGAATTTTCCAATACTCCGACGGAAGGTAGGACCTGGCCGGTATTTAA
>CAZEWG010000053.1:0-14092 GCA_964514485.1 uncultured Pseudomonadales bacterium
TGTCCGACGAATACGCGGCACCGCTGGCCGGCCAGTACTTCAACAACAGAAAACTCTCGATTTTCGGCGGATCCAACGAGATCCAGAAAAACATCGTCTCCAAGATGATCCTAGAACTCTAAGAGGCCGGCCATGGATTTCAAATTGTCTGAAGAACAGCAAATGTTGCAAGAAACCGCGGCTCGTCTGGTACGCGGTGAGTATGAATTCGAAAAACGCGAAAGCTATCGCCAGTCCGAGCTGGGCTTTAGCGAAGGCTTTTGGCAGCAGCTGAGCGAGCTGGGCCTGACGGCTGTACCTTTCTCCGAGGAATTCGGCGGCTTTGGTGGCGGCGGTCTGGAAACCCAATTGGTGATGACCGAGCTGGGCCGTGGTCTGTGCCTGGAGCCGTACCTGCCTTCCGTCATCCTCGGTGGTGGCCTGATCAACCAACTGGGCACCAACGCCCAGAAAGAGGAGCTGATCTCCGGCATTGCCAGCGGCACCCTGAAAGTGGCCGTGGGCCTGATCGAGCTGCAAAGCCGCTACAACCTGAACGACGTGGAAACCCGCGCCGAGAAAACCGCCAACGGCTATCGCCTGAACGGTCGTAAAGGTGTGGTGATCGGTGGCCACTGCGCGGACAAGCTGATTGTCTCTGCCCGTACCAGCGGCAACTCCCTGGACGCTGACGGCATCAGTCTGTTCGTTGTGGATGCCAACGCCGCCGGTCTTTCCCGCCGCGATTATCCAACCGCGGACGGCTTCAAGGGCTGCGACCTGTTCCTGGAGAATGTGGAAGTGGCTGCCGACGCTCTGCTGGGCGAAGAAGGCAAGGCCTCCGAGGCGATCCATTACCAAGCGGGCCGCGCCATTTCCGCCCTGTGTGGCGAAGCGGTCGGCGCCATGGAAGAAGCCGTACGCCTGACGCTGGACTACCTGAAAACCCGTAAGCAGTTTGGCGTGCCCATCGGTAAGTTCCAGGCCCTGCAACACCGCATGGTGGACATGAACTCCGAGCTGGAACAAGCCCGCTCCATGGCGATCCTGGCCGCGTCCGTCGCCGACGAGCCCGCCAGCGATCACCGTCAGCGCGTGCTGTCTGCCGCTAAAAACGTGATTGGCCGCGCCGGTCAGTTCGTTGCCGAGCAGGCGATTCAGCTCCACGGTGGCATTGGCATGACCTGGGAATACAACCTGGCTCACTATGCCAAGCGCCTGATTCTGATCAACCACCAGTTCGGTGATGACGATCACCACCTGGAGATCTTCAGCAACCTGCTGGAAACGGCGTAAGTTTTTTCTTTCTCCCTATCCCCTGTTCTTCTGCTAGAGAGACTTTGGGCGGCAATAGCCGCCCTTTTTTTTGTGCTTCAAACAAGCCAGAAAGAGGGGCATTCAAGAGACTTCGCACCCATTCAAGCCGATTTCCCCCTACTCCAAAACCGCCCGCACAGCAGGGTGCAACTTGAAGGGCCTCTGCAATTCTTCAACCGCCTCTAGCTTTGCTCTACGCTCTGGCGACAGCCTGAAATAAGCTGCCTTATATTGGTAATACCTTGCTTGCTCGTAAGAAAACAGCCTGGAGATTTCAAGCGCCTGCACTTCAGGATCAAGAGCATGAATAGCCGCCAATGCTTGGTAAAACAAACCAAGTTCCGGCTGCAGACAACTCAAATAGTTGTTCATATAGAAATATCCGATCGCACTTCGGACTTCCTCAGAGGGATAGGCAAGCACTTTGACAGCTGAAAGATCCGCTTCTTGCTCTCTTTGCCGACAACTTTGAGATTTCTCATTGATCAGATTCGTAGCATGGGCTAGGTCCTGCTTTGCAAACTGAATTGGCTCTACTGTTCCAGCAGCTATCGCGCTCGAGAAAACCAAGCTAAGAATCAGGGATAGACCTCTAAAATGAACATCCATTTGCAACAGCCTCCCAAAATTTCTTCTCGTCCGGAGAATTGAAATGATCAAGTGCTTGTAGTGAGGCTTCCAGCTCAATACGATCTCTAGCTATCTCAGGTATTCCACGCATCGCCTGCGCAAACAGAGTCCAATCTTGAGAAGTGATATTGTAGGATGACTCTATAAAGCCATTACCGAGGAAGATATTTGCTAAAGTCCCATAACCAAGGAACTTTGCCAATAGAGAAGATATTTCTCTGATATCACGTATACGCTCAATCCCTTGCTTACTTCGACCATCAAATTTCAGGCCATAGATATCCGGACAGTCCATTCTCTCTCTCCAATGCATCCTTGCAATTTGCCCTGAATACTGCGCAACTATGTCTGTAAAGTCAAACACATGCGTGAATCATTGATCGAGATGAAACTTGTGCAGAATTCGGTGCAGCACCGGCGCAATGATAATGCTACTAGTGGCGATGTAGACATAGCCGCACAGGATTCCATAGAGACTGGCAAACAGCTGGCCATGGGTAGATTCCGGCAAAACGGACAGCCCCAAACCGCTCATTAATGTTGTGGACGCCACCACCGCCTTGCCGAAGGACATCTCGTCAAAATACATATGCCCGACAACACCGATGGATAAAGACAGCAGCACCAAGGCCAACGCCAAAAGGAAGTGGTTCAGCATCCGTCTGTGGAACTGCTTTCTGGGAAGTAACGGCTTTTCTTTATGTTCGTACATGGTCCTTCATCACACCTGGCTCAATCACTCGGAGACGTTGATTCCATACAGCCTATTCCAAACTGTTAGGGTGTGCCAACGTGCCCGCACGTGCCAAATGTGCTGGCCTGGAAGGGTCGGGAAACATCGTCAAGGGCAGACCCGCATGTATCCGGATTGGCTGCTGGCCTCGCTAGGGCAGACACATGGGTCTGCCCCTACATACAATGTCGACACCGCGCACCATCGACCAAGCCCCCCGCACCACGCGTAGGGGCGGACCCGTGTGTCCGCCCTTTGAATGATCAGGCCCCTCTGGCGTGCCTCAGTTACTCGGTTACAAACCGCACCACACCTTCCACCTCCTGCCGCTTCAGCTGCCCGCGCCGCTCCAGATAGTTCAGGTGAGACAGGCTCTCCCCCATGGCGAAATGCAGCTCGTGAGGTGTGAGGTTCGGGCGAAATAGCACCGGCAGCAGATCCGCCGCTGACTGGGGTGCCTGCTCACAGGCCGCCACCACCCGCGCCAGTTGGCGTTCATGATGACCGATCAGGGCATTGGTGCGCCCGCGCAGCCCTTTGAAAGGCAAGCCATGGGCGGGCAGCACCAGTGTTTCCTCCGGTAGCTGGCCGAGGCGCTGCAGGCTATCGAGAAAATCGCTCAGGGGATCATCGTTTGCATTATCCATGCGCACGCTGACGTTGCTGGAAATGGTCGGCAGCACCTGATCACCGCTGATCAGAACCTGATCCTGCTCCCGGTACAGGCAGGCATGTTCCGGCGAGTGGCCGTTGCCACCCACGATGCGCCACTGGTGGCCGCCAATCTCCAGCATGTCTCCGTCCCGCAGGATCTCTACCGACTCCGGCAGTTGTGTCACGGCATTGCGGTAACGGTTGCCGTTCTCGGTCATCAGCCGGGCCCGCTCCGCATCCAGGCCGTGGTACTGGAAAAAGGCCGCGCCCTCGGTTTGGATCAGCTCATCGGGGGTGCTTCGCAGCTTCTGGGCCAGGGCCAGCTCGCCTTGGGTGATCAACACCGGGGCATCCCAGGTCTGCCCCAGCCAGGCGGCCTGACCGATATGGTCCGGATGGTAGTGGGTCACGATGATGCGGGTGATGGGGCGCCCTTCCAGCGCCTGCGCGAAAGTCTGCTGCCAGAGTTCGCGGGTGGTCTCATTGCCATAGCCGGTATCCACAATGGCCCAGCCTTCGCCATCCGCCAGCAACCACAGATTAATGTGATCCAACGCAAACGGCAGGCTGAACCGGAGCCAATACACCCCCTCCGCCACTTCTCGCCGCTGTGCGGCCTCTGGAATCTCCCGATACGGAAAGGATAAATATCTCATGAGGCTCTCCCAAAAGTGCAATTTGATCCGGTTCGGATGTAAACCTGTTCTTATTCGCCTATATTGAAACTATGTTTCATTATTGGAGATATAACAACAATGAATACAGAAAATAAAGAAACCAAATTTCAATCACTAGAAAAAGAGGAATGGCAGGTTCGTAAGGATCTAGCCGCCGCCTACCGACTGGTCGCCCACTTCGGCTGGGATGACCTGGTCTTCACCCACCTGTCCGCCCGGGTCCCAGGCCCCGAGCACCACTTCCTGATCAACCCCTATGGGCTTCTGTTCCACGAAATCACCGCTTCCTCCCTGGTGAAGGTCGATCAAGATGGCAATATCGTGCAAAGCGGTGGCGTACATCGGGTCAACCCCGCCGGTTTCACCATCCATAGCGCTGTCCATATGGGCCGCCCGGATGCCGGAGCGGTCATTCATCTGCACGCACCGGACGGTGTAGCGGTCTCTGCCCATCGCGAGGGGCTCCTGCCCCTGAGCCAGACGGCCATGCTGTGCCTGGACCATTTAAGCTACCATGAGTTCGAGGGCGTCGCCCTGAACCTGGACGAGCGCGAGCGCCTGATCCGCGACCTGGGTTCCAGCAGCATGATGCTCCTGCGCAACCACGGCACCCTGACCCTGGGCCGCAATGTGGCCGAGGCCTTTACCTATATGTACTTCCTGATGAAGGCCTGCGAGATCCAGGTACGTGCCCAGGCCTGCGGCCCGGTGCATATGCCGCCCGAGTCAGCCATTGAAACCACCCGCCAGCAATCCCAGGACCTGGGTCGGGCCGCCAAGCTGACCTGGCCGGCCTTGCTGCGTCTGCTGGACAGCAAGTACCCCGGCTACGCGGTTTAATCCGACACCCTGGCGAGCCGGCACACGGTGCGCTTCAGGGTATTTTTATGATGAGGTTCAATCTTGAACGAGCCGTCCCATTATTGCAGAATCGGCGATAGTGTGGACGGCCCGTCATGTATTGAGATGATTGATACAGCAAACGGCACGTTTTATCCGTAAGCTTGTCAAAGCCTTCGGCTTATACACGTCCGCCGGACTGCGATCCCGGTATCAAAGAGCGGTTCGGGCGGAGCCGGTCACGGATAAATGAAGGAGCCCAATGAGTACACCTCCATCACCCACCCTCATCTCATCCCACTCGGTTGCGCGCTGGCTTTTGTTGCTGGTTCTCATCGCCGGCATCTATTTTTTCCATGGCTTCATTGTCCCCGTCCTGGCGGCGTTGATCGTGGCCTTTGCCAGCTGGCCCCTGTATCAGCGCCTGTTGCGCCTCTGTGGCGGGCGGCGCACCCTCGCCTCAGGCATCGCCATTGTCTTGATCCTGGTGGTGATCGTGGTGCCGATGACCATGGCCCTGAGCTTTGCCCTGCGGGAAGCGCAAAGCTGGATGGCCTGGCTGATGGAGGCCAACCGTGAAGGGGCCGAAGTCCCGGGCTGGATTGCCGCGCTGCCTTTCGCCGGGGTGTGGCTGGCGGAGCAGTGGAACGAATACCTCAACCACCCGCACGCCATCAGTGAAATCATCCAAATGGCCAGCGGCCAGCACCTGGGTAATATTTCCCGGGTCATCATGACCATGAGCGGCAAGGCCTTCTCCCTGGCGCTGGCTTTGCTGTTTATGCTGATCACGCTGTTCTTTCTGTATCGCGACGGTCACACGCTGGTCGCCCAGTTGGACCGGGTCGGTGAAGGTGTGTTGCCGGCCCGCTGGCAGCGCTTTTCCCGGATGGTGCCGGCCACGGTAACCGCCACCGTCATCGGCATGGGCCTGATCGCCATTGGTGAAGGCATTGTGTTGGGGATTGCCTACTGGATTGCCGGCGTACCCTCGCCGGTCGCCCTGGGCGTGATCACCGGCGTGATGGCGCTGATTCCCGGCGGCGCACCACTGGCCTTTACGTTGGTGTCCTTGTATCTGGTCGGCAGTGGGGATCTGGTCGCAGGCGTTGCGCTGTTTATCTGGGGCTCGGTGGAGCTGTTTATTGTTGATAAGACGATTCGTCCCTCGCTGGTCGGCGGGCCGATCAAGCTGCCCTTCCTGCTGACCTTTTTCGGGTTAATCGGCGGGGTGACCACCATGGGTCTGGTGGGTTTGTTTGTCGGGCCGGTGCTGATGGCCCTGCTGCTGGCCATTTGGCGTGAATGGGTACACGACGGTGACCCGAGACTGCTGATTGAAACTTCCCGGCGTCGGCGTGACGCCAGTTAAAAGGCTGCAACCTTTCCTCGACCCTCTCCCCAGGGAAGAGGGCTTCATGACAAAACTAGGATAATAAAATGAAAATCTTTGAAACCATCGAACAACTCCAGGCCATGGCGGGCCAGGAGATTGGCGCCAGTGACTGGCTTGAGATCAGCCAGGACCGTATCCAGGCCTTTGCCGAGGCCACTGGCGATCATCAATGGATTCATTTGGATGAAGAGCGCGCCAAGCAGGAATCCCCCTGGGGTACCACCATCGCCCACGGCTATCTCACCCTGTCCTTACTGCCCCAGCTCAACCAGCAGATCATGCAACTACAGGGCGTCAAAGCCAGCATCAACTATGGGCTGGATAAACTGCGGTTTCCCACACCGGTTCCCAGCGGTTCACGGGTACGATCCCGACTGGCGCTGGCCAGCCTGAAAGCCCAAACCCCAGAGCGGTATCTGGCCAAGTACACCACCACCATCGAGATTGACGGATCAGAAAAGCCCGCCTGCGTGGCGGAAAACCTGGTGGTGTATCTGGTATAACGGAGGGGCAATAAAAACCCTCTACCAGTGATTCCGGAGGCCGCCCCATGACCTTAGCCATTCCTGCCGATCTGATCGCTCGCCTGCGCCGCGCCCAGCGCGTGGTCGTTATGACCGGCGCGGGCATCTCCGCGGAAAGCGGCATTCCCACCTTTCGTGATGCCCAGGCCGGGCTCTGGGCCCAGTTCAAACCGGAGGAACTGGCCTCGGAAGCCGGCTTTCGGGCCAATCCGGAACGGGTCTGGCAATGGTATGCCTGGCGTCGCCAACAGGTGCTGAAAACCTCCCCGAATCCCGGCCACTACGCCTTGGCACAGTTACAACAGCGCCTGCCCCACCTCACCCTCATCACCCAAAACGTCGACGGGCTGCACCAAGCCGCCGGTAGTACCGAAGTGATCGAACTGCACGGCTGTATCCATCGGGTCCGCTGTCTGGATCAGGACTGCGGAGAAATGGACTGGCCGGAGGAGACCCGCACCGTGCCCAAACACAGCTGTGGCAGCCTGATGCGTCCGGCGGTGGTCTGGTTTGGGGAATACCTGCCGGAGCAGGCGTTGGCGGATGCCATCGACGCGGTGGAGCACTGCGATCTGATGTTCAGCATTGGCACCTCCAGCCTGGTGTATCCAGCGGCAGAGTTGCCGCTACTCGCCCAACGAAACGGCGCCACAGTGGTGGAGATCAACCCCAACCCCACGCCGTTGAGCGCGAAAGCGGATTTCGTGCTGACCGGGGCGGCGGGCCAGGTGCTACCCGCATTGGTCAACGCATTTTCGGAAGCGCCATAAGAGGCGCTTCTCTGCCGGACGCCACAACTTCCCACGCCCTCTCCTGTACCATCAAACGACCTACAAAAGCCAAGCCTGAAGCAGTCTTTTGAAGGGCGTCACTAAACTACCCTATGATTAATTTGCAGTAATTTTCCGCCCAAACGACTAAGGTATATATAGGCCCTGCCTAATTCTCTATAGTCGCTGTGCTGGCTAGTGCGGCCCGATCAAGGAGTAACATCATGGGTAGCCAACCCCCAAAAGAAAATGACCCCAAAGCACCCGCCGTCAGTGATGATGGCATTCCGGCGCCGTCCGGTGAAACCAACCTGATCGATACCGATTACGTGATTGGACAAGACAACTTTGCCGGACAAATCACCATCAGCCTGGACATCCACAGCAAGGTGTTCCTGGTGTCCGGTGGCACCATTCTGCTCTTCGTCCTCCTAACCCTGGCATTGCAGGAGCAGGCAGCAACCGTCTTCACCAGCTTGCGCGACTGGCTGACCAGCACCATGGCCGGGTTCTTTATCAGCGCCGCCAACGTCTTCGTGGTGCTCTGTCTGGCGCTGATTCTCTCGCCGTTAGGCAAGGTTCGTCTCGGCGGCAAAGAAGCCGTTCCCGATTACACCTATACGGGTTGGTTCTCCATGTTGTTCGCAGCAGGCATGGGGATTGGCCTGATGTTCTACGGCGTGGCCGAACCTATGTCCCACTTTACCGCCGCCTATGAAGGCGTCATGGTGGGCGAGAATGGCGTGCGAACCGATTGGGCTCCCCTGGGCGGAGCGGCCGGCGATATTCAGGAAGCACGGCGGCTGGGCATGGCAGCCACCATCTTCCACTGGGGTCTACACCCTTGGGCCATTTATGCCATTGTGGCGCTCGCGTTGGCGCTGTTTTCCTTTAACAAGGGCTTGCCGCTCAGCGTACGGTCCATCTTCTACCCGCTGCTGGGAGAGCGCGTGTGGGGCTGGCCCGGCCATATCATCGACATCCTGGCGGTATTCGCCACCATGTTCGGCCTGGTGACCTCCCTTGGCCTGGGAGCCCAACAGGCGGTGGCCGGGATGGATCATCTGTTTGGCATTCCCACCGGCAATCTGACCATGGTGTTGCTGATTATCGCCATCACTGCTGTGGCGCTATGGTCAGTGGTGGCAGGCGTGGACAAGGGCGTGCAGCGGCTGTCCCAAATCAATATGGGGCTGGCGTTTTTGTTGCTGCTATTTGTCATCGTTGTCGGCCCAACACTGGGCATCCTCACCGGTTTCTTCAAAAACCTGGGCGCCTATGTGAGTTATCTGCCCGCCTTGGCTAATCCAATTGGTCGTGAAGACGCCAACTTCAGCCAAGGCTGGACCGCGTTTTACTGGGCTTGGTGGATCAGCTGGTCGCCCTTCGTCGGCATGTTTATCGCCCGCATCAGTCGGGGCCGCACGGTTCGTGAATTTCTGATCGCGGTCCTGCTCGTGCCTTCGCTGGTATCCGTCCTGTGGATGACCTCCTTCGGTGGCACCGCCATTGAACAAGTGCTGGTGGATAAATTCACCGGCGTGCAAGAGGCTGCCCTGGAGTTGCAGCTCTTCACCATGCTCGGCCAGCTGCCGCTAGCGGCCATCACCTCTTTCATCGGGGTGGTCCTGGTGATCATGTTCTTCATCACCTCCTCAGACTCGGGCTCCCTGGTCATTGATACCATTACCGCCGGCGGTAAGATCAACGCGCCGGTAGGACAGCGGGTGTTCTGGGCCATTCTTGAAGGCGTGCTGGCGATTGCCCTGCTGCTAGGCGGTGGGCTGGTGGCGCTGCAGGCCATGGCGGTCTCGACCGGCCTGCCGTTCACCGTGGTGCTGCTGGCCGGCTGCATCGCCATCGTCAAGGGATTGCTCAGCGAGCCGCGCTAAGCGGATTGTAGGGGCAGACCTGCGTGTCTGCCCTGGGCGGACACATGGGTCCGCCCCTACGATTCACCTGACTCAACCTAGGTTCCAAAGACGCGAGATTTTTTGGTGCCTAACACCAAAGATCTCCCAGGGGCAGTTGCGGCGAGAAGTGTGTCGCCACCTGCGCCTGCAACAACTCCGCGGTGGCCAGGGCATCGGTCAACGCATGGTGCGCTTGGTAGAGAGGCAGACCATAGCGGGTCCGGCTGTCGGCCAGACGAATGGACAGGGGCTTTTTCCCAAACAGACGGGACAGCCAGCCCGGCTCACGCCCTGGATGCAAGTCAGCCTCGATTTGCATGGTATCGATGACCGGGAACAGCAAGCTCTCGCCCAGCACCTGCTGAGTGGCCTGCTCAAGGAAGCCGCGCTCAATATTGCGGTAATGCACCACCGCCACCTTACCTGCCAACCGCTCCAACAGATCCTCCAGGATGTTGCCAAAACGGGGCGCTTGGCGGACATCCGAATGGGTGATGTGATGAAATGTCACCGACTCCGGGATCAGTTCCGTTTGCGGGCGTACCACCTGATACCAGGCCTGATCACTGCGGATCCGGTCCAGGGTAAAGGGAATCAGCCCGATACTGACAATGGCATGGCGTCGGGCATCCAGGCCGGTGGTTTCAACATCCAGCGCCACAAATTGCACCTTTTCCAGCGGTGTTTCCGCCACGGGCCAGTCAGCGCGATAAAAACGGGCCAGAGCCGCGTGCCGGACCGACTCGCCACAGCTGGCCATAAACTCAGGCCAGTCCTGCTGGGACAGGGTGTTTTTCCGGCTCATGAGGAACGCCCGGGCGCGGTCAGGGGATAGCGATAACGCAAGAATTTTTGGGCGTTGCTAAGAATCTGAAAGGCATCCTTCAGCCCGTGGCGCTCGGCCGCCGAGACGTTCTCCGGCTCGATATAGTTGTTCGGCTCACGCCCTTCCTGAATATCCAGGGCCTGGTGGCGAATCCGCGCCAACGACAGAAACTCCAGGGCATAACGTAGCCGCGCCACCGACTCCGGCGGCATCAGTTTGGTTTTGGCGATATCGTCCAGCCGGTCATGGGAGCTTTGCGCCGTGGAGCCACAAGCCAGGGCATGAACCCGGATCAGGTCGGTCAAGGGCGCCGTACCTCGCCCTTTGATGTTGATGATATTCCGCTGACGACCATCCTGCTCCATCACAAAGGTGCGGAAGAAACCCAGCGGTGGCGTGCGGTTCAGGGAGTTGCGCGCCATTAATGCCAGAAAGCGCGGGTGATGCTGGGCCTTGGTGGCGATCAGCTCACGTAACTGCTCCACATAATCGGCCTGACCACTGACCGACTCCAGATCAAAGAAGATATTGCTGTTCAGCAGGGTCTGCGGGTTGGGGTTTTCGATCCAGTCGCTGAAATAGCGCTTCCAGACGGACAAAGGCTGGCGCCAGCGTTGATTGGTGGCCATGATGCCGCCCTTGCAATAGCTATAGCCACAGGCCGCCAGGCCATCGCTGACGAAGGTGGCCAGGCGCAGAAAGTACTCATCATGCTCAGCCGGGTCAAAACGGTCATCCAGCACCAGGGCATTGTCCTGATCACTCACGATCAACTGCTCATCCCGCGCCATGGAGCCCAATACCATGAAACTGTAGGGCACCGGGGGCGGCCCCAATTCCTTCTCGGCCAGCTCCACCAGCCGCTGAATGAAACTGCGGCCAATGCTGGACATGGCACTGCCGATCATCTTGGCGCTGGCCTCGTCCTCCACCATCCGCACGAAGGAGGCCCGCACATCCGGCAGCATCTCCTGCAAATCACTGACCGACTGGCGTTTGAAAATATCGCTGACCAAATACAGGCTGTTCTGGGATTGATAGCGGATCACATCCGCCAGATTCACCAGGCCCACCGGACGACGCCGGTTGAGGATGGGCAAATGGTGGATGTTGTGCCGCAGCATACAGAGTGTGGCCTCAAACACCGAGTCGTTGGCCTGCAGGGTGATGGGATCCTCCGTCATGATGCTGTGCAGCGGGGTATCCGGAGGCAGTGCCTTGGAGACTACCCGGGTACGAAAGTCCCGATCGGTGATAATGCCCACCACTCGCTGTAGGGGTGGCTGGTCAGGATCGGTCTCGGTGATCAGCAGGGCGGACACACCTTGCTCGGTCATCACCGCTGCCGCCTGATGGATACTGGCCTGGGCATCGAGCATCACCGGCGGGCGACTGATCAGCCTGTTGACGCGAACCGTCATCAGCTCGCTGGCCCGTCCTTGGGGCTTCACCGCCGCCCGTAACCGGCCCGAGCCTTCCACGTCGACAAACTCGGCAAAGTGGTCGAAGTTATCGCTCAACTGGTTAAACAGGGCCACGGGAATGAAGTAAATCAGCGTATCTTCCAACGCCTTGGCGGGGAAACGCACCCGACCGCCCCGGCGCAAACTCGCCTGGCCAAAAATATCGCCCTCACCGAGACGGTTGAACAACTCACCATTGCGTCGATACACCTCCACCGCACCGCTGCGAATATAATGCAGGTCGGTAATCTCCTCCCCCAACTCCAGAATCGGCGTGCCGGCCTTGAAGTAGCGCACCTGCACCTGCCGGGCGGTTTCATCCAGCGTCTCTTCCGGCAGCTCATCAAAGGGCGCAAAGCGACTGAAGTGGTCGCGTATCTCGATTAACTCGACATTCATGGGCAACGTCTCGCAATGGTCTTGCTCGATAGTGTACTGCTTATCCTGGCGCTGCCAACGACCCGGCGCAAAACAACCCCTGACCTTTCTTATTCCCCATGGCGTTGCTCCAGCACAAAGCCCGCACAGGCGGCACCATCCCGCTCCGCTTCACTCGCCTCGGCCAGAGCCTGTGCCTTGGGCGCGCCCCAGATCGCTAAAGCTACAAACAGGGCCGGTGCCAGCAGATGCGCCCAACCTATCAACACTGCCCGGCGCCCGCGCCGAATCCGGGTAGGGCGAAAGACTTTTTCACCCCGATAGGGCACCTGGCGATCCCGTAAGATCCGGTAGCCGCGGCGCCCGAGCAAAATCGCCGCCACCAGCGCAAACAGAAGCGGCATCCCCACAAACAGGCTGTAGTACACCACCGCCACACCACTCAGGCCCCATAGTTCAGTACAAGGCGCCTGTTCCACAAACGCCTCCCAGCGCGGCAATGCCCACTGACTCCACCACAGCATCACCACACCCGCCAAGGCCACGCCCATCAGCACCAGCCGCAGGCGCTCCCTGAAGCTGTATAACTCTGCGTATTCCGGTTCTCTTTCCATTATTCCCGCCCACTTAAATACCCTGTGCTTTTCACAATAGCAGCCCTTTGCCCGGTCTGCGGCTATAGTCAAATCTATATGGCCCTCACCCATTGGAGATCATCATGGTTGTTGGAGTGGAAAGATCCTCTATCCCGGCAAAGGCGGGATCGTTAACGGGACTCAACAAAACCCAAGCCCTGTTAGCCATCACCGGCCTGCTTACGTCCCTCACCGCCCTGCCGCTAGCGGCCGAAGCGACGACGCCCGGCTCGGTGTGTGTCAAAGGGCAGGCAGTGAGTGTGCTGTATGCCGGCACCTGGTATCCCGCCAAGATATTGGACGGTCCTGATCCTATGGGAACCTGCCTGGTTTCTTACGACGGTTATGGTTCCAACTGGGATGAATGGGTCAACATCTCCCGCATCCGGCCTATGGAAAACCAAACCTCCGCGGCCGCTCCAGCGCAACAACCAACGGCCCCTGCCGTAACTACCGTACCCACCGGCAAATACAACTGCTACACCTACGACTACGGCCAGCTCAACTACACGTACACCGATGTTCTCATCCAGGCGGACGGCCGCTATGCGGTGGGCAGCGAAGGCGGAAGCTACACCCTGTCCGAGGACGGAACATTGAGCTTCACCGGCACCATGGCGAATGCTGTCGGCAAGCTCTCCGTGAAAAACAACGGAAAGGCGCAGATTGACCTCGTTTTCAACGGAGACACAGGAGCGTCCATGACCTGCCCAAAGGCGCCCTAGACAGCCTCTTCAACCTGTAAAAGTCAGTAGCTTAAAAGCCCAATACAAGCCTATCCCCATTTGCACCGCAAAGGCGGTGAAACGAATGGTCACGGCAGTAGGGCTCAGTGAGGCCAGGTGTACCAAAGACTGAAAAACCCGACAGCCGAGAAAGAGGTAAGCCAGCGAATCGGTCAGGGGCGTTTTGTCGGTGACAATGGCAACCAGCAGAAGACCGCCAAAGATGGGTAGGCCTTCAACACAATTGGCATGTGCCCGGGCCAGCCGTTGCATGAAGGGTGAGAGGCCGGCGTTGTCAGGCGCAAAGCCATTGGCGGCTACCTTGCCTTGGAATACCAGTTTCGTGCGCAGGATCTCCATGAGCACGAGAAGCAGCAATGCCCAGGTGATAAAACCCGTTAAGGCAATCAGGCTTGGCGAAATCATGGTGGCTCTCCCTCTCCTTCTCCTCAATCCATCAAACAACCAAAGGACGGCAAACATATATCCCGTATATGCCGCCTTTCAATTGGTGAAAGTTGATTGTTATTACGGAGATGGTACAGCAAGGCGTGATCTGACTTTGTTGCCCCACCAGGCTCTTGGGTTCCACCTTTTTCGTAGGAAGTGTGCTTCACTTACAACAAAGGGCG
>CAZEWG010000054.1:0-13828 GCA_964514485.1 uncultured Pseudomonadales bacterium
CTGGCCTGCTTTTAGCTCAATTTTGCCCTCGGTAAAGCGGGCGATTCTGAGTTTGGGGCCTTGTAAGTCGGCCAGGATCGCTACAAAGCGCTGTTCACGGCGGGCCAGGTCTCTCACCAGCTGAGCCCGCTCCTGGTGCTCTTGGGCCGAACCGTGGGAGAAGTTGAGACGAACCACGTCGACCCCTGCCTGGATCAGGGCCGAGAGGCTCTCGGGGCTGCTGGTGGCCGGGCCTAGGGTGGCAACAATTTTGGTGCGGCGTAACATAAAATACCTCCAAACATAGGGCCGGGTCCCGTGGCCTCTGGGATGATTTACTAATGCTAGACTGAATGGGGCAAAGGGTTGAAACCCAGTATCAGTCAGGGCGCGGCTGGCCCCGACCCGAATGGAATCAGTGGTATGACCCTAACATGCGGGCTTGTCGTGGGGGAAGGTTTTAAGAACAGTTTGTCATGGCTCGACCGGCTCCGAGTCGTTAAGATGAGCCCCGGCTTTTGTGCTCCCCATGGGAAAAGGTGGCTTGTGTTCAGCCTCAAAATATTGCCACAAATCATCAGATCTTTGCTGTTCCTACTCCTCGTCCTGGCTTTGCCAATCAGGGCTGACGAGCTGAGGCTGGCAGTTGCCTCCAACTTTACCGCCGCATTTCAGCAACTGGCGCCGCGCTTTGAGCAGGCCACCGGTCATCGGCTCAAGCCAAGTTTTGGCTCCACTGGCAAGCTCTATGCCCAGATTCGCCAGGGTGCTCCCTTTGAGATTCTGCTCGCAGCCGATGACCAGCATGGCAAGCTCCTGATCGAGAGCGGCTTTGGCGTGCCCGGCAGTGAGTTTATTTATGCCGTGGGGCGCTTGGTGCTGTGGAGTGCCCAGCCAGAACTGGTGGGCGCTAGCAGAGAGATTCTCGCCTCCGAGCGCTTCCGCCGCCTGGCGATAGCCAACCCCCTGACCGCGCCCTATGGGGCGGCAGCGATCGAGACTTTGGAAAGTCTGGGTTTGCATGAGACGCTAAACAGCAAGCTGGTGCGAGGTGAAAACATCGCCCAGGCCCTGCAGTTCACCTATAGCGGTAACGCCGAGTTGGGGTTTATTGCCTGGGCTCAATTGAAGGCGCTACCCGCCAAACAACAAGGGAGTTTCTGGTTGGTGCCGGAAGATCTGCATGAGCCCATCCGCCAGGAAGCGATCCTGTTACGCCAGGGCGAAGATTCCCAGGCAGCCCGGGCCTTTCTGGATTTTCTCCAATCTCCCCAGACCCGCGCGCTGTTAAAAGAATGGGGTTATGACACACCGGAAGCGGAGCCGCGCTGATGGGACTGACTGAGGCCGACTGGCAGGCGGTTTGGCTCACCCTGCGACTGGCCACGCTTACCACGCTGATTCTACTGGTCCTGGCAACTCCTCTGGCCTGGTGGCTGGCCCATACCCGCAGTCGTCTGCGCCATGCCATTGCCGCCATTGTGGCACTGCCCCTGGTGTTACCGCCCACCGTGCTGGGCTTTTACCTGCTGTTGCTGATGGGCCCCAACGGGCCGGTCGGGGAGCTGACCCAGTGGTTAGGCATTGGCACCCTGGCGTTTACTTTCACCGGGCTGGTGATCGCCTCGGTTCTTTATTCCCTGCCGTTTGCCGTGCAACCCCTGCAAAACGCATTCGAAAGTATCGGTCAGCGCCCCTTTGAAGTGGCGGCCACCTTGCGGGCCGGTCCCTGGGATCGCTTCCTGAGTATTGCGCTGCCCCTGGCGCGGCCGGGTCTGCTGACCGCCTGCGTGCTCACCTTTGCCCACACCATTGGCGAGTTTGGCGTGATTTTGATGATTGGCGGCAATATTCCCGGGGAAACCAAGGTGTTGTCGATTGCCATCTACGATCATGTGGAAACCCTGGAATATGGCCGGGCCAATCTCCTGGCGGCAGGCATGCTGGTGTTCTCCTTTTTGGTGCTGCTGGGGCTGCATTTGAGTAACCGTCGGGTGAGGCTGTACCGGCTATGAACGAACTGCTGGCGCAAATCCGGACCAGGCTCGGAGCCTTTGAGCTGGATGTGGAACTCTCCGCACCGGCCCAGGGCGTGACGGCCCTGTTTGGCCGCTCCGGCTCCGGCAAGACCAGCCTGCTGCGCTGTATCGCCGGCCTGCAGCGGGCACCGGGCAGTCGTGTGCAGTGTGGGGATGAGATCTGGCAGCAAGACGCGCTGTTCGTGCCGCCCCATCGCCGGGCCATGGGCTATGTGTTTCAGGAGCCCAGCCTGTTTGCCCATCTGACCGTGCGCGGCAATCTGGAATATGGCTGGAAACGGGTGCGCCCGGACGAGCGCCGGGTTCGGTTTGAGGAGGTGGTGGCCTGGCTGGGGCTGGAAGCACTACTAGACCGTCGGCCTAATCAATTGTCCGGCGGTCAGCGCCAGCGGGTGGCCATTGGCCGGGCCCTGCTTACCAGCCCGCGCCTGCTGCTGATGGACGAACCTTTGGCCAGTCTGGATCTGGAAAGCAAAGGGGAAATTCTGCCTTATCTGGAACGCCTGTTTGCCGAGCTCAAGATGCCGGTGCTCTATGTGAGCCATGCCCCCGCCGAGGTGATGCGTCTGGCCCAGCGACTCATTCTGCTGGAAGAGGGTAAAGTTCGGGCTGCCGGAGAACTCAATGACTTACTGACTGACCCGAATCTACCCTTGGCCCATTTGGACGAGGCCGGCGCCGTCATTGAGGCCCGGGTTGAAGAGCATGATGAGGAATATCATCTGACTTACCTGCAGACCAGTGGCGGCCGACTCACCCTGTCGAAAAGTAATCTACCGGTGGGTGCTGTGTCCCGGGTACGGGTGCTGGCCCGGGATGTGAGCCTGACCCTGACGCAGCCGGAGCAAACCAGTATCTCCAACATTCTGCCGGCCCGTATTGTCGGTATTGCTGAAGACCGGGACCCAGCCCAGCTTCTGGTTCAACTAGATCTGGCCGGCAGCCGTCTGCTGTCCCGGATTACCCGCCGGTCAGCGGCCAGTCTGGGGATTGGTGTTGGAATGGAGGTATTCGCCCAGGTCAAAAGCGTTGCCCTGATGGCCTAGTACCCCGGCAAGTTGAATCCTGGTTGACGCTCGCCCACCAGACGGTGAGAATCCCTCCTGCCCACGCCCTTCGGAACATTGACGATGCCACACCTGATTGAGAGCCCTCAGAACCCCCACTTCAAGCGCTGGCGTGCCCTGCTGGAAAGCCGCGGCATGAAAAAACAGCAGCAGTTTCTGCTATCGGGCCGTAAAACCGTACCGGAAGCCCTGGTGCGTTATCCGGAGCGCTTTCAGGCCTTGTTGTTCTGCCGGGAGGAGCAGTTGGCTGATTTGTCCCTGCCGTCGGAGCTGGCGCTTTATCAGTTGGCGCGTCCGCTATTCAACGAACTGGATGTGATCGGCACCAATGCGCCGTTGTTGGTGGGGGATTTGCCGGAGCTGGCCCAGGCTGATCTGACGCAACCACCCCAAGGGCTGGAGCTGATCTGCTCCCTGGGCAATCCCGATAACCTGGGGGCGCTTTTGCGCAGTGCGGCAGCGTTTGGGGTCAGCCGGGTGATTCTCACCAAAGAGGCGGCCCATCCCTTCCATCCCCGGGCGTTGCGAGGTGGCGCCAACGCCCAGTTTACCCTGGAGCTGGCGGAAGCTGCGGGCGGGCAGGATCTGAACACGGCAGCCGGCCCCATGGTGGCGCTGGATGCCCGGGGTGAGCCCTGGTCGGATTTTCAATGGCCGAAAGACGTGCGCCTGGTGCTGGGGGAAGAAGGTCAGGGGCTGCCGGCGGACCTGCAAGCCCAGCGTTTGGCGATTCCCATGACTGACGCGGTGGAATCCCTGAATGCCACGGTGGCGGCCAGCCTGGCGCTCTCGACCTATTACGAGCGTTACCGCAGCCGTTGAGATCTGTTTGGAACGTCGGGCTTGCCAAGCGGTGAGTAGACAGACTATAGTTTGGCCAGATTAACAACTGAATATTTGGATCAGGTTCGTTTTCTACATGTCCAGCATCATTGTTCGTGTCATCTCTCTAGTCGTCGTGGTGGTCGTGGTACCGCTGCGGGGGATGACGCGTGGCTGGCAGGAACGATAACCGAGCCAGAAACGATCCGAAAAAAGCCCCCGCATCGCAAGATCCGGGGGCTTTTTGTTGGGCCTCCGGACAAAAGAACTAGATGGAGACCCGGACATGACCGCAGACACAGCTCAAGAGCCCGCCTCATCCGGCAACGGTGCCGACGCCATTATTCACGCCTTCCACCGCCATGGGATCGACACCATATTCGGCTATCCCGGCGGTTGTATCATGCCCCTTTATGATGCCCTGATCGGCAGCGGAATCCGCCATATCCTGTGCCGCCACGAACAGGGGGCCGCCCTGGCGGCAGACGGATATGCCCGGGCCAGCGGCCGGCTCGGCGTCTGTGTCGCCACCTCCGGCCCCGGCGCCACCAACCTCATTACCGGGATCGCCAATGCCTACATGGACTCGATTCCCATGCTGGTGCTGACCGGGCAGGTCCCCCGAGCCTTGATCGGCACCGATGCCTTCCAGGAAACCGACATCCTCGGCATGACCCTGGGAATCGTGAAGCACAGCTATCTGGTTCAGGATGCGAACCGCCTGCCGGCGATTCTGGATGAGGCGATCGAATTGGCAACCACGGGCCGTCCGGGGCCTGTGCTGATCGATCTGCCCAAGGATGTGTTGCTGAGTCCGGTTGATTTAACACTTACCCAGCCAGCCCATAGCGGCCGCAGTCAGACGGCAAGGCCGGCCATTTCACCCGAGCAGATGGAGCGAGCCCGGCAGATGTTGGCCCAGGCGAAGCGCCCGGTTCTTTACAGTGGTGGCGGTGTTTCTCTGGCCGGAGCGGAAGGAGCCTTGCGCCGGTTTGCAGAGATCAGCGGCATTCCCCAGGTGGTGACCCTCAAGGGCATTGGTAACCCGGGTCGGGGCAATCCCCTGAATCTGGGGATGCTGGGCATGCATGGCTCCAAAGCGGCAAACCGGGCGGTTCAGGAATCGGATCTGCTGATCTGCGTTGGCGCCCGTTTTGACGACCGGGCCACCGGCAAGATCGACACCTTTGCCCCCGGTGCCCGGATTCTCCAGCTGGATGTGGATGCCTCTGAAATCGGCAAACTGCGAGCGGTAGACCTGGGTTTGTTGGGAGACCTCTCGGAGCTGTTGGAAGCCTTGGCCCAGCCTTTGGACATCGAGCCCTGGCGGGACTGGTGCTTCACCACAAAAGCACAGGACGGTTATCCGTCACCTGAGCTTCACCCGGCCTTCCATACCCGGATTACCGGCCCGGCCTTTATCGAGCGCCTGGCGGAGATGGCGGGCCCGGAGGCGATCGTGGCCTGCGATGTCGGTCAGCATCAGATGTGGGTGGCCCAGTATTATGAGTTTGATCACCCCCGCAAGCACCTGAGCAGCGGCGGCCTGGGCACCATGGGCTTTGGCCTGCCGGCGGCGTTGGGGGCCCAGCTTGCCCGCCCGGACCAGCCCGTGCTGAACATCAGCGGCGACGGCTCCTTCATGATGAATGTGCAGGAGCTGGCGACCCTCAAGCGCTATGGGCTGCCGGTTAAAATGATCATCCTCGACAACCAGTGCCTGGGCATGGTTCGCCAGCAGCAGGAGCTCTTTTACCGCAACCGCTACAGCGAGATCGACCTGTCCGATAACCCGGACTTTTTGCAGCTGGCGGCGGCCTTTGGGATTCCGGGCCGTAGTATCAAGAGTCCGGACCAGATCGAAGGAGCCGTCCGCGATTGCCTGGACTTTGACGGGCCCTACCTGCTGCATGTCCAGATTGAAGCCGCCGATAACGTCTGGCCCATCGTGGCCCCCGGCGCGTCCAACGACCAGATGCTGGAATCAAGCCCTTACCGTACCACCCAACAGACACAAGGAGCGACCCAATGAGCCATATTCTTCAGTGCACCCTGCAAGCCACTCCCGAAGCGCCCGAGCGTATCCTTCAGGTGATCCGGATTCGCGGTTTTGAAGTAAACAGCATGCAATTGCGGCGAGAAGGGGAGCGGCTGTTGGTGGAGCTGCGCTTGGGGGGAGAACGGTCGATCGAGAACCTGGTTCGGCAACTGGACAAGCTGATCGGCATGGAAAGCGTGCGCTGCCTGTCCGGCGTTCCCGTTACCCGGGCTGCGCCGGCAAGCGTCTAGGCTGTTTTATTTGCGAGGCGGTTTCATGTCGTCCAGCGTCAGCTGGCCGTCATTGTCGTGATCCATGGCCTGAAAATGATCGACATGAAACTGCATGTATTCGGTACGGCTGACTTGGCCGTCGCCATCCTGATCCATCATGGCGAAATGCTGCTCGCGCATGGCCTGGAAGTCCTTTTTCATATGAGGGTGGCCTTTGTGGCCGTGCCAATCATCTTTCTGCGACTGCTGGCTGCTACAGGCGGCTAGGCCCAAGGCCAGCGGGATCACGAAGTAACTGAGTTTCATGGCGGGCTCTCCCGTGGAGTTGAAATGCAGTTGTCTTCTCCATTGTGGTGTTGCGTTGGGCATCTGACGATTGGTGCGGGCACCAGGCTGAGGTGCAGAGGGTATAGTCCCCGGTTTGCTGCACAATGCTGGAAAGGGCATCGTGGCAGATAGGGACTCCCATGAGCTGGTTGGAGCTGGACTGGAATCTGATAGGGCATAACCTCGTGTTTCTCGGCGTCGCTTATCTACTGGCGTTACCCATTGGCTGGGAGCGGGAGCGGCGGCACGGCTACGCCGGTTTGCGTACCTTTCCTCTGGTGGCGGTGGCTGCCTGTGCCTATATGCTGATTGCCCAGGGTTACTTTGAAACGGAAGAGTCTTTGTCCCGGGTCTTGCAGGGGCTGTTAACCGGTATCGGCTTTATTGGGGGTGGCGTCATACTCAAGTCGGAGCATAATATCCGAGGGGTGGCGACAGCGGCATCCATCTGGGCCACGGGTGCCATTGGGGTGGCGGTTGCGCTGAAGCGGCTGGAAATCGCATTGGTATTGTCGGTACTGACGTTGCTGACGCTTCGCTTTCTGGAGCCCTGGAAAGAACGGATACGCCGCTATAAAGGGCTTTCCAACGATGACTGACCGGTCACCAAGACCGAACTGGATGGCGAGGCCATCTATCTCAAGGAGAAGAATATGAACTGGGTTGTGCGCCTGATTACCCTGTTTTGCGTGATTGTGGCGAGCGGCTGTGCGTCGCTGGCTTCCTATACGGTGAGCGAGTCCGAGTTGGAGCAGTATTTTAGCCGCCAGGTGGAGGCCTTTGACCGCCAGCAGCTGGAGGCGGGATCTCCCCTGAGCATGAGCCTGAGCCGTGTGAATGTCGAGCTGGGGCCCGATAACCGTGATGTGGTGGTGCTGGATCTAGGCGGTGAAGTCGCTTTATCCGCCCTGCTGATGCGTTTGCCGGTGGCCATGGATCTCAAGGTGGAAGGCGCGCCGGTCTACAGTCATCAGGACAAAGCCATCTATATCCGGCGTTTGAAGTTGTTGGACAGCAAGATTGAGTCGCCCTACTTTTCCGGTGACCTCAAGCCGGTGACGGATACGGCAATGAGGCTGGTGGCCCAGATGTTGGAAACCACGCCGGTGTATCGTTTGGACCAGAATGACTTTTGGCAACGCCAACTCTCATCGGTGCCGATGGATATCCGGGTGATGCGGGGCCGGTTGGTGATTCAACCCGCCCAAGACTGATAGCCCCTTCCAAGGCCGCTTTGTGCCGGGCGGCCTTGTTCTCTCTGTGTTCTGTTGTGCTCTCTGTGCAAGCCACTGGAACCTACCGAAACCGCCCGCCAGACTTTATCACTAGAAGCAGCCGCAACAAGAAAACCTGTACCGATGGGCGGCAAAGGAGGTGATCATGGGCAACAGGTGGTCCTGGCTGGTTCTGCCCCTGCTACTGCTGGCGGGCTGTTCCCAGGTGTACTACAACACCATGGAAAAGTTCGGCTTCGAGAAAAGGGATATTCTGGTGGACCGGGTGGAGGATGCCCGCGATGCCCAGCAGGACGCCAAGGATGAGTTTTCCTCGGCCCTGGAGGAATTCCAGGCCATGTTCGGGCGTGAGGAGAGCGACCTGCAGGACCAGTACGATACTCTCAGCGATGCCTATGACGATAGCCTGTCGGCGGCCAACAAGGTGCGCAAGCGCATTGATGCGGTGGAGGATGTCTCTGCCGCCCTGTTCCGGGAGTGGGAAGAGGAGCTGGAGCTTTATAGCAGTGCCGAGCTCCGTCAGGACAGTGCCGCCAAGTTGCGCACCACCAAGCGGGACTATCAGCAGCTGATCCAGGCCATGCGCGCGGCGGAATCCCGGATGGACCCGGTGTTGCGGGTGCTGCAAGACCAGGTGCTGTACCTCAAGCATAACCTCAATGCCCGTGCCATCAATCGCCTGCAGGGTGAGCTGAAATCCGTCGAAAAAGACGTGGCGCGCTTGATTCAGGAAATGGAGAAATCCATTGCCGAATCCGAGGCCTTTATCCGGCAAATGGAACGGATCTAGCAGTCCAAAACGGCGGCGGGCAAGGGGAGACAGCCTGTCACGCCAGCCCTGGCACAAGATTTTACCTGGCCATTGCTCTTAAATTGGAACACGGCAAGCGCTGGTTTTCCGAGGAGATCGCGATGGTGCAAGACTTCATCCTGTTTTCACACCTGCGCTGGAAACAACAGCTCCAGCGACCCCATCGTCTGGCCTTGGCGCGAGCGCAGCAGGGGCGCGTGTTTTTCCTGGAAGAGCCGATCTGGCGCGAGGGGATCCATCCCTACCTGGAAACCGAGCAAGTCGGGGAGCGGCTTTATGTCTGCCAGCTGTATACGCCGGGTCCGAGCCAGACCAACCTGTGGCTGGGGTTGGGGGCGCTTCTTCATGAGTTGCTCAGCCGTTTTGAGATCCGGGAGTGGGTGGCCTGGCTATGCACGCCGGCGGCACTACCGTTGCTTCATAGCCAAACGCCCCAGGCCATCGTCTATGACTGCACCACCGAAGTGCAGATTGCCCTCCAGGGCAAACCCGCCCTGAAGCAAACGGAGTCGGACCTGATGTCCGTTGCGGATCTGGTGTTGGTCAACTCGCCTTATCTGGCCCGGCAGCTGGAGGTTCGGCATCCGCAAGTGCATTGCTTGATTGATGCCATTGATCAGCAGCACTTCAGCGACCATCAATCGGCCCCCGAGGCCGAACGCCAAGCGGTTTTGCCGCGCCCACGGCTGGGTTTTTTCGGCACCATTGATGAGCGCTTGGATGTTGAACTACTGGATCAGCTGGCCCGGGCCCATCCGGACTGGCAGTTGATTCTGGTGGGGCCGGTGATCCATCTGGAAGAGGAGGTAAAGCTGCCGCAGCGCCCGAATATCCATTATTTCGGATGGGAGCGTTATGAACACTTGCCCCATTTCCTAGTGGGCTGGGACCTGTGCATTCTGCCCCTGCGCCAGGAGGCCTGCTCCTGTTTTACCAACCCGTCCCGACTCTTGGAGCATGTGGCCACTGGGTATCCGGTGGTGAGCACCAAGGTGGCGGATTTTCAGGATTATTTTGAACTGTCCGCCCGTTTTACCGATTCAGGCGCCAGCTTTATTCGCGCCTGCGAAGAGGCGCTGGCGGAGTCCGAGGCCAGCCACCAGCAACGTCGGGCAGGTATCGAAGCCTTGCTGGAGCGGGTCTCCTGGGATCATAACCTGGTCACGATTAATGAGCTGCTCGAGCAAGCCAGCAAAAGCCCCCGCCCGCCGGCCACAGCGGGGCGGGTGGGTGGTCTGGTGACGGTACCGGCCAAGCCCCGCGCCCGGCCCTCGCTGGTGATTCTGGGGGCGGGTCTGGTGGGCTTGGCGCTGGCGCGACAGCTGGGGCAGGCGGCGCTGGTGCTGGAATCTGAGGGGCGGGTCGGCGGGCGCTGCCGTTTATGGGAAGAGCGGGGCTTTTTGTTCGATCGCAGTGGGCAGGTGCTGATGTCGCGCCGGGCCGACCTGCATAGCCTCTACCGGCGCTTACTGGGCAATAATATCCAGTGGCAGATGGCGGAACGCTGGATTCACAGCCATGGCACCTATATCCGTTATCCGTTCCATGCCTCTTTACATGGCTTACCGCCGGCGGTGGTAAGCGAATGTCTGATGGGGCTGCTCAAGCTGCGGCTGATGTCATCCAAGGAACTGTCCGGAGCGGCACCGCCGGGGGATCTGGAAAGCACCCTGCCGCTCAGCAGCCGGGCGCTGCCTTTTCGCAATCGCCGCCGGCAGCCGCGCACCTTGGAAGACGCCATCTACGAGTCTTGGGGGACGGGCATCGCGAATCGGTTTTTGGTGCCCTACAACCGCAAGTTATGGGGCTTGCCACTGCATGAACTCGACGCCTCGGCCCTTCAGGGAACACCGAGGGAGTGGGATTTGGAGCAGGTCGTGAATGGCGCCTTGCACCCCGATCGGGGTGAGCAGGAGGAGTACTTCGGCTATCCCCGCCGCGGTGGCCTGCAAGCCCTGGCAGAGGCCATGGCGGCGGATCTGCAGGGCGAGCTGCGGTTAAATGCCGAGGTGATGGCGATTGATCCCGCCAAGCGGAGCTTGGTGCTGGCCGATGGCGAAACGATTTCTTACCAGGGCCTGATCAGCACCTTGCCCCTGGGTCGATTACTTGCCTTGATTCAACAGGCCATGCCCGAGAAAGTGCGCAAGGCCGCTCAAAGCTTACGCTATGTTTCGCTGCGTCTGGTTCATCTGGGCATTGGGCGGGAGCAGGTAACCGATAAGCACTGGCTGTATTGTCCTGGTGATGCTTTGTTCCACCGCGTGTTTATCCGGGGGAGTGTTAATCCCGCCGGTAATGCTCCCGGCGGCTTTTCCCTGACCTGTGAGATCAGTTATGGGCCGACCAAGCCCTTAGTGTTGGAGGACGAACCCCTGATCCAGCGGTGTATCCAGGATTGCCGGAATCTGGGGTTGATTCGGGGTGATGATCCGATTTGGGTGGCTGCCCAGGAGGATGTGCCGGAGGCTTATCTGATTCCCGATCGGGAGCGGGAGATGCACCTCGCGGTGATAGACGACTGGCTTGAGGAACAGGGGATTTTGCGGGGTGAGGCCGCCCAGCTAGGGCCGGATGACGGCTGCGATGGCGAGATCCTGCTGGGGCAGGTGCTGGCCAAACGGGCCCGGCTGCTGGTGAGTGAGTCGATTGCGAATGCTTGAAATACGGGACCGGCCCGGTAGGAGTCGTTTATTCCCGGTTTTTTCTGTAGAAAAGGATCGACCTTGGCCAATCTGCCCGGATGGCCGAAACAAGAACGAGGACGAGTGACACGAGGCACCTGACATGGATGAGCGTCGCGAAGAAGTTGCTGCAAAACTGGCCTTATTACGCAATCACCTGGGCACTCAGGGGGCGTTACGGCTACGGGGGACGGACTGGTTTTCCTGGGCGACAGCGGGCGCCTCCAACTCGGTGTTGATGGCCCGGGAAACCGGAGTCGCGGAAATTCTGGTGACGCCTGACGGGGCCTGGGTACTGACGGATGAAATCGATGCCCAGCGGCTGATGGATGAAGAGCTGCCGGATAACTTCCGGGTGTTTCAAAGCCGCTGGACCGAGCCGGACGAGCGAGAGGAGTTCGTGCGGGACCAGGTGGGGCGGTGTGAGCTTTGGTCGGACCGTCCCCTGGAGGGGGAGCATCCCATTCCCTATGAAATGGCCCGCTACAAGCGCCAGCTGATGCCGACCGAGATCTGCCGCTACCGCCAGATTGGACAGCTGGCGGCGGAAGCGGTCACCGAAGTACTGGCCCAGGCCCAGCCCGACTGGACCGAACTGGAGTTGGCGGGAGCCGGGGCGGCGGCTCTGTGGAAGCGGGGGCTTTATCCGTCCGTGACGCTGGCGGCCGGGCGTCGTCGCCTGCAGCTTTATTCCCACCCAACTCCCACGGCGGAGCCCCTGGGAGATCTGGCCATGTTGTCGTTCTCCGCCCGCGGGTTTGGGCTGCACGCCAACCTGACCCGCTTCGTGAGCTTTGGGCGGCTCGATGATGATACCCGCCAACTCCATGACACCCTGCGCCAGATCGAGGCCGAAGCTCTGCAATACTGTATTCCCGGCTCCCGTCTGGATCAGATTTACGACACGCTGAAGAAAGCCTATCAGCGCCGGGGCTATACCGATGCCATTGATGTTCATCACCAGGGCGGCCTGACCGGCTATCGGGTGCGGGAAATCGTGGCCACCCCCATGATGGGGCACTCCCTGGTGCGTAACGAAGCGGTGGCCTGGAATCCCAGTCTGGCCGGCGCCCGCAGTGAAGATACCTTTTTGGTATTGGGTAACGAGCAGACGCCCCATTTGGAAAACCTGACCCTCAGTAATGACTGGCCGGTGGAGGAGGTCGGCGGTATCAAGCGTCCGCTGGTTTGGGAGCGTTAGCCAAAGGAGGGCACACGGCCTGCCCGTGGGTCTTTGGGGTTTGGACTCGCAAACCGGGAGAAGGTGATAAAGTTTGATACAAAACAAGAAGAAGTGGAGATCTGCGTCTACAATTGCTGGTGCTTGTTGTCCTCTTTAAAGAAGTATAGGAAGTTCCCACCATGCGTATTTTTCTGATCGCTTTGATCAGTTGTCTCTCTTCGGCAGTGTTTGCCGATAACAGCACCTTGCTGGAGGCCATGAACAAGTTTCATCGCCTAACCGGTGACGAGGCACTGCGCCAGCAAGCCTATGAAGCCGGCCAGGAACGGATCCGGTTCTGCGGTTACTGTCATGGTGAAGACGGTAACAGTAAGCGGGATTACATCCCGAACCTGGCTTCCCAGAACCCGGTCTATCTCTTCCGTCAGTTTGAGAAGTTTGCCAACGGCGAGCGTAAAGATTACGTGATGTCGGAATTGGCCAAAGTGCTCACCCTGGAGGATCGGATCAATATCGCGGTTTATTACAGCCAACAACAGGTTCAGCCCAAGGCTTCGGTCAATGCCGACTTGGAGAAGGCCGGTGAAACGCTGTACAACCGGGTGTGTTTCAGCTGCCACGGTCGTAGCGGTGAGGGCATGGAAGAAATGCCTCGCTTGGCAGGTCAGCCCGAGTCTTATATCAAGCACTCCCTGAACCTGTTCCGCAACAATGACCCCAGCCGCGCCAACTCGCCCATGATGGGGATTGCCGCCATGTTGTCCGATAAGGACATCAACGCGGTGGCCGCCTACCTGCAGCAGTTGAAATAATAAGCGCCATCAAGGACAACGCCTCCAGCAGTAAGGAGGCTTTGTGTACGAGTTGCCGTCAGGCAGAGAGGATGGATCAGGCCTGCTTCGGCATGCCTGGCACCTCAGGGCGAGAGCGGGCCTAGTGCAAGGTGGCCAGGGTCTGGACCAGCCAGTCCCGATGGCGCCGCTCGTCATCCAGGTGGTACTTGAGTACATCCGCCATGTCCTGACTGTAGCGCAGCTTGCCGATTTCCTTCTCGTAGACCTCGTTGGTGTGGTCTTCGTTGGATTTCATCGCCTGCAAAATGCCTTTATCACCCCGCAAGTTGCCCAGGGCCACCTTGCCCTTGGTCAGAATTTGCATGGTGTCCCCGGTTTTGGCAGGGGCCGCCCCCATCCAATGCACCAGCTCCTTGAGCTCTTCCACATGCCGGGCATGGTCCGCCCGGAACTCGGTGAGAGCCTGACGATAGTCGGCATTTTCCAGCCGTTCAATTGCCGCTGTATAGGCCTCGATGGCATCGAAGTTCAGCCGGATCAGGGTATTCAACTCGTTCGCCATCATGGCGTTATTGGTGGTGGACGCCAGGGTTTCTTCTCCCATGGGAGCCTCCTT
>CAZEWG010000055.1:0-13242 GCA_964514485.1 uncultured Pseudomonadales bacterium
ATATCCGGTGTCCCCGCACTGAGGATCAGGGGACTTAGGCCTGCTTTAACCTGTTCCTCCACCAGATTAAGCAGCACCATCTCAGCCCCATATAATCCCCCGCTGTCGATCAGATGCAGTACCTTAATAGTCATCGTGCTCGTCACCCTACGCGAGGCGCCCAGATAACCTGCTTCTCACCCCTCACATATCGCCATGCGGCGTGGGCGGATGCCAGGTTCAACAGGCAAAAGTAATAGGGCAATGTGAGATAGAAAGGCCGGTTTTTCTCATCGTCGTAACGGCGGCCCAGCCATGCCAGCAGGTAAAAGGCGACCTGACCAAAAAAGAACAGGGTGTAAATACCGCCCTCTTCCAACAGCAGTAAATTGGTGAACGCCAGCCAAAGTAGAGGAATAAATGCCAGGTACCGAAGCAACTTATGAGAGATTAGTTGAACGGCGAACAGGCCATAATGAAACGGGTTCAACAGTTGCTTCATATCATGTAGCGCCCAAAGGGCTCTTAATGACACCCGTACCCGCATCCGAAACTCCCGCCCGGAATCGTCCAAGGCCAGCTCTTTAAGCACGGCTTCGGGTTCGTAGATAACCCGATATCCTTGCTCATTTACCTTCAGTGGCTGGACGAAGTCGGGAAGCTGGTCAGCATTCAACTGTTTGAACAGCCGCGCCCTAATCGCATCGATTCCGCCGTCCACACCAACGACCGAACCGATCCGGGTTTCTTTCTCCCGCAGCCAATTCTCGTACCGCATGTAGGCACTGCATCCATCACCAACCACCGATCCATCAGGATTGGCGTAGATCATCTTGCCGGTCACATAGCCTACTTCCGGGTCTGCAAAATTGCGCACCAGCTTACGCAAGGCATCAGGCTCATAGAGAGAGTTGGCATCCGAGAACACCAGAATCTCTCCCGATGCCAGGGGCGCAATGAGATTCAAACCTGCCGTTTTTCCCTGGCGGGGTGTCTGACGGATCAAGCGAATGGGAAAAGGAGCTTCCGACGCCAGGGCTTCTACCAAAGCATCGGTCCGATCCGTGGATTCATCGGAAACCACCAGAATTTCCATCAGCTCCCGGGGATAATCGAGCGCGATTTTGTTTCTTATGGTGTGTTCGATATCCTTTTCTTCATTGTATGCGGCGATCAGGATAGAAATCTTTGGCAGGTATCCCTCGTCTTTCGCCACGGGTTTCTGCTTGGCGCTGAGTAGCCTTACCAAAATGGGATAACCAATGTAGATGTAAAACAGGAGAAGTAGCGAACCCCAAAACAGAAACGTAATCACGCGACCTGCCTCCGGGCATCCTGGGACGAAATCAGGCCTTTGTCATGGAGCACATCCGCTACCGTTGTAAACTGGAACGACTCCATCAACTTCTCCAAACGGCTATAGCAGACATCGAGATTGTTGTAATGCCGGAAGCGGGAAAACCAGCTGGCTTTAACCCGCGGCTGGCCGGGATCGATTTCCCAGGGATGCAGGTAAAAGATAAAAGGCTCGCCCTTCCGGTTGATGGAGGACAGTCCCCAACGGCTGAACCAATAAGGGAAGAGCCGGAAGTAACCTCCACCAGCAATGGGAATCTTACGGTTCATTAAATTCAGTGTGGAAAGCGGAAACTCCACGATTTCCTGCTTTTGATCCGTAATCAGCCGGTATGGCAGTTCCGGCGTACCCGGCATCCCATAGCGATCATGATGCACAGGAAAAATACTGGAGTCGTAGATAAACCCGGCATCACAAAGGATATCCAGAGCCCAACGGGACTGGGCCGTAATGGAGTAGCTTGCCGCCCGATAACCTAATACCGGCTTTCCGATAATGTCTTCCAAAAGGGCTTTGGACTTGAAGGTTTCCTCGCGAAAGACCTCCGGTGTTTGGCTGTAAACCAACTGATGGCTATAACCGTGACTGGCGACTTCATGGCCAGCTTGGTAAATCCGACGCACCAGTTGTGGGTATCGCTCTGCAACCCACCCCAGAATAAAAAAGGTGGCTTTGGCGGAATGTGTGTCGAATAGTTCCAGCAGGCGCTCGGTGTTCGCTTCCACCCGACACTCCATGGAACCCCAGTCTTGCGGTGAGATGGTTTCACTCAGCGCGGCTACGTGGAAATAATCCTCCACATCGACCGTCAGGGCGTTCTTAATCATCCTGTCCTTATGCATTTGATGCCTCTGGCAAACTCATCATACGATCTGCTGCTGTTCCCTGGTTTTGGCACGCCCTACTTCCGATGCATCGCCGCAGCACCGGAAGCTTTCATAGCTCCAAATCAGTACCGTGGGTAATAAACAGCTTTCACCCCGATTCGCATTTCATCGTAGTCATATATCCCTTCGTCACTGGTCTGATCACGCAGCGCAACGAATCCTTCCAGTTGGAGATTTCGATAGAGGTTGGCCTTCAGCCCTATGCCGATCTCCCGCTCATTGTCCTCACGATCAAACTCGCTGTAGCGACGGTACTCATAAGTGCCGAACAGATAACCGGAGACCATGGGCGAAAATTGATGGTTCCAACGGGCAGTGATGCCATTGATTTCTTCTGTTTCACCCGTTGTCTCAAATTCCTGATGGCGACGGGCAACGGAAAAAGCTAATTGATCACGACCAGTGAGTTGCTGGCTGTACCCTGCCTCATACACCGTCAACCGAACCACCTGCTGCAGGCTGAAGGTAAAAGGCAAATCAAAAATCAGCACAGAGAATTGCGAGGAAGTATCCGTTAATTGATGGGATGCAAAGAGGTTGAGCTGCCCATCCGTGCTCATTTGATATCTGAGGGATATCTCGCCTTCCATGCCGTCATATTCATTTTGGCCGCCAAACTGTTCGGCTTCGGTCTGGGCATAGCCGCCCTCAATTCGCCAATCCAGGAACTCATGGGTTTTACTCAACCCCAGCGCAGCGGACCGGTTCGTCAACTCAACATCATTTTCGTAATACACCTGATCCACGGCGCCTGTCAGGGAAACGTTTAATAAGCTGGGCGTCAGATGATGCCAGGCAACGCTTCCGCCATAGCGATAGGTGTCGATCTGTGAGCTTTCCTCATAATCAGTACGGGCATAATTCGCGTTGAATTGGAGTCGATCCGCATTCGTAATCGGCAAGATATAGGTTGGCCCCGTGGAAAAGAAATTGACCCTTTCCCGGTTATCCGGGGTATTGGGACGTAACGAACTTTGCCGGGTATCACGTAAGTTTTCGGAGAAACGCCAGATCAGGCGCTGGGGGATCAGATTGAGCATCCCCAGCCAGGAAAGATCGACGGTGAGATCATTCCCGTAGGTATTGTTTTGATAAGTCTCAAACCCCAGCGAACCATCGAAGGTCTGATCAAGCATGCCCTCTTGGTTGCGGTAGGAGGCGCCAACAGTGGCGGTATGAACAATGTCATCCTGTTTTTCGGAGGTCCGACGAATGTTATCGGAATACTCCGAGGACAAGGACATCACCACGGAGACGGGCTCTGCCAAAGCCTGACTGGTCGATAGCACGAAAGCGGCTGACAGCAGAACAGGCGCAACGGTTTTAACGACAAGTTCCGACATTTTCTTCCCTGTGTCAGATTAAAAGTGATCGTTACAGACAGAACGACCGAAATTGGTTATAGGTTACCCAGCAATCGTGCCCGTATCGCTATCAAGCCTAGCTGAGTCGGCCCAAATCGGATGATCAGTGAAAGCCCAACCAGACCGTTGTGGTAGCCCTGCTCTCTCTGGATTAAAACCTTAGTTATTAATCACCACGCCGGCCAACTTTTCAGGATTCACAGCAGAAGCCGCCCTTAAGGCCTGCCCCTCTGTCACCCGCGCATGGGGCAAGACCAGCAACGTGTAATCACACAAATCCGACAAAATCCGCGCATCGGGGGAATCCGTAATAGAGGGCGCATCAATAATGACAAAACGATCTGGATAACGCCGGCGAATGGCATGCAGAAACTGCCTCATGCGGAATGATGTAAAAAATTCCGCTGCAGACTCTCGCCGACTCCCCGCCGGAATCAACCGCAAGCGCTTGATGCCCGTCGGATAGATAATGGTGGCGATATCCATATCGGCGTCTTCGAGAAAATCCGTCAGTCCCATATCTGGCGTCAGGTCCAGCATTGAATGCAAAGACGGTTCGCGAAGGTTACAGTCGATAATCAACGCCGTTTTTGTATGATCAAACGCAAAGGCCGCGGCCAGGTTGAGGGCGATGAAAGACGCACCGCCTCCTTCCACGGCGCTGGACACCACCAGTGAAAAGTTATTTCCTCCACTGAGTTGCAGCAGCCTGGTCCGCAGCTCTCTAAACCGGTTCACTGCAACACGGTCTTTGGATTCCGGATAGATAATTCGTCGCTCTTCCAGATCCTCCGGCGAAAGGATGCGTGGCTCCTTCATCCGAACGATCTGTTTACTGATAACGTACTTGTCCAGACTACCCGGCTTAAGCTCTAGAGAGCTCGGAACCAATATTTTTCCTTGTTCCCGGGGGATGATGCCGGTGTCTTCGTATTCTTCGCGATTGTCTTCCATTCCGTAGAGTTCGGAATCGGCTCTGGATTTGTTTTGCTCGCTCACAGTATTGCCCCCTGATACTTCATCCAGCTAATCCAGACGTACAGCACAACCGTCCCCAGTGCGCTGACTCCAATCAGAATCGTCCTGCGGCGATGGATTCTATGTTCAGCGGGAGTTTCTATATGAGGCACCGAAGCCAAGACCGGGATGCCCGTATTCTCTTCAAACACAGACCCGACCCTGACACGCGGGTCAATCTGCAATACACCGGCAATCAAACCGATGGGTGCCAACAGACCAACAAACAGCCCAGCGAAGGCAAAGTGCATGAACTGCAGCCCGGCTGGTGCCAGGGGATAAGCAGCGGGTTCATGCACCTTATAACTCAACCCCTGCCCTTCCACATCCAGGCGCATGGAAACACGGGCCCTTTCCCGCCGTTTAAGCAGATCATTATAAATTTCCCGGTTAACGTCATTATCCCGGGTCAACTCCGCCAATGTGGCTTTTTTGGTTTGGATGCGGGCCATCCGTGCATGCTCCTGCTCTAACAGTGCCTGCAGGGAGCGTTCCCGGGCCCGAACAGTGTCAATCTGGGCTTCGGTTCGCGCGACCTGGGTGCGCAACTCCTGATAGATGGGATTCAAGGGTGAGACTTCAGGAGTGCTGGACACTTGTGGCTGGCTCAGCTCGGCTGCAAGCGCTCCCTGTAATTCGGCCATTTGCTGTTTCAGACTGACAATATCGGGATAGCTGTCATGGTAGATCAACCGCAGGCTATCCAGCCGCTGCTGCATTTCGTCCAGACGCTGACGATAGAGGGCGCCCCGTGTATCCATGCTAACCAAACGGGATTCCCCTTTCAGTTGAGCCTGCAGGGCAGCCCGTTGCGCACTCAGCTCCCTGAGTTCGATATGGGCACTCTCAATGCCACGCTCCAGGTTTGCAATACGCGCCTGCACATCCGCTTCAGTGCCGTCTTTATTTTCAGACAGGAAGTTCTTTAAACGTTCCTCGGAAGCCTGTAACTGGGCCTGGTAGGCTTTGACCTGCTTATCAACAAACTCATAGGCGCTACGGCTTTCTTCCCGCTTGGAGGAGTCACTCTCTGCAATAAACAACTGGGTTAACTTGCTGGCTACCTGAAAGGTCCGCGCCGGATCGCTATCCGTGTAGGCGATTGTGAAAAAATTATCCCCACGGGGAATGATTCTGATGGTTTGTCGCAGCAACGCTAGAACTTCTTCCTGGCCGCTATCAGTTTTCACCGCTTCGCCCCAGATTTCTTCCTCGCGAATGAGTTGCCCCAGCACTCTACGGCTGTAGACAACTTCCCTTATGGCACTGGACTGATCCGGCAACTTGGTCGCAACGGCTGACCCTTCCATCAGGGGACGGATAATGTTTTTGTCATCAACAAAGATCGTCGCTCCAGCCTGATATTTTTCCGGCCAAAAGATACCAGCTACGAGAATGGACAGACTGACCAAAGTAAAAATGAAAAACGCAGTCCATTTACGTTTGCGTAATTCTTGAATCACTTCAAACGGGAGTTGTCCAAAAGGAACTTGCATAGTGTTAAAGATTCCTTCTTCTTATTGACGCTTCATCGTCTTATAAATCCGTCTTGTTATGTGCTCGAGATCAAGCTTCTTGGCTTTCTGTTCACCCCGGGCTCTGATCAGCCAAGAGGCTCCCTGGGTGAACTGTTAAAAAGCTCTTCCTGTAACGAGTTATAACAGCCTTTCCGGAATGGTCAGGATATCGCCGGGTTGAATGTCGTAATTGGTACGAATATCCCCTTTCAGCAGAATATCCTTCAAGTACACAGGCACCCCCACTGTCTCACCGCCCACTTTCCGGTACAACATTGTACTGTTGGCGTTCGCAAACTCGTTAAGCCCACCAGCACTCAACACAATGTCCAGCACCGTCATGCCTTCCCGGTAGGGCATAGTTGCTGGAGCGCGAACCGCACCGGTTACCCGAACCCGGCTCACAAACTCATGGCTGCCCATGCTCGTCACAACGACGCTCACTTGCGGCTCGCGAATATAGACAGCCAGTTTCTCCCTAATACTTACTGCCAGCTCCTCGGGTGCCAATCCGGCAGCTTGTACATCGCCAATCAAGGGCGCTGAAATCTTGCCATCAGGACGCACCGGCACTGAAACCGACAAATCAGGATTACGCCAAACACTAACCGAAACCACATCGGCCGGTCCAAGTTTATATTGCTCTAATTGTTTGGCTTTATATTGCAGCGCCAGATCAATCTTTTCCTGCGAGGCCCCATGCATGCCCGCACAGGCGCTCAACGTAATCGCAACCGCAATGACGGAAAGAGCCCGAACCTTCAATTTCCAATATTGCATTACCCACCTTCCTTCTGGATTTCCTTGACCAAGGCCTTCAAGACAGAAATTGTCTCACTCCCCTCTCAGACCTAGACGTGCACTAGTGCGCACCTTTCTTGAACAAGATTACTTCAACTGTCTGAATCAGGATAATCAAATCGAGCAGCAAACTTTGATTCTTCATGTAGTACAGATCGTAACGCAGCTTTTCCTTGCTATCCTCTTCACTATCCGCATAGGCAAAACAGAGTTGGGCCCATCCGGTAATACCCGGTTTCACCCGATGACGCTCGTTATAAAACGGGATTTTTTCCGCCAGTTGCTGCACAAACACAGGCCGCTCGGGACGAGGCCCAACGAAAGCCATATCGCCTTTCAGCACATTGAAAATCTGCGGCAACTCATCAATCCGGACTTTTCGAATAAACGCTCCAACGCGAGTCACGCGGGAGTCGTTCTTCTGAGCCCAGATCGCCTGGCCAGCCTTTTCTGCATCAACGCGCATGCTGCGGAACTTAATGACATAAAAGCTCTTGCCATTGAGGCCGACTCGCTCCTGCTTATAGAAAACCGGCGCTCGTAGCCCCTCTTCCAGTTTGATGGCCATAATGGTCAACAGCATTACAGGCCAGGTAACCAACAATAGAGCGAGGCTTGCCAACACATCGAAAGAGCGTTTGGAGAAGTTTTTGGCCGCCACTGCCCCAAAGCCGTCTGAGAAAATGAGCCAGCTGGGCTGAATGGCCTCGAGAGGAATCTTGCGGGCTTCCCTTTCATAAAAAGTGACCGCGTCCACTACATTAATCCCTTCCATCTTGCATTCCAGCAAGTCATCCAGGGGAAGATGCTTTCTCCGGTCATCAACCGCGACCACAATTTCGTCCACATTCTGAGACACGGCATAGTCACGTAGAGAGCTACCAAGGTCAACCACCTGCATTTCAGACGAGGGAACTTCCTCTTGAGAGGCAGGAACAAAACCTACGAAGCAAAAGCCTTTTTTGTCGAGAGGACTGTTAAGCTGATCAAGCATCTCCTTCGCTCGCCGCCCCGCGCCCAGCACCAGCACCCGGAGCTTGAAAGCTTCTTCATCCGTGATAAAGAAAAACAGGCTTCTGGAAATGCCCAGCAGAAAGATCGCCAGTACAGATGCCAGGGCTAAAACCCCTCTCCCGAGGTACCACACCCAGTCTTCCAGTACGTAATAGATCAAGGACAAGGTTGCCGCCGCGATCAAGATACTAAGGATGGTTCTCAGCATCATGCCGGACATCCCTTCCTGCAGTTTGGCTTGGTAGACGCCCATCGCAGACATGGCCAAGAGATTCAGAGCCACGAAAACGGCACCCGTTGATGCAACCTGCTGGGAGTCCCACTCTCCGAAAAAGCGTAAATACAAGGCGAGATAGATAGCAGTACACAAAACCAATCCGTCAATAACACTCAGCACGACGAATGGCACGTGTAGATAGTGCCTGAATACACGTATGTGGGCCATTGATAATCCCTTTCCCAACCCAAAGCTAAAATGGCACAAAAAGTGGTTTTGTCGTTCTTAGATTTTCACCAGACAAATACAGACTGACGATACCAAGAGACATCAAATGCTATCAGAAAACTACAGTTCACAACACAGTGTTTCTACTGAAGCATGAAACAGACAATCCGGTTTGTCTACCTGAATAGACTCCTTTTTCTTCGCCCCGTTCCCACGCTGAACAGGATCAAGAAAACCACACACTTAAAGGCCGGGTTCCGTCAGTCGTCACCAGCATACGTATAAATGCCTATAACCCTGACCAGTCTACAACTCCCTCAAAACCATGTTATTTTTTATTGTCGCTGCTATATAATCCGGTGCTCTGCACAAGGACCGCCTCCTCCTACAAGGAATCTCTCTCATGTTCGACTTAGATCGCGTCAAAATTTGTATCTTGGGCCTGGGTTATGTTGGCTTGCCACTGGCGGTAGAATTCGGCAAGCGCTATAACACCATCGGCTTTGACATCAACCAAAAACGGATTAATGAACTGCGATCAGGAGTTGATCATACCCGCGAAGTTGAGCCGGAACTCCTTGCAGAAGCCCAAAAGCTCTCGTACACCGATCAGATTGAAGAAATCCGCTCCTGCAATGTCTACATAGTGACTGTTCCCACCCCGATCGACGAGTTCAAAACCCCGGACCTACGCCCGCTCCAGTCCGCCAGCCGCACCGTTGGCAGCGTGTTGAGCGAAGGCGATGTGGTGATTTATGAGTCGACCGTCTATCCGGGGGCGACAGAAGAGGTGTGTGTTCCCATCCTCGAACAGATCTCCGGACTTAAGTTCAACGAAAACTTTTTCGTCGGCTATAGCCCCGAGCGGATTAACCCTGGCGATAAAACGCACCGGGTTACCAACATCCTGAAAGTCACATCTGGCTCAACACCTGAATCCGCTGATTTCATCGACGCTCTCTATCGTTCGATTATTACCGCGGGCACTCATAAAGCAGCCAGCCTCAAAGTGGCCGAAGCTGCCAAAGTCATTGAAAACACTCAGCGGGATGTGAATATCGCACTGATCAATGAGTTGTCCCTCATCTTTGAGAAGCTCGGCATCGACACTCTGGATGTACTTGAGGCTGCTGGCACCAAGTGGAACTTTCTACCCTTTCGCCCGGGCTTGGTGGGAGGTCACTGTATCGGTGTCGACCCTTACTATCTCACTCACAAGGCCCAAGCCGTGGGCTATCACCCGGAAGTGATTCTGTCCGGACGCCGTATCAATGACCGCATGGGCGCCTGGGTATCGGACCGCGTCGTACGTCTAATGACTCAAAGGCGCCTGCATGTGGTGGATGCCAACATTCTCATCATGGGACTCGCCTTCAAGGAAAACTGCCCGGATATCCGCAATACCCGAGTGGTAGATGTCATCAAGACATTCGAATCCTACCACGCCAATGTGGATGTTTATGATCCCTGGGCTGATCCCGAGGAGGCCCTTCAGGAATATGGCGTGAGCCTGATCAAACAGCCCAAGGAAGGCCACTATGACGCCATTATCCTCTGCGTGGGCCACCAAGAGTTCAAGGCAATGGGGGCTGAAAAGATCCGTGCGTTTGGTCGGCAAAATCACGTGTTGTTCGACGTAAAATACGTGCTTGATAAAGAGAGTGTGGACGCCCGCCTCTAAACTGGCCGCGATAAGCCCATCTTTACCGTACTCCGATATGTTAAAGATGGGCGCGCCCACAAGTGCAAAAACCATTGGTGTCATCAAAACCAATCCACTCACACCTCTAAGCCTAGGGCGTCCTCTAAATCTCCGCCCAGAGTTAGGTCCAGACCTATTCCGGAGAGGCAAAGACCGGCCCTACGCCCGCTGCTGGAATCAGATCACCAGTGCATCCATAAACCGATGAACGGGCATGACCTCCAACACTTGCTGATCTTGGCAAAGGCGAAAAATCTGCTCACATCGCCTTGGCGGGAAACGTGTCGCAAGATTGTCCCTGAATTTCTGTTCCAGCAACGGGATCGCCTCCTTCCGGCGTCGACGATGCCCGATTGGATATTCCACAGCCACCTTCTCCGTGGCTGAGCCATCAACAAAATACACCTGAACCGCATTGGCAATAGAGCGCTTGTCAGCCTCCAAATACTCTTGGGTATAACGGGGGAACTCGACGACCTCCATCTTTGCCCGTAACTCATCAAGGATCGGGTGGGCATGATGAAAGGCATCCTCGTAATGCTCAGCCACCAGTGCGCCAAACGCCAACGGCACTGCCGTCATATATTGCAGGCAATGGTCCCGATCCGCGGCATTGCTCAACGGCCCAACCTTGGAAATGATGCGTATGGCTGACTCATGGGTGGTAATGACAATTCTTTCAATCTGGTGCAGGCGATCTTTGACCAGGGGATGTAACTCTATGGCAGCCTCCACCGCCGTCTGCGCATGGAATTCCGCCGGGAAGCGGATCTTAAACAGCACATTCTCCATCACGTAACAACCATAGGGTTGGGGAAGTCTAAACTGACGACGATCTTCCGGCTTCAACTGTTGATCTTTGTTGGTTTTACTAAACAGCACATCATAAAAGCCCCACTGGGGTGCCGTCAGCACGCCAGGAATCCCCATTTCACCCCGCATGGCCAAGTCCGCCAGACGCACGGCACGACTGGTGGCATCACCGGCAGCCCAAGACTTCCGAGACCCCGTATTGGGTGCATGGCGATAGGTCCTTAACGGATGACCGTCGACAAAGGCATGAGACAGTGCCGACAACAGCTGTTCCCGGTCAGCTCCCAATAAGTGGGCACAGACAGCCGTCGAGGCGACCTTCACCAAAAGCACATGATCCAACCCCACCTGATTAAAGGAGTTATCCAACGCGAGGATGCCCTGAATTTCATGGGCCTTGATCATGCTTTCAAGCACTTGTCTCATCGTTAAAGGAGCCAAGCCTTGCGATAGTCTTTTCTGGGATAAATGGTCAGCAACGGCAAGGATGCCACCCAGATTATCGGAAGGATGGCCCCACTCAGCCGCCAGCCAAGTATCGTTATAGTCCAGCCAGCGGACCATGGCGCCAAGATCCCAGGCGGCTTTGACTGGATCAAGGCGAAACTGGGTGCCCGGAACCCGCGATCCAAAAGGAACCTGCGTCCCCTCCACCAAAGGCCCCAGGTGCTTGGTGCACTCGGGAAAACGCAGGGCGAGCAGGCCGCAGCCCAGGGTATCCATCAGGCAGTGTCGCGCCGTTGCCAAAGCCTCCGGGGATGGCACGTCAAAATTGAGCACGTAATCGGCAATATCCTGCAGCACCTGGTCATAGTCAGGTCGGATGTTCAGATCAAAGGTGGCGGCCATCACAAGCTCTCCCGGTTACCCATGATCTGTACACCATAAACTAGAAAGCCCCGGAACCACTTCCTGGCCCGGGGCTTTCGATCTGACCATTATCTGCTGGCCACAGGAGTTTCCTAAAAAGAATCCCCCGGCACACGCACCCAGCCTTCCATCAGCACACGGGCACTACGACTCATAATGGCCTTGGTCACGGTCCATTCGCCGTTGATCAGCTTCGCCTCAGCCCCCACCCTCAAGGTTCCGGAGGGATGCCCAAAACGCACAGCATTACGTTCACCGCCACCTGCCGCCAGGTTGACCAAGGTCCCGGGAATCGCTGCTGCAGTGCCAATGGCAACGGCCGCAGTTCCCATCATGGCGTGGTGCAGCTTACCCATGGATAGTGCCCGCACCAGCAAATCAACGTCGCTGGCCTTCACCGGTTTACCACTGGAAGCCAGATAGTCCTTCGGCCGAGTGACGAAGGCGATTTTGGGGGTGTGCTGCCTTTTTTCAGCTTCACTGATGTCATCAATCAATCCCATGGCCAGAGCACCGTACGCCCGGATCGCTTCAAAGCGCATCAGGGCTTCCACATCGTTATTAATCGCATCCTGCAATTCGGTGCCGCTATATCCGATCGCTTCCGCATCCACGAAAATAGTCGGAATACCAGCATTGATCATGGTAGCCTTTAGGGTTCCTATACCGGGCACTTCCAGATCGTCGACCAATCTTCCGGTGGGGAACATGGCACTGCCGCCCTCACCTTCCCCTTCATCGGCTGGATCCAGGAACTCGAGTTGGACCTCCGCGGCTGGGAAGGTCACACCATCAAGCTCAAAATCACCTGTTTCCTGTACCTCACCGTTGGTGATCGGCACATGGGCGACAATGGTCTTCTTGATGTTCTTCTGCCAAATACGAACTGTACATACCCCATTTTCAGGAATACGACTAGGCTCCACCAAACCTGAAGCAATGGCGAAAGAACCAACCGCCGCTGAGAGGTTGCCACAGTTACCGGACCAGTCGACAAAGGCCTTGTCGATCGACACCTGACCAAAGAGATAGTCCACATCATGATCAGGCTTGTCGCTCTTGGACAGGATGACTGTTTTACTGGTACTGGACGTGGCGCCCCCCATCCCGTCGATTTGCTTACCGTAGGGGTCAGGGCTGCCGATCACCCTTAGCAAAAAGCGGTCACGGGCTTCACCGGGCTGTTGGCAACGCTCGGGAAGATCCTGCAACCGGAAGAAAACACCTTTACTGGTACCACCACGCATATAGGTGGCGGGAACTTTGATTTGTGCTACATGAGTCATTGCTTACTCCTGTGGAGTTTCCTCTCCTTCTCCCGTGCAAGGAGAAGAATTTAGCTTGTAAATGGTCCGTTAAGTAGCTGCCTCTCCCGCCAGCGTAGAGGGGTTGGCATTGCACTCAGCATGCATGATCGTTTTTTACCTCTTCTCCCTTGACGGGAGAAGGCCGAGATGAGGGTGAAGGCTGGCAACT
>CAZEWG010000056.1:0-13141 GCA_964514485.1 uncultured Pseudomonadales bacterium
AGGTTGAGTTGACGAAGTGCTCGAGGCCATTTGGGCAGTCGGCAGTGCTTCCATTTCTTTATGGAATGAACTTGTTCGGAAAGTTGTGTCACGGAAGGAGCCAAGCTTGAGGCTATTGAATCACGGTCATTGATCGTGATGTGGACAAAGTCGTTCTTGCTCAGTTGTAGAAAGTCCGCGTACAAGCGCTCAACGCCCCCGACTGTGTTCAGGGCCACTACATGTGCGATACGAGGCTTTGTGATGGTCATGGACAAATTTTTACCGTTGTATTTAGCTCATCTCCTGCCAGACGTGACTCGTTTAAAGCTGGTAGGGATGGTCTTAATTGTTAATGACAGCCTGTGCTGAGTGTACTGATTTCCCCTGGAGTCCCGTTAGGTGTGAGGGGCAGACTCAAAGCAATGCGTATCCTGTTAGGCTCTATTCCTGAGAAAGTTGAAGCGTTAAAAATTCCAATAAAGACTCTGCCATTATTGGATAGCTTCGTTTGGTCAGAACGACTTCTTTGCCCCGAGCCCCCATTGACCGAAGGCTCTCAAAGGGCATTTTGATGGACTTCTCAATCGCCGCCTGGATGCTGGCCACATTGAATTCACTGAAAATGGCGGAGCTTTCATCAAATAGGTCAAGGTGTTCAGGCAGATCGCTCAGTAGCGAAGGAATTCCCAGGGAGTAGTATTCGAGCACCTTGGTTGGCGAAGATGAATGGTACAGCTCATTGTTGGGAATAAGACCGATTGCCACATCGGTATTGATGATCTCCCGAAAAAGCTGGAGGCGTGGCAGTGGCCCGTGAAATTTTATTCGATCGTCATGGATGGCCTGTAACTGGGTGACCGCCTTGTTTTTGCTTTCGGTGTAAATGTCGAGTTGATAGGGTTCGCTGACACGTCGGAAAGCCTCCAGTATAAGATCCAACTGGCGCAGCTTGTCGATGGTGCCAATGTAGGTGAACCGTTTAAAGTCACGGGCTGTATGCTCTGCCTGATCGGGAATTTCCTGAGGATTGATTCCCATTGGCAGCGGGTGGGTTGGAACCTGGATCGAATCCCTAAATTGCGTCTTGAATGCGGCGGTAATTGGCAGATAGAAATCGCACTTGGAAACCTGTGCCTGCTCTGTGCGTTTTTTCCAGGCATATTCCAGGGTTTTTCGTAGCTTCGACTGGCCGGTGAAATGGGCTTCAAAGTAACGCCGGAAACTATGGGGGAAGGATTCCCAGAAGCCCAGTTTGAAGGTTCTTCCTCGTACTTGCTGAAGTTGCGATAACACCTCGAATAAGTTTCGAACGATGACGATATCGTATTGGCTGAGGCTACGGAGCTTACAAAAAGCCTTCTCAAATCCCCTTTTTCTCGTCGAATAGGGAAGAACAACGATGTGGCCGCGCTCAAAAGGCTTACTGTGTGTTCGACTGAACTTCACTATATCGATATCCACTTGCTGCCTTAAAGCATTGTTAAAAACGCCCTCGACAGCTGAGTGGTTGTCCTCATCATATAGATTGGTAATTAGAAGAAGTCGCATTCAGGTTTCACTTTAATTGCAGGGATAAGCGGAGGCAGTGTTATTAATTTAGCTCTCTTAGAGCCGCTTCATATAGAGACACCGCAGTACGGGCATCGAATCTTCCGAGATCAAGGTCCGTCAAAGCAGGAGGGGATTCTAGCACTTCGTGAATTTTCTTGGAAAATAACTCTGTATCATCCACGGGGACAAGAAAGCGCTTCTGGTCCCCGGTTAAAATTTCGTTGGGGCCGGACGGGCAGTTGGTAGAAACGACTGGTGTGCCACAGATAAGAGACTCAATGATGACGGTCGGGAGCCCCTCATAGTCAGAAGACAATAACAAGGCTTTGGCTCGGCTGATATAGGGATATGGATTTTCTTCAAATCCATGAAAGATCACTTTATCTTCCACACCATATTGCTTCGCTAATCGTCGTAAGGCGGCCTCTTGGCTGGGGCTTCCTTGGCCTAGCAACAGCAGTTTGGCAGGAATGTTGGCCTGAGAATAGACTTTTAGCAGGCGGTCATGGCGTTTCTGACTCTTAAAGCTTCCAACACAAATCACATAGTCAAAATCAAGAGGGATCCTTGGGGTTTCTTGCGCTAACTGATTGATAAGGCTGATGTCGAACGGGTTATATATGGTTCGAAGGCTGCGTGGCTTGACGCCCAGGGATTTTAGGTTTTCTTCAACGCCTTTGCTTACGCAAACCAGGTGCTTTTGCCTGTAGAGCGCTCTCAGTTTTCTGAGCCGATTGATCCGTCGAAAGAAATTCCCGCTTATATCCCAATATTGAGAGGGGTGATTGTGTATGCAAAAAAGAATTCGAGGAAATTTTGAATAATGGAGTACGCGGTCTGTATAGGTAAGGTTTGATATGACCCCGATAATTTCTGTTCTTTTTTGTATGTCGGCCAATATGTTATCAACGGCAGCGGCGGCCTTTTTGAAGCGGTTGGGACCTTTCCGCTCGTTGGACTGTTTTTCAACGGAATGTAACTTTATATCACGGGGCAAGCGGTAATTTACGCCACTCTCAAAAATAATGATGTGGGCTTCATAGCCTTGCTCGATAAAGCCTTCAGCGAGAGTGATGGTGATTTTTTCTGCACCACCTCCTAAGAGTGAGTCAATAGCAAAAACCACAGCGGGCATAAACTTTGTTCTCGATCAGTGGAAAGGCTGGAGCTAGTCTCCGGATGCGGAGGGAGCTGTGAGTTTGTGGCCATGCGGCCCGGAATTTGGCCCGCCAAGAGCCTCGATTCAGCGTATTCTGGAGGGAGGTTGCCAATTGCTGGCGTGCTGCTAGAGATTTTAAACGTCGCCTAGCCTCTTTTCCAGTTGCGCCTGATAGGTAAGCGACCGTAGCGTCTGCTGTGGGGGGATGAGTCGTGCTATTATGGCAGCCGCTCTAGTGCTCCTGTAGCTGGCAGTACTGCTATAAGCCCGAAAACGTTCTGGTTTAACGGTTGCTGGCATAGGTTTTAGCTGCCACGCATTTATCTTTGCAACGTGTCGTTCATCTGGCATTGGAAGCCAGAGCTGCAATGGCCTTCTGAAACATACCGTGCAACTAACATGCAAAAAGATACAATAGATTTTTCGAAGTTAAACCGGGTCCTGGTGGTTAAGCTTCGACACCATGGTGATGTTTTACTGACTTCCCCTGTTTTCTCGGCTCTGAAAGCACATCACCCTCATTTGCAGGTCGATGCCTTGGTTTATAAGGAAACCGAGGAAATGCTGAGTCTGCATCCTGGTTTGGACCAACTCTTTACGATTGATCGATCCTGGAAAAAGCAGGGGACTAGATACCTACTTTCTAAAGAAAAAGAGCTGTTCCAAGCCTTAAAGGGCAGGCAGTACGATCTGCTGGTGTTGCTCACAGAGCAGTGGCGCGGCCTCTTTCTTAAGCGTCTGCTGAAGATTCCTTACGCGGTCGTTGCAGATTATGGTCGCCGGCAGAGTCGTCTTTGGCGTTCGAGTTTTACCCATATCTATCCCCAAACACCGAAGCGGCATAAGGTCGAGTTCCATCTGGATGCCCTGAGAAAGCTGGGGCTGCACCCGAAGCCAGATGAAAAGAAGTTGTCTTTAGTTGTCTCTCAGGATGACCAGGACGTGGTGAGCTCTCTACTTGAGAGCCATGGTGTCAGTGGTGACTTTATCGTGCTTCATCCTGCATCCCGGTGGTTTTACAAGTGTTGGGAAGTGGAGAAATATGCGGCGCTGATAGACAGGCTGAGGGCACAAGGACATCAAGTTGTCATTTCCGGGGCTCCGGGGCGGGCGGAGCAGCAGCTAATTTCAGACATCAAGTCAAATCTCAGTTTTGATGTCGTCGATCTTTCCGGCAAGCTGTCTCTTAAACAATTAGGCAACCTGATAGAGCGAGCTACTTGTTTCATCGGGGTGGATTCGGTTCCCATGCATATCGCGGCCGCTATGGGGACGCCTTTAGTGGCACTATTTGGACCTAGTAGCCAAGCCATCTGGCGCCCTTGGTGCGATCACTATGAAATTGTCAGTACCCAGCCTTCCTGTCAGCCCTGCTTTCAGCATGGTTGCGGTAACTCGGAGTTTAGCGAGTGTATCGCCAATATTGAGGTGCAGGACGTGTTGGCAGCCGCTGAGCGCATGTTAAACAAGGCTGCCAGGCACATGGTGAAGATTGAGGCGATCAACGAATGAAGTTCGCATTCTGCCTGTTCAGATATTACCCCTTTGGGGGGCTCGAGCGGAATTTTCTGAATATCGTCAATGAGGCGTTACGCCAAGGGCACGAGGTACATATTTTTGCCTGGGGATGGTCAGGCCTGGCCCCCGAAGGCGCGCAATTGAAGGTGTTGCCGGTTAGAGGCTACAGCAATCATGGGCGCAGCCTGAGCTTTGTCCGGCAATTGCGGTCTCATCTGGAAGCCGGGCAGTTTGATCTGGTCGTGGGCTTCAATCGAATGCCCGGGCTGGATCTTTATTACTGTGCAGATGTTTGCTTTACCCAGCAGGCGATGCGCAAGCATTCGCGACTCTATAAGCTGACACCTCGCTATCGCACTTTTGCGGGGTTTGAAAAGGCTGTGTTTTCTCCGGATTCGACTACGGAGATTATGTTCTTGTCACGTCAGACCAAGGAAGAGTATCAGGCGGTATATGGAACTCCCGAAGAGCGCTTCCACGAATTGCCCCCGGGGATCAATAAAGACGCGATTCGTCAGGCGCTGGCAGAGGACAGACGTACGCCGGTCAGACAAGAGTTGGGAATTGCGCAAGATGGGCTGATGCTGGTTATGGTCGGCTCAGATTTTAAGCGCAAAGGAGTCTCACGAGCCATTCATGCACTTGGAGCCCTTCCAGAACGCCTGCAGGTGAAAACCAAGCTGGTGGTGATTGGCAAGGGCAAAGAGGAGGGATTAAAGCGCCTGGCAGAGACGCTGGGAGTCGGCGAGCAGGTTGTCTTCACCGGTCCCAGAAGTGATGTGCCGAGGTTTTTGGCGGCCGCCGATGCGCTGTTACATCTTGCGGAAAGCGAGAATACCGGTAACGCAATTGTAGAAGGGCTGATTGCGGGGCTGCCCGTGCTTGTGACCAGAAACTGCGGCTATTATTTTCATGTTCAGGATGCCCGGGCCGGCGTAGTGGTGGGAGATCCTGTTTTTGATCAGGAAGATTTTAATGCCGTATTGTCCGCCAGCCTGGGAAACCCCGAGCAGCTCAAGCAATGGGGTAAAAATGCCTTGGCTTATTCGGATCAGGTCGATTTATATAGCCGCCCGCAAAAAGCGGTTCTCGTGATGGAAAAACTGGTGGCGGGCAGGCGGCGTTAAGGAGCTTAAAGGGGATTAGCGGTTCAGCCTTGTCACTATGACCGGCTGAACACCTCGGGCATGGGCCGCTTCCAGTCACGTCGGTAAAACCTTTCAGCTCGGCGATAAACGGCCTTCCAAAGCGCACTGTTCTCTCTGAGTTCTTTGCTCGGAGAGCGCTGGCTGTAATGGGCAAGGAAGTAGAGGATGTCTGATCGGTTTAGGCCGATGTTGGCAGCCGAAAACAGGAGCGCTCCCAGATCCTTGATGAGCCAGCGTTTCGGGACCTGCCGGCGCATTTGAGCGCGGTGCAGGTCCATTAAGTATAACTTGAGGTTGTCCGTCCCCTGCTGCTGTGCCAATTGGGTGTCGATTCGGAAATGACACAGGTAAAAGTCGCGATGGTTGATGCCATTTTCATGGAGGACTCTGGCGATGCGCGCCACTTCCTTGATTAACGCCCGCTTGAATGCCCACGCAGGCTTTTGTGTGTTCCAGGAGAGGGTAAGCTGTTCCAGGGTGATGGTGTTCTCAAGTGCGTCCGTCACCAAAAAGGATTCCCGGTTGGCTGGATTCAGCCCGCGCACGGCAATGGCTACCGGGTTGGTGGTATGGACCCCCAGTTGTTGCAGCGTTTTTATCGCCAGGTACTCATTGTAGGCGCTAACGATGGGCAGCCTAAGTTGGGTCAGCTCCTTGGTGATTTCCTTCCAGCCGATACCCCGGTGGTACTTCACAAAGTAGTTTTTATCACCCAGGCGGGTTTTGAACGTGCGCCGGCCTTCTTTATCCCGCACGGTGCTGCCTTCGAGTGTTGCCACGGTGTCGAATGGGGCTTGGCCCAGAAAGGGGGCGATTGAATCATCGATCTTTAAGATTGCCATCCGACATTACTCTCCAAAAGATATCTGAGGGAGGAGGCTTGCTAGCAGAGCCCGTTTGCTTGTGGCAAGGCTAGCTCGTGGCGTTTCCAGAGTCACTTGCGTTTATACTTCTGGTGGTTTTTTCCTTCGGGTTCGCTCTTAAAGCGTCGATGCATCCACAGATACTGGTCCGGATGACGGCGAATCGCGTCTTCAATGCATCGGTTAGTGCGGCTGGCGTCGGCCACATCATCACCGCTCGGGTAGTTTTCCAGCATGGGTTCAAAGTAAATGTCGTAGTGCCGCCCGTCTTCACTCCGGAAGTGACTGAACGGGACAACGGCCGCCCCTGTTTTTGCCGCGATGCGAGCCGTGGCCGTGATGGTGGCTGCCGGGACTCCAAAAAAGGGCACAAAGACACTGCCTCTCCGCCCATAGTCTTGATCGGATGCATACCAGACCACGCGATTTGCCTTCAGGCTGCGAAATAGGCCCCGTAAGTCATCCCGGTGTAAGACTGTGCCGTAAAAGCGCAGGCGAGAGCGGGTCATGATTGCGTTGAACAAAGGGTTGTCATGATTGCGTTGCATGACATCCGCTTCGGCAAAAAGAGAATAAAGGGCCCCGCCCAGGTCCAGCGTGCTGTAATGACCGCCCAGCAGGAGGACGCCTTTGCCCCGACGCAAGGCGGCTTCAAGATTTTCAAAGCCGTGCACACGGGTGTATCGGCGAAAGATTTCGGGATTACGAAACCAGGCGGTGACAGCTTCCAGGTAACCAATGGCATTGGAGCAAAAGGACTTTTTAACAAGAGCTTTTTGCTGTTGTGGGTTGAGTTCGGGGAAGCAGAGGCGGATATTGGCTTCGGTAATATGACGCCGTTTGCTCAACGTGTAATAGGCTAACTTGCCCGCTAAGCTGCCGATCCACAGCTTGAGACGGTGTGGCAGCCATGCAATGGCCCATAGAAGCGCCATGCCAATCCAGATAGGCCAGTAGCGAGGGTGCCAATATTGTGAGAGGCGCAGAGTCGGGTCTTGATTGTTCACAATGGGTACAGAGCGTGATCGGAAGGCGAACATTTTACTGGAAAGAGGTAGATGGCTCCAGTTCGTTGTTTTTCGCCCCCATCGAGGCTCAGTTGTGAGAGTCTGAGCCTGTTAATCGAAATCCCGGAAAACGTCCGGGTGGCGTTTGGCCTGGCGGCTGATGAATTTGTCCCAGCGGCGCTGTATTTTTCTCTGGCCAATCCAGCGGACCTTCTCGGCGAACTTGATAAAGTCGCGACTGCCGATCCCGTCAATCAGCACGAGTCTGGAGGACTCCGGGGTTTTCTGAAGCACCATGTTTCTTAGGGCGAGATCGCTTGGAATGATGGTGTAAGCCAGCATTTGCTGTTTGAGTTCCTGGAGCAGCTTTTTCGCTGTTTCGGGCTCAATCAGGCTTGCTGAGAGGATCTTGTCAAAGGGCGAGGAGACTGAGCCGTCCGCATCCCGAATCAGGTCGAACACCAAGCCTCGTCCCTCATTGGTATCGACCCAGCCATAACAGGCAGGAATCGCCGGGGGAAAATCTTTGCAGTTTCTGAACCGCTGGTAGTAACGAAATTCGTTGTTGTTTTGCTTGGGCGGCTTTTCGTGGGTGAGTGGGCTGTATTTGTTTTCGACCTTGATGCACAAGAGCGGGTTGTCAGGGTGCTGATAACAGTTTCGGTCATTCCCACTGCCAATGAGCAGGGTGTCGTTGAGGATCAGGGGCTGTTGTTTCTGCATGTCAGAGCTTTGGCTGTGGTTGGCGTAGGGCTGGCCGGCGGTCTCCGGTCCTGGCGCGGGTTTAAGGTTACTTTTGGTCTTTAAAAAAGGGCCATAATATCATGCCGACGGGTTATAATTGCCGCTTCCATGATTAAGCAACAGGATAAAACCATGCTGCTCCAGGTTCCCGCCTTCAATCAAAGCCGTGTACTCATCGTTGGTGACGTGATGCTCGATCGTTACTGGCATGGTGGTACGCATCGTATCTCTCCGGAAGCGCCAGTGCCAGTGGTCAAGGTCGAGCAGTTGGAAGATCGTCCCGGCGGGGCGGCTAACGTTGCCCTGAACGCAGCGGCGCTGGGTTCAGCGGCAGTGGTGATTGGTTTGACCGGGGCGGATGAGCAGGCGGAGTCTCTTCAGTTGCGACTGGAGTCGGCGGGAATCCTGCCGCTGTTTCAGAAAGAGGCGTCGGTGCCGACCATCACCAAGTTGCGTGTGATCAGCCGCCACCAGCAACTGATGCGGCTGGACTTTGAAGAGAGTTTCGAAGGCCTGGACCTGAGTCCATTGGTCAAGCTTTTTGAGGAGCAGCTGTCCTTGGCCGGCACGGTGGTGCTGTCCGATTATGGCAAGGGAGCACTGCGTGATCCGCAGGCCCTGATCCAGTTGGCGCGTCAGCGCGGTGTGCCGGTTTTGGTGGACCCGAAAGGCCGGGACTTTACCAAGTACCGGGGAGCCACCCTGATTACGCCCAACCTGGCCGAGTTTGAGGCAGTGGTGGGAGCATGCCGCAATGAACGGGAGCTGGTGGAAAAAGGCCAGCAACTGTTGCGTGACCTGGAGCTGGATGCCCTGCTGGTCACTCGCAGCGAGCACGGTATGACTCTGCTGCGGGCCGGACAAACCGAGTTACACCTGCCCGCCCGGGCTCGGGAAGTGTTTGATGTCACGGGGGCGGGCGATACGGTAATTTCCGTGCTGGCCGCCTCATTGGCAGCCGGCAGCCCGATCGAGCAGGCCGTGGCGCTGGCCAATATGGCCGCTGGAATCGTGGTGGGCAAGCTGGGAACCGCTACGGTGAGTGGCCCCGAGCTGCGTCGGGCGGTGCAGCGCGAGCAGGGCGTGGAGCGTGGCGTGATGAGCGAGGAGCAACTGCTCGTTGCTCTGCAGGATGCCCAAGCTCAGGGCGAGCGCATTGTTTTTACCAATGGCTGCTTCGATATCATTCATGCGGGCCACGTGGGCTATTTGGAGCAGGCGAGAAAGCTGGGTGACCGCCTGGTGGTGGCGATTAACAGTGATGCTTCGGTCAGTCGTCTGAAAGGGCCGGGCCGGCCGATCAATCCTGTCGAGCGGCGGATGGCGGTACTGGCGGGTCTGGAGGCCGTGGATTGGGTCACCTACTTTGAGGATGACACGCCAGAGCGCTTACTGGAGCTGTTCAAGCCGGATATCCTGGTCAAAGGCGGTGACTACAGCGTGGATCAGGTGGTGGGCTGGGAAATCGTGCAGGGCTACGGCGGTGAAGTGGCCGTGCTGGACTTTCTGGATAATTGCTCCACCACGGCGATTGTAAATAAGATCCGGGAGAAGTAACCGGTTGAGGTATCCCAACCGGGTGAGCTATCGGTAACGGGCCACTGCCTGTTTCACGGCGGCCACGTTGTGGCGCAGGTGATCCGGGTTGATGGTGCCGACGATGGTGCTGGTCACGCCGGCATGGCGGAAAATAAAGTCCATGCTGGCCTGGACCGGGTCGCCCTGGTCTTGCAGGCACAGATGGCCGCTGGCCAGGGCCTTCTTGATCAGCACCGCCTTGCCCTGATCTCGGGCAAAATCCAGAACCGGCTCCTCTTCCCGGTGGTTCAGGTTGTAGGTGGCCATTACCAAATCCCCATGACGCAGCGTCTCGATACCGCCCTCCACGGTTTTGGTGGACATGCCAATGGCGCGGACCAGGCCCCGCCGCTTGGCGTCGGCAAGGGCTTCCAGGGTTCCCAGGCGATTGATAATGTCCAGATCGTTACCGTCGGAATGAACCAGGACCAGATCCAGATAATCGGTTTCCAGCCGTTTCAGGCTACGCTCCAGGCTGAAGCGCACATGTTCTGGTGAAAAGTCGAAGTGGGACTGCCCATTTTCAAACTCCTCTCCCACTTTGGTGCAGATCACCCAGTCTGACCGCTGTCCCCGCAGCAAGGGGCCCAGGCGCTCCTCACTGCGACCATAAGCCGGTGCCGTATCAATCAGGTTGATGCCCAGCTCACGGGCCAGTGCCAGGAGCTGGCGTGCCTGGGTGTCATCTGGAATCTGGAAACCATGGGGGTATTTCACCCCCTGGTCGCGTCCCAGTTTGACCGTACCCAGGCCAATCGGCGAAATGGTGACACCAGTATCTGCAACAGGAAATAGTTTCATTGGGCATCCTTAACTGAGCAGCTGCTCCCAGACGGGGAGGCTGACTTTGGGGTGCGGAAGTCCTGCCAACAGGCTGTAGTCGGTCTGTTCTTTAGGTGTGATACCTTGTGTTTGCAGATCATCCAGCACCTCGTCGGACAGGGCCGGAGAAAGGGCGAGTTTAGTCGGCCAGCAGACCAGGGCGTTGCCGGTTCGGGCCATAAAGGCGTTATCGGGGCGTAGCAGATTGGATTGGCGGGGCTCGGCCCGATTAATAAAGAAGCTGGCCCATTGGGCCTGTCCCAAGTCGATCCAGGGTAGGAGTTCCGCCACCAGTTCCTGGGCTTTTTGAATCTGCTCGGGGCCGGCCAGCTCAACTCCGGTTTCTGCCAGGTTGCCACCCAGGTACCAGACGAACTTGCCATCTTCCGCCGGGTGGGTGGTGATGGTCAGTACTGGTTTGGAGCCCGTGCCGATACAGTGAGCATAGATCGGGTGGGGGTAGTCATGCTTGACCATGACCATGTGCAAGGGGCGGCGCTGCATGGCCGGCCCCGGCAGCCCGGAACCGTGCAGCAGGGCCTCGTTGCCCTCACCGGCAGTCAACACGTAACACTGGGCTTCAATGCGGACACTACGGCGTCTGCCGTTGATATGAATGCCCTTGATGCGCTCGCCATCAAAGTCGATCACGCCGGGCTGGCTGCAGTCCAGTTGATACATCGTCTCCTGGAATGGCTCGGCCAGGGCGTGAACCACACTGGGCACATCCAGAACCAGCTCGTTGAGGGCATAGAGACTGCCTTTGAAGCGGCGGTCCTGAAATGCCTCGGGGCGCTCGCTGTCTTTGAGGGCATCGATCCGGCCACGGACGGCTTTGCTGGCAAAGAAGGTGGTGAGCTTGGAGGTCAGTTGGGCCTTGGACCACATGTAATGATGTTCAGAGAGAATCCGGGCCGCGCTCAGGTCAACTTCGCCTTCGCCGGCCAGACAGCTGCGCCAACGGGCGGGCATGTCGGCAATCGCATTGGCGGCAGAAGTTAAGGCGCCGTTGAGGGCATATTTGGTGCCACCGTGGATAATGCCTTGGGAGCGGATGCTCTGGCCTCCACCGAGGCTGTCTTTCTCGAGCAGGACTGTACTGTATCCGGCGTTGCGCAAGCGATAGTTGAGCCAGAGGCCTGCCAGGCCACCGCCAATCACGACCACGTCGGTGGTTACTAAGTCTGTCATAGCTGCCAGTTTACCTGTGATGAAGCGAGGGACCGTCCGAACCCTGACAAGGACAACGGCAAAGGACGTCGTGCTGGCAAAGGACCGTTTCGATCCGAAGTGGAACGGCGGCAATTATAGCGGGGGCGGTCACGGAACCCAAATTCCGTTAAACTCCCCGGGACCGTTCGAATGTCAATTAAGTGAATCAGATCACCCATGGCCCGTATTCTCTACAGTCTGCTGTTTTACCTGTTGTTACCATTCATTTTGCTGCGCCTGTTGTATCGCGCGTGGAAGGCGCCGGCCTATGCCAAACGCTGGCTGGAGCGCTTTGGCTGGGTGCGCGTCATGCCGCAAAGACAACAGGGAATATGGGTGCATGCGGTCTCGGTCGGGGAAACCATCGCGGCAGTGCCAATGATCAAGGCCTTGCAGAAGCGGTTTCCGCAGATGCCCATCATGGTGACCACCATGACCCCCACGGGGTCGGAGCGTGTACAGGCGATGCTGGGCGACTCCGTGGGTCATGTCTATGCCCCCTACGATACACCAGGGGCGGTGAAACGCTTTTTGCGCCGATTGAAGCCGCGCATTCTGGTGGTCATGGAAACGGAGTTGTGGCCGAATACGTTGCACTACGCCCGGCGCAGTGGTGTGCCCGTGGTGTTGGCCAATGCGCGCCTGTCGGAGCGCTCGGCGCGGGGCTATCAGCGCGTTGCCTTCCTGGCCCGGCCCATGCTCAACAATTTGAGCCTGGTGGCGGCACAGGGGGCGGCGGATGCCGGGCGCTTCCGGTCCTTGGGGTTGCCGGAGGAGCGGGTGCAGGTTACCGGCAGCATCAAGTTCGATCTGCAGCCCAAAACAGAGCAACTGGCGGAAGGACGGGCTCTGAAGCAGGATTGGGGGCCTCGCTTTGTCTGGGTGGCGGCCAGTACCCACGATGGCGAGGATGAGCTGCTGTTAGAGGCGCATCAGAAGCTATGTCAGCTGCAGGCAGAGGCACTGTTGATTTTGGTGCCACGGCATCCAGAGCGTTTCGGCGCGGTGGCGGAGTTGGTGAAAAAGCAGGGTTTTGCCATGACCCGGCGGAGCTCCGGAAGCCCCGTGGCGGCGGACACGCAGGTGCTGGTGGGGGATACCATGGGCGAGATGATGACGTTCTTCGCTGCGGCGGATGCCGCCTTTGTTGGAGGCAGTCTCATCGAGCGCGGTGGTCATAACCCGCTGGAGCCGGCAAGCCTTGGGCTGCCGGTGTTGATGGGGCCGCACGTGTTCAACTTTCAGGAAATTTGTAACCAGTTGTCCGGCGAGGGTGGGCTGATTTATGTCGGGTCGGCGGAAAACCTCTTTGATCGCTTACAGGAGCTGGCAGAAGATCAGGCGTTGCGGGCACGAATCGGCGGCTGTGCCAAAGCCGTGGTGGATCGTAATCGGGGGGCGCTGGATCGGCTGGTGGACTTGGTGGCCCGGCAGTTGTAGCAGCGTTGGCGCTGGGATGGTGTTGTGCTGGCCCGCATTGACCGCTTTTGCTCCTTCTCCCTGGACGGGAGAAGGTTGGGATGAGGGTGGAGCAGGCAACTCGGTGTTTAAGCGGCT
>CAZEWG010000057.1:0-12275 GCA_964514485.1 uncultured Pseudomonadales bacterium
GCAGTTGGCTTTTAACCAATTGGTCGCAGGTTCGAATCCTGCACGACCCACCATTACTGAAAAGGGATTGGACGGCGCCCTTTTTAACCTTCGAATCCCTCTCCCATGCATCCTGTCTGTGAATCCTACAGGATTCTGCCAATAGCTTTATTCCCGACCTCGAAGCCCCACAAAAACTGGTTTGTAGTATAATGGCCGCGTTTTATCTAGCCGAAGTTGAATTTGAGAGATTCCTGTCTGTCTAAGGGTCAATCAGCATTCATTGCGATCAGTTTCCGGATAGATTGATCAAGCAATAAGGCGTTGCCGGCCGTGAAACAAGACGGCGGGTTAGAGGTGCCACTCCAAGCGCCGCGAGCGCAAAGAGAGAGTGAACGCAAAGCGAGTATGAACGCAATTGGCTGTGAGTCCTAGAGAGAGTATTTGTCGAGATTGCCTATGACCAACCTTGCTGATCGTATCCTGGTTCAGGAACATTTTGCCCGTGAGCATGAGGCATCGCGCCCTGGGCCTGAGCAGACCAAGGTTCTGAAGGAGCGGATCAAGCTGTTACTAAAAGAGCAGGATGCTGTCTTGGTTTCCCATTACTACACAGATCCCTTGTTGCAGGAACTGGCTGAGGAGACAGGGGGCTGCGTAGCGGACTCCCTCGAGATGGCCCGCTTTGGCAATCGACACCCGGCGAAGACTCTGGTGGTGGCCGGCGTGAAGTTCATGGGGGAGACCGCGAAAATCCTCAACCCTGAAAAGCGGGTATTGATGCCGACGCTGGAAGCGACCTGTTCACTGGATATTGGTTGTCCGATCGAGGAGTTTTCACAGTTTTGTGATGCTCACCCGGATCGCACGGTGATTGTCTATGCCAACACCTCCGCAGCGGTCAAAGCACGCGCCGACTGGGTGGTCACCTCCAGTATTGCCCTGGAAGTGGTCGAGCACTTGGCGGCCCAAGGTCAGAAAATGATTTGGGCACCGGACAAGCATCTGGGTGGTTATGTGCAGAAGCAGACCGGTGCGGATATCCTGTTGTGGGATGGCGCCTGTATCGTCCACGAGGAGTTCAAGGCCAAAGGTCTGGCGGACCTCAAGCGGATGTATCCGGATGCGGCCGTGCTGGTGCACCCGGAGTCTCCGGCTGCAGTGGTCGAGTTGGCTGATGTGGTGGGCTCCACCTCCCAGCTGATTAAGGCCGCTCAGGACATGGACCGGGAGCGTTTTATCGTGGCAACCGATAGCGGCATCTTCTACAAGATGCAGCAGGCAGCCCCCAACAAGACGCTGATTGAGGCGCCCACCGCCGGTAATGGGGCCACCTGTCGCAGTTGTTCCCATTGTCCCTGGATGGCCATGAACGGCCTCGAAAACCTTGCCCAGGTACTGGAGCGGGGCGATCAGGAGATCCAGGTGGATCCTGAGTTGCAGGAAAAAGCCCTGGTTCCGCTGACGCGCATGCTGAATTTCGCTGCAGGAAACAAGCTGCAGGTGAAAGGTAACGCCTGATCAGATAAGCCGGATTGCCGGATTAGAGAAGAAAGGCTCCTGCTCCTGTCCATTTTGATGGCCTGAGCAGGTGCTCTTTGTCCCTCCTTGTTTTTCCCTTCCAAACGACTTCAGCGATCATGCTTTCCCCGAGAGGATCGGTGAGGGCGCCTGAGGCTGGAGTTTTTCCAGGTCCGAGAGCTCTCCCGGGCTCGAATTAGAATTTGAACCCTTCTCTTGCCCGGAAGAAGTCATCCAGTCTCTTCTGGATCAAGGCGTTTTGCTGGAAGCTGTCAGGGCTTTTCCGCAGAGCTTGCTGAAGTTGGTTAAGCGCCGCCTCGATATCATTGGTCAAAAAAAGATATTCCGCCTGAGCCTGGTGGACGGCCACAATATTGCCCAGGCGCCCTTGGACTTCACTCAATGTGCGCCAGAGATAGGGATTGTTAGGCGATTCCTGGGTCAGGGTTTGCAGGATCCGTTCCGCCTGTGGGTCTTGTCCCGCCTTGATCAGTGAGGTGGCATAAGTCTGGCCCAGCGGATTGTTGCCGGGGTTGCGTTCATAGTGCTTGGCCAGGAGTGCCAGGCTTTCTTCTTGTTTGCCTTGGGCGTCCAGTAGTTCGGCCTGAAGGATCAGGATGGATATCCGATTGGGATAAAGCTTGAGGAGGCTATTCAGTTCACGTTCGGCGTCTTCCAGTTTTCCGCTTTTGATGGAGGCGAGAACATAGCCGTACCGGGCACCGCGGGTGCTTTGGTTCTCGCCAGACTCCATGAGCGATTTGAAAATTGTCCGGGCTGCCTCGCTTGAGTCTGCATAGTGCAGCATCACCCGACTTTTCATGAAGTAGTATTCCACGTCCTCCCGATAGGCCCGGGGCGGATATTGTTCGGCACGGTTGCGGGCATCAGACACCCGGGACTGGCTCAGCGGGTGTGTTCTCAGATATTCGGGAACATGTTGGCCGAAACGGTTGCTGCGCATCATGCTTTCGAACATGGCCGGCATCGCCCGGGGATCGATGCCTGAGGCGGCCAGGGTGGCGATGCCGATACGGTCGGCTTCCTGCTCATTTTCCCGGCTGTAGTTAAGTTGCTGCTGCAGGTTATAGGCCTGGCTGGTGGCCAGGGCCGCCATGCCCGCATCACCGCCGGCCGCGGCTGCAACAATCAGGCTGGCGAGAAGCCCGGCCATGGCCAGTGGCTGATTACGCTGGTTACGCTCCAGGCGACGGGCAAAGTGTCTCTGGCTTAAGTGGGCAAGTTCGTGGGCTACAACGGACGCGAACTGGCCTTCGGTTTGTGCATGCAGGAAGAGCCCGCCATTAATGCCAATAATCCCGCCGGGTACCGCGAACGCATTGAGGGAGTTGCTGTCGACGATGACAAATTCCAGGCGGGAGTCTTCCAGCTGGCTATTGGGAGCGAGGCGATAGGCGAGATCCCGGATGTAATCCAGGATGAGGGGATCTTCCAGGGTGGGAACTTGGCTACGTAGGGAGCGTAACCAGGCGCGTCCCAATTCATACTCTTTGTCGGTGGAAACCAGGCCTGAGGTGCGGTTGCCAAGCTCGGGCAGTTCCGACTGGGCGTAGCTGGATGATGGGCTTGCCGCCAGGATCGTACAGAGGAGGACGATGGCTCCCCAGCTCCAGGCCGATAGCTGTCGGACGCGCTGGGAGAGATGCTTAAAGGGGGCAAGGAGGCTGTACTGGGTCAATCCGGATATTCCCTCTGCGATTGTCGGGCCCCTGGATTGTGGGCCACTAGTTGGGAGACATCATTATTTGAGTTAGAGTGTTTGATTCTAACCCAAGTTATGAAGTTCCCGCCGCTTCTCTCTCAATGAAAGGCTAGGTATGGCCCAAAACGACCGGGCTACTCGGGCTCTGATGAAAATCTGTTTGTTGTCATCCACTGTTGAGGCGTTGTAAATCATGGAAACGGATCACTTTCTTGATGCATCCGGGCTGACGTGCCCGATGCCGTTACTGAAAGCGAAACAAAAGCTGAATCAGATTGCCGTCGGTGAGACGCTCTGTGTGGTCGCCACCGATCCGGGCTCCATGCGGGATTTCGAATCCTTTATCAAATTGACCGCCCATGAAATGCTGGAAAGTCTCGAGCAGGAGGGTGTGTACCGCTATGTGATCCGCAAGGGCGGCAGCTGATGGGTGGCGCGCTATGGCAGCCGGATGTTGCGGCCCTCTCCGGTGAGAGGAGAGGGCGTGGCATGCAGGTGTCGGGATGGCTTTTATGACAAGGCGCGAACAGCCTCTAAAACCTCATCGGCGTGACCTTTGACTTTCACTTTGCGCCACTCCTGACGCAGCACCCCCTCTTTGTCGATCAGGAACGTGCTGCGCTCAATGCCCAGATATTCCTTGCCGTACAGCTTTTTCAGCTTGATAACGTCAAACAGCTTGCAGAGCTCTTCATCGGGATCCGACAGCAGCTCAAACGGGAAGCATTGTTTGGCTTTGAAGTTTTCGTGGCTTCTCAGGCTGTCCCGGGAGATGCCGAAAATCACCGTATCAGCATCCAGAAAGGCTTGGTGGCGGTCGCGGAAATCCTGGCCCTGGGTGGTACAGCCGGGTGTACTGTCTTTGGGGTAGAAGTACAGCACCAGGTTCTTGCCTTTGAAGTCGGATAGCTGGATACGTTGGTCGCCGGTTGCGTGGGCGGTGAATGATGGAACGGGTTTTCCAACCTCAACCATGATGACTCCTAACTAGGTGACTAAAATGAACGGTGGTTTTTATTAGTGATTATCTTATCGGGGGTAATCTTGCAAGCGGTGTGGCCCGTGGGAAGAGCCTGCGCGGAGGGTCCGGGCTGGGCTGTCGAGAGTCGCTGCGGAACTCTGCTCGGCTGAAAAAAGGCCGATTGCTCAAATGGCTCGAACCGGCTCCATGACGGCATCCAGGTTGCGGTCGTCGCAAAACATCATGAATTCATCCCGCAGGCTGGCCAGATGGGTGTCTGCCGGAATGTCCACAATCATATTGAGGCTGAACATCTGAGTGCCGGTATGGGGGGCGGCGTAGCTGCCGCTTTCCAGATCCTGAATGTTGATGTTCATACGGGCAAAAAAGCCGGCGATTTCATGTACGATCCCGGGACTGTCCAGGGCAATCACGTTCACATTGTAGGTGTAGGAGCGCTTGGGCTCGCGGGGCCGGGTGTGCTTGATCGTGGTGGTCAATTCCAGTTTGCGGGCCAGATTGGGCACGGCGCCTTCCAGCTTGGCAACGGCATCCCAGGAGCCGCTAACTAGCATCATGATCGAAAACTCTTCACCCAAAACGGTCATACGGCTGTCGAGAATGTTGCAGTTATAGTCCGCGCAGGCCTTGGTCAGTTCATTGACGATACCCGGGCGGTCGCTGCCGAGGGCGGTGATGACCAAGTGTGTATCGCGGGAGATGAACTTTGACATACTGACCTTGCCTGACATCCTGTAATAGCCTGGATAAATGAAGGGAAATGATCGTGCAGAGGGGAATACTCCGGCCCGCGCTTCCCGTTGTCAAGTCCGGGGGCTGAATCGAGGCTTTCTGACGCTGCTTTTCTCTTGTTAAGCGTATACCGGCCAAGTAACATATCTTCTTTTTATTGTTGACGGAGTCCGTTCTATGATTCAAGGCAGCTTGGTTGCTCTGGCTACCCCGATGTTCGCAGATGGCGCGCTGGATTGGGATGCGTTGAAGAAGCTGGTGGATTTTCACGTCAAACAAGGCACCCATGGTATCGTCGCCGTTGGCACCACCGGGGAATCTCCCACGTTGGATATGGACGAGCATATTGAAGTTATCCGTCGCACTGTTGAGTATGCCGCGGGCCGCTTGCCGGTCATCGCGGGCACTGGTGCAAACTCCACCTCAGAGGCCCTTGAATTGACGGAAGGCGCCAAAAGGGTGGGCGCGGATGCTGCCTTGCTGGTGACTCCCTATTACAACAAGCCGACCCAGGAAGGCTTGTATCTGCATTACCGCAAAATTGCCGAGTCGGTAGACTTGCCCCAGATCCTCTACAACGTACCGGGCCGTACCGCCTGCGATATGTCCAACGATACCGTGGTCCGCCTGGCTGAAGTGCCTAATATCATCGGAATCAAGGACGCCACCGGTAATTTGGAGCGCGGCCGGGACCTGATCCAGCGGGTGGGCGACAAGATCGCGGTGTATTCCGGTGATGACGACACGGCCCATGAACTGATGCTGCTGGGTGCCAAGGGCAATATTTCCGTAACGGCCAACGTGGCAGCAGCACAAATGGCCCAGCTTTGCGAGTTGGCGATGGCCGGCAAGGCGGATGAAGCCCGTGCCCTGCAGGAGAAGCTCAAGCCTCTGCATCGTCTCATGTTTATTGAGAGCAGTCCGATTCCCGTGAAGTGGGCTCTGCATGAAATGGGGTTGATTGCCGAAGGTATCCGTCTGCCGCTGACACCTCTGTCTGAAATCCATCGGGCGCCCTTACGTGAGGTGCTCAAGGCACTGGGTGCTGTGGCCTGATGTCCTTTCGTCTGAAGATCATGATGCATACCCATTCTCAAAAGCTCGTTCGTTTCTGTGGAGGCCTGCTGATTGCAGGCCTCGGCATTCAGATGTCAGGCTGTGGACTGCTGACAGACCGTACCAACTACTATGTGGATGCCAAACGTCAGGCACCGATCACGGTTCCTCCGGGGCTCAGCCAAGAGCGCCTGCAAGACGACTATGCCATCCCTGAAATCGAGAGCCAGCGGCCGTTGGCTGCTGAGTTTGTCGTGCCACCACCCCCGGAAGTCGACGCCAAGGTGCTGGAGGAGCAATACAGCATTCGGCGCAGCGACGAACAGGTTTGGCTCCTGGTAGGGGAAGAACCGGGGCGGGTCTGGCCGGCCCTGGCTCGTTTCTGGAACGAGCAAGGTCTGGAAGTGGTTGACTCCCTCGCCAAGGAAGGACTGGTCTTGACGAGTGCTTCCGGCAGCTCCGCACGATCCCATTCCTTTTTGGAGTCCCTTGGGCTGAATGCGGACCAAGGACACCGTTTCCAGGTGAAACTGGATCAGGGCCTCAAGCGGGGCACCAGTGAAGTTTCCGTGCGGCTGCTTCCAGCCGAGTCGGGTAGAGCCTCTCTCGCCGAGCTCTGGCAGCAGGCTTCCCAAGATCCGGACCGCGAACAGCAGGTGCTGGAGCTGCTGATGTCCTACCTCCAGTCAGAAGAGGCGGAACGAAGCTACTCGCTGGTAGCGCAGGATATTTCCACCGGGGCCAAGGTGTTTCTGCAAACCGAAGCGGCAGAGCCTTTCATTCGGCTTGATCTGAGCTTCGAGCGTGCTTGGAATGCTCTGGACAAGGCATTGCAGGATGCGCAGGTGCGGGTTGTGGACTTGAACCGCAGTGAGCGGGTTTATCTGGTGAGCTATGAACAAGATGATGAATCCAGCTCCTGGTGGCCGTCCTGGTTGAGTTTCAAGAGCAAGCAAACGCCCTCGGATCGATATAATTATCGGGTTGTGCTGCAGCAAACCGCTGACGGCATACGGGTAAAAGCTGAAGGCACTGAAGCTGACAGCTCACGGGAGCAGGAGATCCGGTTGTTGACGCGTATCTACGAGAATATCACCTGATTTTGGCTGCCGACCGACCAATTTATTAGTGAACAAGTGGGCAGGTTTTCCTGCCCTTTACCGTAGGGTGGAGATCATTCGAATGCAAAAGCTTGAAAAGCTTTATTCCGGCAAGGCGAAATCTGTTTACCGCACTGAAGACCCGGATCTGTTCGTCATGGAGTTTCGCGACGACACCTCCGCATTCGATGGTCGCAGGATTGAGCAATTGGCCCGTAAAGGCATGGTGAACAACAAGTTCAACGCGTTCATCATGACCAAGCTGGCAGAGCAGGGCATTCCGACGCACTTCGTCAAGTTGTTGTCTGACCAGGAGTCCCTGGTCAAGAAACTGGAGATGATCCCGGTCGAGTGCGTGGTGCGTAACTTTGCCGGCGGCAGCCTGGTGAAGCGTTTGGGGGTGGAAGAAGGGCTCGAGCTGAACCCACCCACCTTTGAGATGTTTTTGAAAAACGACGAACTGCACGACCCCATGGTCAATGAGTATCACGTTCGCGCCTTCGGCTGGGCGACCGATGAGCAACTCAGTGAAATGAAACGGCTGACCTTCAAGGTGAATGAGATCCTGAAAAAGCTGTTCGATGACGCTGGCCTGATGCTGGTGGACTACAAGCTGGAATTTGGCCTGTTCCAGGGAGCGGTGGTGCTGGGTGATGAGTTCAGTCCGGATGGTTGCCGGATTTGGGATAAGGAAACCCGCAAGAAACTGGATAAGGACCGGTTCCGTCAGGGCCTGGGCGAAGTGGTGGAATCTTACGAAGAGATTGGCCGGCGCCTGGGTATTCAGTTCTAAAAAAGTTAACGGGTTCATAATCCAGGGAGCGCCCGTCCGTGCAGCGCGCTTCGCTAACTATACTTGGGGTGGAATCACCTGTAGGAGAGAAAAATGACATTGAAGCCGCTAGCGTTGGGGGTTTTGGCTTTGGGTTTGTCGGCGACGGCAAGCGCGGATATTGTGGGCGTGTCTGCCGGGCTGTACGGTTGGAACCCGGATTTTTCCGGTAAGGTCACCTCCGACTCAACCTCGGTTGATTTGGAGAAGGAGCTGAGACTGGGTAATGAGTGGGCGACCCAGGGCTATGTGGCTCTGGAACATCCTGTTCCCTTGCTGCCGAACATCAAGCTGCAGTTCACGGAGCTGAGCCAGGATTCCACTGGCCGTATTGCAACTCCGTTTGACGGGGTGAGCGGTGCGGTGGATGTGGATCTGGATCTGACCCATACCGATCTGATTCTTTACTATGAGCTGTTGGACAACATCGTTTCCCTGGATGTGGGCCTCAACGTCAAATTCTTTGATGGCCAGTTAAATATCCATGAACGTGGCGGTAACAACAGCTCCCGCACGAATATTGATGAAATTCTGCCGTTGCTGTACGTGGCTCCGTCCGTCAGCCTGCCACTTACCGGACTATCGGTGGGTGCCGAGGTTGCCGGGGTGACCTATAGCGGCAACCGGTTGACGGACATTACCGCCCGTCTGCGCTATGAAGTTGCCGTATTTGGTGTTGAAGCCGGCTGGCGTCAGATTAATCTAGAGATTGACGACGTTGGTGATCTCGACGCGGATATCCGTTTCGGCGGCCCCTTCGTTAGCGTTATGGTGGATTTCTAAGCGGTTGTCTGATTCAGGGGGCGGGTCTTCCAGCCCCCTTTTTATTACCCCTTTGATGTAGCCTCGCCATCCGGTCTCCGGAGCCCTCCCGTAGAACAGTATGATTTGACACAAAGCCAGGTTCTCATTTGCGTTGAAAAAAATATCCGCGGAATGAGAAAATGCTGCTCTCTTAGGGATAAGGCCGACGTGCGAGCTGTAAGAGTCTGGAGGAAAAATGAAAATATTGGTGACTGGAACGGCCGGATTTATTGGCTCGACCCTGGCCATGCGCCTGCTGGAGCGGGGCGATGAAGTAATCGGGGTGGACAACCTCAACGATTATTATGATGTGCGCCTGAAAGAAGCGCGTCTGGCGCGCTTGACGCCCCATGCCAACTTTACCGATATCCGCATGGATGTTGCTGATCGACAGGGCATGGAAGAGGTGTTTCGCAAGTATAAACCCCAGCGTGTGGTGCATTTGGCCGCTCAGGCCGGTGTGCGCTATTCATTGGAGAATCCACATGCCTATGTGGACTCCAACCTGGTGGGTTTTATGAATATTCTGGAGGGCTGCCGTCATCATCAGGTGGAGCACCTGGTTTACGCCTCCAGTAGCTCGGTGTATGGCGCCAACGAGTCCATGCCGTTCTCCGTCCATGATAACGTGGACCATCCCCTCAGCCTTTACGCAGCCACCAAGAAAGCCAACGAGTTGATGGCTCATACCTACAGCTCCCTGTTTGGTCTGCCCACCACCGGGCTGCGCTTCTTCACGGTCTATGGCCCTTGGGGGCGGCCGGATATGGCGTTGTTCATGTTTACCAAGAGTATTCTTGAGGGCAAGCCCATTGATGTCTTCAACTATGGGCACCATCGCCGGGACTTTACCTACATTGATGACATCGTCGAAGGTGTGATTCGCACCACCGACCATGTGGCGACTGCCAACTCTGACTGGACCGGTGTCAAACCGGATCCGGGGACCAGCAAGGCGCCCTATAGGATCTATAATATTGGTAGCAACAACCCGGTGGAGTTGTTGCGCTATATCGAGATTCTCGAAAACTGCCTGGGCAAGAAGGCGGAAAAGAATCTGCTGCCGTTACAGCCAGGAGATGTGCCGGATACCTATGCAGATGTGGACGCGTTGATTGAAGATGTCGATTACAAGCCCACCACACCCGTGGAGGTGGGAATTGAACACTTCGTGAAGTGGTATCGGGATTTTTATCAGGTTTAATGATCGAAGGCGGCCCCATAAGGACCGCCTTTTTTGTACTGATAGGAACATACAAGAGGTCCTATGAAAAAAGAAATCGCTAAATTATTGGAGCGAAACAAGGCATGGTCGGAAGAGGTTCGGAAAAAAGACCCTGACTTCTTTCCCACGCTTTCCAGGCAGCAAGCCCCGGGCTATTTTTGGATTGGCTGCTCCGATAGTCGGGTACCGGCCAACCAGATCGTGGATATGCTGCCGGGCGAGATCTTTGTGCACCGTAATGTAGCCAACGTCGTTGTTCATACGGATCTGAACTGCCTGTCGGTGATCCAGTTTGCCGTTGAGGTGCTGAAGGTGCGCCATATCATGGTGACCGGGCACTATGGCTGTGGGGGCGTGCGCTCTGCCATTGAAAATAAAGAACTGGGCTTGATTGATAACTGGCTGCGCAATATCAAAGACATTTACACCATCCACCGGGATGAACTCGATGCCCTGGACTTTGATGCGCGGGTAGACCGGCTCTGTGAGCTGAATGTGATCCACCAGGTGCGCAACGTGTGCCATACCAGTATTGTTCAGCGGGCCTGGCAGCGGGGGCAGGAGTTGGCGGTACATGGCTGGGTTTACGGGCTCAGTGACGGCTTGGTGCATGATATGGATGTCACGGTTGAGTCGCCCTCCCAGTTGGAGGAAATTTATCGGTATCATCCGATTCGTTAACCATTCCTCCGCGCCTGCTGCGTCCAGGCCTTTTCCCGCTCCCGTATTCCAGGCTGGTGAGATGGACCGGGCTCGGAGGCGGTTGGATGGCTCGGGTTCTTGGCGCCGGCTCTGCCAGTTTCTGGGGCCGGCAGCCTGAAGAGGCGTTTGGGAATCACCCGATGCCCTGTCGTTAAGGAAACTACTCATGCGTAATTCATGCGAGCGTCCCGGGTTACAACCCGTGTCTGAGGCACTTCAAACCCTGTTGGATGCGGTTCAACCGGTGACTGATACCGAGTCCGTGACGCTGACGGCAGCCCGGGGCCGTGTTCTGGCGGAGGCTGTCACTTCAGCGGTTGATGTCCCACCGCTGGATAACAGTGCCGTGGATGGCTATGCGGTTGCCAGCGCTGATCTGGCGTCAGGGCGTGAGTGTCGTCTACCGATGAGTCAACGCATCGCGGCCGGGCAGGTGGGGGCTCCGTTGCAGCCTGGAACCGCGGCCCGGATTTTTACCGGCGCACCGCTGCCACCGGGCGCGGATGCGGTGGTGATGCAGGAGGATACGGAAACCGACGGCAACACTGTACTGATCAAGGTTGCTGTAACGTCGGGCATGAATGTGCGCAGCCGTGGGCAGGATCTGAGTAAGGGCGGGGTGGCGCTGCCAGCCGGACGGCGCTTACGGCCGCAGGATATGGGGCTGCTGGCCTCTGCGGGGGTGGGGGAGGTAACGGTATGGCGTCGCCTGAAGGTGGCAATCGCCTCAACCGGGGATGAGTTGGTCGAGCCGGGGCAGCAGGCCGGGCCAGGGCAGATCTACAATTCCAACCGCTATACCCTGTTGGGCATGCTCGCCTCCCTGGGAGTGGAAGTGATTGATCTTGGGATTATCGAAGACACTCCTGAAGCGACCGAGCGGGCGCTGCTACAGGCGGCAGACGAAGCGGACTGCATCATCACCAGTGGCGGCGTTTCGGTGGGCGAGGAGGATCACGTAAAGGATGCCGTGGAGCGATTAGGTCGGCTGGAGCTTTGGAAGCTGGCGATCAAGCCGGGCAAGCCCTTGGCTTTTGGTCAGGTCAAGGATACGCCGTTTATTGGCTTGCCGGGCAACCCGGCAGCGGTGTTTGTTACCTTTTCGGTGTTGGCGCGGCCGTTTCTTTTGAAAGCCCAGGGAGCGTCGGAGTGGTTGACCAAAGGCTGGCCCCTTAAGACCGGCTTTGACTACCACAACCGGGGCGCACGCCAGGAATATCTGCGCTGCCGGCTGCTGGTTGATGAGGCAGGCGGATGGGTTATTGATAAATACCCCAACCAGAGTTCAGGGGTACTGGCCTCCGCCAGTTGGGGCGATGGCTTTGCAGTGGTGCCGCCTGGGATGCAGGTGAGGGCCGGAGATCTGTTGGAGTTTATTTCCTATAACGAACTTGGATTTTGATCTATTAACCCCTTGTTTGGTCAGAGATTGTTCAGCTGCGGCGTGGTCCGGGGGAAGGTTGGTTGTTTGGCGGTTCGAATCCGTAAATACTGCTTGATCGCCCCCGGCAACTTTGTTACAGTACGCGCCGCTGGATACATAGGACCATAGCTCAGTTGGTTAGAGCGCTACCTTGACATGGTAGAGGTCGGCGGTTCGAATCCGCCTGGTCCTACCA
>CAZEWG010000058.1:0-12085 GCA_964514485.1 uncultured Pseudomonadales bacterium
ATCGGCAACGGGATGCGGCTTGAATCTCCATACACCAGATTTGACTATAGCTCCAATGACTCCTACTGCGGGTGCTAGTGTGTGATAAATACTGCAGTCCGCAGAACAGAAGCGCGTTCAAACCGCCCTGAACTGCGTTTCGTAAAGCTGGAAGGGAGTGCTCTGCTGAAGACAGAATTTGGAGTAGACCATTGTTAGACTTTTGGCCTTGGTGCGATTCCGTGCCCAGGCTTGAGCCTGGCCGGTATTGCGGTCTTCCGTTGACTTGAGCTCACCTCGAGGTTCGCTCTGATCCCTTGCTATTCCTTGCAGTAGCACCATTGTACCAGCGGCACCTGGACTTTATGTGCTTTGTTCCGCAGATTGAAACCTGTTCGCTACGCAGATTGTTCCAGCCGAGAGAGTTGAAGAGTCACAGCGATAGAAAGAGAGGGCGATGGAGCTACAGGCACGTAGGCTTATTTGTTGTCGTGCGCGGCGGTTTTAGGCAAGTAAGGTGTGATGGCCTCAGAAGGCTTCAAGAAAAACTTGAGGCTTGTGGAATATCCACTAATGTTATCTTCACGTCGGCTCGGGGTTGGGCGAACACCTGTTAATAACTAGTACGGTGCGGCTTGCTTAGAAGAGGGGTGGCCGGGAGCGATAGGAATACATCTGTATAAGCCTAAGGGTGAAAGAGAAGATTGATATAGATCAAAGGTCCTTTGGTTTTCACTGGCTGCCCTGTCGAATCCAAGTAGTATGAACATAGAAACGTATAAGAATTAACCAAAGGTGGCTTTGTGCCCTTTCACAACAAACCGACTCGACCCAAGCCGGCTTTTTTCCAGTTAATCCAGAAACTGTGGCGATCCTGGACACCAAGCCTTGGCCAGAAACTTGCGCTGGTGACCGTGGTCTTTCTGTTGCTGTGGAGTGGCTACGTAACCATTAGCCATCTGGGTCGAGTTCATTCCGCGGAGTTTGCCGCGCAAATTAACGAAGCTGGCAAGTTGCGGATGTTTAGCCAGCGTATTGCCTTTCTGGTGACGGCTTGTGAGGGCAGTCCGGAAACTAGTGCCTTGTGCCAGCCCGAAATCCTAAGTCAGATTTTGGAGGACTATGCCACCAGCCTGCAGCGGGTCGAGAGTTTGTCGGTCATGTTGTTTCTGGGGGAGGACCGTAGTCGCTTGACCTCCAGCATTGCCGAGTTGCGCGCTGCCTGGGGGGATTATCGACGTGCGGCGGCCATTGCCAGCGGCATTGAGCAAGCTGATGAGCGTGAGCTGCTGGACGCCGAGAGTGCCCAGGCTTATGTGGAAGAGCAGGCCAGCCGGATGTTGAATCGGGCCCAGGGGCTGGTGGATCTGTTGATCGCCAGTGAAAAAAAGGCCCAGATGTGGCGGGGTTATGCGCAAAACTCCCTGCAATTGACGGGTTTGTTGCTGCTGATGCTGGTGGCGGTGATTGGCTATCGCCAAGGCGTCAGGCCCCTGCGAGAGTTGGCGCTGTTAAGCCGTCGGGCAGGTTTGGGTGACTATAGTGGCCGGCTCAACTATCGGTCCGGCGACGAGATTGGTGAGCTGGTGGAAGCTTTCAACTATTCCAACGTGCGCACCGAACGGCTGATCAATGAGCTGGAAATGGAAGCCGCCGCCGCCCGCAAGGCGACGGCTGAGTCCGATAGTTTGTTGGAGTCGGCGGCGGATGGGATTGTCATCATTGGCAGCGATGGCCGGATTCTCAAGGTCAATCGGGAGGCGGAACGGATTTTCGGCTACCCCCGCGAAGAGCTGGTGGCCCATTCCCTGGAGCGCCTGATTCCGGACCGATACCGCCGCCATCATCACGGTCATATGGCTAATTATATGGCCCAGGCGACCACTCGCCCGATGGGGCGGGGCATTGCGGTCATGGGGCGGCGCCAGGATGGCAGTGAAGTGCCCCTGGAAATCAGTTTGAGCCCGGCCACCGTTGGCGGGGAACGACGGGTGATTGCGGTGGTGCGGGATGTGAGCGAGCGGGTTCAGGCCGAAGCGGACCGCCACCGTTTGGCGACAATTTTGGATGCCACACCCGATGTGATTGCCATTTTTACCGAGGATGGTGCCCTGGTGCACCTGAACCCCGCTGGCCGCCGTTTGCTGGGGGTGGGGCGGCATGAGTCTCTCAAAGGGCGCACGCTGGAAGAGCTGTTAACGCCGACCGCCCGTCAAATTCTGTATGACAAAGCCCTGCCGACGACCTTGGAAAGCGGCATGTGGCATGGCGAGCTGACCCTGCAGGGACAGGGTGGACGAGAGGTGCCGGTGTCGCAGCTGCTGATTGCCCACGAAGGGCCTCAGGATGGGCCGCTGTATCTGTCCACCATTGCCCGGGACATCAGCGAGCGTAAATCCCACGAGGCCGAGTTGTTGCACCGGGCGACCCATGACGCCCTGACCGGGCTGGCCAACCGGGTGCTGTTCGAGGACCGCTTGCGCCAGGCGATTTTGCATGCCCAGCGGGATGGTCATCTGGTGGCGGTCATGTTTATTGACCTGGATAACTTCAAGCTAGTGAACGACACCCTGGGACATGCGGTAGGGGATGAACTGCTCTGCGAAGTGGCCCGCCGACTGGACGTTCAGCTGCGCAAGGGGGATACCAAGGCCCGTTTGGGCGGAGATGAGTTTGCGGTCATTCTGGAAAACCTGCATAAGGCAGAGGAGGCCGCCACCATTGTCCGGGAGCTGGCGGAGGTGCTGCAGCGTCCGATTCGCCTGCAGGGGCGGGATTACGTGGTGACCACCAGTATGGGGATCAGTCTGTATCCGATTAATGGCACCAACGCCGAAACCTTGTTGATGCAGGCCGACAGCGCCATGTATGAAGCCAAGGCCGCGGGCCGCAACGGCTACAGCTTCTACACTTCTGATATGAACCTGCAGGCGGCAAAACGGCTGGATACCGAGCGGGAACTGCGCCGGGCCATCGAGCAGGGCGAGCTAAAGCTGCACTATCAGCCGATTGTCCGTTCCCAGGACGAGCGGGTACTGGGCTGTGAGGTTCTACTGCGCTGGGAGCACCCGCAACAGGGTTTGATTGCTCCGGCACGTTTTATCTCGGTGGCTGAAGACAGCGGGCTGATTATTCCCATTGGTCAGTGGGTGCTGGAACAGGCCTGCCGTCAGGCCCAAACTTGGCGACAAGCCGGGCTGCCACTGGATTATGTGGCAGTGAACATCTCTGCCAAACAACTGCGTAACCGGGAGCTGGTGAAGACCGTCCATCAGGCGTTGGCCGAGACTGGACTGCCCCCCTCGGCACTGGAGCTGGAATTGACCGAAGGCAGCGTACTGCAAAGTGCCGATATTGCCCGCAGCCTGTTGGATGAAGTCCGCGAGCTGGGCGTGCGGCTGGTGGCGGACGATTTTGGAACCGGTTACTCCAGCCTGAGTTACTTAAAGCTGTTTCACTTCGACAAGATCAAGATCGACGGTCAGTTCGTGAGGGATCTGCTGGTGGATGAGGGCGATGCCGCCATTGCCCGGGCCACGGTGGCCATGGCCCATGCCTTCGAGGCCCAGGTGGTGGCCGAGGGGGTGGAAACCCAGGCCCAGGCGGAACAACTGAAAGCCTATGGTTGCGATCTGCTACAGGGCTATCTGTACGCTCGTCCCTTGGAGGCCAGTTCGTTTGAAGCGCTGCTGCGGGCTCAGACCGACGAGCAGCGCCTCTGCTCCGGCATGCATCACTAGCCCCCATCGTTAACGGTTCCCTTCTGGCACTGGCCGCCCCAGCCCATCAAGTTGCGGGCGGCGTTGACTTTGGCTGTCCCTTTGGAGCGATTCCATGTTATAACATAACGTTTGTTGGGTTGGATAACGAGATGTTGTACACATGGCCAGTTCCTTGATGGTCGACCTTCAAGGCGTGCGGTTCGGTTGGAACCGGCAAACGCCTGTTCTGGATATTCCCCGGTTACAGATTGAGCGCGGCTCCAGAGTGTTTCTGTATGGCCCCAGCGGTTGTGGTAAGTCCACCCTGCTGGGGTTGTTGGGCGGCGTGTTAATGGCCGGTGAAGGCGTGGTGCGGATTATGGAGACTGATCTGACTCCATTGTCTGCCGCCCGCCGCGATCAGTTTCGGGCTGATCATATCGGTTTTGTCTTCCAGCAGTTCAATCTGATCCCCTATCTGTCGATCGTTGATAACGTCTTGCTGCCCTGTCGGTTTTCCGAGCGGCGCCGCCAGCGGGCCCGGGCCCAGTCGCCAAGCCTGGAGGCCGAGGCCCGGCGCTTGCTGGCGCAGTTGGGTCTGGATCGCCGTTATGAACGGCGGTCGGTGACGGAGCTCAGTATTGGCCAGCAGCAACGGGTGGCGGCGGCCCGGGCCCTGATCGGCAGCCCGCCGTTGTTGATTGCCGACGAGCCGACCTCGGCGTTGGATGAAGACAGTCGCGGAGCGTTTCTGGAACTGCTGTTCCAGGAGTGTGAGCGAGAGGCGGCGACCTTGGTGTTCGTCAGCCATGACCAATCCCTGCGTCCGCTGTTTTCCCAAAGCCTGTCATTTCTCGAACTGAACCGGGCCGCTGCCCGTCAGGAGGGGTGAGATGGCACTGTGGAGTCTTGCCGTAAAGTCCCTGCGCAATCGCCGCCAAACCGCGCTGCTGACGGTGCTGTCCATTGCCGTGAGTGTCTGCCTGCTGTTGGGGGTGGAGAAGGTGCGCCATGAGGTGCGAGCCCAGTTCCTCAATACGGTATCGGGTACGGATTTGGTGGTGGGTGCCCGGAGCGGCTCCATCAACCTGTTGCTCTACACGGTGTTCCGGATCGGCGATGCCACCAATAACATCAGCTGGAACAGTTATCAGGAGTTTGCCAATCATCCCCAGGTCAGTTGGAGCATTCCCCTGTCACTGGGGGACTCCCACCGTGGCTATCGGGTGCTGGGGACCAGCAACGCCTATTTTGAGCATCTGCGTTATGGCGGTGGACACAGCCTGCGCCTGCAGGAGGGCCGGGTGTTTACGGAGCTTTATGACGTGGTGTTGGGGGCGGAGGTGGCGCGCCAGCTGAATTATCAGCTGGGTGACCAGATTATTGTGGCCCATGGAGGCGGCCAGGTCAGTTTTGTACACCATGACGACCAGCCCTTTACCGTGGTGGGGATTCTGGCCCCCACCGGCACCCCGGTGGATCGCACCCTGCATGTCAGCCTGGAAGCCATCGAGGCGATTCATGTGGGTTGGCATAGTGGTATGCCGTCCCGCCGGGTCAGTGCGGAACAGCTGGCCAAGATGGATCTCACGCCGAAGACCATTACCGGCTTTATGGTGGGTTTGAAATCGAAGGTGGCAACCTTCCAGCTGCAACGGCAGATCAACGAGTACCGTCGTGAGCCGTTGTCGGCGATTATGCCTGGGGTGGCCTTACAGCAGCTGTGGAGCCTGATCGGCGTGGCGGAAAAGGCGCTGCTGGTGGTGTCGGCGCTGGTGGTGGTCAGTGGCTTGATCGGCATGATGACCAACCTGTTGTCGAGCTTGAATGAACGCCGCCGGGAAATGGCCATTTTGCGCTCCATTGGCGCCCGGCCCTGGCAGATTGCCGCGTTACTGATGTCGGAATCGCTGGCGCTCACCTTCGCCGGTCTGATCCTGGGGCTGGCCTTGCTCTATGGCGGGTTACTGGCGGCGCAGCCCTGGATCGCCAGCCAGTTCGGTTTTTATCTGAGCCTGGGGCTGCCCGGTCCGGGCGATTGGCTGTTGATGGGGGCGGTCCTGTTGGCGGGATTGCTGGCCGGGCTGGTGCCAGCGGCCAAGGCCTATCGACAGTCGTTGGTGGATGGCTTAACGCCGCGGATTTAAGTGACCTCCCCAGTTTGAGGGGAGGTCGAACCTGCTTGGGATGCTCTAGCGCAGCCGGATCTCGGTATCCTGGGGGGTGAGGTGTTTGGCGCCTTGGCCCTGGGGGGTGATCCACTGGACATTCAAGCGCTCCAACCCCGGGGCCTGCTGAAACAGCCTGACCTGGAGCCGGTCGAGATGCTGGGGTGACTGACAGCTCAGGCTGTAGGTGACCTCAATATCGGCATGGCTATCATGATGGTCGTGGTCGTGGTCGTGGTCGTGGTCGTGGTCGTGGTCGTGGTCGTGGTCGTGGTCATGCCCGGGCTCCGTGGCCAGCAGGGCCGAGTGGATCTCCACGTTATCCAGGCGGCAATCCGCCGCGTTTTTCCAGCTCAGCAGGCTGGTCGGCTGCTGTAAAAACGCGGTCATCTTTTCCAGGGCCTGCACCTGGGCGGCAGTGTGGGGCCTGTGCTCGAACCCCACCAGATTGATCGCCGGCGAGTTCAAGAGGATCTCCAGCCGATTGCCATCCAGCGCCAGGCTTAAGGTGGCACTGCCGTGTTCATGGGTACCGTGTTGCTCAAAGCCATGGTCATGGGCCCAGCTCAGAGACGCCGCCATCAGGCAGACGGACAGGGTCAGGGTTTTACGAGGAAACATCAGGATTACTCCAACGGAAGATTGACCCCGCTGGTCTGAAACGGCGGGGTGGTCGGTCGAACAAATCAGAATTCGTAGACCAGGATCTGGTCCGCCTGCATGGCATAGGAGGCGCTCGCCATGTCATTGCTGATGGTTTCCACCCGCAAGGTACCGAGTACCCGAAACGGGGTGGTCAGGGCATCCAGCGCCAAGCCCTTGGGATAGCGGATATGGATGATCTGGTTGGCAGGCGGTGGCGGTACATGGATGCAGGCACCGAAGTAGGGCACCAGAAACATCTCGGTTACATCCCCTTCGGCATTGGTATCGATGGGCACCACGAAACCAGCCAGTTCCACCTGCTGGCGGTCCAATTCCGGGCGCACCCGGGTGGAGGACAGAACTTCCTGCCAGGCTTTATCGGCAATAAAGCCGTCCTCACTGTCATGGTCCAATTCCGGGAGATTCAGGGTGGCTTCCCGGTCATGGTCATCCAGCAGGTCGAGCCAGTCGAGCACGCGATATTGAGTCCCGGCGGTGGCGAGCAGGCTGGTGCAGGCCAGAAGGATACAGAGCAGTCTGCGCAGGTGTGTTGAAGCCATAGAAGTGTTTCCAGAGTGATGGATAAGCCCGGGCCGAAGAGCCAAGAGTTTGTTATGTTATAACATGTTTTGGATGTCGCCAAGTGATGATGTGCGCCTCCCCGGGTTCGGGCATTGTTGTTGGCTGGCTGATCCCGTTCTTCACGGGCCGGGGTGGCAGGGAATAACTAAGAAGCTCTCTGTATTTAGTCTAGGCTTATTTAGAGATATTGCCCTTCTTGGAGGAGGGGTATTTCCTAACTGTGTCACCTACAGGAGGCTCATATGGCAGATTCATCCACCATGATGGCGATGGTCTACCACGGACCCGGGCAAAACGTCTGGGAATCGGTTGCCAAGCCGATGATTTCCAAACCTACCGATGCCATCGTCAAAATCACCAAAACCACCATCTGCGGCACCGATTTGCACATCCTCAAGGGCGACGTACCGGCAGTGACCAAAGGTCGGGTGCTGGGCCATGAAGGGGTAGGGATTGTGGAGGAAGTCGGGGAGGGGGTGAGCAACTTCAAGAAAGGCGACAAGGTCATCATTTCCTGTGTGACTTCCTGTGGCAAGTGTGAGTACTGCAAGAAGCAGATGTACTCCCATTGCGAGGACGGCGGTTGGATTCTCGGCCACCTGATCGATGGTACCCAGGCGGAGTATGTGCGCATTCCCCATGCGGATAATAGCCTCTATCACATTCCCGACGGCACCGATGAAGAAGCGCTGGTGATGCTGAGTGATATTCTGCCCACCGGGCTGGAGATTGGCGTGCTCAACGGTGAGGTCGGCCCTGGCGATACCGTTGCGATTATCGGCGCCGGCCCCATTGGCATGGCGGCGCTGCTGACGGCCCAGTTCTACTCACCCGGGCGCATCATCATGGTCGACCTGGATCAGTCCCGCCTGGAGACCGCCCTGAGGTTCGGTGCCACGGAAACCATCAATAGCGGCACCGCCAATGTGGTGGACGCCATCATGGCCTCCACCAAGGATGGCGTGGATGTGGCCATCGAGGCGGTTGGGGTGCCGGCCACCTTTGATATCTGCCAGAACATCGTGCGCCCCGGCGGGCGTATCGCCAACGTCGGCGTGCATGGTCAGAGCGTGGACTTCCAGCTGCAGAAACTGTGGATTCAGAACATTACCCTGCGTACCGGCCTGGTGAATACCAATACCACCCCGATGCTTCTGAAGACGGTGGAATCGAAAAAAGTGCAGCCCGAACAGCTGATCAGCCACCGCTTTAAATTCGATCAGTTCATGCAGGCTTACGAGGTGTTTGGCAATGCCGCCCGGGAGAAAGCCATGAAGGTCATTATCAGCAACGATTGACCACGGTGGCTGCTCCGGTCTCCCAGCTCGACAGGTAGGCAAGGGCCACCTGGATGGCCTGCTCCTGAATGGGTTGGGAGATCACCCCTTCCCGATAGTAGCCATGTTTCAGGCAGGCAAAGGTGACTTCCACGGCCAGGGTGACCACGTCCGGGTCTTCCGGCAAGTGCAGGGTGGGATCGAGCCTTGCTACCGCCGCCCGGACTTCCCGGCCGATATGCTCAATGGTCACGGTCTGGGCGAGATAGGCCGTGCGGCTGAAGGGCCCGCCCAGAATCAGCTTGCTGGCGAGCGCCGAGCGGTTGTAATAGGCACTGGCGGCCTGAATTAACTCCCGCACCAAATCTTTCCAGTTCCGGCTGCCGGAGTTTGCCGCCACCACGGAAACCGCCGCGGCAACCTGGCCGAGCTGCTGTTCGGCCAGTTGTGCCAACAGTACATATTTATTAGGGAAAAACTGGTAGAGGCTGGCGCGGGGCACCCCGGCTTCCTTGGCGATCTCCGGAATGGAGATCTCTTCGGGGTCGAGCGTGGCCAGCATCCGCTCGGCGGTTTCCAGGGCCGCGTCCACGCGTTTTTGGGAGCGGGCTTGCAGCGGTTTGCGACCGGCTTTGTGTTCGGCTTCACCTGGCTTGGACATATGACTTGACGCTAAATCCGACATAAGTTAGTTTCTGATCCTGACATTACAATAATAACTGATCGGCCTGTGCCAAGGCCAAGGGTCTTACCATGCATAAAGCAAAGCGTATCTGTGTGATCGGCGCGGGCCCCAGTGGCATTACCGCGGCTAAAAACTGCATCCAGTCCGGCCTGGACGTGGTGGTCTTTGAAAAGAACGACAAGGTGGGGGGCAACTGGGTGTTCAACGCCAAGACCGGCCACTCCAGCGTCTATGAGAACACCCATATCATCAGTTCCAAGATCTGGTCGGAGTATGAGGATTTCCCCATGCCCGCCGACTACCCCGATTACCCCAACCATCGCCAGTTGCAAGCCTACTTTGAGTCCTACGCCAGGCATTTTGGGGTGTACGATCACATCCGCTTTAATCACACGGTGCAGCACATCACCCGCACCCAGGAGGGGCTGTGGGAGGTGCGCTATCTGGACGACCAGGGCGCGGAACAGACCGAAATCTTTGACGTGCTGATGGTGGCCAACGGCCATCATTGGGACCCCAAGTATCCCCAGTATCCGGGTGAGTTTTCCGGCCAGTTCATGCACTCCCATGACTTCAAGGGCGTGACCGACGACTGGCGGGGCAAGAATGTGCTGGTGATCGGTGCCGGCAACTCGGCCTGTGACGTGGCGGTGGAATCGGCCCGGGTGGCGGGCAAGGTCTGCCTGTCCATGCGCAGTCCCCAGTGGTTTATGCCCAAGTTTATTTTTGGGGTCCCATCCGATGTGTATGCCGCCCGCGTCCGCTGGCTGCCCCCGGCGATTCGCCAGATCCTGCTGACCAAATTGTTGCGTCTGATACAGGGCCCCTACAGCCGCTATGGCCTGCCGGAAAACACCAAGCCGGCCTTGAGTCATCATCCCACCCTGAACTCCGATCTGCTGGATTATGTCCGCCATGGCCGGGTACATCCGCGCCCGGCCATCAAGGCGCTGCATGGGGATGAAGTGGAGTTTGTCGACGGCCGTCGTGAGGCCTTCGATATCATCTGTGCCTGCACCGGATTCTGGATCAGCTTTCCGTTCTTTGATAAGTCCTTTATCAATTTCCGGGATGTGGACCGGATTCCCCTGTACCGCCGGATGATGCACGCCCGATACGACAATCTGTACTTCATTGGCCTGTTTCAGCCGATCGGCTGTATCTGGCCGCTGGCGGATTACCAGGCCAAGCTGGCCTGTGCCGAAGTGACGGGACGCTACCGGCGGCCGGCGGATATCGAAGCGAGAATCCGCCACGAAGTTGAAAATCCCCACCTCAAGTTCGACAAGGGTTCCCGCCACTCCTGTCAGGTGGACTACCACCAGTTTCGCAAGGAGCTGAAGGAAGAGCTGAAGCAGGCCGGTATTGATATTGGCGAGCCTCCCATGGGGCGTCCCGGGCATTACAAGAAGACTGGCTAGCCATGGCCCGACAAGTGGTTTTCATCCACGGCATGTGGAGCCAGCCTTGGGTCTGGGAGCGCTGGATCGAGGGTTTCGAACAGGCCGGTTATCAGTGTACGGCCGTGACCTTGCCAGGCCATCGCCCCGGTGAGCCCGACCATGCCTTAAAGGGCGCGGGGCTTGCGGACTATGTGCAAGCGGTGGAAACCTGTGTGGCCATGTTGGACCAGCCGGTGCTAGTGGGCCATTCCTTGGGTGGCCTGCTGGCCCAGCAGGTCGCGGCGCGGATGAAGGTGAAGGCGGCGGTGCTGATCACCAGCGCCGCCCCTGCACCGATCTTTCCTTTACGACCAGCCATGCTGCCGGGCCTGACCCGGCACTTCATGCGTTGGGGCTTGTGGCGGGAGTCCTTTCGCCTGTCCCGTTGGGAGGCGGACTATCTGCTCCTCAACGCCATCGACCCCCAGCGGCGTCAGGCTTATGTAGACCGGTTGATTGCCGAATCCGGCCGGGTGGCCTATCAAATGGGCTTTGGCCCCTTGAACTGGACGGGCAGCAACCGGGTTGCGGTGGAACGCATCCAGTGTCCGCTGCTGGCGTTGTCAGGGGTCCGGGACCGAATTATTCCCATTGAGGTCAGCCGTCGTCTCGCAAGGCTCTATGGCTCCCGGCTGGATTATTGGGAGTATCCCGAGCATGCCCATTGGTTGTTGGAAGAGCCCGGCTACCAGCGGCGGATTAGCGAAGTGCTGGCCTGGCTGGACCACAAGATTGGGTAGGTGGTGTTTGGCGGGATAGTTGTCTGGCTTGAATGCAGGCGTGCCTGAGGCCTTGGTGGGCAGACACGTAGGTCTGCCCCTACATTCAATCGTGCAGCCTATTTGTAGGGGCGGACCAATGTGTCCGCCCTCTCGGAATCCGCAGGCCCGTAGAATCGGGGGTTTCTGGCCGGAGCCCTAGGGCAATAACCGGGTGACCAGTGTCACACCCAGGAGCAGGATGCTCACGACCATGGCATAGACCAGGATGCGGTCCCCACGACGCTTGGAGCGGTGGATGACCAGCCAGCTGAGCAGGATGTTGTAAAACACCAGCAGACCCACCACCAGCAGGGAGCCAAAGCTGGCCAGGCTTTCGAACAGGAAGGCAAAGCCGCCGATCAGGATGAAATTGCAGCACACCAGGAAAATGACCAGTTTCTGGCTGAATGCCACTTTTCTTGCGGTGATGACCTGGGTCATTGTCTCTGCCTCTCGTGGTGCGACGCGGGACGGGAACTCAAATTCCCGGCAACTATTGAGTAAAGGCGACTAAAAGAGCCGATTTCTTTAGCGGCTTGGTAGATGTAATTCCCCTCTCCCAACTGGGGAGAGGGGTTAGGGGAGAGGGCGCAAGTTCTCAGCCTATTCCCAAGTAATCAGCCAAGGTACAAGCATTTTCCCTTTCAAGGGATTTTTTCGGAGCACCCGGATAACGCCCGGTACCGCTAGCCCCTTCGGGCCTGAGATTCTCAGCCCTCTCCCCCAGCCCTCTGTCTGCGCGGCCGCCCAGGAGGTAGAGGGGAGTACTCCGGTGCTGAAGGTGAGACTTCTACCGGGTAACCGGCTGGTTTTGCAGGGCACTTTCCCGAGCTTCATTGAGGGCG
>CAZEWG010000059.1:0-11902 GCA_964514485.1 uncultured Pseudomonadales bacterium
AAGCGTTCAAGCGTTCAAGCGTTCAAGCGTTCAAGCGTTCAAGCGTTCAAGCGTTAAAAGCACTACCGCCAGCATCCGGTCCCTGTTTAGCCCGCCGTTTCTGATTGCTCACCCTGGGCTTCGAGAGCCATGGCTTCCGCGCCCATCAGCACCATGCGCAACTGCAGGTTGAGTTTTTGCTTGAGTTCGTTGCGCTCGGTTGGGGTGCAGTCCAGCGCCTTGGCTCCCTGGTTAAAGACGATGGTCACCATGGCTTCGGCGACCAGTCGCGGGTCGAGCAGGGGGCGCTTTTTTTCTTCTCCCAAGCGTCGCAAGTCTTCAGCCAGCTCGGTCACGAAATGATTGATCTCGGCCTGAATGGCCGTTCGAAACTGATGGGAGACTCCGGTGCGCTCCCGCAGTAGCAGGCGAAACAGATTGGCATTGTCGACCAGGTATTCCATGAAGGTATCAATGGAGGTCTTGACCACGCTGCCATTTTTTTCAATGCGCTTGCGGGCCTGGCGCATCAGTTGTCGCAGGGCGACACCGGCTTCATCCACCAGTGCCAGGCCCAGTTCGTCCAGGTCATTAAAGTGGCGATAGAACGAGGTGGGGGCAATGCCGGCTTCCCGAGAAACCTCCCGCAGGCTCAGGCTGGCAAAGCCGCGATCGGGGCTTAATTGCCGGAGGGCGGCGTCCATCAAGGCGCGACGGGTTCTCAGTTTTTGTTCAGCACGTACTGACACTTCATTGCTCCCCTTGCTCCAGATAATCGGGCCCGGTTGGCCCTAAGTGATGGTCAGGTATGATAACGGGCGAGGGCGGCGGGGAGAAGGGCGAGGCGGTTTCGAGGCGAACTGTGTCGCCTGAACTGATTTTGTGAAAAATCCGGTTTATAATACAGCGCTTTTTCTTGGGGCCACTCTAAATCGAAGTGCGGCCGGCCTACTTATTGGCTGCGGGCCCCGGGTTCATCCATTCATTCAATGCGAAAGTCGAAGCGGGACGGTTACTGATTATGCGCACTCATTATTGCGGGGCGATCAACGAGAATCTGGAAGGTCAGGAGGTGACCCTGTGTGGTTGGGTTCACCGGAGACGTGACCATGGCGGAGTCATTTTTCTGGATGTTCGTGATCGCGAAGGCATTGCCCAGGTGGTCTTCGATCCGGACTATCAGGATAGCTTCCAGTTGGCCGACCGGGTCCGCAGCGAGTATGTGATTCAGGTAACCGGCAAGATCCGTATGCGCCCGGAGGGGACTCACAACCCCAACATGGTGACCGGCAAGGTTGAGGTTTTGGCGAAAAGCCTGGTGGTCCTGAACCAGGCCGAAACACCGCCTTTCCCGCTGGACGAGTACTCCGATGTCGGTGAAGACGTGCGCCTGCGTTATCGCTTTCTGGATCTGCGTCGCCCGGAAATGGCGAACAAGCTGCGTCTGCGCTCCCGGATCACCGCGAGTCTGCGTCGCTATCTGGATGAACAGGGCTTTCTGGATGTGGAAACCCCGATTCTGACCAAGGCAACACCAGAAGGGGCTCGTGACTATCTGGTTCCCAGCCGGACTCATCCTGGCAGCTTCTTTGCCTTGCCCCAATCTCCCCAGCTCTTCAAGCAGCTGCTGATGGTGGCGGGCTTTGATCGTTATTATCAGATCGCCAAATGTTTCCGGGATGAAGACCTGCGGGCCGATCGCCAGCCGGAGTTCACCCAGATCGATATCGAGACCAGTTTCCTCGGCGAAGAGGAAATTATGGGAATCACCGAAGGCATGATCCGCTCCCTGTTCAAGGAAGTGCTGGATATCGAGCTCGGCGAGTTCCCCCGGATGAGCTATGCCGATGCCATGCGCCGTTTCGGATCCGACAAGCCGGACCTGCGGATTCCCCTGGAGCTGATCGATGTGGACGACCTGCTCAAGGATGTGGAGTTCAAGGTGTTTAACGGTCCGGCCAACGATCCCAAAGGCCGCGTGACGGCACTGCGCCTGCCCAAAGGCGGCCAGCTGTCCCGTAAGGAAATTGACGACTACACCAAGTTTGTTGGTATCTACGGCGCCAAGGGCCTGGCTTACATCAAGGTCAATGAGCGGGCCAAGGGCATGGAAGGTCTGCAATCACCGATCCTCAAGTTTATTCCCGAGGATAAGGTTGTTGCGATTCTTGACCGGGTGGGTGCCGAGGATGGCGATATCGTCTTCTTCGGTGCGGACTCCGCCAAAGTGGTCAGCGAGTCGCTGGGGGCGCTGCGGATCAAGTTGGGGCATGACCTCAACCTGTACACCGCGGAATGGGCGCCACTGTGGGTGGTGGACTTCCCCATGTTCGAAGAAAACGACGACGGCAGCGTCAGTGCGTTGCACCACCCGTTCACTTCGCCCAAGTGCGAGCCGCAAGAACTGGAGGCCAATCCTCTGGCGGCGTTGTCCCGCGCTTACGACATGGTGCTCAACGGCACCGAGTTGGGTGGTGGCTCGGTTCGTATCCATCGTCGCGACATGCAGCAGGCGGTATTCCGCGTGTTGGGCATTTCGGCTGAAGAGCAGCAGGAAAAATTCGGCTTCCTGCTGGATGCCCTCAAGTACGGCGCGCCGCCCCATGGTGGCTTGGCGTTCGGCCTGGATCGTCTGGTGATGCTCATGAGTGGCGCCAGCTCCATCCGTGAAGTGATTGCCTTCCCGAAAACGCAAAGCGCTGCCTGTGTGATGACTCATGCACCCAGCGAGGTGGATGCCAAGCAGTTGCGGGAGCTGAATATTCGGGTCCGTAAGCCGGGCGCGGAGTAATCCCTGTAGGTATGTCGAATTATAACAAGTGATCATCGACCAATTTTGAGGTGATACATGGCTGGACATAGTAAATGGGCCAATATTAAGCACCGCAAGGCAGCGCAGGATGCCAAGCGCGGTAAAATCTTTACCAAGCTGATCCGTGAGCTGACGGTCGCAGCCCGTAACGGTGGTGGCGATCCGGCGGATAACCCGCGGCTGCGGGCCATCATGGACAAGGCGCTGGGCGCCAACATGCCTCGCGACACCATCGACCGGGCCATTGCCCGCGGTGTGGGCGCCGACGACAACGAGAACGTTGAGGAGCTGACCTACGAAGGCTACGCACCGGGTGGTGTGGCGGTGCTGGTCGAGGCAATGACCGACAACCGTAACCGGACGGCCAGTGAAGTGCGCCATGCCTTTAGCAAGCATGGCGGCAACCTGGGTACCGATGGCTCCGTTGCCTATCTGTTCAGCAAGAAAGGTGAGATCTCCTTCGAGCCAGGTGCTGACGAGGACAAAATCCTTGAGGTGGCGTTGGAGGCGGGTGCTGACGACGTCGTCACCAATGATGACGGCTCCATTGATGTGTACACCACGCCCGAGGCGTTCGGTGCGGTCAAGGATGCCCTTGATGCAGCGGGTCTGGCGGCGGCCAGTGCGGAAGTGGGAATGATCCCTTCCACCCAGGCGCAGATTGATGATCTGGAGACAGCACAGAAAGTTCTCAAGATGATCGATATGCTGGAAGACCTGGACGATGTCCAGAACGTCTTCTCCAATGCCGACTTCTCTCCGGAAGTGATGGAGCAACTCAACGCCTGAGTTGACTCCTCCTCTTGCCCTGCTGCCAGGCAGGGCGGTTTGGGGCTTGCTTCAAAAAGGGCGAGGCTGATGGCCAAAAGCTCCGGAGAAGTAAGCTCTATATCTGGCAATCCCGCCCTAGCTGCTCTATGCTGAAGCAACTGTTTAAAATCACAGTGTTTTAGGTGTCCGCCCATCAAGCGGGTGCCCAAAGCCGCAAGCAGAACTCTTCTCTCACCATAAGTGGTATCCATGACCAGAGTGCTAGGCATTGATCCGGGATCGCGGATCACAGGCTTTGGCGTGATTGAAATCGCCGGGGGCCAAACCAGTTACGTGGCCAGCGGCTGTGTTCGGCTGGGGGAAGGGGAGCTGCCCCTTCGCCTGGGAAAGATCTTTCAGTCACTGTCGGAAATCATCCAGACATACAATCCCACCGAAGTTGCCATTGAGCAGGTGTTCATGGCGAAGAATGCGGATTCCGCCCTCAAGCTGGGGCAGGCGAGGGGAGTGGCGATTCTAGCGGCGGTCGAGCAGGGCTTGCCGGTGTCGGAGTATGCGGCTCGAAGTGTGAAACAATCGGTGGTGGGGCGCGGCGATGCGGATAAAACCCAGGTCCAGCATATGGTCATGTCGTTGCTGAAGCTGAATAAGCGCCCGCAGGCAGATGCGGCTGACGCCCTGGCAATTGCGTTGTGCCATGCCCACACCATGCAAAGTCTTGTGCAGCTTGCCGGATGCCGGGGAAGTCGGCGTGGCCGTTGGAGGTAGTAGAGCATGATTGGACGTATCCAGGGGATTTTGCTGGAGGTGGAGCCGCCCCAGGTTCTGGTGGATGTGCAGGGGGTCGGCTATGAAGTGGAGCTTCCGACCTCGGCGTTATATCAGCTGCCCCAGGTGGGAAGTAAGGTCGTCTTGCATACGCACTATGTGGTGCGCGAGGATGCTCACTTGCTCTATGGCTTTCCGGGCAAGCGGGAGCGGGAGCTGTTCCGGTTGCTGATCAAGGTCAACAGTGTCGGACCCAAGCTGGCGCTGTCGATTCTGTCCGCCTTGGAGCCGGCTGCCTTTGTCCGTTGTATCGAAGATGGCAATCTCACCGCTTTGACCAAAGTGCCGGGAGTGGGGCGCAAGACCGCTGAGCGCCTGCTGATGGAGATGAAGGATCGGCTGAAGGATTGGGCCTCCCAAATCGGCGATGATTCTGGCCTGTTCCGTCAGGAAGCGGCACCAGCCACCGGCCAGAAGGAGCTGGACGAGGCACAGGCGGCACTGATTTCACTGGGCTATAAACCCGCCGAGGCGGCCCGGGCCATCAATGGGGTCGCGAAGGAAGGGATGACGGCCCAGGAGCTGATTCGGGAAGCCCTCAAGGGAATGGCAAAAAATTGACGCCAAAGCTAAGATGCTTTGGTTACACGTCTTCCGGGACGGGCCCTTAGTCGCCCGTCCTTTAGTTTGCAGAGAAGTTAATGATCGAAGAAGACCGACTGGTGTCGCCGGAGTCCGGCGCGTCTGAAGAGTTTCAGGATCGGGCCATTCGTCCCCGCAGCCTGGATGAATATGTGGGGCAGCCTGCCGTGCGGGAGCAGATGGGTATCTTTATTCATGCCGCCCGCTCCCGTGGGGAACCTCTCGATCATACCCTGATTTTTGGCCCGCCCGGTTTGGGTAAAACCACCCTGGCCAATATCATCGCCAATGAAATGAATGTCTCCCTCAAGTCCACCTCGGGGCCGGTGCTGGAGCGGGCCGGGGACTTGGCAGCACTGCTGACCAACCTGAACGAGGGTGATGTGCTGTTCATTGATGAGATCCATCGCCTCAATGCCGCAGTGGAAGAAGTGCTTTATCCGGCTATGGAAGACTATCAGCTGGATATCATGATTGGTGAAGGGCCGGCGGCACGTTCCATCAAGCTGGATCTTCCTCCTTTTACCTTGGTCGGTGCGACGACTCGGGCGGGGCTTCTGACCGCGCCCTTGCGGGACCGCTTCGGCATTGTGCAGCGCCTGGAGTTTTATGACACCAAGGACCTGACCAATATCGTGACCCGTTCCGCCCGGTTGCTCAATATTGAAATAGAACCGGCAGGGGCCCATGAAATCGCCTGCCGTTCACGGGGTACACCGCGAATTGCCAACCGGCTGTTGCGACGGGTGCGAGACTTCGCAGAGGTGAAGGGCACCGGAGTCATCACCCAGGAAATGGCGGACAAGGCGCTCTCCATGCTCAATGTGGATGCGCAAGGCTTTGATCATATGGACCGCCGCCTGCTATTGGCCATCATTGAAAAATTCCAGGGCGGACCGGTGGGGGTGGATAGTCTCGCGGCCGCCATCAGTGAAGAGCGGGGAACCATTGAGGACGTTCTGGAACCCTACCTGATCCAACAGGGTTACATTGTCCGCACGCCACGGGGCAGGATGGTCACTCAAATCGCCTACTCCCATTTCGGACTGTCTCCATCTGGCAACGATTGACCCATATACCTACAGCTGAGTTAACATGAGCGCACGTTCATTATCCGATCCATCCCAACCGGTCTTTGGTTGGCCAGTACGGGTTTACATTGAGGATACGGATGCCGGGGGCGTAGTGTTCTATGCCAACTACCTGCGCTATCTGGAGCGGGCCCGAACGGAATATATTCGTAGCCTAGGCTTTGAACGGGTGATTGTGACGGAGGCGGGCATCAACTATGTGGTGCACAGCCTGAGTATTCAATATCGTAAGCCTGCGTTGTTGGATGATCAGCTGTATGTGACGGCGCAAGTCGTCGAACGGGGTCAGACTTTTCTTCGTTTTCATCAGCAAGTACTACGGGAGCCGTCGCGGGAACTTCTGGTTTCCGCCGAGGTCAAGATAGCTTGTGTTGATCAGGCGCTACGGCCCCGGCGGCTACCGGCTGAACTGGTAGAAGCCATGGGGCGCCATCACGAGGCCGGCCAGGCTTAACGGAACCGTCCAGGCTTAACGAAAAAGAGCAAACACACCGCCGGCGCTGGCTCATCATCCGGCACGTTTCAGGTTCAAGGCATAAAAAGAAGATCCACGGGATCTGAACAGGGGAGTTAACGAAAGTGCAAGAACAGCTTTCGATTTGGAGTTTGATTGTAGAAGCCAGTTTTCTGGTGCAGCTGGTCATGCTGTTGCTGGTTGCGGCCTCTGTCGTGTCCTGGGTGATCATCTTCCAGCGCGCCAATATTTTTAAACAAGCAGAGAAGTCGAGTGTTAGCTTCGAGGACCGGTTTTGGTCCGGGATGGATCTCAACCAGCTCTATCGCGAGATTAATGCCAACCCCAGTGCAGGGGGCGGCATGGAGTCTATTTTTCGTGCCGGTTTCAAGGAGTTCACCCGCCTGCGTCAGCAGGAAGGGGTAGACCCGGATGCGGTAATGGAAGGCACCAACCGTGCGATGCGGGTCGCTGTCAGCCGGGAGAGCGAAAAGCTCAATACCAACCTTTCCTTTCTGGCCACCGTGGGGTCCACCAGCCCCTATGTGGGATTGTTTGGCACCGTCTGGGGCATCATGAACTCCTTCCGTGGGCTGGCCCAAATGCAACAGGCCACCCTGGCGACAGTCGCCCCCGGTATTTCGGAAGCCCTGGTGGCCACCGCGATGGGCCTGTTTGCCGCGATCCCGGCGGTTATTGCTTATAACCGTTTTTCCGCCAACGCCGATAAGCTGGTAACCACTTACGAAACTTTTGCGGAAGAGTTCGCCAGCATTCTGCATCGCAAGGTGCATTCCAAAACTGCTCAGTGAGCACCGGACCAGCGGGCTGATTCATGGCAAAGAAAGGCAAGAAGCAAATGTCCGAGATCAACGTCGTACCTTATATCGACGTGATGTTGGTGTTGCTGATTATTTTCATGGTAACCGCGCCCATGTTGACCCAGGGCGTGAAAGTCGAGCTGCCGCAAGTGACCTCCGACCCGATAGAGGCGGAACAGAATCAGGAACCCCTGATTGTGAGTGTTGACAGCAATGGCGCTTATTACATGGAGCTTGGCGGTAACCCGGGAGCTCCCTTGGATCTGGCAGAGCTGCAGGCACAGGTAGGTAAAATTGTGCAGCAAAACCCGCAGGTGAAAGTGCTGGTGCGGGGTGATCGGCATGCCGAGTACGGTGTGGTGGTCAACCTGATGGCGGCGATGCAGGGTGCCGGTGTTCAGGCGGTCGGCTTGATTACTGAGAACCCCTAGAGCGTGAAGAAGCCTGACGTGTCGAAGTTCAAGCTTGATCCCAGTTATCGCAAGCCGATTGCCTATGCGATCCTGCTTCATCTCGTTTTCGCCGGGCTGCTGGCCTTTACTTGGCCGTTTAAGAAAGATCGACCCGTGGCCACGCCGCGTCATGTAAATGCGGTGATGGTGACCGAAGACATGGTCAAGGAAATGCTGGCGCAACAACAGCCGCCGCAACCTGACCCGGCGGAATTGCAGCGCCAGCAGCAGGAGGAAGAGCGGCGCCGCCAGGAGCAGGCCCGCCAAGAGCAGCAACGTCGCCAGGAACAGGAGAAGTTGCGACTCGCCGAGCAGAAAAAACGCGAAGAGCAGAAGCGGCAGGAAGAGCAGCGAAAAAAAGAGCAGGCCCGTAAACTGGCGGAGCAGAAAAAACGCGAGGAACAAAAACGCCAGGAAGAACAGAAAAAACGGGAAGAGCAGAAAAAGCAGGAAGAGCGAAGAAAACAGGAAGAAGCTCGCAAGAAAGAACAACAGCGCCAGGAACAGGAGCGCAAAGCCCGCGAAGAGCGGGAGCGTAAGCTGGCAGAGGAAGCCCGTTTGGCGGAGCAGAGGCTGGCCCAGGAAGCCGCCGAGGCCGAGCGCAGGCTACGGGAAGCCTATGAGCAGGAGCAGGCGGCCAGAAGAAATCAGCAACTTGAGGCCACGGAGCAGGCCCGTTATGTGGGGCTGATCCAAGGTGCAATCGAGCGCCGCTGGATTGAGCCGCCCAATGTGGCTCCCAATACGCAGGCAACCCTGCGCATTCGGTTATTACCCACCGGCGAGTTGGTTTCGGTGGAGCTGGTTCGAAGCAGCGGTAATGCGGCGTTTGATCGTTCGGCGCTGAGTGCGGCTTCGGCGGTGAACCGTTATCCGGTTCCCCAAGGAGCGCTGTTTGAGAAATTTCGGGTGTTTGAGCTGCTTTTCAACCCCAAAGGATAATGCCTTGATTGACTGGAAGGGCTTCAGAATGGTGCATGTCAAACCAACATGGTTGTTGATCGTACTGCTGGGGATGTTGGCGATGGTGCCGGCCCGGGCGGAATTGGTCATCGAGATTACGCAGGGTTCCCGGGAGGCGATTCCGGTGGCTATCGTGCCGTTTGCCAATCGGACGGGCAATGCCTTGCCGGAAGATATCGCCAAGATCGTCAGCGATGATCTGCAGCGGACCGGCCAGTTCAACCCCTTGGACCGGGGCCGAATGCTGAGTCTGCCCAGTTCATCCACGGAAGTGTTCTTCCGCGACTGGCGGATGCTCGGCCAGCGCTATTTGCTGATCGGCTCCATTGATCCCGCCGGCCCCGGACGCTATCAGGTGCGCGCCGAGCTGTACGACGTGAATACCTCCGAGCGTATTTTCGGAGAGGTGGTGAGTGGTAGCGAGAGAAGTCTGCGGGATCTGGCCCACTTGGTGAGTGATTCGGTATATGAAGCCCTGACGGGAGTCAGAGGCGTGTTCTCCACCAAGATTGCCTATGTTACCTTGCATAAGGGCGCGAAAGGCGCCAGTCGCTACCAGTTGGAAGTGGCGGATGCGGATGGCCGTAATGCCAACGTGATTCTGACCTCCGAGCAGCCCATCATGTCACCCTCCTGGTCACCGGATGGGCGCCAGTTGGCCTATGTATCTTTCGAAGGTCGACGCCCCTCCATCTATATTCAAGAGATTGCCAGTGGTCGGCGCACCAAGCTGACCAACTTCCAGGGGCTGAACAGTGCGCCCACCTGGTCTCCGGATGGTCGCAGTCTTGCCATGGCCTTGTCCAAAGACGGTAACGCCGAAATTTACATCATGGATATCCAGACCAAGAAGCTGGAGCGCATTACCAATCACTGGGCCATTGATACAGAACCGGCGTGGTCACCGGATGGTCGTACCTTAGTGTTTACTTCGGACCGAGGCGGCGGCCCACAGATCTACAAGGTGGATTTAGCTGGCTCTCGAAAAGAAACTCGATTAACCTTTGAAGGCAATTACAACGCACGTCCTCGCTTTAGCCCGGACGGCAAGAAGCTCTACTTCGTCCATCAGCGTTCCGGGGCCTTCCGGATGGCTTCGATGGAGTTGCAGAGCGGCGAGTTGACTATCCTGAGCGACACCGGGCTGGACGAATCACCCAGCGTGGCGCCCAACGGTAGCATGCTGATTTATGGAACGAGTAAAGGTGGACAGGGTGTTCTGGCGGTTATTGCCGTCGAAACAGGAGCCAAATTCCTGTTACCTTCTCGACAAGGGGAAGTGCGGGAGCCCGCATGGTCGCCGTTTTTAAACTAATAAATACCTCAGGCATTCGTTGTTATTTGGGAAACTTAAGGAAAAAAACATGAAACTGATCGAACTTCGCAAGGTCCTTGCCCTGTCCGTTGCAATGGCTTTCGTAGCGGGCTGTAGCACTACATCCACGGATACCACAAACGGTGGTGTCGATGGTGTTGGTGCGGGTACCTCCATCGATGCGGAAACCAGCGGACTGTCAGCTGCAGAGCTGGAGCGTCGCCGCCTGGAGCAGGAGCAACGTGCCCGTGAAGGCGAGGATGCGGCACTGCGTGAAGTGCGGGTTTTCTACTTCGACTTTGACAGCAACATGGTTAAGCCTGAAGCCCATCTGCCATTGCAGGCCCATGCGGTTTATCTGCAGAGCAACCCCAATGCCCGGGTCGTTCTGAACGGCTACGGTGACGAGCGTGGTACCAAGGAATATAACCTGGCTCTGGGTGAGCGTCGTGCCAAGGCGGTTGAGCGCTTCCTGGTGGTCAGTGGTGCTTCTGCCAACCAAATCGAAGTGGTGAGCTACGGTGAGGAATTCCCCGCCGATCCTGGCCACAACGAAGAGGCTTGGTCGAAAAACCGCCGCGTTGAGCTTGAATATAAGTAAGTCAATTCACACTTCTTGAGAAGTAGAGTCGGATGAAACGATTACGTTCACTTCCGATCTGCCTCGGACTGGCGGCCGCGCTGGCCGCCGCTCCTCTCGCGGCACAGCCCGCCGTTTCCTCCTCTCCCTTTCAGAGCTCAACGTCAGCCACGAAGGCGCCCTTGATGGTGGCGCAGAGCGGTAACGTTGAACTCTATCTGATGGTAGAGCAGTTACAGCGGGAAGTGCGCGAGCTGCGAGGCATGGTCGAGCAGCAAGGCTATGCGATTGACCAGCTGAAATCCCAGCAACGGGATCGCTATCTGGATCTGGATCAACGCTTGTTGAATCTGGATAAGCGTCTGAGCCAGGCCGGTGATTCCGTGGCTCCCAGCGCGCCCGCGAGTTCAGGTTCGTCCACGTCCGCGCCCGTGATGAGTGCCTCTGGCGCCACGGAAGAGATTGCCGCGGCCCCCGGGGAAGTCACGGAAGCCCAGAAAAAGGCCTATCAACAGGCCTATGACCTGATCCGTCAGCGTCAGTACGACAAGGCCATTGATGCCTTGCACGCCTTTATCAGCCAATATCCCAACAGTGATTTGACGGTGAATGCCTATTACTGGCTGGGGGAGGTCTACTTGGTGCTGCCGAAGTTGGAGCAGGCCAAGCAAGCCTTTACGGTGGTGGTTAGCCGTTACCCGAGTCATCGCAAGGCTTCGGATGCCTATTATAAGTTGGGTGTCACCCTGGATCGGATGGGAGAGGCTGCCCAGGCGCGTCAGTATCTGGATGGGACGGTGAAGAAGTATCCAGGCTCGGCCGCGGCAGGTCTGGCTCAGGATTATCTGAAAAAGATGAATTAATGAGTTTCGGACTGCAACTGGCGTGCGGATCAGTGCGCCAGTTGCACTATGTTGATTAATCTGTCATCAACCTGTTCAATTCCTCAACAGGGAAAGAAAAAAACCTAAAAAAGTTCGCAAATAGACTTGTCATTTTCATAAAAATCCGTAGTATTAGCGCCTCGTTTGGGTCGTTAGCTCAGCTGGTAGAGCAGTTGGCTTTTAACCAATTGGTCGCAGGTTCGAATCCTGCACGACCCACCACCTTACGAAGGCTCCGTTTCACGCGAGGCGGAACTATTCGGCGGATTGCATCATCTCAGGGATCGAACCCGGTGTCGGGTCGTTAGCTCAGTCGGTAGAGCAGTTGGCTTTTAACCAATTGGTCGCAGGTTCGAATCCTGCACGACCC
>CAZEWG010000060.1:0-11542 GCA_964514485.1 uncultured Pseudomonadales bacterium
CCCTCTCCCTTGATGGCGGGCCGCGCAGGCAGAGGGCCGGGGTGAGGGTGGAGCAGGCCCGATCGATGTTTACAGACGGCTTTGCCGTCATGGATGGGCGTGGCCGCTTCAGCTAACCCCGGCGTCCTGTACCAACTGGGATGACGCCAGTTTGTGGCGCTGCTCCAGCTCATCAATCAGCCGATCCTTGCGCTCCCAAAGCTCGCCGACCCACTGCTGGAATTCTTCCCGGAACCGGGCATCTTCCTGATAGTCCTTGCCTAGGAACTGCTGCGGGATTTCCATCGGCTCGATGCGAACCACAACTTTTTCAATCTCGCCAGACAGTAATCCCCAAAAGCCGTGAGCTCCGCCTGGATAGTAAATGGTGATGTTGAGCAGCGTGTGCAGTTGTTCGCCCATGGCGCCCAGAACAAAGGCTGCGCCGCCCGCCTTGGGTTTTAACAGGTGTTTATAGGGAGACTGCTGGTTGCGGTGTTTCTCCGGGGTGAAGCGGGTGCCTTCCATAAAGTTGAACACCGTTACCGGGGTGTATTTGAACTTCTCACAGGCCTTGCGGGTGGTTTCCAGATCCTTGCCCCTCAGGCTTGGATTCTTCTCAATCTGCTCTTTGGTGTAGCGCTTCATAAAGGGGAAATCCAGCGCCCACCAGGCAATGCCAATTAACGGCACCCAGATCAACTGCTGCTTCAAAAAGAACTTCAGCATGGGGATTTCGCGCTTCATGACATACTGGATGACCGGAATATCCGCCCAGGACTGGTGATTGCAGGTCACCAGATACCAGTGTTCGGGAGAAAGTCCCTGGAGTCCGTCCACGTCCCACTCAATGCGGTGTAGGAGGCGCAGGGTGAGATTATTGAACCCGATCCAGAGGGTGTTGCAGATAAAAATGAGTACGATCGTGCAGAACTTGCGCCAAGTATCCAACGGAATAATAAGCTTGAGAATGGCGAACAACAGCACAAAGGGAAACAGGACCAAAGTGTTCAGGGTAATCATCAGGATGGCGATGGTACCGCGCAGCCACTTGGGCAAAAAACTCAGCATAATGCAAAATCCTTGTCAGGGCATAAAGTGAGATTGGATTAAGGGGTTGAAGATTGATCCGGGTAGACCAGGCTCGCGTCTTGGCCGAATAAAGCCTTGGATTGGGCCGTGGCTTTTGCTTTGATCTCAGGGGTGACATGTTTTGCCAGGGTGGCAAGGGCCGCTGCCATCACCGCGAGATCGTCGGTATATCCCAACACCGGCGTGAGATCCGGAATGCCATCAATCAGGCTGATGAAGTAGCCCAGGGCACCATAGAGTGCTGTTTTGCACCACACAGGGGTTTCCGGAGCTCGAGCGGTATAGTAGAGCGTTAGTGCCCTCTCAACCACTTCCATGCCCGCCTTGCGACCATATCGTTTGAGCTTTTGCTGAAGGCGCTCGCCGCTGTATTGGGTGATGTACTGTTCGGTGTCGTTGTTCATGATGACAAACCTGTTGGGTTTTATGGGCTGCGTGACCACCGGATCAGCGGACACAATTTTCGAGGCTCGCCGGGCTTATGGCCCTGGGTTTGACTTGATATCCGGTCTGGCGTTTGAGTGCAGGGCGGCCTCAAATCCATGGGGTCATTCTAAAAGCTTGTCTGCAACGGCTCAATGACAGGCGGCGCACAACTGTTCATCATTTGTCGGCGGAAGAGCCGAGAGGGGCGCTTAAGGCGCTACTTATCAGATCAAAATAGGGAACAATTGTACCGGGCTCGGCAGCGGCCTGAGTCCGGTACAATCCAGAGAGCAGGGGTTAATTACTGTTGGTTTGGCTGATCCAGGTGTCGGCTACTTGCGGATCATCAAACCGCGCGAGACTGTTGTGGCGGATCATGGATTGGATCTGCCGGATGTAGGCCTGTCCTCGCTCGGAGTAGCGAATCAGGCCTTCTGCCAGCCGCTCGCCCTTCATTGAGTGTGTTTGCTGGCGCGCCTGTTCCCGATGTCTGCGAAAGCTAAGATAGCTGTCATGGCGATTGAGATTGGTCATGTACCCCAGCAGGGCGTCGTAAGGCGACTTGAATCGGGCCACTTCATGACGGGCTCCGGGGTTTCGGCGGCTGGGGACGATGCCACACCCTGGAACGTAGCAATATTCGCCAAACAGATTATTTCCCTCCCGGGCAAACCGGGAGGTCCCCCAGCCAGACTCGGTGGCGGCTTGCGCGAGCACCAAAGAAGGCGGAATAATGTCCACCCGGCGGAGTAGTGTGTTGAAAAACTCCCCATCGAAGCCATTTTCTGCCGGTACGCGGTAATGCTCGGCCACCAGCACCAACCACAGGGCGTCTTCGGTAGACAGTGAGGACTGGTGGATCTGGTGACGCAGGGTCAGGATGCGTTCCCGCGCTTCCAGAATTTCCTGGTTGGCCTGTTGGATCCGAGGCAGCAGAAACTGGAAAAAAGCTTCCTTACGTTCCGGAATATTATGAATCTGGGTGAAGTCCGGCAGCGGAGCGTGCAGATCAATCGAGGGAGCTGCAACCTGGCGAAGTGCCTGTTGCTGCTGGGCAATGATTTCTACCGGGAGTCTGGCAAACAGGAAAAACGCCGCGATCAGTATCAGGATCACCACAGCGGCAATTTTGCCGGCCAATGGCTGGGATGAAGAAATCTTGCCTGATGGGCTCTTTCGGTCCTGCATGCATTGCTCCGTTGGGTCGATGATGAGAGTTTACTCATTTAGTCTGCGCAATCGGAGTGTTTGCCACAATTTGTTACAAAATCACGGGAAGGTTAATAGGTATGAAGTGGATGCTCAGCCTGGTCAAAGGGGGGATGTTGGTGTTCTGGCTGGCGGAGTTGGCGAATCTTTTCAAGCTGGTTCCATCGCCCTGGGATACGATCTTGCATACCGCGGTAGTCGTGGTCTTGGCGATCAATTCAGTGGTTGCGGCTCTCTTTATCCGGGTCCACGGGCAGTTTCTCATTGAACACAAGCTGCATAAAATGCTGGTGGTGCTGTTTGGCGTCGTCCATTGGCTGGATTTGCAGCGCAGCGGCAAGCTTCCGCGCCCGACAACTCAGACTCGCCATGGCTAACGGTGGCCGCCTATTGGGCCAACGCCTCGTTTTCCAAATAGTCATTTAACAACCGATAAGCCTCGCCTGCTGGGATCGCCGGGCTGAAGTAGTAGCCCTGAACCTCATGACAGCCCAGCGCCTGCAGATATTCCATTTGCGCGGCGGTTTCCACCCCTTCAGCGATAATATTCATCCGCAACCCTTTCGCCATGGAAATAATGGCGTTGACGATACAGGCGTCATCTTCCTGGTGCTTGATGTCATTCACAAAGCTGCGGTCGATTTTGAGAGTGTGGATCGGCAACTTTTGCAGGTAGGCCAGGGAGGAGTAGCCAGTGCCAAAATCGTCAATGGCAATGCTAACCCCTTGTTCGGAGAGCTTGTTCAGCTTTTGGTTGATGACTTCCAGGTCGGCCATGATCACGTTTTCAGTCAGCTCGATTTCCAGGTTTTCCGGGGGGAAATCGCACTCTCTCAGCGTGTTGAGGATCTGGCTGACAAAACGGGGATGTTCGACCAGTGAGGGTGAAAAGTTCACGGCAAGCCGGATAAATGGGTGGCCGGCCTTGATCCATTGGCGCACCTCGCGACAGGCGGTGCGCAGTACCCAATCGCTCAAATGATCAATCAGGCGGGTTTCCTCCGCCAGGGGAATAAACTCCGCCGGGGAGACCAGGCCCCGTTCCGGGTGGCGCCAGCGAATAAGCGCCTCGACCCCAACAATACGCCCGCTACGTGCACAGACTTGCGGCTGGTAATGGAGTTCGAACTCTTCTTTTTCCAGGGCCCGGCGCAAGTCGCGTTCCATTTGCAAACGGTTGGAGCTACACAGATTCATGCTGTCGCTATAAAACTGATAACTGTCTTTGCCCCGCTCCTTGACGTGATACATGGCGATATCCGCGTTTTGGATCAGTTGCTCCAGGGTCTCGCCTGCCTCGGGATACATGGCAATGCCGATGGAGGCGCCGACAAACACCTCATGTTCGCCCAGCATAATGGGGGCTTTCAGGGTCTGCAGCACTTTCTTGGCGACAATGCGGGCATCTTCCTTGCTGCTGGGGCCAGGCAGCAGCAGCGTGAATTCGTCCCCGCCAAAGCGGGATAGCGTATCGCCTTGTCGCAGGCAGCTCTCCAGCCGGTGGGCGACGGTCTGTAGCAGGCGATCGCCCATGGCGTGTCCGAGGGTGTCGTTGACCACTTTAAACCGATCCAAATCCAGAAACATGACCGCCAGGCTGTGGTTGTTGCGCTTCGCCAGGGCTAGGGCGAGAGACAAACGGTCCTTGAAGAGCGAGCGGTTGGGAAGCCGGGTGAGCAGGTCATGGTAGGCCTGGAAGTTGATGAACTCTTCTGCCTCCTTACGCTCCGAGATATCCCGGGCCGTGCCATAGGTGCCAATAAAACGCCGGTTGGATAGGGTGCTGGGGTTGTCGGCGGAAATAACACGGATGCCCTGCTCACTGCTCTCAATGGGAAACACCGTGATCTCAAAGTGGCGTCGCGCGCCAGATTCGCCATAGGCTTTCAGTCGCAGTTCCATGGAGCGGGGTGATTGCTTGTTGGTGGGGCGCTCGCCAAAAATATAGCGGGCCCGTTCCATATCCTGTGGGTCCACCAGTTGCCAGCAGGGCTGGCCCAGCAGTTGTTCCTTGGGGTAGCCAAGCAGGGTTTCCACCTTGCTGTTGAGAAAGCTGAAACGACCTTGTCGATCCAGAATAAAGACAATGTCCGGCGAACTGTTGACGATATAGCGGTGCAGTTCTTCTGATTTTTGCAGACGGATCTGCATGGAATCATTCTGTTTTTCCAGCAGCTTCTTACGTAGGACCTTGTCGACCGTGGCAATAAGTTCTTCCGGAGCGTAGGGTTTTTTCAGGTAGTCATAGGCGCCGAGTCGCAGCGCCTCGGTGACCGCTGAAAAACTGAATTCGCCACTGATCACCACCGCCGCCGTGCGGATATCGTTCTCCATCATGAAGCGCATGACTTCATGGCCGCTCAGGTCCGCCATGCGTAAATCCAGCAACACCAGATCATAAGACTGTTTGATGAGTCGCAGGCAAGCGTTCTTGCCGCCCAGAGCGGTATCAACCTGATACTGGTTGGCTTCCATGAGAGCTTTCAGACTTTGCAGCAAGCGAGGCTCATCATCCACGATCAAAATGCGTGCTTTATGGATGTCGACCTTGTCCTCAGCAGTGCTGTTTTTCCACATGACGTTTAACCCTAAGTTGTCGGCGAAGTAGATGGATGGAGCCGTTGTGCTGTGTTTTGCGCGTTGTGCTGTTGTGCCCCGTCAGTCACAACCAGTTTGCGGGGCACCCAGAGCTGGAACTGGGTGCCCTGATGTGACGAGCGGCAACTGATAAAGCCCCCCAGGCTTTGCATCAGGTTGTGCACAATGCTTAGCCCCAGCCCGCCATGTCCCGCCCCTTTGGTGCTGTGGCCGGGCTGGTAGAGGTGCCGTAAAATCTCGGGCGGGATTCCCGCACCATTGTCATTAACCTGGATTTCAATATAAGACTGGCCATTGAAGGTGATACCGTCCCGCGTCACGATCGACACTTCTCCCTGGGCCGGCAACGCTTCAGCGGCATTCTTCAGAAGATTGGTCAACACCTGGCGCAGCTGGGCTTCATTGGCTTCGATCAGGGGTAGGCTGGTATCGCAGTCCAGATGGCATTGAATCGACTTGCTGCTGAACAGAGAGTTCTCAAACAGCTGGGCCATTTGCCGGACCAGTTGATTGATCTGGACAGCCCCTGGGCTGATGGTGGCCTGGGACGACTGGGACAAGCTCAGCAGAATCTGTGCCGTGCGGTCCAGCTCTTCACGAATCACATCCAAATCCTGCTGGACGTCATGTTCCTGGCCCAGCTTATGGGCCAGTACCTCCAGATAATTACGGATAATGGTTAACGGATTATTGGCTTCGTGTACCGCTTCCCGAATATTGTGCTGCCAGAAGGATGGAGCTGTCTCTGGCGCTGGGGGCGCCTGTTGAGCCCAGGTTTGGGCAACTTCGTGACCAAAGAGCTGAAACAGCCGGCAGCGCGCCGGCTCCGGCGGCTGGTGCAGGCCCAGCACCAGCACGCCCCGACATTGTTCATCAACCACTAGCGGAATGCAGCAGTAACCCGGGGTTTGTAGCAGGGTCAGCACTTGTTTTTCAATGACCGGTGCCGGCTCTGTTTCCTGATCGGGCCACCAGTGGCTGACCTGCTGCTGAAGAGCGGCATCGCTAATACGACTGCGCTCAGGGAGGAGGGCAATTTTCAGCTCAAGATTGGGCTGGTGCGCCAAGGGGTGGCAGACAAGTTGAGGCTCCTTGTCGTCCGCTAGAAACAATAGGCTCTGGGGGCTTTGAAACAGCAGTTGTGCAGCCTGTTTAATGCGGGCCCATGTGTCGGGAACAGTGGCTGTATCCAGCAGGCGGGCGCGACTCATCTGTAACAGGCTGGCAACTTGCAGCTCTTCCGCCAACTCTTCGTACTTGCCGGTGCTGCTCTCTTGTTGGTGGATCTGCAGGTGCTCGGCCAGATCCTCGACCTCGGTCTGGATGCGCTTGCCAATTTCACGTACCAGCGGCGGCATCAGGCCAAAGAGCGAGTCTGCCGCCAACAACTCGGTTTCATGAATTTCATCATCCATGGCCAATGCACCCGCCAGGTGGACCAGCTTCGTTAAATGCTGGGCGTCCAGCATCTGAACGGTAGGGCTGTGATGGTAGCGAATCGCATCCACCAGGATGGGGTCGAACTGCCAGATATCAGCCAGCCAGGCACCGGCTGCCGCGTGATCGGTACCAAACTCGGCGCGTTCCAGGGCGATTTGTTCCTGATCCTGTTGGCAGAGTTCCCTGAGTTTGAAGTATCGCTCACCATAGTGAACGCCCATCACCAGCTCACCGATGTTGTGAATCAGGCCGGCCAGATAGGCTTCTTCTGGAAGGGGGTAGCTGGTGATCGTGGCAAAGGACTTGGCGTAGAGGGCGGCTGTCAGGGAACGTTGCCAAAAGTCCTGTAAATAATCGGCGGGGGTGTTCGAGAAACGGTTGAAAACCTGTTGCATGGAAAGGGTCACCACCAGTGTTTTCAACGCATTGGTTCCCAGTACCCGGATGGCATCCTCAACTCCCGTGACTCGACTGGGTCGCATATAGGCGGCGGCTTGGGCGGCGGAAACCACTTTTCCTGCCAGAACGGCATCCAGGTTGAGCTTGGCTACCAAGTCTTGCAAAGCCAGCGCCGGGTTGTGGCAGGCCCGCATGACTTCCAGCATGACATGGGGCAGCACTGGCAGCCGGTCTGACTGGAATTCGCTCGGTAGAGGAGGACGTTGGGGCATCATCATAGGGCGCTATGGGAAAAATGTTTATATCTCAGATAGTTCACCGATAGTGGTTTCTCGCACACATAAGAAAAAGCCTAGACCAAGAACCAGGGTTAAGGTGGAATTGAGCCTAATAATAAGTCTCCATGTTGAAAAATGATAACTGATTCAACTTTCTGTAGGGTTGATTTGTGATATTGCCATTTGGAAAGTGTGGGAATTAAGGGTGAAAAATCCGGTAAGATATCCAACATGAACAATCTGTCTGTTTCACCATTACCGGCGGTTCAGTCGCCTACCCGCATTATTGCCGTCACCAGTGGTAAGGGCGGCGTTGGCAAAACCAGTATCAGCGTTAACCTGGCGGTGGCCTTGGCCCGGCAAGGCGCGCGCGTCTGCGTGTTGGATGCGGATACCGGCCTTGCCAACATTAATATCCTGCTTGGTTTATTACCCCGTTACACCTTGGAGCATGTCTTCAGTGGCGAGAAGCTGCTGGCGGAGATCCTGCTAAAAGGACCCGATGGGGTCGACATTATTCCCGGAGCCTCCGGACTGGTCTCCATGGCGAATCCGGAGCTTGGGAAGCAACAGGCACTAATTGACAGTCTGGGGCAGTTGGAGCAGCAGTATGACTATCTGCTGATTGATACCGCGGCGGGCATCTCTGCCAGCGTGTTGCATTTTGTGGCCAGTGCCCAGACTGCCCTGGTGGTGATCACGCCTGAACCCACCTCGCTCACGGATGCATTTTCGTTGCTCAAAGTCCTGCAGCAAAAAGGCTACCGGCGCACGGTGCAGGTGGTGGTAAATATGGCGAGCGACTCTCGTCAGGCCTGGCGAATTTACGAACGCTTCAACGCCGCCGTGTCCAAATATCTGGGTCTCACTACCCAGTGGCTGGCTTGCATCCCTCGGGATGACGCCATGCGACGCGCGGTCATGGCGCAAAAACCGGTGCTGCTATCTGCTCCCGGGCAACCCGCGACGATGGGGTTTGTGACGCTGGCCGAGTTGCTGGCCCAGCACTTTCAGGAAAACACCGTGCCCAATGCGGTGTTCAGCCGTTATTGGCAAAGGCTGTTTGAGCGTACGGCACAACGGGCGGCTCAGGCGCAGGCTAAACCCAAGGCCCTGGCCGCTGAATCCGTGGAAGGGGAGGAGGACCACCCTGAGCAGCGCTGGGAGCGCCTGCAGCGCGAATTGTTGGCCTTGATGACTTCGCAAAGTCTGCCCCAGGAGTCGATCCTGCAACTGCTCAGGGGGATGTTGCAGGCGTCGGCCAACCAGCTGAAATCGGTCAGGGCGGACCTGGTCCTTGAGTTATTGCAGCAGATGGAACCTTCTGGATTAAATGAGCAGCAACGTCAACGTCTAATGCTCGAGTGCCGTCGGTTAGGGCTCGATAAGGCCAGAGCCTTGGCGAATGAAACGCGACCCGTGATGGACGCCGCACCCAAACAGGTTGAGCGGGTCTCAGGAGAAACGGAGGTGCGCAAGCATGGTTTTGACGAGTCCAGGTTTGGCAGTCAGGAAGAGTTGTTGAGGCGCCTTAGGGAGGCTTCCGGCAGCGAGCCTCTGCTAGCCCTGTTAACTTCCTGGGCCCATTCCTCCGCGCCTGTTTCTGGCCGATTTCGCCTGCCCCAGGAAGAGGCAAAATAAATTAAGCCTGCTTACTTAATGTTCACTTGATTGCAACACGGACTGGGTAATAATCAGCCTTGTAACCGTTGAGCAGGCAGCACGCCAAGACCCTTTGGCGCTGGCGGTGTGATGTCGATTGCAGAATGACAACATGCTCGCTCGGAAAATCTGTTTGTGTGACGGAGCATATTCAGATTTGGCCTGAAATGTGAATAATTACTTGTTGCTTCGGCTAGTTAGGGGCTGAGCAGCAAGACTAAATTGAGCCAAAAGAATAAAAAGTGGTCTAGTCAATAATAACGGGTATTTCTCACCGAGTAGCGCATGGGTTCCAGGACAGAACCGGCCGTTACAGAAAACCGGGAGGAGCCCACCGGATAGGAGCAAGGTAGAATGACTAAGGCAAAAGAATCCCCTTCAAAGACCCGCTCGGCGCTGGCGGGCAAGCACGTGCTGATTACCGGGACAACCGGGTTTGTCGGCAAGGTCCTTCTGGAAAAGATCATGCGTGACGTGCCGGATATCGGCGGCGTTCATCTACTCATCCGTCCCAGCCGAAAGTATCCCCAGGTGGCGGACCGGTTTGCCCAGGAAATTGCAACATCCTCAATCTTTGATCTGCTGAAGCAGGAATCTCCCGGCTACTTCGAGGATTTTTGCCACAAGCGGGTGCATTGTGTGGCCGGTGAGGTCACCGAGCCTCTGTTTGGTTTGACCGAGGAAGAGTTTAAGGCCCTGGCTAGCCGGGTGGATCTGATCGTGAACTCCGCCGCCAGTGTGAACTTCCGGGAAGAGCTGGATCAGGCGCTGCTTATCAACACCCTGTCTCTCAACCAGATTATGAGCCTGGCACGCGCCGCTGGAGATATTCCCGTGGTGCAGGTGTCCACCTGCTATGTAAACGGGTTTAACCAGGGCGACATGCACGAAGAAAACGTGATGCCGGCGGGCCGGGCGATCCCGCGTCACTCCTCACGGGGTTACTTTTTGGTTGAAGAGGTGATTGCCCGTTTGCAGCGTAAAATCGCACGCTTGCGGCAAAAGTATCCCGCGGACTCTCGGGAGCTGAAGCAAAAGCTGATCGAATTGGGGATCGAAGAATCAAACCGCTACGGCTGGAATGACACCTATACCTTCACCAAGTGGATGGGTGAGCAGCTGCTGATGAAAGGCCTGGACGGCAAAACCCTGACGATCCTGCGACCGTCCATTGTGGAAAGTACGCTGAAGTCACCCGCGCCCGGATGGATTGAAGGGGTCAAAGTGGCCGATGCCATTATTCTGGCCTATGCACGCGAGAAAGTGACCTTTTTCCCGGCCAAGGTGTCCGGGGTGATTGATGTGATCCCGGCCGATCTGGTGGCCAACAGTATCCTGCTCAGTGCTGCGGAAGCCTTGCTGCAGCCCGGTCAGCATCGGATCTACCAATGCTGTTCCAGTGGCTCACGGCCCATCAAACTGGGGGAATTCATTTCCCATATCCAGCAAGAGGCCTTGGAAAACTGGCAAAAATACGACCGGTTGTTCTACCGTCGCCCACAGCGGCCGTTTATTCCGGTCGAGCGAACCCTGTTCAATGCGGTGATGGGGGTGGCGCGCATCCCGCTGCGTGGGCTGAATATGGCGCGCGATCTGTTGGGGCTGAAAGATCCAATGCCGCTGTTGGATAACTTTGAGACGGCCATGAATCTGGCGACCATTTTCTCGTTCTACACAGCACCCAACTATATCTTCCACAACACCAAGCTGATGGCTTTGGCAGAGCGGATGGGTGAAAAGGACCAAGAGTTGTTCCCGGTGGATGCCCGGGCGATCAACTGGAAGCAGTACCTGCGTGAGATTCACCTGGCTGGCTTACAGAAGTATGCGCTGAAGCCACGCAAGGTGTATCCACTTGATGCGGGCCGTCGCAAGCGGGCTGCCTAGAGTCTTCCGGGCTGGCCTGGGCGTTTGGTAAAGAAGACTTGTTCGCTTATTGAGCGGTTTTGGACAAGTCTTTATAATTGCCGCCCATTGGCGCCGGAATAGCTCAGTCGGTAGAGCAACTGATTCGTAATCAGTAGGTCGGAGGTTCGATTCCTCTTTCCGGCACCATTTCTTGACCTCTAATTGATGTGGCTTCGTGAGGTTGTCTGCGTGTCCGATAGGCGAACCTGCTGCTTTTTCTGTAGGTCGCAGCCCTGGGTGGGCCCGTTCGATTCCTGTTTCCGGCACCATCCAATTCAACGACCTAGCGCCCTTGAGAGAGGGCGTTTTTTCAAAATTCCCAAAATTCGTCCCAAAATTACTACCGCGTTGGCGGCACTTCTTCCTGTTTTCGGACATGCGTGGATCTTTGTGTCCGCTGGCTTTTCGCTTGTCACATTCAAAATCCGATACGCCTTTGGCTTTCAGGTCATGAGGGGTGAAACTTTCTTTCCATCCACGTCGATAGTGTCAAAAACTCTATCAGGAAGACCCAAGACAACAATCATCTGAACAGGGGTTCGCTAAGAGTA
>CAZEWG010000061.1:0-11517 GCA_964514485.1 uncultured Pseudomonadales bacterium
CCCCTTGTGGGAGAGGGCTAGGGAGAGGGGGCGGCGCAAGCCGCTTAAACACCGAATTGTTCGCCTTCACCCTCATCCCAACCTTCTCCCGTCCAGGGAAGGAGTAAAAGCAATCCAGACCACTGCCTTCTTTAAACGTTAATCAGAATCGGCGGCATTGGGCATTCCAGAAACTCGGCAATCACCCGCAGAATCTCGAACTCTTCAATCCCAACCTGGCCGTCATGGAGGATCAGGTCGGCGCAGCTTTGCAGGAGTGGGTCCTTCAGCAGCGGCGAAAGGCCTGACAGCCGCTCCAGGGACAGGGTTAGCTCGGTTAAGGTGCAGCGTTCCGGGAGCGGCTGGGGTGTTTTGCTAAAGCGGCTGATAATGGCGTTATAGGCCCGCTCCAGTTCGTCTCGATTTTGGCTGCCGACCCGGGCCAGCACCGCCAAAACCTTTTGAATGTCTGCCTTCACCGGTTTGAATGAGGTAAAGCGGACCTTGGGGGCGCGTTCGGCATGGGCGGCCAGTTGCTTGCGCAGAATGCTGAACACGACAAATTCGAACAGGCTATAGCGCTGGTCCACCGCGATCAGTGCTTTCAGGAGATCCAGGAACTGGGTCCGTGCGGGGATGTCCAGGGCTTTCAGGCTGCCCAGGCAGAGCTCCAGCAACGGAATGGTGCTGGAACGATCCAGTCCCGCCAGGTGGCTGATGCCCCACTGCAGGGCTTGCAGATCCAGATTCAGTTCGGCGGCCTTGGCTTGGGTAAGCTCGATGGCCTGAGGCTGGTGGGATGCCGGCATGTGCTGGATCAGCAGGGCGCAGGCAAGGCCCATGGCGCCAGAGGGCGTGTGGGCATAATCAAACAGTTGGCGGGGCCAGGAGGCGAGTAGCTTTTCAGCATAGGCAAAATGCTTGCTTTCGGGATAGCCGACCAGCTCCGACACCTGGATGGGGGCCTCGACCGGCAAGGGCTCCAGTTGCAAGGTGTCGCGATTGATAGGGCCAGAAGCGGGGGCCGCAGCCCGGGAAACCGGCGGCTGCGACGCCGCGACCGAGGCTGCCAGGCCGGCGATGGCGGCGGGCATGGGCTGTGCCTGGGCTTGGGTGCGGGCCCGCTGCTCCTGAATCCGCTGCTGGTTGCGGCTCATGCGGGCTTTGGTCATAAATTGCGGGTCAATCGCCCGAATCCGCTGCTCCAATGGCGGGTGGGAAGCGTATAGGGCGTTAAAGCGCAGCCGGACTGTTTCCCCAAAGCACATGTGGCTCATGTCTTCAGCATGCAGGGTGTGGTTGAGCAGGGACCCCGACACGGAGGTGTGAATTTTGTAAAGCGCGCTCGCCAGCCCTTCCGGGTTACGGGTGAACTGGACGGAGGCGGCATCGGCCAGATATTCCCGCTGGCGGGAAACGGCAGCCTTGATCAGCCGTCCGAAGAATAGCCCCAGATAACCAATGGCGGTGAAGCAGACACCCGCGGCCAGCAGGGCCGGGGCGGCTTTGGCGCTGTCCCGGTTGCGTCCCAGATGACGGGTGCTGCGCAGCAGGAATTCGCCCAGCTGGCCGATCAGGAGAATCCCGGCCAGAACCGATACCAGGCGGATATTCAGTCGCATGTCGCCATTGAGAATATGGCTGAATTCATGGCCCACCACGCCTTGTAGCTCATCCCGGTTTAGTTGCTCCAACGTGCCCCGGGTGACCACCATCACCGCCTGATCGGGCCGGTAGCCGGCGACAAAGGCGTTAATGCTGGATTCCTGATCCATCACATATAGGCGGGGCAGGGCGATGCCAGCGGCAATCGACATTTCCTCCACCACGTTGATCAGTCGGCGCTCGTCGGGGTGTTCGCTGCTCAGGGGAATGGGGCGGGCGTGTACCATCCGGGCGACGGCCTCGCCACCGGAGCGGAGTTTGAAATATTGGCTGAGGCTGCCGGCGAAAATCACCGCGGCGGTGACCAGGGCCCATTTCCAGAAGGTGGTGGTGGCTGCCCAGTCCAGAAAGGTGCCGGACGGTGCGGAGCCCAGGAAGTGAAGCAGCAGCCAGATGCCCAGGTTGACGGCGAGGATGATCAGAATCACCGCCGCCGCAAAATAGCTGACCAGGAGGGCGCTTTTGCGCCGGGCCCAGTCCTGACGTGCAAAGAAATTCATGAATTGGTGCGGTCGAAATTAACTCGGACTGGTTGCTTGGCTTCGGGGGACTCCAGTTGCAGGTACTCGGTTTCCTTGAAGGCGAAGAAGCCTGCAATAAAGTTGTTGGGGAATTTCTCGCGGAAGGTGTGGTAGGCCATGACCGCATCGTTGTAGGCCTGGCGCGCGAAGCCGACTTTGTTTTCGGTGCTGGTCAGCTCTTCCATCAGCTGTTGGATGGTGGTGTTGGCCTTGAGCTCCGGATAGTTTTCAGCGACCGCGTAGAAGTTCGCCAGCGCTCGGTTTAAGGCGCTTTCCGCATTGGACAGGCCTTTGATGGCGGTGCCATCTTCCGGGTGGGCAGCGGCGGTCTTGGTGGCGCTCATGGCATTGGTGCGGGCTTCCATCACCATGCGCAGGGTGTCTTGCTCGTGCTGCATATAGGCTTTGGCGGATTCCACCAGGTTGGGGATCAGGTCATGGCGACGCTGAAGCTGGACGTCGATCTGGGCAAAACCATTCTTGAAGCGGTTGCGCAGGGTGACCAGCTGGTTGTAGATCGAAATCAGGTAAAACACGAAGACAACCAGAATGCCGAGCGAGACAAGGGTGGTGATGGACATGGGGCTATCCTTTTAACAGATCAATAAAATCATGAAGTTTGGCTTGCGGCTTTCAGGCAGCGGGCTTTTTGTGGCGGTGGTAGTAGTTTCGGAAGTCATCCGTGGTTAGCGGCTTACTGTAGAAGTATCCCTGAGCTTCAATACAGCCGTTGGCCAGCAGATAGTCTTTTTGCTCCTTGGTTTCCACGCCTTCGGCAATCACGCCCAGCTTCAGGCTGCGTCCCAGTTGGATGATAGCACTAACAATGCTGGTGTCATTGTCGCCCGCTTCCAGATCGAGAATAAACTGGCGGTCGATTTTGATTTTGTCGATGGGCAGCTGCTTCAAATAGCTGAGGGACGAATAGCCGGTGCCGAAGTCGTCCACCGCACAGCGCACGCCGAACTCCCGCAACGCCCGCAAGGTCTCTACCGCTTCGGAGAGATTTTCCATAAAGCTGGTTTCGGTAATCTCCAGCTCCAGCTGATGGGGTTGCAGTTTGTTGTCGTGGATGGCTTTACGAATGATGTCCACGATGTTGCGCTGGCGCAACTGGATGGCGGAGAGGTTCACGGCAACCTGAAGCTGGATGCCCTCCTGCTGCCATTGGTGCAACTGACGGCAGGCCTGGTTGATCACCCAGGCGCCGATATCGCGAATGCTGTCGTTGGCTTCGGCAATGGGAATGAAAACGTCGGGCGGGATATTACCCTGAGTCGGATGCTGCCAGCGGAGCAGGGCTTCCGCGCCAATCACCTGACCGGTGCGCATATCGATCTGGGGCTGGTAGACCAGCTGGAACTGATCGTTTTCGATGGCACCGGCCAGGTCCTTTTCCATTTGCTTGCGCTGGCGCAGCTCACTATCGATTCGGGCTACATAGAAGGTGAACTGGTTACGATGGGTGGTCTTGGCCAGCATCATGGTCTGTTCGGCCTTTTGCAGTAGCCGATCGGCGTCAGTGTCGTCTTCCGGGTACAGGGCGATGCCAATGGTGGCTTGCAGGTTGAACTGGCGGTTGTCGATGGTAAAGGGGCTGTGCAGGCTTCTGAGCAGTGCCTCGGCAAACTTGGCGGCGCGGTAGGGGCTGCCGATGTTGTATTGCAGGATGGCAAACTGGTCACCACTGAGGCGACAGAGGGTATGAAGCACGTCGCTATGGGTGGTCAGGCGCTCGGCAATGGCCTGCAACAACCGGTCGCCAGTGGCGTAGCTGTACTGGTCGTTGATGGATTTGAAGTCATCAATGCCGATCCACAGCAGTGCCGCCTTCTGATGCAGCCGTTTGGCGTCTTCCAGGGCCGATTGTAAGTGGCTGCGAAAGAGGGCGCGATTGGGCAGGCCCGTCAGGGCGTCGTACTGGGACATCTTCAGCACCCGGGCCTCGGCGTCCAGGCGTTGCTGCTGGCTGTCCTCAATGGACTGCAAAAGCTGGTTGGCCACGTTCACCCACAGCCCCAGTTCGTCTTTCTGGTGCCATTTGGGCATGGAGATTTTTTTCTGGGCGGGCGAGGCCGGGTTGACCCGCAGGAGTGAGCGGATAATGCTCATCAGCGGTGCGGTCAGCAGGTAATAATAAAGCGCATAGACAATCAGGCCGAGAATACAGGCCTTCAGCAACCCCGAGCCAAACAGGACCAGCGAACGTTCCACAAAGGCGTCGGCGGTTTCGGCGGTGTCCAGGGTAAGGGTGAGGGTGCCATAGGTGGTTCGGCCCCGGGTCAGCGGGATTTCATAACTGCGCTGCTGCTGAAAAATGGGATCGGTCAGCTGGCGATAGCTGGTGGTTGTGGCAGGTCGTTCCCGCTGACTCAGATACGTGCCGTCCGGGTGGAGAATAGCGGCATGGATGACCGCGCGTTGCTGGAATAGGCCATCGACCACCTGGTTGGCCAGCTCCGGGTCAATACTGTAGATCGCCTGCACGGCCGGGTCGCGCATCACGGCCAGCATCTGCTGGGCCTGATCGTCCATTTCAATGGCCGCCCGAGAGGCGTCCAGGAAAATCTGCACCAGACTGAGCATGCCGCCGGCAATCATGGCGGTCAATAGCACCCAGCGCAGCAGCTTGTAAGACAGCCGGTGGTAGGCGCGTATTTTAGGTAGTGACTGTAACTCGTCGGCCATTAGGTTTTCTTGTTATGAGCTATTGCAGTTTGGCCCATGTCGCCTGAGTGTCTGGCGACATCGTCGACCCTGACTTTATTCAGGGACTGGCCCTGATTGATCTAGCGCTCTCGGTTCCTTGCAGACATGAGGCGACCGTCTTGCGTCGGATCTGACCCTGAAGGTCGGATTACCGATGGCCCTGCCATGTCATCGTATCCCGCGAAATCTGATAACCGGACAACCAGCCCTGGCTGACGAATTAGCATGAGAGTTTTTTGGAAGTTTAGACGCAGTTTACAAATTAGTCATGGGGGGCCAGACAATAAGAAACATTTTTTCCGCTTTGAGGAGGGGCTTCAAAGGGGCGGATTAAAAGGCTAAGGCGGGCTTTCGAAACGGTGCTTTTGCTTGGAGGAAGAAGGCGGGAGAGCCAAAGGGCTGGCGGTGAAGCCAGCCCTTGGTTGCGTCAACGACTGGAGGTTAGCCTGCCAGGTTTTGGTTGACGAACTCCCAGTTGACCAGGGACCAGAACCCATTCAGGAAGTTCGGGCGGGAGTTACGGTAGTCGATGTAGTAGGCGTGTTCCCACACGTCTACAGTCAGCAGGGCAGTTTTGCCGGCGGTCATCGGAGTGTCGGCGTTGCTGGTGTTGTAGACTTCCAGGGAGCCGTCAGCGTTTTTCACCAGCCAGGTCCAGCCAGAACCGAAGTTGCCAACTGCGGAGTCATTGAACTTTTGCTTGAACGCTTCAAAGGAACCGAACGCCTTGTTGATCTCGTCAGCGATGGCGCCAGTGGGCTCGCCGCCGCCGTTGGGGCTCAGGCAGTTCCAGAAGAAGGTGTGGTTCCAAACTTGGGCTGAGTTGTTGAAAATCGGGCCCTTGGAGCTTTTGATGATGTCTTCCAGCGACTTGCCTTCGAACTCAGTGCCAGCAATCAGTTCGTTCAGCTTGGTGACATAGGTCTGATGGTGCTTGCCGTGATGGTATTCCAGGGTTTCCTGGGACATGTGGGGGGCAAGGGCATCTTTGGCATAAGGCAAGGCAGGTAATTCGAAAGCCATGAGGTCTCTCCGTTATTGTTTCATCAGGTCGTTCCAGTGGAATACCAACCCGCCGTTGCGGGTTGGCAGTCTAGTAACTGCTTGAAAGGGGAGGATGATAACACCCCAGTCATGCCCTATCTATTGAGGCAAGGGTTCACTTTTTCAAGCCCGGGTCGAGCTCTAAGGCGTTTTATCGCTTCTGTTCGTTATACAGCGGAAGCGGAGAGCGGCCCTATTCCTGAACTATGCTCGCCATAAACGGGGCAATGCCGGGGATTTTGGCGGCGCAGGTTGTTACTCTGTCCACCAGCTCCTCATAATCATCAGCCAGAATGTTGATGTGGCCGACTTTGCGCCCCGGACGCTCCTGCTTGCCATAGAGGTGCAGGTGGGCATAGGGCAGGGCCAGAACGTCGCTCTTGTCACCGGTCTGACCAATCAGGTTGATCATGCAGGTGGGGCGATAGGCGCTGCAGTCACCCAGGGGCAGGCCGGCGATGGCTCGCAGGTGGTTCTCAAACTGGCTGGTGGGGCTGCCGTTTTGGGTCCAGTGACCGGAGTTGTGAACCCGGGGGGCCATCTCGTTGGCGAGCAGCCCGTCTTCGGTTTCGAACAGTTCCAGGGTTAACACGCCCACATGGCCCAGCCGCTCGATCAGGCGGTGAATATAGTCCCGGGCCAGCGCCGCCTTGGCGTCATCCAGGCGGGGAGCCGGCGCGATGGAATAGCGCAGGATGCCCCCCTGATGGTTGTTTTCCGCCATCGGGTAGATGGCAATTTCGCCGTGGGTGGAGCGGACCGCGATAATGGACAGTTCCCGCGAGAAATTGACGAAGGACTCCACCACCAGTTTGGGGTGACGGATGCTGTCCCAGGCCTGTTGGGCTTCATCGGGGGAGCGCAGCACGGCCTGGCCCTTGCCGTCGTAGCCCTCGGTGTTGGATTTCGCGACCACCGGGCAACCCAGTTCGCGGGCCGCGGCTTCCAGTTCTTCGGCGCTTTCGACAATGCGATAGGCCGGTGTTGGAATGCCCAGCTCGGCAAAGATCTTTTTCTCTTCAGCCCGGTTTTGGCATACCCGGATCGACTCGGATGACGGGTGCAGGGGCTTCACCTTTTCAATGGCCTGGGTGAGCGATAAGGGCAGGTGTTCGAACTCGTAGGTGACCACATCCACTTCGGCCAGAAAGGCTTCCAGTTCCTGCTGGGTGTTGGCCGGGTCGGAAAAGATCTGGCCCAGGCCCGCCGAGGGCGCCCCGGAGGTATCATAGAAACTGAAAGTCATATCCAGGGGGTAGCCTGCCAAAGCCAGCATACGCCCTAATTGTCCGGCACCAAGAACACCTATTTTCATGGTCATGTATCCGCGTTAAAGCCTTAGGATCGGGGATCAGGATTGTCGAGGACCGACTGGGTTTGCTGGCGGCGAAACTCGGCCAGGGCTTGCTTGATCTCGGGGTTTTGCAGCGCCAGGATCTGGGCCGCCAAAATGCCCGCATTGGTCGCGCCAGCCGCGCCAATCGCCAAGGTTGCTACCGGAACGCCACCCGGCATCTGCACAATAGACAGCAGCGAGTCCAACCCATTCAGGGCTTTCGACTGAACGGGAATGCCCAGCACCGGCAGGTTGGTTTGCGAGGCAACCATTCCCGGCAGGTGGGCGGCGCCGCCTGCGCCAGCAATAATTACCTGCAGGCCACGCTGTTCCGCGGATTTGGCGTACTCGAACAGCAAGTCCGGCGTACGGTGGGCCGAGACAACTCGGGTTTCATAGGAAATCCCCAGTTTTTCAAGCATTTGAACGGCATGTTCCAGGGTGGGCCAATCGGACTTTGAGCCCATGATGACGCCGACGAGTGGTTGCATGAGAGAGTCTCCGGTCCATCCGGGTTTACCGGACAACCTAAATAACCAAGGAAAAGGAAGTCGCATAGTTTATTAAGCCCGTTCTATTCATGCAAATCCAGAAATCGCTTACTGTTCTTCGCGGGCCGATTGCGGTCATAATTGCCTGCCTGGCGTACTGTGCCGGTCTATTTATTCATCCCGATTTAATCAGGAGCCTGCCGCTCAGACGGGCTCCAAAGAGGTAACCATGGACAGTCTGACTCCCGATAAAGACGATATGGAACGCTTTCGCAAAGAGCGTAAGCGGACGACTGCTGTCGAGACCCAGGGAAGCCCGATCACCGCCCGGCGCGAGACCCCGGTTAAACCCGAACCTGCCCGAACCCCGGTGCGGGAGCGCACGCCGGCGGCCCCAGCCCCTTCCCGTTCGGGAACCAGTTGGGTGGGCGTGCTGGCGCTGCTGGTCGCGATTGGTTTGGGGGGCGCGGGTTTCTGGCTCTATGACCAGCAACGCACCACCATTACTCAGTTGGAAGCCCAGCTCTCCGAGGCCAATCAATATATCAGCCAGAGCAAGCTGGTTCTGGCGCGCCTGGAAGGATCACTGGGTGAAACCGAAGCCACGGTGTTGCAGACAGATTCCAAGCTGACTACCCGGTTGGCGGGGATCGACTCGGAAATTCGCAAGCTGTGGGATCTGGCCAACAAGCGTAATGCGGCCCAGATCAAGGAGCATCAGAGCCAGATCGCCAAGCTGCAGACCACTTCCAAGCAGTTGCAGGATCGTTTGGCCAAGGCTGAACAAACGGTGTCAGGTACCACCAAGACAGCCTCCGAGCAGGCCACGAAACTGGCTGCCGGGTTGAAAACGGTGGAGGAGGTAAACACCAAGCTCAGCCAATTGGAAGTCGCCCAGAGCGAAAGTCTTTCCCGGTGGGGTAAGGAGTATCAGGCTCAGCTGGCCGCGCTGACCCAGCGTGTGGAGGCCCTGCGCGCCAAGGTGGATGCCCAGCCGGCTGCCTCGCCACTTGAAGGTCGCCTGAAAGAGGTGGAAGCGGCGATTGGCTCCATCGACATGAGTCGCCAGCAGGTCAATCGGCGGGTGGTGGATCTGGAGCGCCGGTTGAACGAGGCCCAGTTAAAACTGGATGCCCTGTCAGCCTCCGGCGGTTGATCGGTCAGGCTTTGGGCGCCTGCCCGGGGCCGCTTTCTCAGGCAAGGCTTGCAGGACAAGTTAAGAAAAGTTTGTAACTTTTTGTGAGCAAGCCTTGCTGTAGATCTCAGAATATCCTGCTACGCGTTGCTAACATGCTGAACGGGCATGGCTATGAAGGGCACGGATATAATAATGAGAACTCTGTTACGAGCCTTGGTGGCAGCGGTAATTGTCTTTTCAATCAGTGGCTGCAAGATCTATCAGTCGATCGGTAAAAGTGTGGGCGGCTTTCTGCATCCGGTCAGCGGCCCCATGTTTGTTCATATCGACAATACGCTCTGGGATTCCCAGAACAACGCACTGATCTATTTCTATCGACCTCATAGTGACTGGGCGGCGGAGGAAATCGAGTCGCCCAGCGTTTATGTGGATGATCGTCATTACTTCAACTTCCGCAACAACAGTTATACCTGGCTGGAGGTGAAGCCGGGCAAGCGTCATATCAGAATGCGCCGGCCCATGCTCGGGTTGGAAGGGCTCGGCCATTTCGCCCTGAGCAAAATGGTTGATCAGGAGCTCGAAGTGGAGGCTGGAAAGGTCTATTACCTCCGTTACAGTGAGGTGTCCAAGCCGGACCAGCCCAACCCGGACCTGCCTTCAGACTCGCCCTGGGGAACCGGGGATATGCAGTTGGTCTCGGTCGACTATGCATACCCGGAAATCATGCAAACGCGGTTTTTGAATAGCGACATGCTGGCCCCTAACCATGCCGCCGTGTCTATTGCTGATATCAACCATAAGGATGATTACAACAAGCGCAAAAAGGAGCTGGAACAGGCTCGCAAGGAGGAGCTGGCGCAGCTGAAACAACAAGGGGCCTATCGCTCCGGCGTTTGGTGGTGCCTGTATCTGTGTGGCGGTGACCCACTGCCGGAACTGGTGGCAGATGCGGAGTTGCGGGCGCTGGAGGATGAGTGGAACGCCTCGCAACAAGTTGCCCAGAGAGAGGAAGGCTCTTCCGGGTGGTGGCCGTTTTGATAAGGCGGTGACCGAAAGTCCGGCAGTCGAACCTGGGAGGGGTTTGTTGGGCGACCGGAATTAAATTTCTGGTTGAGGGTCAAAAAAGAAGTGCTTTTTGAGCGACGAGGCTGGTAGGGGCTCGTAAATCCTTGAATAATAGGCGCTCAAAGAGATGTTAAAGGCAGTGCATAGTGTAATAGGGATATTACAGAAGGTCTGTGAGAAGGGGAGGGACTGTGGCGTTGCGCGAGCGAATCAAATACGTGACTGAACAGCTGGAACAGTTGCGTGAAAAAGGACTATTCATCGCCGGCCAGGTGGTGGCGGAGGGACAGGAAGGTATCAAGGAGCTGCGCCAGGCGGGCGAACGGCTGAAGCCGGTGCTGCGTTCGGTGGTGGACGACAGTGTTGCCGCTGTTCGGGAGTGGGTGGATGAGGCCAACCAGTTTCTTGCTGACCGGGCAGTGCCGTCGTACCGGAAGGCGCGGGTGTCTCAAAAGCGGTTAGAAGAAAAGATTCAGACGGTGGTGGCGAATGTGCGCCAGGCCCGTAGTGAAAATGTTGCCGTACAGCCGCCTCAGGTGAAGGCACCTCAGGCTGCGGAGCCGGCGGATACCCCAAAAGCCGAGCCTTTGGCCGGCCAGGCCGAGGTGAAAAAGCCCCGCGCCCGGAAAACCAAGGTGGAAGCCGGGAAAAAAGCCAGTAAGGCCGCCAGTGCCCCGCGAGGGGCGACGCCGAAAAAGGCGACCCCCGGTCGGGTAACACCGCGGACCCAGGCCAAAACCACGGAAAAGCCGACAACCAAAGCCGCCAGGCCGGTTTCAAGAGTACGCTAGATCCTGGTTCCGCTGGAATCTGGTTCCAACGGCTGATTTTGAGCTTGGCGACCGCTCTTGATAGCATCAGAGCCCCGTTAGGTCTGTACCAACGGGGCTTTTGTTTTTATGCTGTAGGGCTTATTCAGTCACAGGGGAGTCGAAATGCGCATTCTGCATACAATGCTACGAGTTGGTAACCTGGAACGCTCCTTGGATTTTTATACCAATGTTCTGGGAATGAAGTTGCTGCGTAAAAAGGACTATCCGGAAGGGCGGTTTACCTTGGCGTTTGTCGGATACGGTGAAGAGTCCGAAACGGCCGTGCTGGAGCTGACCCACAACTGGGACACGGAGAAGTATGACCTGGGCAACGGTTATGGGCATATTGCCCTGGAAGTAGACGATGTCTATGCTGCCTGCGATCGGATCAAGGCCAAAGGTGGAGTCGTCACTCGGGAGCCGGGTCCGATGAAACACGGTTCCAGCATTCTGGCCTTCGTGGAAGATCCGGATGGCTACAAGATCGAACTGCTGGACGGAAAACGAGCAGATTGATTGTTTTGTGAACCAAAAACCGGCTGATCAAAAGATTTTTCAAGAAAAGCGATTTAAACGATTGACAGCCGGTAAGAAATGGTTAAAATTCGCAACTCCAATTCGGCGGGTGGTTAGCTCAGCTGGGAGAGCATCGCCCTTACAAGGCGAGGGTCGGGGGTTCGAACCCCTCACCACCCACCAATACGCGGAGCGGTAGTTCAGTTGGTTAGAATACCGGCCTGTCACGCCGGGGGTCGCG
>CAZEWG010000062.1:0-11448 GCA_964514485.1 uncultured Pseudomonadales bacterium
AGGCCTTGGCGTTTTCCGGATCCACATCCAGAGCAATGCCATGGCCCAGGTTAAAGACGTGGCCATTGCCTGTGCCGAAACGCTCCAGGATATAACCCACCTCCTGACGAATACGCTCGGGAGAGGCATAAAGCATGGAGGGATCCAGGTTCCCCTGCAGAGCAATCCGGTCGCCCACACGGCGACGCGCATCACCGATATCCGTGGTCCAGTCCAGACCAGCCGCATCAGTGCCGGTATCGGCAATCTCTTCCAGCCACTGGCCACCATTTTTGGTGAACAGGATGACCGGCACCTTCCGCCCGTCATACTCCCGAATCAAGCCATCGACGATCTGCTTCATATATTTCAATGAAAATTCCCGATAGGCATGGCTGCTCAGCACCCCACCCCAGGTATCAAAGATCTGGACCGCCTGGGCACCGGCCTTGATCTGGGCGTTGAGGTAATCGATGACCGTGCGGGCCAGCTTATCGAGCAACTGGTGCATGACTTCTGGCTGGGTGAACATCAGCCGTTTCACTTCCCGGAAATCCCGGGTTGAGCCGCCTTCCACCATATAGGTGGCCAACGTCCAGGGGCTGCCGGAAAAACCGATCAGGGGCACCCGGCCGTTCAGCTCACGGCGGATCACCTTCACCGCATTGATCACATAGCCCAGATCCGACTCGATGGACGGGATCGGCAAGCTGTCCACATCCTCAGCGGTGCGGATAATCTTGCGAAACTTCGGACCTTCACCGGTTTCAAAATAGAGACCCAACCCCATGGCATCGGGAATGGTCAAAATATCGGAGAACAGAATCGCCGCATCCAGCTCGAAGCGTTCCAGTGGTTGCAAGGTTACTTCGCAGGCCAGCTCCGCGTTTTTGCAGAGACTAAGAAAATCACCGGCCTGTGCCCGGGTAGCACGATATTCAGGCAAATAACGCCCGGCCTGACGCATCATCCAAACCGGGGTTACATCCACCGGCTGACGCAGCAGCGCACGCAGGAAACGGTCATTCTTGAGTTCGGACATAAATTTTTAACCTCGTACGAAGAGCCGGATGCTCCGCATGCCGGTATGAAGTCATCAAGAGATAGTCGGCCATAGTACTGGTTTGGCGGCCTGAAAACAAAAAAGGCACGGGATCAGGCGTGCCTTTTTTGATGTGCAGCAAATCCGTCAGACGTTGAGGTAATCCAAAATCCCTTCGGCAGCGGTACGCCCTTCGGCAATCGCCGTGACAACCAAATCAGAGCCTCGCACCATATCGCCACCGGCGAAGACCTTGGCGTTGGTGGTCTGGAACTTGAACGCCTGCTGCTCGGGCGCCAGGATCCGGCCCGACTCGTCGGTGGAAATGCCAAACCGGGCCAGCCAGTCCGCCGGACTGGGGCGGAAACCAAAGGCGATCAGCACTGCATCAGCCGGCAAGACCTCTTCACTCCCCGGAATCACTTCCGGGCGGCGGCGACCTTTTTCATCGGGCTCTCCCAGCGCGGTCTGCACCACCTTCACTCCTTCCACCCGGTCTTCGCCGACAATGGCGACCGGCTGGCGGTTGAACAAGAAGCTGACGCCCTCTTCCCGGGCATTGGCCACTTCCCGGCGCGACCCCGGCATATTGGCCTCATCACGACGATAGGCACAGGTCACACTCGCCGCCTGCTGGCGGATGGCGGTACGGTTACAGTCCATGGCCGTGTCGCCACCACCCAGCACCACCACCCGCTTGCCCTGCATATCAATAAAGTCTTGGGGATCTTTTTCAAAGCCCAGACAACGGTTCACATTGGAAATCAGATAAGGCAAGGCATCGAACACACCGGGTAAATCCTCACCGGGGAAACCGCCCTTCATGTAGTTGTAGGTGCCCATTCCCAGGAAAACCGCGTCAAACTCTTCCAGCAACGCATCAAAGCCGATGTCTTTACCCACTTCGGTATTCAAGCGAAATTCCATGCCCATCTCTTCAAAGATCCGGCGGCGGCGGGAGAGGACCGTCTTTTCCAGCTTGAACTCAGGAATGCCGAACGTCAGCAGGCCCCCGATCTCCGGATATTTGTCGAATACCACCGGGGTCACCCCGTTGCGCACCAGAATATCCGCACAGCCCAGCCCGGCAGGGCCGGCGCCGATCACCGCGACCCGTTTGCCGGTCTTCACCACTTTGGACAGATCCGGCTTCCAGCCCAGGGCAAACGCGGTGTCGGTGATGTACTTTTCGGTGGAGCCAATGGTCACCGCACCAAAACCATCGTTCAAGGTACAAGCCCCCTCACAGAGACGATCCTGGGGGCAGACCCGGCCACAAACCTCCGGTAACGTGTTGGTTTGATGGCAAAGCTCGGCTGCCGCGAAGATATTGCCTTCAGAGGCCAGCTTCAGCCAATTGGGAATATAGTTGTGAACCGGGCATTTCCACTCACAATAAGGGTTACCGCAGCCCAGGCAACGATGAGCCTGGGCTTCCACGTCCGCTTTCTTGAACGGTTTGTAGATTTCCTTGAACTCCACCTTGCGGCGACGCAAAGGGATTTTCTTGGGGTCCCCACGGCCCACATCGACGAACTGGAAATGATTGTTTAACCGCTTTGTCATATTTTTTGCCTCAATTTCGCTCCACACCCACCTTTCATCAGGACCTTGAACTCAAGACCTACTCGGGACGGGCGCGGGTATTCGCCAGTAGCGTCGCCAGACTGGCCGCCTTGGGCTTCACCAGCCAAAACCGACCCACGTAATCACTGAACTCCTCAGCCAAATGCTGGGCCCATTCGCTGCCGGTTTCTTTTGCATGCTCACGGATGACCGCACGCAGATGGTTACGATAGGCCTCCATGGCCTCACTGGTAATCCGATGGATCTCAACCAGTTCGTGGTTGTATTTGTCAACGAAGGTATTTTCCTGATCCAGCACATAGGCAAAGCCCCCCGTCATCCCGGCCCCAAAGTTGTGCCCGGTCGGCCCCAGCACAGTGACCATCCCGCCGGTCATATACTCACAGCAGTGATCACCCACCCCTTCCACCACCGCATGGGCACCGGAGTTACGCACGGCAAACCGCTCACCCGCGGTGCCTGCCGCATAAAGCGCTCCCCCGGTTGCGCCATACAGGCAGGTGTTGCCGATAATGGCGGAGTGGCGTGCCTCAAAGGTGGAGCACCGGGGCGGGCGAATCACCAGCTTGCCGCCGGTCATCCCTTTGCCCACGTAGTCATTGGCATCCCCTTCCAGATACAGATGCAAGCCGCCCGCATTCCAAACGCCAAAGCTCTGCCCGGCGGTGCCGATCAAACGAATGGTGATCGGTTGTTGTGCCATACCCTGATTACCGTGCCGCTTGGCGATTTCGCCAGACAGCCGGGCGCCAATGGAGCGGTCACAATTGGTGATCCGGTAGCTGTATTGCCCGCCGGTTTTGCCTTCGATGGCGGCGAGGGTATCGGCCACCATTTTTTCCGCCAGCAGGCCTTTGTCGAATGGCAGATTGCGCTCAACCTGCACGGTATGAGGCTTGTCTGCCGGAATGGCCTCGCTGCCCAGCAGCGGCTTCAGATCCAGGCCTTGCTGCTTGGGCGTGCCCCCCGGATTAATCTGTAACAGATCCGTGCGCCCCACCAGCTCCTCCATGGTGCGCACCCCCAAACGAGCCATCCATTCCCGGGTTTCCTGGGCAATAAAGCGGAAGAAGTTCATCACCATCTCCACGGTGCCCAGGAAGTGCTGATCGCGCAGCATTTGATCTTGGGTGGCGATCCCGGTCGCGCAGTTATTCAGATGGCAAATCCTCAGGTATTTACACCCCAGAGCCACCATGGGAGCGGTGCCGAAGCCAAAGCTTTCCGCCCCCAGCATGGCCGCCTTGACCACATCCAGGCCGGTTTTGAGGCCGCCATCGGTCTGCAGCCGCACCTTGCCCCGCAGGTCGTTCCCCCGCAGCGTCTGGTGGGCCTCACTCAAACCCAATTCCCAGGGCGAGCCGGCATACTTGATCGAGGTCAGCGGGCTGGCGCCCGTACCACCGTCGTAGCCGGAGATGGTAATCAAGTCGGCATAGGCCTTGGCGACACCGGCGGCGATGGTGCCCACCCCGGGCTCCGACACCAGTTTCACGGATACCAACGCCTGTGGATTGACCTGCTTGAGGTCGAAAATCAGCTGGGCCAAGTCCTCAATGGAATAAATATCATGATGAGGGGGCGGTGAAATCAGCGTCACGCCGGGCACGCTGTAACGCAGCCGGGCGATCAGGTCATTGACCTTGCCCCCCGGCAACTGACCGCCCTCACCCGGCTTGGCGCCTTGTGCCACTTTGATTTGCAGCACGTCGGCACTGACCAGGTAATGGGGCGTGACCCCAAAACGGCCAGAGGCAATTTGCTTAATCTTGGATCGCTTCTCGGTCCCATAGCGGGCTTCGTCTTCACCACCCTCACCGGAGTTGGAGCGCCCGCCCAGCCGGTTCATGGCAACAGCCAGCGCCTCATGGGCTTCCGGCGATAACGCCCCGATAGACATCGCGGCGGAATCAAAACGCTGGAACAACGATTCCAAAGGCTCCACTTCCTCCAGCGGAATGGGCTTGATATCGGAGCGCAGCTCTAACAGGTCCCGCAGGGTCGCAACGGGACGCTCATTGACCAGTGCGGCATATTCCTTCCAGAGCCCATAGTCACCGGTTTGCACTGCAGACTGCAGTGTCTGTACCACATCCGGGTTGTAGGCGTGATACTCTCCGCCATGGACATATTTCAGCAGGCCACCAGTCTGGATGGGCTGGCGTTTCTTCCAGGCTCTCTCGGCCAGTAACTCCTGATCCCGTTGGAAATCGTAAAAGCCCGCGCCCTGGATACGGCTGCTGACGCCCCTGAAGCAAAGCTCCACCACCTCATCATTGAGGCCGATGGCTTCAAACAGCTGTCCGCCCCGGTAGGAGGCAATCGTGGAGATGCCCATCTTCGACAGGATTTTCAACAATCCTTTGTTGATCCCCTTGCGATAGTTGTTCTTGGCTTCCAGCGGATCCAGCAGCATTTCACCGGTGAGAATCAGATCGTTCAACACCTGATAGCTAAGGTAGGGGTACACCGCTGTCGCCCCGAAACCGATCAGCACGGCAAACTGGTGAGGATCCCGCGCCCAGCCGGTTTCCACCACGATGTTACAGTCACAACGCAGCCCCAGCTCGACCAAATGCTGGTGCACCGCCCCGGTAGCCATAAAGGCATTGATCGGCAGCTCCCCCTGGGCCAGATCCCGGTCTGACAGAATCAGCAGCACCTTGCCGCTCCGGACCGCCCGCTCCGCCTGTTCCACCACGCCGACCACGGCCTGTTTCAACCCCAACTCAGGGCGAAAACTCAGCCGGATGCGCTCACTCTGGAAATCGGAGCGTTGCAGGCTGGTGAGCTTGAGGAATTTAGACGGCGAGAGAACCGGCGTATTCAGAATGATCCGGTTGGCATGGTCCGCACTTTGTGCAAAAACGTTGCGCTCGGCCCCTAGACAGGTTTCCAGCGACATCACGATGGTTTCCCGCAGGGGATCGATGGGCGGGTTGGTGACCTGGGCAAACTTCTGACGAAAATAATCCGCCACCGAGCGCACCCGTTGGGAGAGCACCGCCATGGGCGTGTCATCCCCCATTGAGCCAACCGCTTCCTGCCCGGATTCCGCCAGGGGCCGCAGCACCTGATCCCGCTCTTCAAAGGAGACCTGGAACATCTTCATATGGACGTTCAGCTCATCCTTTTCCATCAGCTTGAATTCCGGCATGTCCCGGCTCAACGTGGCCTCAATACGAACCGCGTTGTCCCGTAGCCATTTTTTATAGGGCTGCGCGTTCTTGAGCATGTTGTCGATGTCGGGGGTATGGAGCAGGTTTCCGGTTTCGGTATCCACCGCCAGAATCTGTCCCGGCCCGACCCGCCCTTTGGCAACCACATCCTCAGGCTGATAGCCCCAACTTCCGACTTCCGATGACAGGGTGATGTAGTCGTTACGGGTCACCACCCAACGGGCAGGCCGCAAGCCATTGCGGTCCAGCAAGCAAACCGCATAACGGCCATCGGTGAGCACCACGCCCGCCGGACCATCCCAGGCTTCCATGTGCATGGAGTTGTATTCATAAAAGGCTTTCAGCTCCGGGTCCATCACATCCACATTCTGCCAGGCGGGCGGGATGATCATGCGCACGGCCCGGAACAGATTGATGCCCCCGGTTACCAACAGGTCCAGCATATTATCCATGCTGGAGGAGTCTGAACCGGAGCTGTTCACCAACGGGTGCAGCTCGTCCAGGGAGCCCAGCAGCTCCGATTTGAACTTGTTACGACGCGCTTTGGCCCAGTTACGGTTCCCCTCGATGGTGTTGATCTCGCCATTGTGGGCCAGGAGCCGAAACGGCTGTGCCAGGGGCCAGCGGGGCATGGTGTTGGTGGAAAAGCGCTGGTGGAAAACGCAGATCGCGGTCTGCAGGCGAGGATCTCCCAGGTCCCGATAGAAAATCGGGAGATCGGCCGGCATCATCAACCCCTTATAAGCCAGCACTTTGTGGGACAGGCTACAGATATAAAAGTCGGCATCCTGCACCAAAGCGTTTTCCGCCTTGCGCCGGGCCCGAAACAGCTGCACGGCCAGTTTCTGTTCGTTCACGTCCGCGGATGCGTCAAAAAACACCTGCTCAATGCGTGGCAGGCTCGCCAGCGCAATCGGACCCAGACAGGAAGGGTCGACAGGCACCTCCCGCCAGCCGAGCACCCGGACCTCTTCTGCCTGCAGCTCCCGCTCGAGCACGGCCCGCGCCTGGGCCGCCTTGGCAGCATCTGTGCTGAGAAAGATCATGCCAACGCCATATAAGGGGCCCGGCTCAACGCCGAATGTTTCCTTGGCGATCGCACGCAAAAAGGAATCTGGTTTTTGGATGAGCAGACCACACCCATCGCCCGTCTTGCCATCCGCCGCGATACCGCCCCGATGAGTCATACAGGTGAGAGACTCGATGGCGGTACGCAAAAGGTCGTGACTGGCCTCGCCTTTCATGTGAGCGATCAGGCCAAAACCACAGTTATCCCTGAACTCACTCGGATTATATAGACCTGTCTTCATAAGCCATCTCTCACTAAAAGCCTTGTTTAACAACCACCCGGATTCCAGCAAAGTCATCGAGCCGGGCATTTAAAGCGGGCAAAAAATGTTCAATCTCCCACTTAAAATACAATAAAGGTCTTTTTGAAGAGTCCTTCGCCAGTCGCTCTTGCGCGCACCAAAATGGGTCGCCAGGCACCAAAAAGAGTCATCAAGACATCGCTTCATAACTGGTTTGGCTGGACTCAACCTCAGGGATTCTTCAGAACGCTCCCTTGTAGGGCGCACTTTCCAAGAGAAGGCGCCCTAATGCCCCAAATTGCAGCTCTCTTTGCTGAGGTGCAGGACTTATACAAAAAACAGGCCAATTTCTTAGATGGGTATCAAGGCGGGGGCCACTATTCCTGGTCGGATGCAATAGGGGCTCGCACTGGAAGAGGCAGAAAAATCCGCGAGTGGCAGAGGGGGCTACACAGGCAGACGGCGGCTGGTTGTCAGCTGCCGGCGTCAGCCTGAACATCCCGGAAGGGGCGTACCCAGGGCTGGAGTTTTTTCAACTGGGCGGGGAGTTTATTAACAGCAGCGCGGGCGGCATCCCGATCAGGGTATTCGCCATGCAACACGACAAACCAGTCCTGTTCCTTACGAATCGTCTTAACATACCAAAGGTTGCGCACCCCCTTGATGTCATCAATCAAGGTGCGGGCAGTTTGCTCGTTATAACTGCCCAGCAACTGGATGGTGTAGCGGGAGGAAGGCCGGGCCATCAGCCAGGCTCGGTCCCGAAAGGCCGAATGTTGGGGCGACCTTTGCGCCGTCGGGGGCTTGGCCACCGCTTCTGACTTGGCGGCTGGCGGCTCTGCCTTTGGTGTTGTTTCCACAGGGGCTGAAACCACTGGCGCAGGGTTCTCAGCCTGTTCTGGCCGCGAGGCGGCGCTCTGATCCGCATCCGGTACGGGTGCAACGTCTGGCGGCACTACAGCGGCTTTTTCTTCGCCAGCCTCAGCCGGCTCAGTAGGCTGCTCAACCTGTTCGGGAGCATCCGGTACCGGTACCTCCGGATTCGATGCAAGCGGCGCCTGGTCATCAACCGCCCAGGCGGGTGGCGGCTCCGGCTCGGGCCAATTGATAATGAGCGGCTCCTCTGGCTGTGCAGTGACTTCACGACCAGCGGCCACGGGTGGCTCTGCTGAAGATGGCTCCTCTTCCTGGTGAAGCAGCCAGGCCAAACCAAAGGACGCCAGGAGCAACAGGGCCGCCAGAGCCAGCCATTGCCCTTGTGGTTTGGTCCGCGTCCTCGCCGGCTTGGAAGCGGCTGGCAAGGCTCCCAGCAGGCTCGGTGCTAGGCGCTCAATTGCGGCGAAATTTCCCTGGCTCTGCCGGGCCAATCCCTGCAGGGCCTTCGCCGGCAGAGGCGGGGTGCCATTCCAGCCGCCGATCTGCAAGCGCGCAGCCATATAATGTGCCACGTCTTCCCCGGTCAGCGGCGCGAGCTCGAGCTTATAGAAACTCTGAGGATCTGTTACCCGACGCCGCCAAAGCCCGTCGAAACCCGGCCCTGCCGTAAGGATCAGCGCCAGTTGCCCGGCCGCCACCAGCGGCTGAAAGTGGCGCGCCAGCAGATCAACGGCCTCTTCGGAGAGTGTATCGGCATCCTCAACAATCAACAGGGTGCGCCGTCCGGCTTCCACCTGAATCCGCAGGTACTCGGTTATTTGTCCAAAAGCTCCGGTCCTTTCATCTCGCGGCAATGCGGTGATCGGTGGCAGCGCCTGGACAATTTGTTCCAGCAAGCGTTTCCCACCGGCGAGAAGGTTCGGCTGGATCAAAGCGGTGGGCAGCTTTTCCTGGCAGTGCGTCATCAACTGCTCAACCAGGGTGGTTTTGCCAGCTCCCTTTTCGCCCTGTAGCAGCACCACCAAGTCGCCGTAATAGCACAGGTGCTCAAGCGCCTGGAGCTGTTCCTGACGTCTGGCGCCCGTATAGAAAAAGTCCTTTTGACTGGAAAACGGATCAGCCTTGAGGCCGAACTGTCGATACCAAGGGGCCGCTTGTTCGTTCACCACGCCGCTCTCAATGGAGTTCCCAAACTCTTAGACACCCGCCACCTGAGTCATTCCTTGCAGGGTCTGCTCCAGTGCTTCCCCGTTGAAATCGCCGGTCACGATCGCTTTGCCCAGCTCCTTCAGCAAAACCAGACGAAGCTGTCCATCCAACACTTTCTTGTCAACGGCCATCAATCGACGAAAATCGGCAGATGACATGGTCGCCGGAGGCACCGCCGGTAAGTTGCAGGCCCGAATCAACTCGACAATCCGGTCCACCGCCGGCTGATCAATCCAGCCCAGGCGCCGGGACAGGTCCGCCGCCATCACCATGCCAGTGGCTACCGCCTCACCGTGCAGCCACTCCGTGTAGCCGGTGAAGGTTTCAATGGCATGGCCAAAGGTGTGGCCGAAATTGAGGATCGCCCGTATCCCCCCTTCTTTTTCGTCGGCGGCAACCACTTCGGCTTTGCAGCGACAGGAGCGTTCAATGGCTTCTGCCACAGCCGTGGGCTCCAGCGCCATCAAAGCCTTGGCATTTTGTTCGAGCCAGCTAAAGAAGGCCGCATCCTGGATGGCCCCGTACTTAATCACCTCGGCCATGCCTGCCGCGAGCTCACGTTCTGGCAGGGTCCGCAGGGTCAGGGTATCAATCAGTACCGCCTGAGGTTGATGGAAGGCACCGATCATATTTTTGCCCAGTTTGTGGTTCACCCCGGTCTTGCCACCCACCGAAGAGTCCACCTGGGCCAGCAAGGTGGTTGGCACCTGAATGAATGCCACTCCGCGCTGATAGGAGGCCGCCGCATAACCCGTCATGTCTCCGACCACACCCCCACCTAAGGCGACGAGTGTGGTATTGCGGGAATGGCGACATTCCAGCAGCCGGTCATAGATACGGTTCAGATAATCCAGATTCTTGTACTGCTCGCCATCGGGCAAAATCACCCGATCAACCCGGAGCCCCTCCAGGGAGCGTTCGACCGCCTCAAGATAGAGCGGGGCAATCGTCTCGTTCGTTACGATCATGACCTCGGTGCCACGCACATAGGAACGCAGCAGATCAGCCTGCTGTAACAAACCTTCCCCAATCAGAATGGGATAACTTCTTTCTCCGAGATCGACTTTTAGTTCCCGCATGATTTTTTCCAGACTCAAACGTGCCAGATCCAGCGCCAGGTTCTTTTACTGGGCTTCCTGAAAGGCATTGATAATTTCTCTGATGACAGTCTTCGGCTTACGGTGATCCGTCGGCACCACCACCGTTGCAATAGAACGGTAGAGAGGATCGCGAACCTCCATCAACTGTTTCAGAATTTGTTTGGGGTTGTCCCGCTGCAGCAGCGGCCGATTACGATCACGGCGTGTCCGCTCATACTGCTGCTCTACTGAAGTCAGAAGATAAACAACCAGTGCGCCATTGGCCAGATTGCGGCGATTTTCTTCCTGGATGACGGCTCCACCGCCGGTTGCCAGGACGATCCCATCGCGTAGGCTCAACTCCGCAATCACGCTACGCTCCCGCTCCCGAAACCCGGCCTCCCCTTCCACATCAAAGATCCAAGGGATATTTGCACCGCACCGGGCTTCGATCTCCTTATCGGAGTCGACGAATTCAAACTGCAGCTCTTTGGCCAGCGCCTTGCCAATGGTGGTCTTACCTGCCCCCATCGGCCCAATTAAAACGATGCGCCGAGGCGGTGTTGTTTGTGGACGCATAGATGTCATCAGCCGGGATTTCCCTCAATTCCAAGGCAGGCAAGAATATCACAGCTGCCTCTTAGGCCATAGCCAGCACATAGCCAAGCCCTTTATTGCCGACATAAAAAAAACCACCGCATTGCGGTGGTTTTTCGATAGTTTGGTAAATTACTGGGTTACCAAACCATCCTTCAGCAGCTTCGGCGTGATGAAGATCAGCAGTTCTGAACGCTCATCTGACCGCTCCACCTTCCGGAACAGCGCTCCCAGGTAGGGAATATCTCCCAGGAAGGGCGTTTTGCTGATGGTATGGGATACCGCTGTCTGGTAGATACCACCGAGCACCACGGTTTCGCCATTGGGCACCAGAACCTGAGTGATCACCTCATTGGTATCAATGCTGGGGATACCCGCAGTGACCTCACCCCGCGAATCCTGGTTCACCCGCAGGTCCATGATAATGTTGTCATCCGGCGTGATATGGGGAGTCACTTCCAGAGACAGTACGGCTTCCTTGAAGGACACGGAAGTTGCGCCGCTGGAAGATGCCTCCTGGTAGGGAATCTCCTCGCCGGACTTGATGGTCGCCGTCTGACGATCCGCCGTTACCACTTTGGGCTGGGCCA
>CAZEWG010000063.1:0-1635 GCA_964514485.1 uncultured Pseudomonadales bacterium
GAGGCGGCAGTGATTTCCTGCACCAGATCCGCCGTCTTGCGGATATTCGGCACCATGGTCGCCAGCAAGGCACCGGCTTTTTCCGCCACCTCCACGCTGTATGAGGCCTCTTCAGTAATCTCCTTGGCAGAGGTCTGGCTACGTTCCGCCAGCTTACGCACCTCCTCCGCCACCACCGCAAAGCCTTTGCCATGATCCCCCGCCCGGGCCGCCTCAATGGCGGCGTTGAGGGCCAGCAGATTGGTCTTATAGGCAATGTCTTCAATGATGCCGATTTTTTCAGCGATGCGCTTCATGGCACTCAGGGTTTGCTGCACCGCCTCACCGCCAGACTCGGCCTCCTTGGCAGAGCTGATCGCGATGTTTTCCGTCACCCGCGCATTGTCGGTATTATGCTGGATCGACGCGGTCATCTGTTCCAGAGACGCGCTGGTTTCCTCAATACTCGCCGCCTGCTCGGATGCCCCCGCACTCAAGGACTGGGCAGACGTGCTGACCTGCTCCGCCGCCAGCCTCATGCTGCCACTGGTATTCAAAACATTGCCGATAGTGCCGGAGAGGCGCTCCACCAAACTGCCCAGCGCCGCCAGCATACGTCCGAACTCGTCCTGCTGTTCAACCTCGATCCGTACCGTTAAATCTCCCTGGGAGAGCCGTTCAACAACCCCCATGGCCTGGTTTAGGGCGGTTAAAATGTTACGGATAATCCAGTAGGCCACCGAAGCCACCAGCACCAGTATTGCCAGAGAAATCCCCAGGGCGAAACTAAAGCCCTGCCAAGCGGCGTTGCTGATCTGGCTGGCAAGATCCAACAGCTCCTCGCTGATTCGGTCTTCCATTGTCTTCATCAGGTTGATGTTCTGGGTTTGGCGCTGTTGCCAGTCGGCAGCATTCACCCCGAAACCGCCTTCGTTCGCCTTGTCCAGGACCCGCTGGCGCATGGCGGCCGCAACCACCACAGACTCGCCCACATAGGCCTGCTGAAAGCCGCTTACCTGGTTGTCGCTCGCATACAACTCAAAGTTTTTACGATAGTTTTCCTGCCCGGCCAGTACACCCAGCAGCTGACGATAGACCTCCGGCAGCACAGCATCCTGTGCAAACACGCCATTCAAGATCGCCCGCTCCTGACCGGCAAGCTCCTTCATCCACAGAAAACTGGCATAAGACGCCAGGGCATGGGACAACTCAGCATTGCTGGACTGGGTTACCATCTGATCAATTCCGTCCAGCAGCACCGCAATGGCACGGGTATAGAGATCCGCCACCTCCAACCCAGTGGTGGACAAACTGCTAATGGCAGGACGATGTCTGCGCAGTCGATCCAGCTCCGCAAGCTCCGCTTCCAGGTGGGCCTGCAGGCCAATTGCCGTCAGCGGAGCGGAATGCTCTGCCATATAGGCTGTCAACTGGCGCTTGACCTCATCGACACTCCGGCGCTGACGTTCCAGCTCCGTGCCAAACTGGGTTCCGGCGGCTCCCAGAAAGGCAACCGACAAGGCCCGTTCACTTTGCACCTCGTGCACCAGGTCACCCACCATGGCACTCGCCCGAATCCCGACCTGGATATTGTTAACGGCAGTCGCGGTCTGATAGCTGTCAGCAACCGAACTGATGGAGAAATACAGCAGCCCC
>CAZEWG010000063.1:1735-4766 GCA_964514485.1 uncultured Pseudomonadales bacterium
GCAGCCCCCTGGCGCCTGATCACTGGGGCTGCAAGGCTCCGATTGACCGGGTGGGCGATGAGCCGCTGTGGGGCTCATAGGTCGACCAGCGATACTGCTGATGCAGCCGCGTTCGATGGGGAGAAGACTGGCGGGGACGATGGGGAAGCAGGCGGATCGGGATCTGGTCGCCCACCTGGATCAGGTCGAACAGGCCAATCTCCGGCTCGCTGAGAATAAAGCTGTCTTCGATGGTGTCACCATCCATCTCATAGCGGTAAACCACCTGACCAAACCGGACCAGCCGGGGGTTATCCGCGCCTCCCGGGCGGGAGCCGTTCAGGCGCACTTCTGCCAGGTCCTTGGCCAAGACTTGGGCGCTTCGTGTGATCCCGTGTTTCTCGAAAAGATAGTGCTTATAGCCATGACGGATGACCAAATAGCACATGAGCAGGGCGACAAATGCCGCTCCGCAGAAGAACAGCCCCAAAACCCGCCAAAATGCCAAGGGCAGGGCATCAAACCACTCAGGCCGTAGCGCCAGCCCGAGCTGTGACGCCGACAGCAAGAGCAAAAAGCCGATCAACAGCAGCAACGCCGCCAATGAACAGGTCGAGGAGTTTTCTCGTATTGCTTTGGAAAAAAGCCTAGCGTCTTTCATATCCACCCTTCCTTGGTGACCTGGAGCCAGTCGATAACCCATGTATGCACAGCCCTGCCGTTAAACTTTAACCCACGGCAAAAGCCATTGCTGAGACCTACGTCGTTTTCACAGCCCATTTCTGAAGGATGATAGAGTCGAGGGCACAGGCAGACTAGCGAAGCCATCCAGCGACAGGCCGATGCCCAATCTACTTGGTGTCTGGCGCCAGATCCGCTAGTCTGCCTTCCAGAATAAGAATGTCGGTGGAAGGAAAGACGCTCATGTCGAAGGTCGTAAACAGTGTTGCCTATCGTCAGGGGCAACGTATCGGCGAGGTGCCGGTGGAAGGCATCCGGCAACTGATCCAAGACCCACAGATCTTTGTGTGGATTGGCCTGCGGGAGCCGGACCAAGCCCTGTTACTCAACATTCAGGAAGAATTCGGCCTTCACGAACTGGCCATCGAAGATGCCCAAAAGGCCCATCAGCGCCCGAAGCTGGAACTCTATGGCGACTCCCTGTTTATCGTCGCCAAAACCGCCACCATGGTGGACAGCCGGCTGGTACTGGGCGAAACCCACCTGTTTGCCGGCAAAAACTTTCTGATCTCGATCCGCCACGGAATCTCGGCAAGCTACTCCAAAGTGCGGGAACGATGCGAACGGGTTCCCCATAAACTGAGCCTGGGGCCCGGCTTTGCCATCTATGCCCTGCTCGATGAAATTGTCGACAATTATGCAATCGCCCTTGGCGAGCTCCGACTGCAATTCCAGACGCTGGAGGCGGGTCTGTTCCAGGAAAACCTGGGACGGCTCAGGCTAGAGCAGGCCTATGCCCTTAAACGGGAGCTGTTAAGCCTGCAAGAAGCCGCGGCCCCCATCGTCGATGTCTGCAATGAGCTGATGCGCTTTCATGACAACTTGCTGTCCAAACCCTTGCATGCCTATTTACGGGACGTGCAGGACCACTGTCTGCGGGTGATCAAGGACGCGGAGAGCATGCGGGAGATGTTGATGTCCGCCATGCAGATCAATCTGGCCCTGGTCACCATTGGGCAAAACGACATCGTGCGGAAACTGGCCGGCTGGGGCGCGATCCTGGCCATTCCGACGGTGGTGTTCAGCCTTTATGGCATGAACTTCGAGTCCATGCCCGAGCTGAGTTGGAAATATGGCTATTTGGGCGTGGTTTCGGTCACGCTGCTGGGGTGTGGATTTCTGTACCGGAAGCTGAGAAAGGCGGGCTGGTTGTAACAGCACCGGCGATACCTGTGAGTTCGGAAACCTGTCTGAACTCATTGAGGTGCCCGACAACTCTGGGCGGACACATAGGTCCGCCCCTACCAGGGCCCGAGTGCCTGCTGCACCCGGTTGCTGGCCTTCATAACCTATCTGGTCAGTCGGTATAAATCATTTTACGAGTCATGCCGCCATCGACCACAAAATTCTGCCCGGTCACAAAGCCCGCCTCCGGCGAGATCAGATAATGCACCAGGGCGGCGACATCCTCGGGCCGTCCGACCCGTCCGGCCGGATGCTGGTGATGATCCAGATCACCCAGCGGTCGCAGCTCTTGGGGGACGTGCGCTTGCCAGGCCCGCACATCAATCCAGCCAGGACTGATGGCATTCACGCGGATATCCGGCCCCAGACTGATGGCGCAGGCGTGGGTCAGTGCCACCAAACCACCTTTGGAGGCCGCATAGGCTTCCGTATCCGGCTCTGACTGCAAGGCGCGGGTGGAGGCGATATTCACAATGGCGCCTTTCGATTCCCGCAGGTAGGGTACCGTGTGCTTGGTCATCAACATGGGGCCGGTCAGGTTCACCTCCAGCCAACGCTGCCAGTCGGCCAACGACAACTCCTCAATCGGCCCGGAGTGGGGATTGGCGATACCGGCATTGTTCACCAGGGCATCCAGCCGTCCACCCCAGTTATAGGCTTCTTCCACCGCCTGCTTTACCGCATCTTCCCGTGAAACATCCGCCGGGATAAAACAGATCCCGCCATTGCGCCCCACCTCTTCTACCAGCTTGGTGCCGGCATTTTCATCCGCATCCAGGAAGACCACCCGCCAATCATGCTGAAGCAGGTAAAGGACTATGCCTTTGCCAATTCCCTGGGCCCCACCGGTCACCAGGGCCACATTTGCTTCCCGTTTCATGACATCTCCTCCTCACTTCAACCACAACATCTGCTGGAGCAGGCTCAGCAACCGGCATCCGGCTGCCGTATAGCGGCTCAAAGGCTACATCCGAATCTGCTGATAAGCCAACCACATATCCCCTGCATTATGGGGCGCGCGAAAAAAGCCGGCCAGCCGGCCCTGGGGATCAAACAGAACGATCTGGCTGCTGTGGAGAATATCAACATGACCTTCATGACCTTCATGACCTTCATGACCTTCATG
>CAZEWG010000063.1:4866-11221 GCA_964514485.1 uncultured Pseudomonadales bacterium
CATGACCTTCATGACCTTCATGACCTTCATGACCTTCATGGCTCTCATGATCCCCATGCCCCGCGCGGTGCTGTGCTTCAAACACCACGTGCAGCTGATGGGCCAGGGTCTGGATGTTGGAAGGCTCGCCGGTGACGCCAATAAAGGACGGTTCAAACTGCTTGGCGTAGGCCCCGATAACCTCGGGGGTGTCATGTTCCGGGTCCACACTCACCAAAACCACCTGGGTATTGGCGGCCAGGGGCGATCCCCCCATGATGGTGTGAAACTGCTTCAGCGTCGCCATACCGGTCGGACACACATCCGGGCAGCGGGTAAACCCGAAGAACGCCAACGTCCATTTGTCCTGCAGCCGCTGATTATCAAACACCTGCCCCTGGTCATCCACCAGGGCAAACTCACTCAACTCTCGAGGCTCGGGATACAGATAAACGCCCCACGCCTGTAATTGCTCCGAAGAAACCGTGGAGGAACCTTCCAGGCGCTGCACCAGCACCAAAACGCTGAACACCAGCATCCCCGCAATCAGCGCACCCGTGATCCATCGTTGTGTCATTCGCCTATCCATTAGCTTATCCCTAAAGTCCGGTAATAGTGATCCGCCAACAGCACCACAAATAGCAGCATCAAATAAGTAATTGAGTATTTGAAGGTTTTAACCGGCGCATGGGGGCGCCAGTCGAACATCAGGGCCAGAGCCCAATACAGGAACCGGCTGCCCAGCAACACCGCCCCAATCAGGTAAATCAACCCGCTCATTTCGGTGATAAAAGGCAACAGACTGACCGCGAACAGGATCAGGGTGTAGAGCAGCACATGTAATTTGGTATAGGCCACCCCATGGGTGACCGGGAGCATGGGAATATCCGCCTGGGCATACTCCTTGCGACGATGAATCGCCAGCGCCCAGAAATGGGGAGGCGTCCAGGCGAAGATAATCAGCACCAGCAGCAGCGCATGGGGGTCGATCTGGCCGGTCACCGCCGTCCAGCCCAGTAGCGGCGGCATGGCGCCGGCCAGACCGCCAATCACGATATTCTGGGGCGTCAGGCGCTTGAGAAAGACCGTATAGATCACCGCATAGCCCAGCAGGGAGGCCAACGTCAGCCAGGCCGTCAGCACATTCACCTGCCACACCAGCACCACCATCCCCACCACCGCCAGACTGAGGGCAAACGCCAGTGCCTGGGGCGTCTCCACCTTGCCGGTTACCAGGGGACGCTGACGGGTTCGGGCCATGATCGAGTCAATCTTGCGGTCCACAATATGATTTACCGCGGCCCCGGCGCCGGCCAACAGGCCGATTCCCAAATTGCCGAATAACAGGATCTGCCAGGAAACCGGCTGATGACTGGCCAACAGCATACCCACCAGGGAAGTCAGCAGGAGCAGGGCCACCACCCGGGGCTTGCAGAGCTCCAGATAGTCATGCCAGCTAGAGGTGGACAGGGATTCTGTGGTTATTCTCATGGACCGTCTTCTCCTCGACTTGGGCCTCCGCGGAGGCCGTGCCTTCCGTTGCGATGAACAACCGCTGGTTGAGCCAGACCAACGACAGCAACAACAGGGCTCCGCCTGCGTTATGGGCCACCGCCACCGGCAAAGGCAGCAACCAGAAAATATTGCTCAGCCCCAGGCTGATCTGCAGCAGCAACGCGGCGGCGACCGCAGCCGCTACTGGCCGAAGGCCGGTGCCGGCCGTTCCGCGCCATAACCTGGCCAGCAACACGGCGAGATAAACCAGCACCAGCAGGGCGCCCAGGCGATGGGTCATATGAATGGCGGTGCGAGCCTCACTCTCCAGCAATCCCCCCAGATAGTTCGGGCCAACCTGCTGGAGCAGATCAAACCCCTGGGGAAAATCCATCCGCGGCCAAAAGCTGCCCTGACAGGTTGGGAAGTCCGTACAGGCCAGGGCGGCATAGTTAGAACTGGTCCAGCCCCCCAGCGCGATCTGCGCCACCACCAGCACCAAGCCTCCCAGGGCCCAGGGTCGGAAGGAACGCAGCCTTGAACGTTGCGCGGCGGCCACCGGCGGCGGCAGGGGACGCAGGCGCAAATACAGCAACAGCAGCAGCGACAGGGTGGCAAAGCCCCCGAGCAAATGGGCGGTGACCACCTGGGGCCAGAGCTTCAGGGTCACGGTCCACATGCCAAATAACGCCTGGGTAATTACCAGCGCCAACAATCCCGTGACCAGTCCGACCGGCATCGGCTCCTGACGAGCCCGGCGCAGGGCGATTACCACCAACGTGCTGATCAACACTAACAACAATCCCGCCACATAGCGGTGTACCATTTCCGCCCAGCCCTTATGCCAGTCCACCGGCGCATCGGGAAAGCGCTCCAGGGCCAGGCTGAGTCGGGCTTCGGTGTGGGGCACCATGGCAAAGCCATAGCAGCCCGGCCAATCAGGACAGCCCAGCCCGGCATCCACCAGGCGGGTGTAGGCGCCCAGGACGATCACCACCAGCGCCAGAAAAATACCGGCCAGGCTCAGGTAACGTAAGCGATTGATTCCTTGAGAGGGTATGGGTTGCTTCATGCTGTGATCATCCAATCTTGGAAACCCGCAGCAGCTTTTTCATGTCCTCCAGGACAGCGCTGCCACTTTGACCCGGCTGATACCTCAGCATCAGATTGCCCAGCGGATCGACCACATACACCGCAAAGTTGTCCGCCGGACGCCGTTGGGCTCCGAACAGGGCATCCAGCAAACCCCGCTCGACCTGGCGAATCTGCAACAGGGGGTAGTTCCGGGCCAGGGATTCCCGCGCCAAGTCCACCCCTTCGGGCACCACCAGCATATGACGCACCCGGCTCCCATCCCGCCCCAGCGCCAGGTTAACCTGACGGATCACATAGAGGCTCTGGTGACACTGCTCGTCACAGGCACCTTCCCCCCAGGTCAGCAACGTCCAGGGAGCCGGGGTGGACAACGAGCTATCCACCCCCACCAAAGCGCCGGCAGCCAGGGGCGGCAGGATCAGCTCACCAAAATTGGTGCGCTCAGCCGGGACCAGGACCTGGCCGAAGTACATGACCATGGCAAACAGCAGGGGAATACCGGCGATCGCGAACAAGCCCAACAGTTTGAAACGCCCGGTGCGGGGCCTTCGAAGCGGCTCTGAAAGTGGTGTCATGATTTCTCCTTCCTTGTCTTAACCAGGGCAATCACTGTCCCCGTCAGCAGTACCAGTGCCAGACCAAACCATTGCACCGCATAGCCCCGATGGGTCTCTGGCCCCATGGGCGACATCCGGGGCATGGCGGTTAAGGCACCCGGCTGTCCCTCCTCCAGCCGCACCAGCCAGGGCGCAAGCTCTTGCCCGGCCTCCGACTGCATGTGCTCCAGGCTGGCGTACTGCATCCGCTTGGGCCAGCCCGCTTCGGGTGGCAGTTCCTGTAACACCCAGTGGGGTCGCTCCACGGCTTCCACCACCCCGGTAAGCTGCTGCAAGCCCTGGGGAACGGGCAGCTCAGGCAAAATTTCCCGTCGGTTTGGGGCGGCAATCCAGCCGCGGTTGACCAACAGGACGCCAGCCCCGGATTCCAGACGAAACAGGCTCACCACCTCATAACCCACCCGGCCCCGATGGGTACGGTTATCAAGCAGCCACTGGCGGTCTTCCTGGTAATAACCGGTCAGCACGGCCTGGCGGTGTTGCCAGTCGCCCGGCTCGCTGAGCAACCATTCTCCGGACAGCACCGCCCGGGACAGCCGCTCCTCCCGCTCCACCAGCAGCTGCTCCTTTTGCTCCGCCCGATTCAATTGCCAAACCCCCAGGCCACACAACAAGGGCAGAAACAATGCCGCAAAAATAACCAGGGCGACCTGGGTTTGCCGTTGACGGGGGGAGCCGCCAAGTTCATTCTCTAACGATATCCCGCTGTCCCGCGTGCTCCCCGGGCTCCGCTCTTCGTTGGGGCACCGCTGTTGGCTCCGGGATATCTCGGGATTCGCGTCAGCTGCCATGGGAGGCCGATCCATCATGATCAAGTTTCTTATCGTGCTTGCCCTGATGGTTGTGCTGGCAAGCCTGTTCAGTGCTTTGTTCTTCCTGATCAAGGATCAGGGACGCGGGCAACGGGTGGTCAATGCCCTCCTGCTACGCGTCATTCTCTCTGCCCTGCTGCTGGCTACCGTCATGGTGCTGGTTTCCCTGGGAATCATCGAACCCCATCCCGGCCCCTTCTGAGGCCTGGATTGCCAATCCAGCAGCGGGCTCCTGCTCCTGAAGGCGTTACAGGATGTAGACGAAAATAAAGAGCCCCAACCAGACCACATCCACAAAGTGCCAATACCAGCTCGCCGCCTCGAAGCCAAAGTGATGATCCGGCGTGAAATGACCGCGTATGATGCGAACCAGAATCACAATGAGCATGATGGTTCCCAGGGTCACGTGAGCACCGTGGAAGCCGGTCAGCATGAAAAAGGTGCTGCCATAAATACCGGAGCGCAGCGTCAGTGACAGATGGGTGTAGGCCTCGACGTACTCGTAAATCTGAAAGCCCAAAAATACCAACGCCAAGCCAATGGTAGCCGCCAGCCAGAGTTTGACCGCTTGGCGCTGGCCCTGCTTGAGGGCTTTGTGAGCGAACGTGATGGTGACACTGGAGGTCAGCAGCAGTACCGTGTTCAACAACGGAATATGCCAGGGATCGATCGTGCCCGTCGGCCCCGGGAACAGCTCGTTATTGGGGTTCACCATCAGCGGCCAGCTGGACTGGAAGTCGGACCAGAGCAGGGCGGAAGCCCCCCGTTCCCCCTCCCCGCCCAGCCAGGGCACCGCAAAAAACCGGGCATAGAACAACGCCCCGAAAAAGGCGGAGAAAAACATCACCTCACTGAAGATGAACCAGGTCATTCCCCAGCGAAAAGAGCGATCAATCTGATTGCTGTAGAGGCCCGCCTGGCTCTCCCGAATCACATTCCCGAACCAGCCGAACAGCATATAGGCCATCACCAGGGCACCGCACAGAAATACCACCCAGGACAGTGTCGTGTCGTTCCCGGCGCCGGAGCGGACCATGAGGCTGCCCGCTCCCCCCAGGGTCAGGAACAGACCAATCGACCCGATAATCGGCCATTTACTCTGCTCCGGCACGTAATAACGTGGTGGAGACGAAGTCTGTTGCGTTGCCATAGTGCCTCCCGTTTAAGTTCAGCCTTTTGTTTTTATGGTGGTGGCCTTGGATATGTCGAATAGGGTGTAGGACAGGGTGAGGGTGCGGATATCCTTGGGTAGCGCGGTGTCCACCACAAAAATCACCGGCATCCGGATTTCCTCACCGGGCTCCAATACCTGTTGGGTAAAGCAGAAGCATTCCGTCTTGTGGAAGTAATCCGCGCCTCGGGAGGGGGCCACGCTGGGCACGGCCTGGCCGGTCATGGCGTGGGCGGCGGGATTGCGAGCCAGAAACTCCACCTTCACCGATTGCCCGGGGTGCACCTTGATCTCCTTGACCAAGGGGTAGAACTCCCAGGACATGTTCTCGTTGTTCTGGGTAATGAACTGCACGCGCACTTCCCGGGATTCATCCAGCACTTGGCTGGACGCCTGACGCGGTCCGGGAATCTTGCCGTTAATGCCAGTGATGTCACAAAACACGTCATACAGGGGAACCAGGGCAAAACCAAAGCCGAACATAGCTGCCGTCATCAACAAGAGCCGCTTGACCAGCCGACCATGACGAACCTGGGTTTCCTCCTTCATGATGCCTCCTTGCCTCTGGCTGCTCTAAACCACCTTGGGTGGGGTGGTGAAGGTGTGATAAGGCGCTGGCGAGGGCACGGTCCACTCCAGGCCTTCGGCGCCCTCCCAGACCTGGGCACTGGCCCGCCGTCCGGCACGGACACATTTGATCAGCAAGATCAGGAACAGGAACTGGCTGGCTCCGAACAGAAAGGCTCCGATACTGGCTACCTGGTTGAAGTCCGCAAACTGCAGCGCATAGTCCGGAATCCGCCGGGGCATGCCCGCCAAACCGACAAAGTGCATGGGGAAAAAGGTCAGGTTGACGCCAATAAAGGAAAGCCAGAAGTGGGTCTTGCCCAGGGCTTCGTCGTACATGTGACCGGTCCACTTGGGCAGCCAGTAATACACCGCCGCAAAGATGGAGAACACCGCCCCCGGCACCAGCACATAATGGAAATGGGCCACCACAAAGTAGCTGTCATGGTATTGGAAGTCCGCCGGGGCAATGGCCAGCATCAATCCGGAAAAACCGCCAATGGAGAACAGAATGACAAAGGCGCAGGCAAACAGCATGGGGGTTTCAAAGGTCAAGGCCCCCCTGAACATGGTGGTGATCCAGTTGAAGACCTTCACCCCGGTCGGCACGGCGATCAGCA
>CAZEWG010000064.1:0-11046 GCA_964514485.1 uncultured Pseudomonadales bacterium
CAGGCAGAAGGCTGGGATGAGGGTGAAGGCGGGCAACTCGGTGCTTAAGCGGCTTGCGCCGCCCCTTTTAGCACCAGTCTGTAGTCATGAAATGCTGGTTCAGTCGCCCTTAACGCCGCAGATTCAGGCTGTTCGTGCGATACAGCGTTTCCAGCTCCGGCTTTTCCACCGGCTCTTCAGCATTCTGCAGCTTCAGGTTCAGCTCCCAAAGACCATCGTACTTGTAACGGGTAGCCTCGGTCGCCGCTTCCTTGTCACGCAGAATGGTCGGGCGCAGGAATACCAGCAGGTTGGTCTTTTCCCGACGCACGTTGGTGCTGCGGAACAGATGACCCAGCACCGGAATATCGCCCAACAGAGGCACCTTGCTCACCTGGGTGCTGAAGTTATCGGTAATCAAGCCACCCAGCACGATGGTCTCGCCGTTATCCGCCAAAACCGCCGTTTTGATCTGACGCTTGTTGGTGATAATGTCAGAGGCTTCTGTGGTGACCGCATCCGCAATGGACGAGGTTTCCTGCTCGATCTGCAGGCGCACCAGGTTACCTTCACTGATAGTCGGCGTGACCCGCAGGGTCAGACCCACGTCTTCACGCTCAATCGTGGTAAAGGGGTTCGCCAGGCCGTCACCAGTGGTTGTCGTGGAGCCCGTCACGAAGGGGACGTTCTGACCGACGATGATCTCGGATTCCTGGTTGTCCATGGTGATAATGCTGGGCGTGGACAGCAGGTTGGCGCCCGTGGTGTTAGACAGAGCCTGTACCAGTACACCAAAACTCAAGCCATCACTGCTTTCACGACCAGCCCCGAGGGTAATTCCACCGTTGGCAGGTGGAATTACACGGTCTGCCGCCAGCGCCGTGAGCAAGTCGGAAACGCTGACACCCACGTTGTTGAAGCTGGTGCCACCAGCCGGGCCGGAATTACCAGATAGATCGGCCGCCGCCCACTGCACACCCAGGCCACGACTCAGGTTATCACTGATCTCAACAATAATGGCTTCAATCAGGACCTGGGCACGACGCACGTCGAGCTCCGCGATCACCCGCTGGACCTCGGTCATCATCGCCGGGTCAGCACGAACGACCAGGGCGTTGAGGCCCTCGTCCGCATAAATACCAAAGTCGCCATTGCCAGTTGAGGCACGTCCTGCCGCCCGCGGAGCAGCAGCGGTCGCACCACCTGTGCTGGCCGTGCCAGTGGCTGAGGCCATTTGCCCCATCAGGCCACGCAGCAGTTCCGCCATGGTCTTCGCATCCGCGTGGCGCAAACGAATCACTTGGGTGGTGCCGCTGGAAACAGCCGGCTGATCCAGCTTGTAAACCAAGTCACGAATCCGCACCCGGAAATTATCATCGCCCTTGATCAGCAGGCGGTTACTACGCTCGTCGGCCACCACGCTGAACTTGGCCGCCTGACCTTTTTGAGCGGTCTGGCCCAGTTCGCTAGGCGCCAGCTCCTGCAGCATTTTGACCAGATCACCCACCCAGGCATGCTCCAGCTGAACCACATCCAGCTCATAGCTGGACGGGCTGTCCAGCTCCCGCACCAGGCGGCTGATCCGGTCAATGTTGGAAACGTGGTCACTGATAATCAGGGAGTTGGCCGCTGCCACACCGGCCAAATGGCCGTACTTGGCAACCATGGGACGCAGGATCGGCACCAGCTCCAGGGCGTTGCCGTTTTTGACCTCAATTACGCGAGTGACCAGCTGCTCGGAAGGCACCTGACGCAGGTAGCTCTCGCTCTCGGCCAACTGCTTGGCATCATTTTGCTGCACGATCTTGATCACGCCTTCCGACGGAATGGCGGCAAAACCATGGACTTGAAGAACAGAAAGGAAAAGCTCGTAGATCCCGTCCCGGGTCATCGGGGTTTGGGAGATCACCGTCACCTTGCCCTTAACCCGGGGATCCACCACAAAGCTGTAACCGGTAATGTCGGCCACCTGGGTCACAAACGCCCGGATATCCGCATCCTTGAGATTGACTTTCCAGGTTTGCTCCTGGGCCTGGGCGGGAGCCTGCTGCGCCACCGCCTCCAGCGGCAGAAGCGGCATGCTGAATGCAGCCAGCAGAAGGCAAACCCCCATTAACGGTTTCATGTCTTGGATGTGCGTTTTCATTCTGACTTCTTATATTGGTTATTGTTAACGCAGTGGATAGCTCACCGTAAAGCTCATTCCGCCTCGCTCTACTTCAACTTCCAGCATCGCCTGCTGGGAAAGTTCCTTGAGCATTTCCCTGTCCTTTTGCATATCACCAAGCACGTGACCGTTGACGGACCGGATGATATCGCCCTTCTGCAGATTCAAGGCCCGCAGCATAGGATTGTCGCCTGTATACACATAACCTTGTGGCTGCCCACCCGGATCAGCCGGAGCCAGGCCCACGGATGCCAGGGCTGCCGTCGGGTTCTCCATGAGCTGCTGTTGCGCCACGCTTACAAAGTCCTCCGGCGAGGAAATCCGTGGCTGCTCCACCTTCTCCAGCATGGCGTTGGCCGCCGTGGCATCTTCAAACGTCAGCGCTTCCAGCTGGCCGGCCCGTCGCAGGACAATCCGGTCGGGGAACACTCCCACCAGTTCCGCATTGCCCGGCAGCTTCTCACCAATCCGGTAGCTTTGCGCAGATTGTCCGCGCTCTGAAACAATCGCCCCCGAATCTTCTTCCTTCTCGGCGAGGAAAACCCCCTCCAGCATCAGCTGCAAGCGCGTCTTGGGCGCCTCAACCTGGCTGAGCACCTGGGACTGGGCCGCCAGGCTCTCTTGCCGTCCAAACAGGTTGCCCGTCACCAGCGCGGGAATCCGGTTTGCCTGACCCTGTTGTGGCGACTGCAAGGCCGCGCCCCCCGACAGTGCCGGCTGCCAATCCCGAAATGGCAGCCACGTCAGGCGTGCCAATGATTGGGCCATCATAATAACCAGAATTATCGCCAGCAAGTGCGTTAAGTATTTGCTCACTTTTCCGGAACTAGGAGCTGGCTTCATTCATAGACCTTTTCGGAAAATTCAAGTTTGCCCCCGCTCCTGGGTATACACAACATACCTTGAGTTCCATAAGAATTCCGTGACACTTTCTGAGTTTCAATACAGATACTCTTATTTATGTCTCAAAACAATTTCTGCTGAATCCGAAACACCACATCCTGAGGTGTGGAGTTCTCTGCCCAGGGCGCACCGGCCAAGTCCAGCAGCTTACGACGCACCGCCAGGCGCGCCTGGCCGTTTTGTTGCAAGGTGGCCTCGATAATCGGCGCGCTGGCCATGTTCTCTTTCACATTCAGGCTCACCGCGCTGTTCTGATGCTCGATCACCCCCAACAGCCCCGGCATTTGCTGGCGCTGGGTTTGCCCGGCCACCGGATAGCCGATGGTGCCGCCGCTCCACTGGATCAGCCCCTGGGCGGCCAGCAGCGCCTGCTGCTCGGAATCCCAGCGCACCTTGAGATCCGAAACCCGCACCGTGCCGTCTAAAGTAATCCCCTGGCGGGCAAAATAGCTGTTAAAGGGCGTCAAATCGATCTGGCCCTGCACCCCCAGGTCCAAAATACCGCTCCAACTGACACCTGATTGCAGGGAGACCCGGCTGCCCTGGTAGGCCACGTCCATGGAAAGCACCGGTTGGCCAAGCAACTGGCGCCAGGGCTGCAACCGCCAGCTCAGGTCAGCCTGCTGCCCTTGGTAGCTCACCACGCCACGCCCGTCCCAAACCCTGCCGTGCACCGAAGAAATCTCAACGGGCATGGACTGGGGGTCCAGATGGGGGCGCGCATAACGCCACACCACATCTGCCGGCAACTCAATAATCAGAAAGGTTACATAGGCACAGATGGCCAACAGACTATAGCCAATTATCTTCTTGATCACGCGTTTGTTACTTTCACCTGAGTTCTATCGCCAGAGTTACTGTCACCTGAATGGCTCTATCGCCGGAGCTGTATCGCCTGAGCTCTATCGCCCGAGTTCTTTTCACCCAGGTTACGTCGCCTATGTCTCTTCTACCGCAAGGGCGCCCTTGGCACACATAAAGGTCATCATAGCAAGAGAACTGGCAGGATACCTCTTTCCCGGCTTCAGAAATGGCACCATGACACAAGTTTATCTTGATCCTGTTTTGACAACGAGAACCAGGTAGCGAAAAACCGCCCTCTCCCCTGCCCCGAGGCTAAATCCCGCCCACAAAAAAGCCCCGTCGAAACGGGGCTTCTTGATCACTGACGTGAACGGTATTACATCATGTCCATACCGGGCATGCCGCCAGCCGGCATTGCGGCTTTGGCGTTCTCGTCTACGTGCTCGGTGACCATGCACTCAGTGGTGATCATCAAGCTGGCAACAGACGCTGCGGACTGCAGTGCGGTACGGGTAACCTTGGCAGGATCCAGAATACCCATTTCCAGCATGTCGCCGTAGGTGCTATTGGCAGCGTTGTAGCCATAGCTGTCTTTGCCTTGCTTGACCTTGTCAACCACGACAGAGGCTTCGCCACCGGCGTTGGTTACGATCTGACGCAGCGGAGCTTCCATGGCGCGACGCAGCAGGTTGATACCTACGTTCTGATCTTCGTTGTCGCCTTTCAGGTCTTCAATGGCCTGCAGGGCACGGATCAGCGCTACGCCACCGCCAGGTACGATACCTTCTTCAACAGCCGCGCGGGTTGCGTGCAGGGCGTCGTCGACACGAGCTTTCTTCTCTTTCATTTCGACTTCGCTGGCCGCACCCACCTTGATGACCGCAACACCGCCAGCCAGTTTGGCTACGCGCTCTTGCAGCTTCTCACGGTCGTAGTCGGAAGAAGTTTCTTCGATCTGCTTGCGGATTTGTGCAACGCGAGCCTGGATGTCTGCCTGAGCACCGGAACCATCGATGATGGTGGTGTTCTCTTTGGTGATCTGTACGCGCTTGGCGCTGCCCAGATCGTCCAGAGTGGCGTTTTCCAGGGTCAGGCCCACTTCTTCGGAAATCACGGTACCGCCAGTCAGAATGGCGATGTCCTGCAGCATTTCCTTACGACGGTCACCAAAGCCCGGGGCTTTAACCGCTGCCACTTTCACGATGCCGCGCATGTTGTTCACAACCAGAGTGGCCAGCGCTTCGCCTTCCACGTCTTCAGCAATGATCAGCAGAGGCTTGGAAGACTTGGCAACCGCTTCCAGAACCGGCAGCATTTCGCGGATGTTGGAGATTTTCTTGTCAACCAGCAGCACGAACGGGTTTTCCAGTTCGGCAGACATGGTGTCCTGGTTGTTGATGAAGTACGGCGACAGGTAGCCGCGGTCGAACTGCATACCTTCTACCACGTCCAGCTCGTCTTCGAAGCCGCTGCCTTCTTCAACAGTGATCACGCCTTCTTTACCCACGCGCTCCATGGCTTCGGCAATGATGCTACCGATGCGCTCGTCGCTGTTGGCGGAGATGGTGCCCACCTGAGCGATGGCTTTGGAGTCGCTGCACTGGCGGGACAGCTTCTTGATCTCTTCAACCGCAGCGTACAGACCTTTGTCGATACCGCGCTTCAGGTCCATCGGGTTCATGCCCGCGGCAACTGCCTTCAGACCTTCATTCACAATAGCTTGCGCCAGAACAGTTGCAGTAGTGGTACCGTCACCGGCTACGTCGTTGGCTTGGGAAGCAACTTCCTTCACCATTTGCGCGCCCATGTTTTCGAACTTGTCTTTCAGCTCGATTTCCTTGGCTACGGAAACACCGTCTTTAGTCACGGTCGGCGCGCCAAAGGACTTGTCCAGAACCACGTTACGGCCTTTCGGGCCCAGAGTTACCTTGACCGCGTCGGCCAGAACATTCACACCAGCCAGCATTCTCTTGCGGGCGGAATCACCAAATTTAACGTCTTTAGCTGCCATAATCGGTTAATCCTATCTTTGAAACTTGTTGAAACCCAGATTCGTTAAGTTTTACTGTTCAATCACGCCGAAGATTTCGGACTCGCTCATGATCAGCAATTCCTCTCCGTCCAGCTTCACGGTGCTTCCCGCGTACTGACCGAATACGACCACATCGCCAACTTTGAGTGCCAACGGACGTACTTCACCGTTGTCGAGTACACGGCCGTTACCTACAGCTACCACTTCACCCTGGGACGGTTTTTCAGCTGCTTTGCCAGGAAGCACGATGCCACCGGCAGTTTTGGTCTCTTCTTCCTTGCGACGCACGACAACACGATCGTGTAACGGACGAATTTTCATTTCACTGATTCTCCCAGTTAGGTTATCAACCAGATAGTTTTGAGTTTTGCTTGGTTAAAGACTCCGCGTGCCTTCAAACGCCCTTTTATTTCAGGCCGTTATCCAGGCTGGCGGATAGTGGAGCTAGAAATGGGGCCCTTCAACCCGATTTCAACGGCTGCCACAAAAAAATATTTCAGTGCCAGATGTGAGGCCGGTTAGAAGAATTTCAAGGGCTGGGGTCAGAAGAAATGAAAGTAGCGGCGACACCGCTCTCTCCGAGGGGCTGTTTGGGGCGGTGACACACCCCTTCAGCGGTCCTTTTTGGTGCCAGAGCGCAAGCCAAACCCTATCCAGGTGGTTAAGAGATGTAAGACGAAAAAGGTGCCAACGCCGGCATAAGGCCCCACCACAAACCCCATCACCAGGGCGGCAAGCCCGAATACCACCAGATTTTGCACCCAGCCGGTTTTAACATCCTGCTCGTTGAGCTCACACCAGTCCCACCAGAGGATATTCCACCACAGGCTCGATGCCGCCATATACTCCAACAGCCAACGATGGAGGCCGGTCACGCCGCGCCGCCTCAGTTCGGCTTCAAGCCCTTCAATATATTCAGCGTCGTGCTGCGTATCCAGGTAGCGGTCACCAATGATTGAGAACGTACTTCTATCCATAACTTAGACCTGACATTGAACGCTGCGCACCTGGGCGGGGCAAGGACGCAAGAGCGTTGACGGGATGCTGCGGTAAAGCACCGTCATTTTAAATGGGCTCTGCCACCGTTTATTGAACAAGATCTCTTTTTCATTGGTTTATCGTATGGCCAAGCCTATGTTGGGAGAGACGATCACAAAGGAGGTCGAGCAATGAACCGTTCCATCATGCACCTAGCCTTTGCTGTTCTAGTCAGTTTCGCCACCGCGGCACTGGCCCAGGAAAACACTCAGCAACGGGATACGACAGCCGCCGCATCCCCCGCTGTCGAAACCCGCCTGGCATTACGGGATCTCTGGAGCGAGCATATTGTGTGGGTACGCAACTATGTGCTGGGCACCCACGTTAAAGATCAGGCCATGGCCCAAGCAGCCGAAACGGAAATTGTCGCAAACGCCAACGGCATTGCCGATGCCATTGAGCCCTTCTACGGGCAGGAAGCGCGCGATGCCCTCTTCGAGCTCCTGGCCGGCCACTGGACCGCCATCAAGCATTACAACGACGCCACTCAGGCCAATAACAGCTCCGACGCTCAAAACGCGGTCACTGAACTGACTGAGAACGCCAAGCAGATTTCCCAGTTCCTGAGTGAGGCCAACCCGAACTGGCCTGAAGACACTCTCGTCAGCCTGTTAAGCACCCATGGTGCTCATCACGTCGCCCAGATCGACCAAATCAAAGCAAAGGATTATGAAGCCGAAGCCAAGACCTGGCACGAGATGCGCAGCCATATGAACACCATCGCCGATGCCCTGACAGACGGCTTGGTGAAGCAGTTTCCAGATAAATTTTAAGTGGGTGATGTCATACACCAGGCAGGTAGTGGAGCGCAGGTCATGCTACTTGCCGGTGTATGCCAAACGCCTGCGTAAAAGGCCTGGACTTACGAGCCCCTACTGGACGCGATCTTTAGATTTTCACTCTCAAGCATCGCAAAGATCTTTTATCTTCCAATGGACCACTAAAGCACAGCTTCCCATCAGACTCCTTAGGCGTTTCATGACCGTAATAGGGATTTTGCATCGAATCCGGCGCCAGTTTTAAATGATGAACCTGATTAAAAAGCGCCAGCTTTGCATCAAAATCGTGAAAGTGGGCAACATATTTATCAAGCCCCGGCGAAATAGCGATTAACACTCCACCTGCAGCGTTCCTTAGTTTTGAGGTTGAAAGCTGGAGTCGATCTTCCGGTTCCGCCTCCTTGGCAAAATCAACAGGCGACAACTGAGCTAAGCGATCTAGCCGGTAGTATTTGGGAGCCACTGCATTGATGGTCATGTTTGGCTTATACACCATTCGCGTTAGCCACCCAGGAACGTTACCCGCCACTTCAAAGAATTCCGGGTGCCGATCCAGATGTTTTAACGTGTGGTAAGACATCCCAAATTCTCTTGCCGCAATCATGTAGAAACTCTTTTCTGAGTTGCTCAACCCAGGAATCTCTTCTGCCCCCAGATCTTCATTGGTGAGGATGATGCTCAGAACATCGATAACTTCCGAAAGCTTCATCAGGAAAACCAGCTTCCCGATGAGGTTGTCCTGCAACGCCAAGGACTTTCTCAGCTTCTCAAACTGGTCGGACAGGGACTCAATAGCCGTAACCGTATCCCCTTTTTTATAGGCTGATATCGCGCCGAGAACCTTGAGACGCTCGGCGGCCGTGATGTATTCATATGGGGGATAGAGCTCGGTAACGGTTGGCTTCGTTAAGGTTTTATACTCACTAAACTCCAGGAACCGATTGGAACGGGAAACCAGGATTCCGTGGTCTTTCAACAGCTTTTCAGCATCGACCTCGGCTGAGAACAGGTATTCCAGACAGCCCTCTTCCCAAGATCTACAAAATGCCTCTCCTGTAGGTAGCACCAGCTTTTTTGCATCTGGATATTGCGCAACCTCATACGACTCATTGGCCTCAAGCTTTCGATATTCCTCCAGCAAGCTCTTGCCGACCAGCGCTGGGCTTTCATCTTCCCCCGCAAAGATCCCAGACAAATAAAGATAGGATTCGCTTGCTGCGTCAGGCTCTAGCCTGCCAATCAGGTCTGTGGCTTGATCACTCAAATCGTCATCAACTTGAGAAAACAACACCAAAGCAACAATCGCTAAAATGAGAATTGATAGGGCTTTTTTCATGGATAAATATAAGCAGGGCTCTGCGGCAACAGTGACTTTTTAACGGAAGAAAAGACTTTATCTAATCTTGCCGGTATCGAGATAAAACTTGTGATTCGGTGAGGCCAAAGGGAATCATATTCTCTCGCTAATGCCGCCTTAAGCGGCGCAAAAAGCCGCCCGGCCTTTTACGTCCAGTCCAAGGAGGCGAGCTTAATGGCTTGATTAGGATTGCTCTGAGCCACCGGCTACTGTCGTTCACCTGGAGTCCTGCCGCTCCCGAAGCTTCTGTTTGAGCGTGTAATTTTCGGCTAGTAGATAAACCACAAATAACAGACCGAAAACCTCGAAAGCACTTTGGCCAAGATAGTGCCAAAAAGCCCAAGCGATCGCGGCGCAGACTAGCGCCACGATCATAAGCAAACTTTTGTCTAATATTTTGTTCATATGCTTAGGCGATCCTTGCGAGAATCTGTGGATTCGACAGCAGTTCGCCTTCTATCCAGGATTCGTAAATTCCGTTTTTTCGTGCCCAGTTCATGACGTCGGCAACAGTGGTTGTACCACAACCCATGGATTTACGAGTTGCAACAGCAGCGCTACCAATACATGCGCCAACGTAGTAAGAAGCACCTAATGCCAAAACGATACCGGCAACACGGGACACAACCCCCGAGAGAGCGAACCCCCAAGTTGCTCTCATGGCTAACTGAGTCAAACTCGCGCTTCGTCCGTACGTACCTATGATGTCGGACATCGACTTTACAGCTGCAATAATGGCTACAGAGCTGGTGTAGATAGCGGAGCAGGAAGGCCTAGTGCCTTCATGTTTTCTTCGAAATGGTGTACAAAACCAAGTTCATTCGAGCAGTTCACTTTTAACTCCCTGTAAATAAACTCCTAAAGCCACGACATGTAGTCGAGCCCAAAAAGTGACAGGATCTACTTGATCTGTCAACGCCAGAACTTGCTACGCTTTCTGGGGCCTAACCAGAAACAAGCGGCGGCCCGACAGGGGCATACGGTGGAGATCGAAGACCGGAATAAGCTGCCGCGACTTATTATATTTCGTCGTCCTCAAGGGGACCGCCAACCGTATCAAAAATCACCGTGTGGCACTCGACCTTGAACCACTCGTCGAACAACTTCAGGGTCAGCTTCCGGGGCCATAAATCAGGATCGACGTACCAACTGCTGAGTTCACTCTCGAATAATGGAAGGAAGTTAGCCTTGACCCATTTTCTGAGTTGTTCAGGCGTATCGGCCACTTCCGCCTCAATGAGGTAAACGGTACGTTCCTCATTAACATCCTCCAGCGTGATTTCCAGGCCATCAGGATTCGGATCGGCTTCGTTGATCCAGCGTACTGCAGGCTCTTTGTAGCGGAGGATTAAAGCGGATCTATTGAGCAATTTGGAACTCCCTAAGAAATATAACGCCGTTCATTGGTGGCTCCTCGTTAGAATAACGCCCGAGCAGTAAATTAGTCGGTCCTTACTTAAACTTGCCCATATTGTAACTATCTATCATTGCTGGAAGCGAAACTAAAAAAAGAATGAGCATTATTGCTGCCACGAAAAAAATTATTGCTGCTATGGCAACAAGCAGTTTTTTAAACCCCTGAACTGCTTTTATTTCTTTCTGACTTTTTGAAAAGACCTTAAATGTTTCAGCGCAATATGGACAAATTGACTTTCTTGGGACAGGAGTCCAATAACCGCTACCGCCATGAACACTAGGCGGCCCCATTATTAATCTAGGAACCATCAGTTTGTGGCAATTACTACAACGCACTCTTTCATCATTTTGTGTAGATGACGCACCATTCTGATGTTCGGGTTGAACCAACCATTCCCCACAAAATTTACATTTTCTTGCTTCAGACGATAGCTCTGACAAACAATACTGACATTCCTTGGTACTTACACCCACGTAAATTCCTCTTAGTGGTTAGCGATGCGTGTCTACTAAAGCGGGGGAAGTCTAACGTCGGCTGGCGCGCCTGGTTAGCTACTTTGGTAGACTTCAC
>CAZEWG010000065.1:0-10643 GCA_964514485.1 uncultured Pseudomonadales bacterium
GGACGGGCTGGTCGCTCGGAAGCAGTAATTAACGGAGGCGAAATGCATCCCTTTAAACGGATCTTATTGGCAACGATGATTGTGGGCGCTGCAGCATGCAGTCAAGAGGAAGGTAACCGCACGGTTGCCACCATTCAGGGGGTTGATATTCAACAGAAAGAAGTCGATGCCTACCTCCGGTTCAAGCGAGTCCCTGCCGAGGATACCGCGCGAGCTGATCGTCTGCAGGAAGATTATTTGGAGCGTAAGGCATTAGCCGCTGCTGTGGTGAAATCCCCATACATTGAGGCGGACCTGGTCGCCGCTGAAGTGGAGGATTTCCGCTTGCAGATGCTGATGAGCCGTTATTTCGAGAACTACCTGAATGATGTAGTGAATGACCAGGCGGTTGAGAATTACTACAACAGCCATCCTGAAGAGTTTCGGGTGGAAAAAGCAGCGGTTGCACATATCCTGCTGCGGACTTCGCCAACCATGAGTGAGGCGGAGCGAAAGGTGAAGATGGCGGCTGCCCAGGAGGCCTTTAGCAAGGCCAAGGCCAATGAGCCTTTTGAAAAGCTGGCGGAGCAATATTCGGAAGACCGTATTTCTGCCAAGAAAGGCGGAAACCTGGGGTGGATCAAGCAGGGCGCGATTGACCCCGCTTTCTCTCAGCAGGTATTTGCCCTCAAGGCTGGAGAGATTTCCGAGCCATTTGTAACGCCCTTTGGTTACCACGTCGTGAAAAAACTGGAGGATACCCAGGTCATCACGGTGCCCTTTGAGCAGGTGAAAGGCGATATCCGTTTCAAGCTGCGCCAGTTGGCGAAAGACGAAGAAATGCAGCGATTGCTGAAGTCTGTGGCACAGGAAGAGTCGTAACTTCATGAAGATGTTCCAGAAGGGATGGAGTGTGACAATGCCCCGCTTGCTTGGAGGTGTCGGTGTCCTCTTGTTGGCGGCCTGCACAGGGCCAGAAACGCCAGCATCATCGGCCAGTGCTGATACGGAGCCTGCCTTGGCAACTGTGGCGGGAACGCTCGTTACTGAGTCAGATATCGAGCTCTTGCTAGAGCGAGTCGGCGGTGACCAAGCCCTGTTGTACAGGGCTCAATTGCTGGCGGATGAGGCCAGCCGTGCAAAGCTGCTGGAGAGTTTGATCAATAGCCGTGCCATGGCTAAAGCCGCCGAGCAGGAATTGCCTGCCGATGAACTCGAAGACATCCGGCGGTTGGTTCGCTTCTATGAAGAAGAGCTGCTGGTCAAGCGTTATCTCGATCGGCACGCCCAGGTACAGCCAGTCTCCACGCAGATGGTCAAGGATTACTACCAAGAGCATCAGCACGAGTTCGAGGATGAGCCGCAATACAGGTTTGAAGTGTTGACCAGCTTCGGCGAGCTCTCGGAGACCCAACGACAAGCAATTCTCAACGCGTTTGAGCAGGCACCGTCCGCAGCCGACTGGAAACAGTTGGAAACACGTTTGCACCAAGACAAGATTCCCGTGAGGCTGCAGCAAGCTCAAGCGCGCCCCTCTCTGTTAGCCCCCCGACTTCGCAATCTGGTTCAGAACACCCAACCCGGTGCGGTCTCTTCGGTGTTGGTGGAGGAAACGATTCAAGTTGTTCGTGTGTTGGAGCGCATTCCTGGTGCCGTTAGGCCGTTAGCCGAGGTGAGTTCGGAAATTCGCAAACGGCTGGCGCCAGTCATGATGAAAAAGGCCATTGCCGAGGCCTCCCAACAGGCTAGGAGCCAAGTCAGCGTGCAGTACGCCGTTGATTGATAATCGCCGGGCCAGAGGCCGGCAACTGCCAGAGTAGTGAAGCGTGGACAGAGTTAGTCGTAGTGTCAGGGAAGTCGTGACTCCTAAGGCTCCGCAGGGAAAGTCTCAATGGCATTCTCGATGGTTGGTTTTGTGGCTGTCGACAGTTTTGAGCCTCGCCTCGCCAGGGGTCGCACTGGGTGCTCAGGCATGTGGCCCCATGTTTCCAGATGTGGTCCAGTCGCATCTTGCCAGTGGTAGTGTTTTGGAAATTGGCTTGGGTGCCCAGGTTCTGAATAGCCGGGGACCTGAGCTTGCCTTTAGCAGCTTAAACGTAAGCTTCCTGCACGCATCACAAGCCTGCGGCACCAATAAAGCTTGTGCCGTGTCAGGGCAGTCGGCAGCCTCTATCACGCTGGATACGTTTTTGACGCCCTCAACGACGGATCAGGTCTCTGTAGGTATCAGAGAAACGCGGATGCTAGGGAACGACTGGCGTCAGGAATTTGCTCAGATCACTGTCGCCGGAATGGGAACCCTGGAATTTTCCCAACGCAATGACAGCTATGTGATCGGTCGCCTGGAGTTGGGAGCTGGCGCTACGCTGAAGCTGGCGCCAGGGGATTACTGGGTAAATCAGTTGAGCCTGGCCCTAGACAGTCGGATTGAGGTGATCGGCGAAGGAGCCGTTCGCCTGCTGGTTGCGTCCGATATCCAGTTACCCGCAGAAGCCCGCATCAACACTGCAGAAAAAGCAGATCAGCTATTTCTCTGGGGCGGTAAATCGTTGCGCCTGGATCTCCGGGCAGAGCTCAGTGGCATCGTTTATATCCAAGGTAACGCCAATCTGGGATCGGCGGCGCGTATTTATGGTGCCTTGACTGCCGCCAACACCAAAATGGCGGCCTATAGCCGCATCACCTACCCCAACAGGCTCTTGAACCTGAGCAACCACGATCCTCTCTGTGTCGGCACTGGTTTTATCAAGGATCTGGATGGGGATGGCACTCCCGATGCGCTGGATACTGACAAGGATGGCGATGGCATTGATAACCGCTATGAGTTTTTATTGGGAAGCGATGCGAGTGACCCGTCCAGTAAGCCAGTGGATGATAACCACAACGGTATTCCTGACCAGTTGGAAGGGTTTCGGTCCAATCAATGTACGGCCGCTTTTGGGACAGGATTGCAGACCCGCACCCAAGAAGGGCGTATTAGCTTTGGTCATAATGCCCAGTATCTGGAAAATACCTCTTTCTATCTGAACACTGCCGGGATCAATCAGTCCTGGACTTCCTCTCGGGCCAGTTGCGGTACCTCAAACTGTTATGCCACAGGTGTTTCTGCGCCAGTGCTGGATGCCGGGGTCTTCAAGTCCGGCACTTCGGCTTCTGATCTCAAGGTGACGCTAGGCAGTCGAAGATCCCTAGGTTCAGACGCCGCTGCTGAGTACCGCACCATAGAACTGCAGGCCCTCGCCATCCTCACATTTAGTGAAAAGCCTGAATACCGTATTAAACGGCTCAAGGCATCGCTTAATAGTACTCTCAACCTGACTCCCGGTGATTATTGGATTGAAAAGCTGGAGCTAGATGCTTCGGCGACCTTGAATGTTCTGGGAGAAGGCACGGTTCGCCTGTTTGTTCGGGACTCTCTGGACGTGAAGGGAATGGCTAAGGTTAACACGGGGAGCGAGGCCTCCGTGACCGCCGCCCATCGGCTATTTATTTATTCCTATGGAGATATCCGCTTGCATAGCCTGGCCTCTTTGGCAGGTTATCTCTTTGCAGACGGTAAGGTTGACCTGGATTATCGCGCGGTTCTCTATGGCGGGATCAGTGCCAGCCAGATCCACTTGCAGACCGAAAGCCAGGTCCATGGCAGCGCCGAGGCTCTGTCCAATGTTGATTTCGGATTTGTCTGCGACCTGGATGGTGACGGCATCTACGACGGCTTTGATGAGGATATCGATGGTGATGGCATCAGCAATGAGTACGAGGAACAGATGGGGACTCATCCCTATGATGCCGACGATGTGCCGCCGGACCTGGATGGCGATGGTATTCCCGATGCCCTGGATGAGGATCGGGATGGCGACGGCGTAGTGAACGCCGACGATGCCTTCCCCGACGACGCCACAGAGTGGAGCGATCTTGACGGTGACGGTATTGGTGACAACAGCGACCCGGATCGCGACGGCGACGGCATCCGCAACGAGTATGAAGAGCAACTCGGGTTCGACCCCAATGATCCTAACAGCACGCCGCCAGATATGGATGGTGATGGTATTCCCGATGCCCTGGACCGGGACATCGATGGCGACGGTTTTAGCAATGATCAGGATGCTTTCCCGCTAGATCCATCCGAATGGTCGGATCTGGATGGTGACGGTATTGGTGATAACAGCGACCCGGATCGCGACGGCGATGGCATCAGCAATGAGTATGAAGAGCAATTAGGGTTCGACCCTAATGATCCCAACAGCACGCCGCCGGATCTGGACGGTGATGGCATTCCTGACGCCCTGGATCCGGACCGGGATGGTGATGGTGTTGATAACGAAAATGATCGCTTCCCCTCTGATCCTTCAGAATGGTCGGATCTGGATGGCGACGGCATTGGTGATAACAGCGACCCGGATCGCGACGGTGACGGCATTAGCAACGAGCATGAAGAGCAATTAGGGTTCGATCCTAATGATCCTAACAGCACGCCGCCGGATCTGGATGGTGATGGCATTCCCGATGCCTTGGATGACGACATCGATGGTGACGGCACTCCGAATGAGCAGGATGCTTTTCCTTATGATCCTACCGAAACCTCCGACCTGGATGGCGATGGCATTGGTGATAATAGCGACCCGGATCGCGACGGTGACGGCATCAGCAACGAGTATGAAGAGCAACTCGGGTTTGACCCCAATGACCCCAGCAGCACGCCGCCGGATCTGGATGGTGATGGCATTCCCGATGCTTTAGATGACGACATCGATGGTGATGGTACTCCGAATGAGCAGGATGCTTTCCCGCTAGACCCGTCCGAATGGTCGGATCTGGATGGCGACGGCATTGGCGATAACAGCGACCCAGATCGCGACGGTGATGGCATCAGCAATGAGCTCGAAGAGCAGCTTGGGTTTGATCCTAATGACCCCAGCAGCACGCCACCGGATCTGGACGGTGATGGCATTCCCGATGCCCTGGATGAGGATCGGGACGGCGACGGCGTAGCAGATGTGGACGATGCCTTCCCAGACGATGCCACCGAGTGGAGTGATCTCGACGGTGACGGTATTGGTGATAACAGCGACCCAGATCGTGACGGCGACGGCATTAGCAATGAGCTTGAAGAGGAGCTTGGGTTTGATCCCAATGATCCCAGCAGCACGCCGCCGGATCTGGACGGTGATGGCATTCCCGATGCTTTAGATGACGACATTGATGGTGATGGCACCCCAAATGATCGGGATGCCTTCCCGTTAGATCCATCCGAATGGTCGGATCTGGATGGTGATGGCATTGGCGATAACAGTGATCCAGATCGCGACGGTGATGGCATCAGTAATGAACTCGAAGAACAACTTGGGTTTGATCCCAATGATCCCAGCAGCACGCCGCCGGATCTCGATGGTGATGGTATTCCTGATGCCTTGGATGATGATCGAGACGGGGATGGCGTGGCGAATGCGGACGATGCCTTCCCAGACGATGCCACCGAGTGGAGCGATCTTGACGGTGACGGCATTGGTGATAACAGTGATCCGGACCGCGACGGCGATGGTTTCTCCAATGAAGAGGAGCTGCGTGCCGGAACAGATCCGGATGATGCCAATTCGTTTCCGGACAGTGTACCGCCACAGCTGAGCCTGACCGGCAACACACATCAGACGACCCAGCAGAACAAGGTCTCGCTTGCGGGGACGGTGTTTGATGAGCAGTCTGGGCTGGCCGGCATCTCCCTGAGCTCCAACCGCTATGGTGGGATACGTTTTGACGCCAGCGTCAATGGTCGCTCCTGGAGCGCGGAAGTCCCTCTGGAAGTAGGGAGCAACCTCATTACGGTGCGGGCTGAAGACAAAGCCGGTAATGTCAGCACACTGACGGTTACGGTAGACCGGCAGCAGGCCAATGCAGGGCTGGAACTTCTGATTGAGAGTCCGGCTGCAAATGCTGTGCTTGAGCAGGCTGAAGTTGTTGTGCAGGGCGTTCTGATCAGCGAAGAGCCTGTGTTAACCCTGACAGTCACCGTCGATGGCCAGACCGCACAGGTAACACCGACGGCGGACCCGACACGTTTCCGCTTTCAGTCCCCGCGTCTGACCCTGGTTGAAGGGACCAACGTGGTGACCGTCTCTGCGGTGATCAATAATCATCGCTTGCAGCGACTGTTGCCGCTGATCTACCGCACCCCTGAAATGGAGGTGCCCTCTCCGCGGGTGACTATTTCCTCACCCTTGCCGAACCGCTATCTGACAGATGCGAGTTTCACCCTGTCGGGAACGGTGGAAAGTTTTGCAGGGGAGGTGACTCTCAAGATTAATGGCCTGCCCGTCGCACTTCTGGATGGCGATGGAACACAAGGGCGCTTCCGACAGCTGCTGAGTTTCGAGCCCGGACAGGGCGAGATGACCGTGGCGATTGAAGCGACGGACAGCCTTGGCCAGTCCAGTTCTGAAATCCTGCGCTACTACCGGGATGTAGAGAGCCCGCAGGTGTTCCTGGATAACTCCATCCTGCCTGCACCTGTGGAAAATCCCGTGCATGAGTCGCCCTATCGACTCTCGGGAACCGTGCTGGAAAACAACCTCTCGGGCTTTTTTGTGAATGGCCAGCAGATTCCATTAGAGCCCGGGCTGAACGTGGGTGAGTACAGCTTCAACACCTTGTTGAATATCGGTTCAACCACGCCTACGGCCGTGAGCCTGGAAGCGCGAGACCTAGGCGGTAACGTCTGGCGCAGTGAATATATTCTGCGCCGGCAGGCTAACGTGGGGCTGGAGTTACTGGTACCGGGTCAGAGTACTCAGTATCTGAGCAGTGGTGAGAGCCTGGATATCAATGTATCCGCTCGACTGACCGGTGCCCTGGGTACGGAGCGCGTGGTGGCGGTCATTGCTGGTGCGGGTGTGCGGGTCGAGCAAGCCCTGGACTATGGCAATGGTTACGCCGCGGGAGTCGTACAGATTCCAGGGCAGGCAGGCGATTATCAGGTCGAGGTGAGTGTTTATGGTCCTGACAATAATGTGCTCAGCCGGACCAGCCGTACCATTTTGGTGAAAAGCGAGCAGGCTGCCCGCTTGGAAATCGTGAAAGTGGAGCCCCAGGACCAGGCCACGTTGGTGGAAGCCAACGGGTTCATCAGCATTTTCTTCAATAAGCCCATTGATGTCTCCACCGTGTCCATTGAAGTGCGCGAGACTGCCAATGGCCTGACCTATGTCGACAAAGATCCTTCTGGGGTCGATAGCTTGTTTGCCAAGGGCCATCAACTGGAGCCGGTCAACCGCAATTACGAGGCGGTTCCGGGTGTCGTTTCGGTGCTGCAAGATGGCAAGACACTGACCTACTACCCAGATCGGGACTTTGCCTATAACGCCGAAGTATTTGTCAATGTCCGAGTCAGCGGCGAGGAAATGCTGCGAAGCCAGTTTAAGGTACGGCCGTTGCCCACCTTTGTGGAAGGTGGCGCTTTTGACCAATTAGGACAGCCCGTAGCGGGTGTTCGCGTGGAGATTGCGGAGCTGGGGCTGGTCACCACCACCAACGAGGATGGGGCCTTTGCGTTCGGCTATAACACCACGGCGGACAAAGTTATCCCCTCTGGCCGATACCGTTTGCATGTCAACGCCAACCTGGAAAGCCGGCAATATGGCAGCCTGAGTGCTTGGATCAACGTCCAAAGTGGTGTGCGTAATTACAGCGGACGTCAGGTGCTGCAAACCCTCAACAGGGAAATTCCTTTTAGCTACATTCAGTCCGGCCGCGAAAATGTCATCAATGGCAATGAACTGAACCTGAATACCACCCAGGCGCGGTTGCTGTTTCCAAACCGTCGCCAAGACGGTGAGGTCCATGTCCAGTTCAGCCCGATTAGTGCCCTGCGATACAACTTTATGGAACGCTATGTACCGCTGTGGATGTATAGCGTCCAGCCCGGAGGCATCGAGGTAGAGGGTAACCTGCAGGTCAGCTTTGCCCTGCCGGCCTATCAAGGCAGCTATGAATACGCGCCCCAAGAGAACGAGAAGGTGCTCTTGATGGGGCTCGACCCGGCAAGCCAGCTGATCCGCCCGGTCGGGGTGGGTGAGGTGCGTAATTATCGGGTCTACAGCCTGGGGACAACCGCGTTTGAGGTACTGGATCAGGTGGGATATGCCCGTGTTTTCCCGGATCAGCAGGAGCTTTTGAGCCAGGCCGCCGAAGGCTCTATCAGCCTTCAGGACCTGTCTATCAGGTTGCAAAGCTATCGCCCGAAGAGCCTGGAAGAATTGCAGCAGGCAAGTCATTAGAGCGTTGTAGACGATGGAAGTTAGAAACGTGGTGTTGAGAAAGGTTGCTCGTCGTATTCAGGGACTATTGGTATTACTGCTCTTGTCTTGGTCTGTGCAGGGTGGCGTTCAAAGCGGGTATGTGTATACCCGGGCGCCGGTGCTTAACCCGAATACGGGTGCAGAAATCTGGGGTGAATATGATCCTCAGACCGGCGCCTATATCCGTGATATTGCCGATGCTGCCGGTCAATATGATCCCCAGCAGGTCATGATCCTGTCAGGCGCGCAGTTCAAGGCCTATGACGAGCAATATCAGGAGCTGAGGCGAACCTTCGCCGATCCGGATACCGGAAATCTCGGTAAATTTTTGTACAGTCGGGACGAATTCCAGAGCACAGTGTTTACGACGGTTGGTGGCGAGCCAATCACCGATAAGCCTTTGCTCAGAAGCAGTACAACCCACGTGGCTGTGCGTCCACGGGAGCAGCTTTATAGTAATGATCCCACGCAGTTGATTGTTGCGGAATTTCCGGTCAATCCGGAAGCCCTGATTGGGGCTGGAACCGTCACGGTGCTGGTGAATGCTGAAGGCGAGCCGCTTTATCAGAGCATGAACCGGATTGGGATCAAGGCTGCGTTTCTCAGTGAGGCCGGAGGCGGCGTCATTAACCCGGATACGAGCCAGAATCGCAAACATGACGACCAGATCCATGGCCCGGTCCCTGGCGTTGAAGTTGAAGGTTATAACTTCAGCCGCACCGTGACTGACGATGACGGCCGCTATGTTTTGTATTGGGCGGATATCCCCTGCCCATTATTCCACTATACGATTGATGGCCATGTTACGGCACGGCTGGAGTCGCGCCGCTTCAACCCCCGCATGCAGAGCACACCCTATCCGTATTACCTGCTCAGGCCTTACAGCATCATTTGTACGCCGAATGTTTTCATCATTCCATTCATCGGGCCCTGGCCGATCGATATGGGAACAGCGACGGTTTACCCCCCTCAACTGGATTTTACTGTCGACACCATGGTGTTGTCGGGCACGGCCCATCTCGCCGACAGGTCCGGTGGCTTGATTCCAGTCGAGGAACAGACCCGTTACGAAAGTCAAAACGTAGAATTACAGACCACCACCAGTGACTTCTATGATTTCGACGGTGATGGGACCAACGACACCGTTGTCAAAGGCTACTGGTTGGAGGAAACCGACCCGGCCACTGGCGCTGTGACCAAAAAGTTTGAGATTGCAACGGGCGACACGGACGGAGTAGAGCTGTTACAGGGGGTTTATCTGTCCTCTGGCACGCGAGAGCCGGGGACAGATGCGCCGGATTTTACCCGGTTACTGGACTGGACGACGAATTTTGAGCATGAGGGCCTGGTCACGGCCATTAGTGAGGAGGACCTGCGCAATACGGACCTGTATGTGTTCAGGTTGTCCGATGGCAAGTTGATCTCAGAACGCTTGGGGCTGGCTGCTAGCGATGGCTTGTGGAAGGACGAGTTGGGCGCGAGTGCTCAGGAGAGCCGCTTCTACTACCACACCTACCTGCGTGGATATTCCGGCGACAGATTCCGCTATAGCCTTGGAAACTATGCAACTGCCCAAAATTATGCGGACTGGCAGGCCAAGAGCGGCATCAATCCCGAGCTGCACCAGCGCCAGGCTGACCATTTGAAGCCGGGTGACCGTGTAGAGATCGTCGCGATCAACCGGGCGACCGGTTATATGGGAAGCGTTCAGACCACAATGCAGGCCGCTGGCGAGAATGGGTTAGGGCGTAGCCTCAGCTGGGACATAGAGGAAATCAAGCTTCAACCACCCAACCTGAAGATCTGGGTCGAGCGGGATTATGACGTAAAAGCCGGGTTGGAGAAGGGAACTCTGCGCGAAGATCAGATTATCGGTTACGAAGGTGCGGCTTTATCCGATGACCGGGCCATTGTCATCTATACCGACTGGCGCAAACCTGATGGGACAGCGTTGCCGGTGATGGAAAATGGCAACGAAGCAGATTATGGCTACACCGGCCGAATTGCTTATCTCAGTGCCGATAAAACTGTTGCCGGTGACGGCAGCTACGGCATCGCCCATTTTGCTATCAAACCTGGCAAACACATGCAGGTGCTGACTTTACCCGATGGCGTCGATGCCAATAAGCACCTGTATATTCAGGTGAGTGGTGAGCCTGAGTCCGGGCGCCCGGTTTTTACCAATATGAGCCAGGCCAAGACAGCAAATTTCCAGTCTACCGGGGTTCATGATGGCAAGCTCCAGCCTAGGCCCGATCGGTTCGTACCTTTTCTAGTGCCTGTGTTCGATGAAGAAAATACGGAAACACAACGTCAGATCTATCGCCAGCTGAAGCGGGACAATCCAGAGGTCAGCTATCAGAAGCCCAAGCC
>CAZEWG010000066.1:0-10522 GCA_964514485.1 uncultured Pseudomonadales bacterium
AAGCTTCCTCTTGGCCTGCGGGCCCGTAGGCCAGCCATCGCGCTGGCCTTTTTTGATCCTGAATCCCGAGGCTGATGAGGCAGCATCTTTGAGGGTGGCTAGCCACCAAACGCAGGGGCACAGTCCTGAATAAAGCGGATGGTGCGCTGGATCTCCTCCCGGGCTTCCGGAATCAGGGGGTAGAACACTGGCCACACGTGCAACAAGCCTTCTCGGGAAATAAACGTGGTTTCAACGCCGGCCTCCTTGGCCCGGGCCAGTACCTGATAGGCGTCATCCCGCAGGCACTCGCCTTCGTCTACCGTCACCATCAGGGGCGGCAAGCCGCGATAGTCTCCAAACACGGGGGACGCATAAGGGTGGCGTCGTTCTTCATCGGTACGGGCATAAAGGCCCAAATCGACCGCGTAGACATTGGCGGTGAACATGTCACAGCTGTGGGCATTAGTCTGACGACTTCCCGGAGGGGCCGTCATGTCGGCAAAGGGGGAATAGGCAACCCCGCAACGGGGCATGGGCAGCCCCGCATCCCGCGCCGCCAGCAAGGTGGCCAGGCTCAAGGCACCGCCGGCGGAATCACCGACAATGGCGATCTGGCGGGGTTCAAAACGCTCCAACAGCATGCGGTAGGCGGCCAGGGCATCTTCGACCGCGGCCGGGAAGGGGTGCTCGGGGGCCAGCCGGTAATCGGGCAGGAACACGTCCGCCTGCAGGCTCTTGGCAAAGGCGCCACACATGGTGAGATAGCTGCGGGGTTTGCCGGCGATATAGCCGCCGCCATGAAGATAGAGAATGGCCAGGCGAGGGGCGTCAACCCGTAGCCATTCTCCCCGGATACCGTTGCCACTGAAGGTTTGATGTTTGACGTTGCGGGGCAGCAACGGCAACAGTGGCGAGTTGAGGGCGCGACGGAAGTGCTGGACCAGGTGCTCGGAGGATTTGGGGTCCTTCTTGATCACCAAGCGACTGTAGGCTTTGACGGCTCGGGCGGCGAAACTGACCATGGTTAATCTTCGTCTGTTGTTGATTATTGTGTTCGAAAATTGTCAGGGTTTGAAACTAAGCAATCCTGATCAGGGCGTCAACTCTTGTCGAGCCCTCTGTTGAGCCCTCTGTCAGGGATCTGGCGAGCGGCTTGTCTTGCTGCTATTCATGCCGGTAAAGTCAGGGGCGATGATTGGAGTGAGTGAAGGAGAGGGTGGTGGATTCGGTCAGCCAGTTTGTGTTGGGTGCCGCTGTCGGTGGCGCGCTCTTGGGGCCGAAAATCGGTCGTAAAGCCTTGCTGTGGGGCGGCGTGATTGCCACGGTGCCCGATCTGGATGTGTTTGTGCCCTTGGGCGACCCGGTCAGCAACTTTACCTACCACCGCAGTGCCAGCCATTCCCTGTTCGTGCTGACGCTTCTCACCCCACTGCTGGCCTGGCTCATGCAGCGCTTCCACCGATCCTCGCCCGTTTCGTTCAAGGCCTGGGCCGGGGTGGTCTGGCTGATCCTGGTCACCCATGTCTTGCTGGATTGTTTCACGGTCTACGGCACCCAGATTTTCTGGCCCTTCTGGCCGGACCCGGTAGGCTGGGGAACCATTTTTATTGTCGACCCCTTATATACCCTCCCGTTGCTGGTGGCGGTGCTGGGTGGCCTGTGTCTGCGTGAGCCGCGGAGATTACGGCGCTGGTCTAATTGGGGGCTGGCGGTCAGCAGCTTGTACCTGGCCTTCACGGTGGGAGCCAAGCTCCATGTAGACCGAGTGGTGGCGGGCTCCCTGGCCGAGCAGGACATTCCCTACCGCCAATTTATGACCGTCCCCTCTTATTTCAACACCATTCTCTGGCGCACGGTGGTGATGACGGACGAAGGTTATCTGGAGGGCTTTTATTCGCTTACGGACCCGGAGCCCCGCATCGGCTTTCGCGCCTATCCGAGCCAGCCCCGGTTATTGGCGCAGGTGGGTGACAGCTGGGCCGCCCAGCGTCTGGCCTGGTTTACCAAGGGGTTTTATCGGGTGCTTCAGGAAGGGGACTGGATTACCATGACCGATTTGCGGATGGGGCAGGAGCCCTATTATGTCTTCTCTTTCCGGGTGGCAGTCCGTCAGGGCGAGCAGATCGTGGCGATTGTGAATGAGCGTCACCCACAGCCGGGGCCCTCGCCACGGGCGCTGTCCCAGGTTTGGGAACGGATATTTACCGGGCCGGAGACGGACTCCTGTACAGGGAGTGAGGCTATGCTCGCCTGCTAGGCGGGCTTTATAACTGCACGCGGTGGGAGAGCCAGATGTCTTATATTCATTACATCTTTTGTGCAGATTGGTTAAACTTGATACCAATGATCTCACCAGAAGCCTCCCCGTAGTTTATCGAGTCACCCAACATGCAAAAGTTTTCCCAGGAACAGCTTGCCAGGGAGTGGGCAAGACATCTGGAGCGGTTCTCGCCCGAAATCAAGCAATACATTCAGGATCTGGCAGAGCGGCATCAAAGCCTGCTGGCGGATCACTTTTATTCCCATATGCTTGAAGACCCCCAAGCCTCCACCTTTCTTTCCCACGAGCAAGTGAAGACACGGCTGCACGCCTCCATGCAGCGCTGGATCACCGGGGTTTTCTCCCTGCACGAGGAGCAGAGTCTGGAGGCCGTCGTTGCCCACCAGGTCAAAATCGGTGAAGTGCATGCCCGGGTTTCCATTCCGGTGCATCTGGTGCTGCGGGGAGCTCGCCACCTGAAGAAGCGGATGGAAGACCTGGTGCACCAGGACGATATTTCAGACTTGCAGATCCGCATTGCCACCTCACTGATTGCCGTCAATATTGATCTGGCGATGGAAATCATGAGCTACGCCTATGCCGCCTCCACCGAACGCAACTCGCGGGCGGAAGAAGCCTATCGCCTGTTTGCGGTGGCACAGGATATCGGCAATGAAAAAGAGCGCCAGCGGGGCGCCTTGCTGGACTGGGAGAATCAGCTGATGTACGGGCTCGCCATGGGGCTTGCATTGGATCAGCTACCCCGTATTCAGTCTTCCGAGTTTGGCTTGTGGTTTCGCCACAAGGGCGCCCATGCTTTTGAAGGGGCCGCGGAGACTGGGCTGATTCTGGAAACGATGAGCAAAATCGACTCGGTGTTGTTGCCCACCTTCAAGTTTGGCCAGGCGCAGGATCAGGTGCAGCACTTGCGGGAGCTGCGGGAGTGCTCCAAGTCGATTCGCTATCATCTGGATCGGTTGTTTGAGCAAAACAACGAACTGGAATCGGGCCGGGATGTGCTGACCCGGTTGCTGAACCGAAAATTCTTGCCGGTGGTCATGGCCCGCCAGTTGAACCAGGCCCGGGCTGAGAACAAACCCTTTGCCGTGCTGCTGATTGATATCGACCACTTCAAGCGAATCAATGACAACCACGGTCATGAGGCGGGAGACCATGTCCTGCAACAGCTGTCGAGCTTTCTGGTCAATACCAGCCGGGCCGGGGATTATCTGTTCAGGCTGGGCGGCGAGGAATTTCTGATGCTGTTGGTGGACGTGGACGAGAAAAGCGCATTGCGCACCGCCGAAAAACTGCGTACCGCCGTTTCGAGGGAAGACTTGAAGCTGCCCCACTCCCAGTCGGTCCGGGTGACGCTGAGTATTGGCCTGGCCATGTTCAATGGTCATCCAGATTATCAGTACCTGCTGCGCCGGGCGGACGAAGCGCTCTACCAGGCCAAGCAAGGTGGTCGCAACCGCGTGGTCATCGCCGGAAACTGATCGGTACCGCCGGCGGTTCGCTCTATCATTGACTCTAAACTGTCATCAGCGGTAGCAGCGGAGGATTGCCGATGGCCCTGAACAGCACCTATGAGACGACAGAACCGACCCGCGCAGAAGTGGAAGCTCTGGTCGGGGCCACTCTCATTGAATTTGGCGCCCCCTGGTGTGGTCACTGCCAAGCCGTCCAGCCGTTACTGAAGCAGGCCTTCGTAGACCACTCCCAAGTGCGCCACCTCAAGATCGAAGACGGTCCGGGCCGGCCCTTGGGGCGTTCGTTCCGGGTGAAGCTTTGGCCGACCCTGATTTTTATGCGAAATGGCGAGGAGATCGAGCGGCTGGTCCGACCGGGTGATCTTGGCGCCATTCGCCGGGCTTTGGCGAAAATCGACGCATGAATGAGCGGCCGATCTGGCGTCTGGGTGGGTTCAGGGTGCCGGAACTAACCGGATCAGGGTGATTTCCGACGGTGCCCCAAGCCGCTTTGGCGGCCCCCAATAACCCGTACCCCGGCTGATATAGAGCTGAAGCTGGCCAACCCGGTGCAGGCCCGCGGTAAAGGGTTGCTGTAACCGCACAAAAAAGTTCCAGGGCAAAAACTGACCGCCATGGGTGTGGCCGGATAGCTGCAGGTCGAAGCCCGCTTGGGCGGCGGCATGGCAGGAGCGGGGCTGGTGGGCGAGCAGAATTTTGACACCCACCTCTGGTGGTGCGCCTTCCAGCGCCTTGAACGGATCACTGCGATGGGTGGATTCGAACACATGGGCGCCGTAGTCGGCGACACCGGCCAGCACGAGTTGCTCACCGCGATGGGAAAGCATCTGGTGTTCGTTGAGCAATATCCGCACGCCTAGCCGTTTCAGCTCCTGTAACCAGCCCCGTACGCCGGAGTAATACTCATGGTTGCCGGTCACGAAGTAGACCCCGTGCTTGGCCACCAGCCGGGCCAGAGGTTGCACATGGGGCCCCAGCTCTTTGACCGAACCGTCCACCAGGTCGCCAGTGATGGCGATTAGATCCGGATTCAGACGGTTGACCGCCTGCACAATGGCCTCCAGATAGTCTCCCTTGACCGTCGGGCCGACATGGATATCGGTGATCTGGGCAATGGTGAAACCATGCAGTCCATCGGGCAAGCCAGCAATGGCTATCTCCACTTCTTTCACTTTTGCCAATCGGCGGGCATTGAAGAGCCCTAACAGGGTGAGCAGGAGCGCCCCTCCAACCACCAAGGGCGCGCTTAGCTCGGCCAAGCGGCTCAAACTCGTATCACTCAGCAACAGGGTGCCAAACAGCAGGGTCACGTCCCGTAAAAACGTCAACACCAGCAGAGAGGAACCAAAACCAATGGCCATCATGGAGGGCCAGTCGAGTCGCTGGGCCAGTGAGGTCCGCAGCCAGCGCCTTGAGACGAAGCCCAGGGGAATCACGCATAGCGACAGCAGGAGGTAGAGAGCGCCCAGTTGCAGGCTGAAAGGTTGCCCTGGCAGGTCGGGCAGCAGGCGCACGCCGATATACAGATGCAGTAACGCCAAGATGGTGAGAACAATGACCAGTAAACGCTTACGACTCATGTTCGGCTGAATTCCGTCGTGGGTTTGGTCCGCTATTAGACCAAGGGGCAGGCCGTGACACAAATGTGGCTGCTCCGGCCCCTATCTGGGCCAGCTGGCGACTCCCGCCGAGCCATCGACTGGGCTATCTGCCCAGCATGGCTTTCTTCAGACGCTCCTGTACCGGTCGATCCGACAGCCAGATGCCGAACAGGGCTCGTTTAAACTCCAAACCGCTTTCCACCTGATACAGCAGTGTACCGTTTTTGTAGATATCCACGCCTTGGTTCGGCAGGTAGACCAGGTCGAAGTAATCGTGCTTTTTGATCTCATCGGCAAAGGCCTGCAACGTTGAGTTGATCAGCGTCTGATAGGGCGCTGTTTGGCCGTTGGTGGATTTCTCAAACCCTTCCCGGACCGCCTCGGTGATTTTCTTGCTGGTGAGCAGGTCGGTGAGGATGTGCATGCGAATCGCCATCGGCTCGTTGGCCTGCAAAATCCGCTGGGCATCCTGTTGGGGTTGTTGCAGATAAAGCCCGGCCGCATAGACGTCGACGAACCATTCCACCCGGGTGCCCGCCCCGTTTAGCTGCAAAGGAGTATCAATGGTGGGGAGCTGGGTTGGCATTTCAATGCCAGCGATCTTTTGTGCTTGCGTCATGGGCGTGAATACCAGCAATAACCAAAATAGGATCGATAGACGAGTCATAACAAGACCTTATCGTGATCGTGCGAGAGGCTTAACGCGCTGCTCGGAGTGTTCATCATGTCATGCCCGCCTGCCAAAGGACTTGGCCGTCGCGCCTGGGGTGGCGGTGCATTTTGGCCAGTCTCGGGGGTGGGAGGCTGCTATGGCTTCTGTGCTGGCGTGCGGTTCATTAGGTTATAGGAAGTTGAACTGGAAAGGAGCAGGCCATGAAAACGGGATTTTGGGCAGGAGTTGTCTTGGCAAGCGGGGTGATCATGGGCTGCGACGGCCAGAATGAACGGGCTCCGGAACCGGTGGAGCGGGGCATTAAAAATCAGGAAATGACCAACCAGGGGCAGGATCAGGAACGGGATATTATCTCGCCGGCGATGGAGACCGACCCCACCATCGATCAGGAAGCCGAGCCGCCGGAGGATGGCAATGAGGCAGCGGAACAGGACTCCTACATGCCCGGTGCGGAAGATCCTGAGGAAATGCGCCAGCCTGATCCTCAAGACCTCCAATAGCTTTGGGGCGTCTTGTCGCCAGGGAGGTGTGAGTTGCACGGACCGCGGACAGTGATTGCTCAGAGGGCGTGGTACTGGGTGCTGGCCTGCATGTTTCTGGTTTGTTCCCTTGGTGCGCAGGCCCGGAATCAAGACTCCGCCGAGCCTCAGGTTCCGGCCCGGGTCTGGACGGTGGAGGTGCGAGGAGCCATTGGCCCGGCGACCGCGGATCTAATCGGTCGAGCCCTGGAGGAGGCCGCGCAGGCTTCTGGCGACTTGCTGGTGATCCTGCTGGATACGCCCGGCGGTTTGGATAAATCCATGCGCACCATCATTCAGAATATTCTGGCCTCGCCGGTGCCGGTGGCTACCTATGTTTATCCCCAAGGGGCGCGGGCCGCCAGTGCGGGCACCTATATTCTCTATGCCTCCCACATTGCCGCCATGGCGCCTGCCACCAACCTGGGTTCGGCCACCCCGGTAGAGCTGGGTGGCCCCTCGCCAACACCCGCGCCACAGCCTGATCCGTCCGCAACTCCACCGGCGCCGGGGGAGCAGCTTTCAACGATGGAGCGGAAGCAGATTAATGATGCCGTGGCCTATATCCGGGGGCTGGCGGAGTTGCGGGGGCGCAATGGCGACTGGGCGGAAGCCGCGGTCCGCCAGGCTGAGAATATTGATGCCCGGCAAGCCTTGAAACTGCAGGTGATCAATCTGGTGGCCACGGACCTGGAGGATCTGCTGCGGCAGTTGGACGGACACCGGGTGGAGGTGGCCGGCGGCGAGCGAATACTCAAGCTGCACAACTTCCAGGTGAATCGGATCGAGCCAGACTGGCGCAACCAGTTCCTGGCCATCATTACCGACCCCAGCATTGCCTACATTCTGCTGCTAATCGGTATCTACGGCCTGATTTTGGAGTTCTATAACCCGGGCATGGGCTTCCCCGGCATTCTGGGCGGGATCTGCCTGCTGTTGGCGCTTTACTCATTACAGATGCTTCCCATTAGTTATGTGGGGCTGGGACTGGTGGGGATTGGAATTGCGCTGATGGTGGCGGAAGCCTTTGCTCCGAGTTTTGGTGTGCTCGGCATTGGCGGGGCGATGGCGTTCGCGATTGGCTCGGTGTTGTTGATGGATACCTCCTTGCCCGCGTTTCAGATCGCCTGGCCGATTATCCTGGGGGTGACCATTACCTCGGTGCTGGTGCTCTGCATCTTGCTGGGAATGATGTACAAGGCGCGCCGCTCGCCCGTGGTCAGCGGCACTGAAGCCATGGTGGGCAGCCTGGCGGAGGCGGTCGAGGATTTTGAGGGTGAAGGGCGGGTGATCGCCCAGGGTGAAGTATGGCGGGCCCACAGCCGGGGCCCTGTACGTCATGGCGACCGGGTGCGGATTGTCGCCGTGCAAGGACTAACGTTACACGTGGAGGCAGAGCCATGACTTATGCCACATCCGTGGTCTTGTTGCTGCTGATTATGCTGCTGGGCTCGGCATTTCGGGTCATTCGAGAATATCAGCGCGCCGTGATTTTTATGCTGGGGCGCTTCCACAAGGTCAAAGGGCCGGGGCTGATTCTGGTGATTCCGGTGGTGCAGCAAATGGTGCGGATTGACCTGCGCACGGTGGTCATGGATGTCCCCACCCAGGACGTGATCTCCAAGGACAACGTCTCGGTGAAGGTCAACGCGGTGGTCTATTACCGGGTGGTGGATGCCCAGAAGGCCGTCATCAATGTGGAAAACTACCAGGAGGCCACCAGCCAGCTGGCCCAGACGACTTTGCGCTCGGTTCTCGGTCAGCATGAGCTGGATGAGATGCTGTCTGAGCGGGAATCCTTGAACAACGATATCCAGCGGATTTTGGATGTACAGACCGAAGCCTGGGGGGTAAAAGTCGCCAATGTCGAGCTCAAGCACGTCGACCTGGACCAGCAGATGGTTCGTGCCATTGCCCGGCAGGCCGAGGCCGAGCGGATTCGGCGCGCCAAGGTCATTCATGCCACCGGCGAGCTGGAGGCCTCCCAGAAGCTCCAGGAAGCCGCGGGAATCTTGGCGCAACAACCCCAGGCCATCCAGCTGCGCTATCTTGCTACTCTGACGGAAATTGCCGGCGACAAGTCCAGTACTATCGTCTTTCCATTACCCATGGATCTGCTGCAGGCGCTGAACCGGCAGCAGAAATAGAACGATAGGGCGTGGCAATCAGGCGGGTACCACCTGCACCTGGTACTTACGGCGCACCCTGCGTGCGCTGGCGGCCAGGGTGAGCGCTAGAGTCGCCAGGGTGACGCAAAATACCTCGATACCCACTTTCAATCCGTAATGATCGGCAATCCAGCCCACCGCCAGAATCGGCACAATGGAGCCCATATAGCCCACCATCAGGTAGGACGAGAACAGTCCCGCCCGGGTCTGGCCGGTGCTGACCCGGTTAACGATAGCCACGCCCGACAGGTTGCCCATGCCATGGCCGATGGCCGTGGCCAGCACACTGAGCATAAACAGCCAGGGCGAGCTGGTGGCGGCGGTAACCAGCAACAGCAGGCAACTGACGCAGAGGGCTCGCATCGCCCAGATCACCAACTGGAGCGGGCGCAGCGCCCGGGCAAACCACTGCACCGTGGCAGACAGCATCAGAATCAGGGCGATAAAGGTGCCACTGATGGCGGGTCCGTTCCAGGGCAGCATCTGTTCCATAAAACTCGGTGCCAGTGACGCATACAGGCCGAACACGGCAAAGGTACTGAACGCGCCTATGCTGGCCAGCCAAAATGGTCCTCTGACCTCTCTCGGAGGCATGGTGATGCGCGGCGTGAGGGCGCGCAGATCAAAGGGTCTCCGATCTTGCGAGGCCGGTATGTTGAGTCGAAACAGGCCATAAATCGCCAGCACACTCAGCATCAGACTGGGCAAATAGGTGGTCGTCAGTGGGGCGGGCGCCCATTGGGCCATCAGGCCGCCGACCAACGGGCCGGCCCCAAAGCCACAGGCCATGGCCAGGCTGGTGATGGCTGAAACCAGTTGTGGATCCCGGTACGGATTCAGACCGATAAGACCCACCGCGGCGGAGGTGGTAATCAGTCCTGACGCCATACCAATTAGCAGACGGCTCACGGCGAGGCTGTTGAGATCCCAGGCCACTGCCGACAGGGCAATGCCCGCTGTGACCATGATCAGTCCAACCCGCAACATGGGCATAAACCCGAGCCGGTCTGTCAGCCGGGTCAAAAACAGTAGACTGATGAGCACCCCCACCATATAGGCGACGTAGATGCCCGTAATATGGCTGGGTTGCAGCTGCCAGGCGTCATGGTAGAGCGGATAAAGGGGGCTTGCCAGAGCCGTACCCATAACGCCGACAAACATGGCGAAACTGACCCAAAGCGTAGGGCGCGAAGAACTTCTCATATAAAAAATGGCCGATGAATTGTTGACGAAAACGATGGAGCTACGGGATCGGGTGGAACGGTTGGGAACCGTTCGCTGCACTGGCTTTGAGCCAGATCTGTAGAGATTGTAAGAGGAGGCTGTTTGTCATGAAATCAGGACTTGTCACGATGCGTGTGAGGGAATCTACTGTAAATTGGCGATTTATTTTTCAGCATAATTTATGCCAGAATGAAAAGCTGTGCCTATCGCCGGCACTGTCTCGAATATCACCAGAGGATTTCACATCATGTTGCGGAGCCTATGCTGCTGACGTTCATTCTCCTTCCGTTTATTGGTAGTTTGATAGCAGCCTGTTTGCCGGCAACCGCCCGTAACCGGGAGGCCTGGCTGGCCGGTTTGGTGTCATTGACGGGGCTGGTCCTGGCAGCTTGGCAATATCCCTCGCTCAGTGATGGGCAAGTTCTACGCTATGAGTTTGACTGGCTTCCCGAGTATGGCCTGAACTTCGTTCTACGTCTGGATGCGCTGTCGTGGATCTTCGTCATGCTGGTGCTGGGGATCGGCTTTCTGGTCGTACTCTATGCCCGCTATTACATGTCGCCGGAAGATCCCGTTCCCCGGTTTTTCTCCTTCCTGCTGGCC
>CAZEWG010000067.1:0-10415 GCA_964514485.1 uncultured Pseudomonadales bacterium
CCTTGTTCATCCAGCGACTTATGATCGGGGTAGCTGTTGGTGAGAACCGCCAGGGTGTTTTGCGACTGTGGTTCAAGCCCCAAAACCTGATACAGCTCCACCATCAACGCTAAAGCATCCGGGACAGAAGGCGTTTCCGGGAACCGTTCAACCACATAGCGTACCCGCTCGAGGGCTGCGACATAGGCTTCCCGCTTGATATAGTATCGGGCCGAGGCCAGCTCATAGGCGGCCAACCGGTTCTTGATCGCCACCATCCGCCGTTCCGCATCCGCGGCGTAGGGGCTGGCGGGGAAGCGAGTGACCAGTTGCTTGAAGTCATTAAAGGCTTCCCGGGCCTGGCCCGGGTCGCGGGTGTCCAGATCCACCGGCAGATAGCGGGCGCCCAGGGTGATGTCCGCATAGTAGTTGGCCAGGCCCTTGATGTAGTATGCATAGTCCACATGGGGGCTTTGGGGGTGCAGGCGGATGAAGCGTTCTGCCGTGGCTGCGGCGGCCTCGGGCTGCAGTGCCCGATAGCGGGCATACATCATGTCAAGCTGGGCCTGCTCCGCATAGCGCCCGAACGGGTGATGGGAATCCAGCAGCTCCAGGTTTTGAATGGCTTCCAGAAAGTTCGCGTTATCCAACGCTTTCTTGGCGTTGTCGTAATAGACTTTTTCCGGCAAATCCTGTGGCTCTGGTGTACTGGCACAGGCGCCGAGCAGCGCGAAGGCGAGAATACAGAGGCTGCGATTCAATATCGACATGAGATACCCTGTTTAACAGCTCTTATTGTGGAGCGGTGACTTTCGTACCGGCTGGCCGGATTGGCTAGAGCGGCAATTATTTCATAAAGGTTGGCGGCGGGACAGGGTGTGTCTCGCCGCCAACAGATATCTGTGTCACTTTTGGAGTGCCTGATGGGCGAAGTAGTTCAAGCAGATCTGGTTATCCCCCAGGAATTAGGTGCCGTGCGGCTCGATCAGGCGATGGCGCAACTGATGCCCGAGCACTCCCGATCCCGCATACAGGACTGGATCAAGGCAGGCGCCTTGCTGGTCAATGGCCAGCAGCGCAAACCGCGGGACAAGGTGATGGTGGGCGACCAGATCTCCTTGAATGTGACCGTGGAGGCGGTGGCCGATTGGCAAGCTGAACAGATCGACCTCAACATTGTCTTTGAAGATGAGCATTTGTTGGTTGTGAACAAGCCCGCCGGTTTGGTGGTGCACCCGGCGGCCGGGCATGACTCCGGCACCTTACTGAATGCGCTTCTCCATCACTGCCCGGATATTGACCATCTGCCCCGGGCCGGAATCGTCCACCGGCTGGATAAGGACACCACGGGCATCATGGTGGTGGCCAAGACCCTGGTGGCACACACCTCGCTGGTGGAGCAGTTACAGGAGCGCACCATGGGGCGTGAATACGAGGCCGTGGTGCAAGGCGAAATGACGGGCGGTGGCAAGGTGGCCCAGCCCATGGCCCGGCATCCGAAAAATCGGCAGAAGATGGCGGTGGTTCCCAATGGCAAGCCGGCGCTCACCCATTACCGGGTGCTGGAGCGTTTTGCCGGGTTCACCCATGTGCGCTTGAAGCTGGAAACCGGGCGCACCCATCAGATCCGGGTACATATGTCCCACATTAATTACCCGCTAGTGGGCGATCCTCTGTACGGTGGCCGCATGCGGCTTCCCAAAGGAGCCACCGAGTCGTTGCAGGAGCTGTTGCGCCAGTTCCGGCGTCAGGCACTCCATGCCAAACGCCTGGAGCTTCGTCACCCGGTCAGTGGTGAAACCCTGGAATGGGAAGTGCCACTGCCCGATGATTTGAACGAGTTGTTGACTGTGTTGCGCCAGGAAGCCCCCTATGACCCATTGGGCAACTAATCCACATCTGCTGATCCCGGACTGGGAGGCGCCCCCGACGGTGGCGGCCGTGGTGACGCTACGGACCGGCGGGCAGAGTCGGGCACCGTTTGCCACCCTGAACCTGGGAGATCATGTGGGCGATGAGCCCCGGACCGTGCGGGCCAATCGCCAGCAACTGGCGGAGTGGACGGGCCTGCCGTTGAGCCAGATGCAGTGGCTGACCCAGGTCCATGGCACGGAACTGGTAAAAGCCAGCCCGGAGCAGGGGCTGGTGGAAGCGGACGCGGTCTGGAGCGATCAGCCGGGGACCGGTTGTGTGGTGATGACGGCTGACTGTTTGCCGGTATTTTTTTGCTCCACCCAGGGAGATCGCGTTGCGGTAGCCCATGCCGGCTGGCGGGGGTTGGTGAATGGTGTGCTGGAGTCCACCCTGGCCATTTTTGAAGACCCGGCACAGGTGTTGGTCTGGTTAGGGCCCGCCATTGGGCCGATGCATTTCGAAGTGGGAGATGAAGTTTATCAGCAGTTTGTTGCGGCACACCCTGATAACCGGCATTGCTTTCGGCCCAGCCCCAATCATCCCTCCCGTTGGTATGCCGATCTTTATCAGCTGGCGCGGGGCACGCTGGAGCGTTGTGGCGTGCGTCGGATCAGCGGCGGAGACTTCTGCACCTACAGCGATTCTGAACGTTTTTTCTCCTACCGCCGCGATGGCCAAACCGGCCGGATGGCCAGTCTGATCTGGTTACGTTGAGACTTTTCTTGATCTGTCTGCGTATTGATCCTGCCGCACGCTTGATTCTTTTTTCCTTGCCCCAACATATTCGGTAAATGTCAAGCCCTGCTCAGGTTCGGGGCATATCAGTCTTTGGGGGACATCCATGAGGATAGATAAATTTACCAGCCGTTTGCAGATGGCGCTGTCCGATGCCCAGTCGCTGGCGGTGGGAAAGGATCATAACTTTATTGAGCCGATTCACTTGCTGCAGGCCATGCTCGACCAGAGCGGGTCGTCCATTGCGGTCTTGTTGCAGCAGGCGGGAGCGGACGTTTCCAAGTTACGTAATGAGTTGGGCAAGGCCATCGAGCGCCTGCCCACCGTGCAAGGCAGTGGCGATATTCACCTGTCCAACGATCTGGCGCGGCTGTTCAACCTGGCGGACAAGCTGTCGCAACAACGTAAGGACCAGTACATCTCCAGCGAAGTCCTGCTCTTGGCCGGGGTGGATGACCGTGGCACCCTCGGGCAGCTGCTGCGTGATGCCGGGGTGGATAAAAAACGTCTGGAACAGGCCATCGAGACCGTTCGCGGCGGTGAAGCCATTACTGACCCGGGCGCCGAGGAAAGCCGTCAGGCCCTGGAGCGCTTTACCGTGGATCTGACCGAGAAGGCGGCCCAGGGCAAGTTGGACCCGGTGATCGGCCGGGATGATGAGATTCGTCGCACCATCCAGGTGCTTCAACGGCGCCGTAAAAACAACCCAGTGCTGATTGGCGAGCCGGGCGTGGGCAAAACCGCCATTGTGGAAGGGCTTGCCCAGCGGATCATCAATGGTGAAGTGCCGGAAGGCCTGAAAAACAAGCGTGTTCTGGCCCTGGATATGGGCGCCTTGATTGCTGGCGCCAAATTCCGTGGCGAGTTCGAAGAGCGTCTCAAGGCGGTCTTGAATGAACTGTCCAAGCAAGAAGGACAAATCATTCTGTTTATCGACGAACTGCATACCATGGTGGGCGCAGGCAAGGGGGAAGGGGCCATGGATGCGGGCAATATGCTCAAGCCGGCCCTGGCGCGGGGTGAGCTGCACTGTGTGGGCGCCACCACACTCGATGAATATCGGGAATATGTGGAAAAGGACGCGGCCCTGGAGCGACGCTTCCAGAAGGTGCTGGTCACCGAGCCCAGTGTGGAGGATACGGTGGCGATTCTGCGGGGCCTCAAGGAGCGCTATGAGGTGCACCATGGGGTTGAGATCACCGATGGCGCTATTATTGCCGCGGCCAAACTCTCTCATCGCTATATTGCCGACCGTCAGCTGCCGGATAAGGCGATTGACCTGGTGGATGAAGCGGCCAGCCAGATTCGGATGGAAATGGACTCCAAGCCCGAACCCCTGGATCGGCTGGAGCGTCGCCTGATTCAGCTGAAGATGCAGCGGGAGGCCTTGAAGAAGGAAACCGATGAGGCGACCAAAAAACGGCTGGAAGAGCTGAACGAGACCATCGAGAAGCACGAAAAGGAATACGCCGATCTGGAAGAGGTTTGGGTGTCTGAAAAAGCGGCTCTGCAAGGCTCCCAAAAGATCAAGAGCGAGCTGGAGCAGGCCAGGGTCGAATTGGATCACGCACGTCGTGCCGGTGATCTTACCCGGATGTCGGAACTGCAGTACGGCCGGATTCCGGAGCTGGAGCGCAAGCTGGACATGGCCAGCCAGGCGGAAATGATGGAAGTCACCCTGCTGCGCAATAAAGTCAGCGAGGAAGAAATTGCCGAAGTGGTGTCCAAATGGACCGGTATCCCGGTGTCCAAGATGATGGAAGGCGAGCGGGAGAAACTTCTGAAGATGGAGGAGGCGCTGCACAAGCGCGTGATTGGCCAGGACGAAGCGGTCCGTGCCGTCTCCAACGCGGTGCGCCGTTCCCGGGCCGGGCTGGCGGATCCCAATCGGCCCAACGGATCTTTCCTGTTCCTGGGACCGACCGGGGTGGGCAAGACGGAGCTCTGCAAGGCGCTGGCCAGCTTCTTGTTCGATACCGATGAGGCCATGGTGCGGATCGATATGTCCGAATTCATGGAAAAGCACTCTGTGTCCCGGCTGATCGGGGCGCCTCCCGGTTATGTGGGCTATGAAGAGGGCGGCTACCTGACTGAGGCGGTGCGTCGCAAGCCCTATTCCGTGCTGCTGCTCGACGAGGTGGAAAAGGCCCACCCGGATGTGTTCAACATCTTGTTGCAGGTGCTGGAAGATGGACGCCTGACGGACGGCCAAGGACGTACCGTTGACTTCAAGAACACGGTGATCGTGATGACCTCCAACCTGGGCTCTGATCTGATCCAGACCCTGGGACCGACCGATGAGAACTATCAGGAGATCCGATCAGCGGTTCTTGAGGTGGTGGGGCGCCATTTCCGTCCGGAGTTTATCAACCGGATTGACGAGGTGGTGGTGTTCCATCCGCTGCAAGCCGAGCAGATCAAGGGAATTGCCAGCATCCAGTTGGAACTGCTGAACAAGCGCCTGAAAGAGCAGGAACTCAGTCTGGAGCTGACGCCCGAGGCGATGGAAAAACTGGCCACGATCGGGTTCGATCCGGTGTATGGCGCACGTCCCCTCAAGCGGGCCATCCAGCAATGGGTGGAAAACCCGCTGGCCCAGCAGCTGCTGCAAGGCCAGTTCGAGCGCGGCGCTGTGATCCGGGGCGCTGTGGAAGACGGAGAGATCCGCTTCCATGCCGAGCCCCCCAAAGAGTAACCCTCCCAAACAAAGAAGGCCGCAATTGCGGCCTTCTTTGTGTCTGTCTTATGGCGGCATCCGGGGTTAGCCCGGGCTGACAGGGCTGTTAGAGGGTATAAATCAGCGTGACAGAGGTTTCCGTATCGGTGGATTTCTTGCCAGAGGGTGGCTCTTTCAGGTAGCGCACGTTCACGGCCAGTTTCATCGCCAGGGAAGAGACCAGGTTGGCCACCAGGGCTGACTCCGACTCGGCGATAAAGTTGTTATCACCCAAGATACTGCTTTCCGTGCTGAAGCGCTGGTCGAAGCGGGCTCCGGCACTGAGTGGATACATGAAGCGACCGGCCACCCGCAGGATGCCGGCTTCTTCGGTATCATCCTCGCCGGGCTCCAGCTGGCTGGCGCGGATTTTGGCGTAACGGTAACCCGGACCGGCTTCCAGCTCCAGAAAGGCGTTGTCGTCACTGTAGGACAGGCTTTGTTCCCAGGGGCGGAAACCATAACCGATCGTTGTGGTGAGCTCGTAGTGATAACCGCTGAAACGGTCGTCGACCCCCGCCAGTCGGCCAAACAGATAGCTGCCATCGTCCAACAGCTTGTAGTCGCTTTTGGCGGAGGCCCGATAGCGCTCAGCCGTGGCCTTGTCCTGATCGTTGGAGGAGAAGGCTTCAAGGTTATAGGTATTCCGCCATTTGGCCAGATCCTGGGTGGCGTCCAGCCGGCCTTTCAGGCTTTCTTTTTCCGTATTACCGCTGGTGAGCAGCAACCCCAGTTCAATGGAGGCAAGCCAAGTGCGTACCGGCTCTTCCTCGTAGAGCAGCTCGTCTTCCCAAGACTCTGTTTCGTCTTGGGCCAGCGCGGGAAGGGCAATGGAGGTACCGAACAGTCCTAGCAACATCAGGATTGGTTTTTTCATTCATGACTCCGCATGGTAATGGCATTTCCCCAGGGCAAAGCACTGCCTTGACCGATCGACGGCTGCTGATGAATGTTTCCTATTTATTGTTATGAGTTGGGGAAAACAGCTGGGGAGTTGGTGACTCGGGCGCATATTCTGCCATGGCTTTCCGCTGCGGTGCCATGCAAAGCATCTGTTTCTGTGAACTTGGGAGAAGGTTGCGCAGCTGATCCGCCCGGGCTCTGGACGGATCAGCGATTTTGTGATTAGCAGTTATCGGCGATGATTTGCTGGAACTTGGCTCGGGAGTCGACAATTTCCTCCGGGGTCAAATAGCGCTGGCTGCCATTTTCCTCGATTCTTACCCGCGCGTGATTCGCCAAGGTTTCCAGATTTTGTCGAGCGGATTCACAGGCGGCTTGGCGCTGCTTTTGCTCCTCGGCGGCTTCCGCGGCTTGGGCCTGGGCGATCTGGTCAATGTCCTGCTGACGCTGCACTTCGCTGAGTTGGGCATGGGGATCGGGAGGAGTGGCGACCTGACCGGAGGATCGGATCGTCAGGGTTTGTGCCTGGGTGTGGGGCTTTTTATCAGAGTAGTGGACGGTGCCCTGCTCATCGACCCATTTATAGATCCCGTCCGCAAGCAGGCCGGTGCATGGTAAAGCCAACAGGCTCAATGAAAGCAATAACTTTAGATTTTTCATATTTCCCTACTTCCTCGATATGGCACAGGCCGCCAAGCAAAACAAAGACTGCAGCGCGCCCTTCTTTGGTGGAAAGGGCGAGAGATTTTCCCGGGGGAATATGCCTCGACCAGACCGGCTCGCCAAGGCTCCTAGAATAACTATTGACACGCCTGGGAAGGATGTCAAAATTGTCGATTGCCTAGGTGATGAGGGCGACTGCTGCATATTACCCCCATGCAGTCCTTCCCTTGGAGTAAACCACACATATCTGCATTTGCAAGCTGGCGGCGTCACAACACGCCACAGAAGGATTGCTTGAGCGCGTACAACGCAGGCCCAAGCACGTCAAATAGAGATGACCTCTCGCGATGACTAAGGCTGGTGTGGCAAGTCTTTCTGAACCTCATGGTTTGGGCGGGCCTTTTCGGTTATTCCATAACCCCTTTCGTACGCGCAGACGGCGCACGAAAGATACGCGAAAGAGAGGATATTAAACCGTGGAGTTATTATCAGGCGCAGACATGATCGTCCGATCCTTGCAGGATGAGGGCGTCGAGTATATCTATGGCTACCCCGGTGGTGCCGCGCTTCATATCTACGATGCATTGTTTCGCCAGGACAAGGTAAAGCACGTCCTGGTTCGCCATGAGCAGGCCGCTACTCATATGGCAGATGGCTATGCCCGTGCGACAGGCAAGGCCGGTGTGGTTCTGGTGACCTCCGGTCCGGGGGCAACCAATGCCGTGACGGGGATTGCCACTGCCTTTATGGACTCCATCCCCATGGTGGTACTGTGTGGCCAGGTGCCCACCACCTTGATCGGTGAGGATGCCTTCCAGGAAACGGACATGATGGGTGTGTCCCGCCCCATCGTGAAGCACAACTTGAGTGTGCGCGATCCGCAGAAAATCCCCGAAATTATCAAAACGGCGTTCTATCTGGCGCAAAGTGGCCGCCCAGGCCCGGTCGTGGTTGATATTCCCAAGGATATGACCACGCCCAACGAGCGCTATGAGTACAGCTATCCGAAGAAAATCAAACTGCGCTCCTATAACCCGCCCGTGCGGGGCCATGCCGGTCAGATCAAAAAGGCCGTTGACCTGATGCTCGCAGCCAAGCGCCCGGTGATTTATGCCGGCGGTGGTGTGATTTTGGGCCAGGCCTCCGCCGAGCTGACGGAAATGACCCGCCTGTTAGGCTTCCCCATTACCAATACGCTGATGGGGATCGGCTGCTATCCAGCCACCGACAAACAGCACCTGGGCTGGCTGGGGATGCATGGTACTTATGAAGCCAACATGGCGATGCACCACAGTGACCTGATCATTGCCATCGGCGCCCGTTTTGATGACCGGGTGACCAATGCCACTGAGAAGTTTTGCCCCGGTGCCAAAATTGTCCATGTGGATATCGACCCGGCTTCTATCTCCAAGACCGTTGAAGTGGATGTGCCCATCGTTGGGCCGGTCGACTCCGTCTTGAAAGACATGCTGGCGCTGATCAAAGAAGCCAAGGCCAGCGTTGATGCGGATGCCTTGAGTGCCTGGTGGCGTCAGATTGAAGAGTGGCGCAAGGTGCACGGCATGCGCTATCACCGGGATGAGAATGGCCCGATCAAACCCCAGGAGGTGATCGAGGCGCTCTATCAGGTGACCAAGGGTGAAGCTTACGTGACGTCTGACGTGGGTCAGCACCAGATGTTTGCCGCTCAGTACTACAAGTTCGACAAGCCGAACCGCTGGATCAACTCCGGTGGTCTGGGCACCATGGGCTTTGGCTTGCCGGCGGCGATGGGCATCAAGCTCAACTTCCCGGACGACGAAGTCGTGTGCGTGACCGGTGAGGGCAGTATCCAGATGAATATCCAGGAGCTCTCCACCTGTAAGCAGTACGGTTTGCCGGTGAAGATCGTCAACCTGAACAACCAGGCCCTGGGTATGGTGAAGCAGTGGCAGGATATGAACTATGAATCCCGCCACTCCCAGTCCTACATGGAATCCCTGCCGGATTTCATGAAGCTGGTGGATGCCTATGGCCATGTTGGGATCACCGTGAAAAAGCGTGAGGAGCTCATTCCCGCGCTGGAGAAGGCCTTCGCCATGAAGGACCGACTGGTGTTCCTGGATATATATGTGGACCCGACCGAGCACGTTTACCCCATGCAGGTAGCGCGCGGTTCCATGAAAGATATGTGGTTGAGCAAAACGGAGAGGGTCTGACAGCATGCGCCGTATTATTTCTGTATTGCTTGAAAACGAACCCGGTGCCCTGTCGCGGGTTGTCGGTCTGTTCTCTCAGCGCAATTACAACATTGAAACCTTGACCGTGGCACCCACCGAAGACCCGACTCTGTCGCGTCTGACGGTGATGACCACGGGTTCTGACCGGGTGATCGAGCAGATTACCAAGCAGCTCAACAAGCTGATTGAAGTGGTCAAGCTGGTTGATCTGACCGAAGGCGCCCACATCGAGCGCGAGCTAATGCTGATCAAGGTGAAGGCCACCGGCTCCCAGCGTGCCGAGATCAAGCGCACCGTGGATATCTTTCGCGGCCAGATCGTGGATGTGACCAGTACTGTGTACACCGTGCAGTTGGTTGGTAATAGCGATAAACTAGACGCTTTTATCCAGGCCATTGGCACCGGTTGCATCATGGAAGTGGTGCGTTCGGGAGTTTCGGGTATTGCCCGGGGCGAAAAAGTTCTAAGCCTGTGAGCGCGGATCAGTCAGCGTTTTCCGGAATAATCCTTTACAAAGCAGGAGCCGCGAGAGGCGGCATCGACAAATAGGGGAAAATCATGCAAGTGTATTACGACAAAGATTGCGATCTTTCGATTGTACAGAGTAAGAAAGTCGCGATCATTGGCTATGGTTCGCAAGGCCATGCTCACGCGAACAACCTGAAAGACTCCGGCGTTGAAGTGGTTGTTGCACTGCGCCCCGGCTCCGCTTCCGCGGCCAAGGCGGAAGGTGCGGGCCTGACCGTTAAAGCGGTAGACGAAGCCTGCCAGTGGGCTGACATCGTGATGGTATTGGCGCCTGACGAAAACCAAGGTGCGATCTACAAGGAAAGCATCGAACCGAACCTGAAAAAAGGCGCGGTGCTGGCTTTCGCCCACGGCTTCAACATCCACTACAACCAGATCGTTCCCCGCGCGGACCTGGACGTCATCATGATCGCGCCCAAGGCGCCTGGTCATACTGTGCGTTCCGAGTTTGTGAAAGGCGGCGGTATTCCTGACCTGATCGCGGTGCACCAGGATGCGACTGGCCAGGCTAAAAACATCGCCCTGTCTTACGCATCCGCAATTGGCGGCGGCCGCACCGGTATCATTGAAACCACTTTCAAAGACGAGACTGAAACCGACCTGTTCGGTGAGCAGGCCGTTCTGTGTGGTGGCGCGGTTGAGCTGGTTAAAGCAGGCTTTGAAACCCTGGTTGAAGCGGGCTACGCACCGGAAATGGCTTACTTCGAGTGTCTGCACGAGCTCAAGCTGATCGTGGACCTGATGTACGAAGGCGGCAT
>CAZEWG010000068.1:0-10280 GCA_964514485.1 uncultured Pseudomonadales bacterium
CGTGAAGTCACCGACTCCTGCCTGCAGTACTGGGGCGGCATGGGCTTTATGTGGGACAACCCCCTGTCCCGTGCCTACCGGGACGTGCGCCTGGTTTCCATCGGCGGTGGTGCCGACGAAATCATGCTGGGCATTATCTGCAAACTGATGAACATCCTGCCGGGCAAGAAGAAATAAGGAGCCGCCATGAATCTGCCACAACCCGAAACGCTCCTGCTGGAGCCCAAAGGCCCTGTCCTGCAGGTGACCTTCAACCGTCCCCAGTCCCGCAATGCCATGAGCCTGCAGATGGTGCAGGAGCTGTCCGAGCTGTTTCAGGCCATTGCCGACAGCGACCAGTATCGCGCGGTGGTGCTGCGCGGTGCCGGCGGCCACTTCTGCGCCGGCGCCGACATCAAGGATATGGCGACCGCCCGGGCCAGCCTGGGACGCTCCGCTGAAGACCCGGTCTTTGCCATGAACCGCGCTTTTGGCCGGCTGATCACCCAGGTCAACCAGGCACCGCAAACCGTGATCGTGGTACTGGAAGGCGCGGTGCTGGGCGGCGGCTTTGGCCTGGCCTGCGTGTCGGATGTGGCCATCACCGCCGCCGACGCCAAATTCGGCCTGCCGGAAACCGGGCTGGGCATCATCCCCGCCCAGATCGCACCCTTCGTGGTGACCCGGATCGGCCTGACCCAGGCTCGCCGACTGGCGCTGCTGGGAGCCCGGTTCGAGGGCGCCGAAGCCTATCGACTGGGTCTGGTGCACTACGTCTGCAACTCCGCCGACGAGGTAGAAAGCCAGCTCAACGAGGTTCTGGAGCAAGTCAAACGCTGCGCGCCCCACGCCAACCGGGTCACCAAGCAGCTGATGCTGCGGGTGGGACAGCCGGATCTGGAGGCCATCCTGGACGATGCGGCCCGGGAGTTTTCCAAGGCAGTACAAAGCGCGGAAGGCCAGGAAGGCACCATGGCCTTTATCCAGAAGCGCCTGCCGAGCTGGGCGACTTCGGAGAATTAAAAGCGGCATGAACAGTTCCCTTTCCCACCGGGGAGAGGGTTAGGCGGCCGCGTAGGGAGAGGGCCGTAACCCGCGGACCAGAACGCAGATTCGCGCCGCACCAGGCCGAAGCGCTCTCCCCCAGCCCCTCCTTCGTTGGGAGGGAGAAAACAATAACCAAGGATTTGAGGGCACCTCATGTTCTCCAAAGTACTAATCGCCAACCGTGGCGAAATTGCGGTCCGAGTCATCCGCACAGCCAAAGCCATGGGTTTTCGGACTGTCGCGGTCTACAGTGAGGCCGATATTGACGCACCCCACGTGCAATTGGCCGACGAAGCGGTTTGCATCGGCCCCGCACCGGTTGGTGAGTCCTATCTGCTCGCCGACAACATCATCGAAGCCTGCCGTAAATCCGGGGCTGATGCGGTGCACCCCGGCTATGGCTTTTTGTCTGAAAACGCCGATTTTGCCCGGGCCTGTCAGGCCGCCGGCCTGGAATTTATTGGCCCGCCGGTGGATGCCATTGAGCTGATGGGTAGCAAGCGTCTGTCCAAGCTGGCCATGCTGGAAGCGGACGTGCCCTGTATCCCCGGTTACGAAGGATCTGACCAGAGCGATGAAAAACTGATCAGCGAAGCCAAGCGCATCGGCTTTCCGGTCATGATCAAGGCCTCCGCCGGCGGTGGCGGTCGTGGCATGCGGCTGGTGTTTGAGGAGTCCGAGCTGGCCAGCCAGATCAAAACCGCACGCTCTGAAGCGAAAAACGCCTTCGGCAGTGGTGAGCTGATCCTGGAGAAAGCCCTGATCCGTCCCCGTCACATCGAAATTCAGGTCTTTGCCGACAAGCACGGCAATGCTGTCTATCTCGGTGAACGGGACTGTTCCATTCAGCGCCGCCACCAGAAGGTGGTCGAAGAAGCCCCCTCGCCCTTCGTTGACCCGGACCTGCGCCGACGCATGGGTGAGGCCGCCGTACAAGCCGCCAAGTCCTGCAACTATGTCGGCGCCGGCACCGTGGAGTTCCTGGTGGATCAGGACAAAAACTTCTACTTCCTGGAAATGAACACCCGTTTGCAGGTAGAACACCCGGTCACGGAACTGGTCACCGGCACCGACCTGGTGGCCTGGCAGTTAAAGGTTGCCGCCGGCGAGCAGCTGCCTTTAAGCCAGGACGAAATCCGGATTCAGGGCCATGCCATCGAAGTGCGCCTCTATGCCGAAGACCCCGCCCAGAACTTCATGCCCCAAACCGGGCCGATTCTGCAGTGGAGTCCTGATGAAGGTGAAGGCGTGCGGATTGATGCGGGCATTCGCACCGGTCAGCAGGTCACCCCCTTCTACGACCCCATGCTGGCCAAGGTGATCACCTATGGCGCCACCCGTGAGGAAGCCCGCCGCCGCCTGATTCGCGCGGTGCAGGACAGCGTGCTGTTCGGTGTCACCACCAACCAGACGTTTTTGGCGAACATCCTGGCTCACCCGGCGTTTATCGAAGGCCAGGCCACCACCGCCTTCATTGGCGAAGAGTTCGGTCAGGACCCGTCCCTGTCGGTTCAGCCCGCCACGCCGCTGGCCACTGCCTTGGGCGCCGTGCTGCTGTATCGCTCCAAAGCCGACCGCCACCCGGCGGGCCTGTTCAGCTGGCGCAGCGCCAACCCGGCGCCCTGGCCCTTTGAACTGCGCTCCGGTGAACAGAAGCTCAATGTTACCGTCGCCGCGGAAGCCCATGACCACTATACCGTGAGCATTGGCGATGAAAGCGTCGAGCTGCAGGCAGTGACCGAGCAGGCTGGAAAATTCGTCTTTGTAGCCAATGGCGTGCGTCAGTCTGCCCGTTACACTCGCCAGGGTGACGACATCTATCTGCTGCATCACGGCTGCTACTTCCAATTCACCGATCTCACCCATGAAGCCGCCGCTTCCGAAGACGCCGCTGGCAGTGGCCGGATTCTGGCCTCCATGGACGGCTCTATCGTTGACGTTCAAGTCAGCGCTGGCGATCATGTGAAAAAAGGCCAAACCCTGGTCATCCTGGAAGCCATGAAGATGGAGCATCCGTTAAAAGCAGATGCCGACGGAGTTGTGAAGACCGTCAACGTGAAAACTGGTGATCAAGTTAAGATTCGCCAGTTGCTGGTTGAGATTGACGTCGAAAACTAGGCAGACTGCTGAATCTAGGCAGGCCCCGCATGCCCCAGGCGATCCCAAAGCCTGACTCACGCGGGTGCCTTGCCTGGGTAGCGGCCTGCGCCTCGGCCCTTCCGACAGAGGAACAACCAGCCCATAGGAATCAAAAACAACGACAAGGGATGAGATGGACATGAACAAAGCCACGCTGCAAAACAAGACCATCATCATCACCGGTGCCAGCCGGGGCATTGGCCGTGCGATTGCCCTACGCTGTGCCAGAGATGGCGCCAACCTCGTTCTGGCGGCAAAGTCCGCCCAGCCCCATCCCAAACTACCCGGTACCATCCACAGTGTCGCCCGTGAAGTGGAACAAGCCGGAGGCAAGGCCCTGGCGATTCAGCTGGATGTGCGTGACGACGCCCAGGTTCGGGAAATGGCACGGCAAGCGGCCGACCACTTTGGCGGCATTGACGCCCTGATTAACAATGCGGGCGCGATCAAACTGACGGGTGTTGAGCACACCGAACTCAAGCGCTTCGACCTAATGCACCAGATCAACACCCGGGCAGTGTTGTCCTGCAGCCAAGCCGTGCTGCCCTGGCTGAAACAGTCCAAGGCGGGCCACATTATCAACCTGTCACCGCCTCTGAATCTCGATCCCAAGTGGTTTGCCCAGTACGCACCCTATACCCTGACCAAGTACGGCATGTCGATGCTGACCATTGGCATGGCGGCTGAGTTCCAGCGCTATGGCATTGCCGTCAACTCGCTCTGGCCGCAAACCCTGATTGCCACCGCGGCGGTCGAGTTTGAGGTGGGCAATGCGGCCATTCTGGATCGCGCGCGTTCGCCGGAGATCATGGCCGATGCCGCCTATGAAATTTTAATCACCCCAGGCGCAACCTTAACGGGTCAACACCTGATTGACGAAGCGCTCCTGCGCCAGCGCGGCGTCACTGATTTTGAAGGCTACCGGCATAACCCGAATGCCGGGGAAGAATTGATGAACGATCTATTTCTGTAACCGCCTCCATCACGATTTAGAACTTCTACAACAATTAGAAAAGAAGGGATAACCCATGACCACAGATATGATCCGCGCCCGCGATGTTGTACGACAGGTTCCCGGCCTGCTGGCCCGACTACCGACCGTTGCCCGAGGCTATTACTACTACTCCATCAAAAGCACCACCAAGCCGCTCTCCATTGGCAAAATGATCGAGCGCAACGTGGAAAAGTATGGGGACCGCCCGGCCATCTTCTATCAGGATGTCAAAATCACCTATCGGGAGTTCAATGAATGGGCCAACCGCTTCGCCCATTACTTCCGCGCTCAAGGCATTGGCAAGGGTGATGTTGTTGCCCTGTACCTGGAAAACCGCCCCGAGCTCTTCGCGGCCCTGATCGGCGCCACCAAGCTGGGCGCGGGCTGTGCCATGCTTAACACCTCGCAAAAAGGCGCGGTGCTGGAGCACAGCATAAACATCACCCGCCCCAAACTGTTCGTGGTGGGCGAGGAGCTTTTGGAAAACTTCGCTACTGTCGCCGATGTGTTCAAAACCGAAGACGGCGGCAACTTCCTGTACCTGGCCGACACCAACACCCTGAAGGATTTCGGCACGGCGCCGGAGGGTTTCATCAACCTGGCGGAAACCGTCGCCAAGTTCCCCTCCACCAACCCGGTCCTGGCCGAGCCCGTGCAACTGGGCGATGTTGCCCTGTACGTGTTCACCTCCGGTACCACGGGCCTGCCCAAAGCCACCATGATCAACCACAAAAAGTGGCTGAAAGCCTATGGCAGCTTTGGACATATGTGCCTGTCCATGAAGCCGGAAGACGTTATCTACGTCACCCTGCCCTTTTACCATGCCACAGCCCTGGTCGTGTGCTGGGGTTCGGCCATGGCGGGCGGCTCGGCCATCGCGGTGCGACGCAAGTTTTCCGCCAGTGAGTTCTGGGATGACGTGCGCAAGTACAATGCCACCTGCTTTGGTTACGTCGGTGAGCTGTGCCGCTATCTCCTGAACCAGCCGGCCACTCCCAACGACCGCAACCATTCCCTGAAGAAGATGATTGGCAACGGCCTGCGCCCATCCATCTGGAAGCCCTTCAAGGAGCGCTTCGGCATTGAGCAAATCGCTGAGCTCTATGCCTCCTCGGAGGGCAACATCGGCTTCACCAACCTGCTCAACATGGACAATACCGTTGGCTTCTCCACGGCTCCGTTTGCCCTGGTCAAGTTCAAGGAAGGCACCCGGGAGCCACTGCGCAACGCCAAGGGATTCATGGAAAAGGTCAAGAAAGGCGAGCCCGGGCTGCTCTTGGGTAAAATTGACAAGAAGTGGTCTTTTGAAGGCTACACCCAGAAAGAGGCCACCGAAAAAGCCATTGTCCGCGATGTGTTCACCAAGGGCGACTCCTGGTTTAACACCGGCGACGTTCTCAAGGAAATCGGCTGCCGCCATCTGCAGTTCGTCGACCGCATGGGCGATACTTTCCGCTGGAAAGGCGAAAACGTGTCCACCACCGAGGTGGAGAACATTTTCGATGCCTTCGAGGAAATCGAAGAAACCATCGTCTACGGTGTCGAAATTCCCAACACCAATGGCAAGGCCGGCATGGCCACGGTGGTTCCCTCGGACAAGAGCAAAGGCATCGACCTGGATCGCCTCTATACCTATCTGAACCAAAACCTGCCGCCCTATGCGATCCCGCTGTTTTTGCGGGTGACTGATGGCATCGAGAAAACCGGTACCTTCAAGTACAAGAAAACCGATCTGCAAAAAGAAGGCTACACCCTGAGCCGCTCTGAAGATCAGGTCTATGTGCTGTTGCCAGGCACCAAGGAATACTCCTTGCTCACGCCCGAGATCCTGGCCGGTATCGAGCAGAACCAGTACCGCTTCTAAGCCGGTTTTACCAGCGACCATAGCCGCACGGGGTTCTCCGTGCGGCTCCCGCTAAAGCGCTCCACTTCCCCCCTTGCTGGTGCGCCACCCCCTCCCACTTTATCTTTTATCCGAACCCGGCCGGCGACCCGTCATGACCGCTAGAACAACAGGCTACCGGTTCATTCGCCAGCTCGAGCCCTAAGCAGTTCGTCGTACTCATACAAACACTGCGTCGTACTTTTCCAAACACCAAGGGTTGCTCCCAAGGATTGCGCCATGATTGATCAGGAAAGCCCCCGTCACGACCTGCCGGCAGATTTTCAGCAAGTTCGCGCCTTCTCCGAGCAACTCTGCCAGCCGTTGGCGATTGAAGACTACGGGCTCCAAGCCATCACCGAAACCAGCCCGTTGAAGTGGCATCTGGCCCATACCACCTGGTTTTTCGAAACCTTTGTGCTGAAGCCTTTCCTGCCCGGTTACGAGCCTTCTCACCCCGGCTATGAGCAGCTGTTTAACTCCTACTACAACAGCCTGGGCAGCCCCCATCCGCGAGAAAGACGCCATCTGCTGTCGCGCCCGACGGTGGCCGAGGTCTACCGTTATCGACACGCCATCGACCGTCGCATCCTGGACCTGCTGGACTCCAGTCGCTGTCCGGCCCAAGCCCTCCCCCGGATCGAGCTGGGCCTGCATCATGAGCAGCAGCATCAGGAACTGATGCTGACCGACCTCAAATACAACTTTGCCCAAAATCCCCTGCTGCCCTGCTATCAACCAGGCCAGCGGCCGCTCCTGCACTCCAGCGAGCTGCACTTTACGCCCCAACCGGGCGGCACGTTGTGGATCGGGCATGATCCTGCCCACGGGTTTGGATTCGACAACGAAGGGCCTCGCCACCAGGTGCTCGTCGCCCCCTTCGCCCTCGCCAACCGGCTGATCACCAATGGTGAATATCTGGAGTTTATTCAAGATGGCGGCTACCGCCACCCGGAATTCTGGCTGGCGGACGGCTGGCACCAGGTGTGCATTCAGAATTGGCAGCATCCGCTTTATTGGCACCACCAAGGATCAGAAATCATGGAGTTCACGCTCCATGGTTTACAGCCGCTGATGCCGGAGCTGCCGGTGACTCACATCAGCTACTATGAAGCGGACGCCTTTGCCCGCTGGCGGAACGCCCGGCTTTGCACCGAGTTCGAATGGGAAAGCGTCGCCGGTTCCGTGTGCCTCCCACTTAAGCCCCCCGACTTGGCCTGGCTCCACCCCGCCTGCGCCGCCCCGGCCTCAACCGGCACCCAGCAACTGTTCGCCACTGCCTGGCAGTGGACCCAAAGCGCCTACGCCCCCTACCCGGGTTACCGCCCCACCGCCGGAGCCCTCGGTGAATACAACGGCAAGTTCATGTGTAACCAGCAGGTTTTGCGGGGCAGCTCATGCGCCACCCCCGTCGGACACAGCCGTGCCAGTTACCGCAACTTCTTCTACCCTCACGACCGCTGGCAATTCACCGGCCTGCGCTTGGCGAGGGATCTTTAGCCCCCGACCGCTTTTCACCCCCAGGACACGCTACCAGAAGGAATCTGATCATGCTGAGCCCTGACCTCTCGCAAGCCCGCCCCCGTTGCCATAACTTCCACCTGCACCGTTTGGCGCTCTCACCCCAGGACCTGGCCACCGAAATCCTGCACGGCCTCCAGCGGCCCCAAAAGCGCTTACCCGCCAAACTGTTCTATGACACCCGCGGCTCCCAACTGTTCGAGGCGATTACCCAACTGGCCGAATACTATCCGACCCGCACCGAATACAGTTTGCTGCGCCGTCACCTGCGTCAAATCAAAGGACTGATCGGCATGACCGGAGTGTTGGTCGAGCCGGGCAGCGGCAGCTCCGACAAAGCCCGACTGCTGCTGAGCGCCAAGGGGCTGACAGCCTATATCCCCATCGAAATTTCGGCAGATTTCTGCATCGAGACCGCCCTGGACCTTGCCCGGGACTATCCAAACCTGCAGGTTCACGCCCTCTGCGCCGACTTCACCCGCTTGTCCTCGCTCCCGGAGGAGCTTCCCGGCACGCCCCGCACGGTTTTCTTCCCGGGCTCCACCATCGGCAACTTCGAACCCCCACAGGCGGTGAAGCTCTTGCGCCGTTTCCACACCTGGGCGGGGCCCGGCGGCGGGCTGTTGATCGGCGTGGACACCCGCAAGGATCCCGCTGTTCTGAACCTGGCCTACAATGACCGCCAAGGGGTCACTGCGGCCTTCAATCTTAATATTCTCAGTCACGTTAACCGGCTGGCCGGCGCCAACTTCCAGCTCCAGCACTTCAGCCACCAGGCGTTCTACAACGCCCCGCTCGGTCGGATTGAGATGCACCTCCAAAGCCGCTGCGCTCATTCCGTCCAGGTGGCCGGAACCACCATCCAGTTTCAGGCTGGAGAAACCATCCACACGGAAAACTCTTATAAATACCTACCCGACCAGTTTGCGGAACTCGCTCAAGCTGCTGGATTTCGGCAACTTTACTGCTGGCAGGACCCGCCGCAGTACTTTTCCCTGCATTATTATGCAACAGACTGACATGTGACAGAGCGATTCTAAAAAGGAAAAAGGCCGGAAAAATAGAGATATCCGGCCCCACATCATGGCTCGCTCCGAAAAGCCCGCAGATCTGACACAAATTTGCGACAAAGGATCGAAAGTTGCTGTCAGTTTTTCGTACAATGCCCTCCCTATTCTCTGGAACCGGGATGAAACCTTCATTCCTGTCAAACGGACTTGGCTGGCGCTGTGCCAACATGCCTTAGGGAGCCTTCAGTAAGGGCAGGCTCTTAAGACACTATCCGCTTCGACTTATTTAGGACAGGAGCACCCATGCTGGAACGTCTCTTTCAACTCAAAGCCCACGGCACCAACGTCAAGACCGAAGTGCTCGCTGGCATCACCACTTTCCTGACCATGGCCTATATCATCGTGGTCAACCCAGACATCATGTCCTCCACCGGCATGGATTACGGCGCCGTGTTCGCCGCCACCTGTTTGGCTGCTGCACTGGGCAGTTTGCTCATGGGGCTGGTTGCCAACTACCCCATTGCCCTGGCGCCCGGTATGGGGCTCAATGCCTTTTTCACCTTCACAGTGGTCGGCCAGATGGGCTACACCTGGCAGGTGGCTCTGGGTGCGGTATTCCTATCGGGCGTATTGTTCTTCTTGCTGAGCATTTTCAAAATCCGCGAGTGGATCATCAACAGCATCCCGCTGACCATCCGGATGGGCATTGCCGCCGGCATCGGCCTGTTCCTGGCCATGATCGCCCTGCACAACACCAATATCATCGTCGCGCATCCTGCCACTCTGGTCACCCTGGGTGATGTCACCTCTCCGGTCACGCTGATGACGGCACTGGGCTTTGTCTTGATCTGCGCCCTGGCCGCCCGTAAGGTCATGGGGTCGGTGATGATCGGCATTATCAGTATTACCCTGCTCGGATACTTAGCCAAACAGTTGGGGGTAGAGCTAGATCTTGCACCTTACAAAGGCATCTTCTCCGCTCCGCCAAGCCTCGCTCCCACCTTCATGCAGATGGATATTGCCGGAGCCTTTGAAGTCGGCCTGATCAGCATTATCTTTGCGTTCCTGTTCGTCGACCTATTCGATACCTCCGGCACCCTGATTGGCGCAGCCCACAAGGGCAACCTGCTGGATGAAAAAGGCAACCTGCCACGCCTGGGCCGTGCCCTGATGGCCGACAGTACCGCCACCATGGCCGGTGCCGCCCTGGGTACCTCTACAACTACCAGCTATGTGGAAAGTACGGCAGGAATTGCAGCCGGTGGCCGTACCGGTCTGACCGCGGTCGTTGTAGCCGTGCTGTTCCTCCTGTGCCTGTTCTTCGCGCCCCTGGCCTCCATGGTTCCAGTCTTCGCAACGGCACCGGCTCTGCTGTACGTCGCCACCCTGATGACCAGTGGCCTGGCCCAAATCGACTGGGAAGACATTACCGATGCCGCTCCCGCGCTGGTCACCGCCCTGGGCATGCCCCTGACCTTCTCCATCGCCCATGGTATTGCCCTTGGATTTATTACCTACGTGGCGATTAAACTAGTCAGTGGCAAGCTCAAGGATCTCAACGCCGCACTGCTGGTCATTGCAGCACTCTTTGTTCTGAAGTTTATTTTTCTTAATTGATCCACCACGCCGCGGCCCCACCGCCGCGGCGTCCCTGACATGACGAAAGGCCAGTGTTATGGAATATTTCGGAGATATCATTAAGTCTGCA
>CAZEWG010000069.1:0-3476 GCA_964514485.1 uncultured Pseudomonadales bacterium
CCACCCACGAGCTGTATCCCAACGGGATTTCCACCAGTCTGCCGTTCGATATCCAACTGGCGGCGGTGCGTTCCATTGCCGGCCTGGAAAACGCCCACATTACCCGGCCGGGCTATGCCATCGAATATGATTTCTTTAATCCCCAGGACTTGCAGCACACCCTGGAAACCAAGCAACTGCGCAACCTCTGGTTTGCCGGCCAGATCAACGGCACCACCGGCTACGAAGAAGCCGGGGCCCAGGGTCTGCTGGCGGGGGTGAACGCGGCGCTGCGCGCTCAGGGCAAGGACGGCTGGTATCCGAGCCGGGATCTGGCCTATATCGGAGTGCTGGTGGATGACCTCATTACCATGGGCACCCGCGAGCCGTACCGGATGTTTACCAGCCGGGCGGAATATCGCCTGATCCTGCGGGAAGACAACGCCGACCTGCGCCTGACGGAAATCGGCCGCGAGCTGGGGCTGGTGGATGACGAGCGCTGGGCGGTGTTCTCTGAGAAGCGGGAAGCCATCGAGCGGGAGCGTCAGCGCCTGAACACCACCTGGGTGCATCCGGGTTCCGACAAGAGTGAAATCGCCAACCGGCATCTGGGCAGCCCGATCCAGCGGGAGCATAATCTGGCGGAACTGCTGCGCCGTCCTGAAATCGAGTATCACCATATTGTCGAGATCGGCGGTCAGGGCGTGGACAATCCCCAGGTGGCGGAGCAGGTGGAAATCCAGGTCAAGTATGAAGGCTATATCAGCCGTCAGCTCGACGAGATCGAGAAGCTGCGCAAGCATGAAAATACCGCGCTGCCGGCGGATCTGGACTTTGACGCCATTGCTGGCCTGTCCAATGAGATCAAGCAGAAGCTGAAGGAAGTCCGACCCCAGACCCTGGCGCAGGCCTCCCGGATTCCGGGCGTGACGCCGGCGGCGGTCTCCTTGCTGTTAATTCATTTGAAGAAGCGTTCCCTGGTGGAACGGGAGTCGGCTTGATCTGCAATGATTGACGATACACTACTTCGCCAGCGGCTCGAGCAGGGCATCCAGGCCCAGGGCATCGTGATAAACTCTCGCCAAGTGGACCAGCTGCTGCAATATTTGAAGCTGCTGGCCAAATGGAACCTCGCCTATAATCTGACGGCGGTGCGGAATGTGGAAGAGATGATTCCGCGCCATCTGCTTGATAGCCTCAGTGTTGCTCCCTTCATTCAGGGTGAGCGTTTTATTGATGTGGGCACCGGCCCCGGATTGCCAGGCATTCCGCTGGCCATCCTGTTCCCCGAACGGCATTTTCTGCTGGTGGACAGCAATGGCAAGAAAACCCGGTTTTTGACCCAGTGCAAGCTGGAAATGACGTTGCCCAACGTGGAAGTCCAGCAGGGGCGGATTGAACAGGTGCGCCCGGAGTGGGTGGCCGATGGTATCCTGTCGCGGGCGTTTGCCTCGATTGCGGATTTTGTCCATTGGACCCGCCATCTGGTGGGGCCCGAGACCCGGTTGTATGCCATGAAGGGCCAGTATCCCCGGGAAGAGCTGGCGCAACTGCCGGAAGATTATCGCGTGGAAGCGGAGCAGCCGCTGTCGGTTCCCGATTGTGATGGCGAGCGGCATTTGCTTATTATCGCCAAGGCCTGACCACGGTCAGGTTTTGGTTGTCGGTTATTAGCTGGAGAGAAAGACATGGCGCGGATCTTTGCGGTCACCAACCAGAAGGGCGGAGTGGGTAAGACGACCACTTGTGTCAACCTCGCCGCGTCCCTGGCCGCGACCAAGCGTAAGATCCTGCTGATTGATCTCGACCCTCAGGGCAATGCCACCATGGGCAGCGGGGTCGACAAAAACGCCCTGGAATACTCCTGCTATGAAGTCCTGACCAAGCGCCGCTCCATCAAGGATGTCATCCTCAAGGCTGAATCCGCCGGCTACGACTTGTTGCCGGCCAATGGCGATCTGACCGCCGCAGAAGTGGAGCTGCTCAATGAGATTGGCCGTGAACACCGCCTGCGGCTGGCGTTGAACGAAGTTCGTGACCAGTATGACTTCATTATTATCGACTGCCCGCCCTCGCTGAACATGCTCACGGTGAATGCCCTGTCGGCGGCGGACAGCGTGTTGATTCCCATGCAGTGCGAGTATTACGCCCTGGAAGGTCTGGCGGCGCTGATGCGCACCATTGAGCAAATCAAGGAAACCGTGAACCCGCAACTGGAAATCGAAGGGCTGCTGCGTACCATGTATGACCCGCGCAATAGCCTGACCATTGATGTGTCCAAGCAATTGATGGAATATTTCCCGGACAAGGTTTATGGTTCGGTCATCCCGCGCAACGTGCGCCTGGCCGAAGCGCCCAGCCACGGTTTGCCGGCATTGAAATATGATCGCACCTCCAAGGGTGCGGTGGCTTATCTGGCCCTGGCGGGTGAAGTCATTCGCCGGTCCAAGCAACAGGCGAAGTCGAGCAAGGCGACGCCGGCTTAACCAGAACGACCGGCCACCGGCGGAAGGGTTCCGCGGGCCGAATTTCTGATCAACACATTTCTAGATTCATCACAGCATTTCGGGAAAACGATAAGAGTACTCATGGCGGGAAAGAAACGGGGTTTGGGGGAGCGCGGACTAGGCGCGCTGCTGGCGGGTTCGCGGGCCAATGTCCAGGACAAGGGAACTGGTGGTGCCGCCGACGGTGAACTGCGTGAGCTCCCGGTGGAGCTGGTGCAGCGGGGCCAGTATCAACCCCGGCGCGATATGGACTCGGCCGCCCTGGAAGAACTTGCCGACTCCATCCGTCAGCAAGGGGTGATGCAGCCCATCGTGGTGCGCCCCATTGGTGACAATCGCTATGAGATCATTGCCGGTGAACGTCGTTGGCGCGCCAGCCAGATTGCCGGCAAGGACCGGATCCCCGCGATTATCCGGGATGTGCCCGATGATGCCGCCATCGCCATGGCGCTGATCGAAAACATCCAGCGCGAGGATCTGAATCCCATTGAAGAGGCGGTTGCCCTCAAGCGTTTGCAGGATGAGTTCGGCCTGACCCAGCAGGAAGTGGCGGATGCGGTGGGCAAATCCCGCACCACGGTGACCAACCTGCTGCGGCTGATTCAGCTCACCGGCGAAGTGCGTACCATGCTGGAGCATGGGGATCTGGAAATGGGGCATGCCCGTGCCATGCTCACCCTGACCGAGGAGCAGCAGGTGGAAGTGGCCCGCGCCATTGTCGCCAAGGGGTTGTCGGTGCGTCAGACCGAAGCCCTGGTACGGCGCATTCAGGCGGCCAAGCCCCAGCCCAAGGAACCGGCCCGACCAGATCCGGATCTGGCGCGGCTGCAATCGGATCTGTCCGACACCCTGGGTGCGGTGGTGAAGATCGACCACAATGCCAAGGGCAAAGGGCGGCTGGTGATCCAGTACAACAGCCTGGATGAGTTGGATGGTATTTTGGCCAAGATTCATTAAGGCCAGTTCTTTATCTTCATTCTTTATATAGGG
>CAZEWG010000069.1:3576-10226 GCA_964514485.1 uncultured Pseudomonadales bacterium
GCGGCGGCCAATCACTATGCTTAAGCAGCAGCTCCGCTCCCCTGGGAGCCCATTTCAAACTTTTTGTGCAAATTTCAAATAGCCGTTTAAAGCAGGCGTTCTACCATATCTGGGGTGATCATTTAATGATCAACACTAGGGGTGGATGCTCCGGCTCAAGGTTGGTTTACAGGGTTTAACAAAACTGAGCTTGAGCGGGAAGTTGCGGTTGAACGCCAACATCAATACCCATATAATCTGCTCCGCCTTAAGGTTGCCGGCTTATGCGACAACCGGAAGGCGGGGGGCTAAGCAGACTGCGGTACGTTCATAACGACCTGAAACTGGTAAGATCATGAAGCGTCCGCCGATCAATCGCGTCATCTGGTTCCAGCTAGCTGTAACCTTTGTAATCGCGACGATTTCATACACCGTTGGTAAAGTGCACGCACTGTCAGCGCTGTTGGGGGGATTCATTTTTATCTTGCCCAACTACTTTTTTGTCCGCCAATCCTTCGCCTATTCCGGCGCACGAGCTACGCGCCAGATTGTTAATGCCTTTTATAAGGGCGAATCCATAAAGTTTGGCCTGATCATCGTTCTCTTTGCGCTGGCGTACACCTTCGTCAAGCCTCTTGAACCCCTGGCCATGCTGATCGCCTTTATAGCGGTTCAAATGACTAATTGGCTGGTGCCCTGGATTTTGGGGCGCTAACCACCGCGAAAGTGAGCTTGAGAGTAAGGTATGGCAGCTGAGAACGCTTCTTCATCTGAATACATTGTGCATCACCTGCAGAATCTAACTTACGGCAAGCATCCTGAGTTGGGTTGGAAATTGGCGGAGACTGCACAGGAAGCCCAGGCGATGGGCTTTTGGGCTATCCACGTGGATACCATGTTCTTCTCGCTGCTGACAGGTATCATTTTCATTGCTCTGTTCAGCGCCGTTGCACGCCGCGTTACGGCGGGCGTCCCCTCAGGACTGCAAAACCTGGTTGAGGTTCTGGTCGAGTTTATCCAAGGCATCGTGCGCGATACCTTCCATGGCCGTAACCCGCTGATCGGGCCGCTGGCACTGACCATCTTCGTCTGGGTCTTCCTGATGAACAGCCTGAAATGGCTGCCGGTCGACCTGGTGCCCGGTATTGGCCATGCGCTGGGACTGGATTACTGGAAGATCGTTCCGACCACCGACCCCAACGGTACCTTTGGTCTGTCCATCGGCGTCTTCATCCTGATGATTTACTACAGCTTCAAAGTGAAGGGTGTTAGCGGTTTCACCAAAGAGCTGACCCTGCATCCGTTCAACCACTGGGCGCTGATTCCGTTTAACCTGTTCCTGGAAGTCCTGGGACTGCTGACCAAGCCGCTGAGTCTCGCACTGCGTCTCTTTGGTAACATGTACGCCGGCGAAGTGGTCTTCATTTTGATTGCCCTGCTGCCGTTCTGGCTGCAGTGGACGTTGAACGTTCCTTGGGCCATCTTCCATATTCTGATCATTCCTCTGCAAGCATTCATTTTCATGGTCTTGACCGTGGTTTATTTGAGTGCGGCCCACGAGGATCACTGACCGGAACCTGGAACACCTTTTCTTAAACCTTAACTAACTGTTGAAAATTAGGAGTCGCTATGGAACTCGTCTACATCGCTGCTAGCATCATGATCGGTCTGGGTGCCCTGGGTACCGGTATCGGCTTCGCGCTGCTGGGTGGCAAGCTGCTTGAAGCTACTGCTCGTCAGCCTGAACTGGCTCCGCAGCTTCAGACCAAAACCTTCCTGATGGCTGGTCTGCTCGACGCCGTACCGATGATCGGCGTTGGTATCGCGATGTACCTGATCTTCGTTGTTGCCGGCTAACGAGAAGTCCATATGCGGGCGCTGGTTAGGCGCCCGTACCTCGCTTTCGGACGCAACGACATCGCTGGAGGTACATCCCCGTGAACATTAATTTAACGTTGGTCGGGCAAGGCATCGCCTTCGCAATATTCGTCCTGTTCACCATGAAATTCGTATGGCCTCCCATCGTGAATGCCATGCGTGAGCGGGAGAAGAAAATTGCGGATGGTCTGGCCGCTGCCGATCGCGCTTCTCGCGATCTGAACCTGGCGCAAGAAAAGGCTGCCGATGAACTGCGCGCTGCCAAGCAGCAAGCTGCGGAAATCATCGAATCTGCCAACAAGCGTTCCAACCAGATCATTGAAGAAGCCAAGAACCAAGCGCGTGCTGAAGGTGAGCGCCTGCTTGAATCCGCCAAGTCGGAAATCGAGCAGGAACGCAACCGCGCGAAAGAGTCCCTGCGTGCAGAGATTGCTGCCCTGGCAGTAACTGGTGCCGAAAAGATTCTGGAAACCTCGATTGACGCGAAAGCCCACAGCGAGATGCTAGACAAGCTGGCGGCTCAGTTATAAACGAGGGTTTATCATGGCAGAACTGACAACTTTGGCACGGCCATACGCAAAGGCGGCATTCGAAACCGCTCAGCAGCACAATCAGCTGAACGAGTGGTCCCAGATGCTGGCCGTCATGGCAACGGTCTCAGAAGACGCGCAGATTCAGGCACTGTTGAGCCATCCCTCGATCAAGGCGGACGCGAAAGCCGATGCCTTTATTGATGTGTGTGGAGACTACTTGTCGGAAGCAGGCAGGAACTTTGTTCACCTGCTCGCCGAAAACAAGCGTTTGAGCCTCTTACCAGAGATTTCGGTGCTGTTTGAGGAATTGAAGGCGCAACAGGAATCCACCGTTCAGGTCGTGGTTGAAACCGCTTTCGAGCTGTCCCAAGAACAGAAGGACACTCTGATCAAGTCTCTGCAGGCCAAGCTGGGCCGCAGCGTCAATATGGAAACGGTTCTCAATGCGTCTCTGATGGGTGGTGTGGTCATTCGCGCCGATGACCTCGTCATTGATGCCTCCGTGCGCGGAAGAATCGCGAAATTGGCCGAGGCTTTACATTCCTGATCTGATTTAATGGTTTGAGGACAAAGGCATGCAGCAACTGAATCCATCCGAGATCAGCGAGATCATCAAGAAGCGTATTGAGAAACTCGACGTTTCTGCTGAAGCGCGTACCGAAGGTACGATCGTAAGCGTTTCTGACGGTATCGTTCTGATCCACGGTCTTGCCGACGTTATGTACGGTGAGATGATCGAATTTGAAGGTGGCATCTACGGTCTGGCTCTGAACCTGGAGCGTGATTCCGTAGGTGCGGTCGTTCTGGGTGACTACCTGGGACTGGCCGAAGGTAAAAAAGCCCGTTGTACTGGCCGTATTCTGGAAGTACCGGTAGGTCCGGAACTGCTGGGACGTGTGGTCGACGCACTGGGTAACCCGATCGACGGCAAAGGTCCGGTCGAGACCAAACTGACCGACGCGATTGAAAAAGTCGCGCCGGGCGTAATTGCCCGTCAGTCAGTTGATCAGCCGGTTCAAACCGGTTACAAATCCGTTGACTCCATGATCCCCATCGGTCGTGGCCAGCGGGAGCTGATCATTGGTGACCGTCAGACCGGTAAGACCGCCATGGCGATCGACGCGATCATCGCTCAGAAAGGTTCCGGCATTAAGTGTATCTACGTGGCCATTGGTCAGAAGCAATCCACCATTGCTAACGTGGTACGCAAGCTGGAAGAGCATGGCGCGATGGATCACACCATCATCGTCGCAGCGGGTGCCGCTGACCCGGCTTCCATGCAGTACCTGGCTCCTTATGCCGGCTGTACCATGGGTGAGTACTTCCGCGACCGCGGTGAAGATGCGCTGATCATTTATGACGACTTGACCAAGCAAGCTTGGGCTTACCGTCAGATCTCCCTGCTGCTGCGCCGTCCGCCCGGACGTGAAGCATACCCGGGTGACGTGTTCTATCTGCACTCCCGTCTGCTGGAGCGGGCTTCCCGCGTCAACGCTGACTATGTTGAGAAGTTCACCAATGGCGAAGTGAAAGGCAAAACCGGTTCCCTGACCGCACTGCCGATCATTGAAACCCAAGCCGGTGACGTTTCCGCGTTCGTTCCGACCAACGTGATCTCCATTACCGACGGTCAGATCTTCCTGGAAACCAGCCTGTTCAACGCCGGTATCCGTCCTGCGGTGAACGCCGGTATCTCCGTATCCCGGGTGGGTGGTTCCGCACAGACCAAGGTGATCAAGAAGCTGTCCGGTGGTATCCGTACCGCGCTGGCTCAGTACCGTGAACTGGCGGCGTTTGCCCAGTTCGCTTCTGACCTGGACGAGGCGACCCGTAAGCAGCTGGAGCACGGTCAGCGCGTTACCGAGCTGATGAAGCAGAAGCAATACAGCCCCTACAGCGTAGCCGACATGGCGGTGGTTCTGTACGCCGCGAACGAAGGCTATCTGGACGATGTCGAAGTGAACAAAATCGTTGATTTCGAAGCCGCGCTGATCTCCTACGTGCGCTCCGAGCACGCCGATCTGATGGCCAAGATCAACGAGAAAGGCGATTACAACGACGATATCGCCAACGGCATCAAAGCGGCTATTGAGAAATTCAAAGCGACTCAATCTTACTGAGAAGAGTAAGCCCGGCTTCTGGCCGGGCTGATTCATCCACAAGATTTGAAATTCGCTTGCAAAGGGCATAACGAAAATGGCCGTTGGAAAAGAGATACGCATCAAGATTGGCAGTATCAAGAGCACGCAGAAAATTACCAGCGCGATGGAAATGGTCGCCGCCAGTAAAATGCGTAAGGCTCAAGAGCGCATGGCTGCCGGTCGCCCCTACGCGGATCGCATTCGCGAGGTGGTCAGCCACATCGCCAGCGCCAACCCGGAATACAGGCACCAATACCTGCAGGAACGGGATGTCAAACGTGTCGGTTTCATCATTATTTCCACGGACCGCGGTCTGTGCGGAGGCTTGAACATCAACGTGTTCAAGCGCGTGATGAACGAGATGAAGGAGTGGAAAGCCAAGGGTGCCGAAATTGACATCTGCGCCGTTGGCCAGAAAGCCGTCAGCTTCTTCCGTAACTACGGTGGAAATGTGGTCGGGGCGTTGACGCACCTGGGCGACCAGCCGTCTTCAAGCAAGCTGATCGGTTCCGTCAAGGTCATGCTGGATGCTTACGAGGAAGGCCGTATCGACCGGCTGTTCCTGGTCCACAACCGCTTCATCAATACCATGAGCCAGAAACCGGATGTGATCCAGTTGCTGCCGTTGGAAGCGTCTGACGACCCGCAAATCTCCGGTCGTCAATGGGATTATCTGTATGAGCCCGACGCCCAACCACTGCTGGACGCCTTGCTGACGCGGTTTATCGAATCCCTGGTGTATCAGGGGCTGGTCGAGAACATCGCCTCCGAGCATGCGGCGCGAATGGTTGCTATGAAGAGCGCCACAGACAACGCCGGCTCCATCATTGATGAGCTGCAGTTGGTGTACAACAAGGCGCGTCAGGCAGCGATCACCCAGGAAATTTCCGAAATCGTAAGCGGTGCCGCGGCGGTTTGATAGGGCGGGGTCCGGCCGACCGGATGAGAATTCTTGATTTAATGAGGAACCGATAATGAGTAGCGGACGTATCGTTCAAATCATCGGCGCGGTTATCGACGTAGAATTTCCGCGGGAATCCGTTCCCCAGGTCTACGACGCGCTGAAGGTTGAGGGTGGTCAAACCACTCTGGAAGTTCAACAGCAGCTGGGCGACGGCATTGTTCGTACCATCGCCATGGGCAGCACCGAAGGTCTGCGTCGCGGACTGAACGTTGAAAACACCAATGCGCCCATTTCCGTACCGGTAGGTACTGAAACCCTGGGTCGGATCATGGACGTTCTGGGTAACCCCATCGACGAAGCGGGTCCCATCGGCGAACAGGAGCGTGCTCCGATTCACCGTAAAGCACCGGGTTATGCCGACCAGGCAGCCACCACGGAGCTGCTGGAAACCGGTATTAAGGTTATCGACCTGGTGTGCCCGTTTGCCAAAGGCGGCAAGATCGGTCTGTTTGGTGGTGCCGGTGTAGGTAAAACCGTAAACATGATGGAGCTGATCAACAACATCGCCAAGGCCCACAGTGGTCTGTCCGTATTCGCCGGTGTTGGTGAGCGGACCCGGGAAGGGAACGACTTCTATCACGAGATGAAGGATTCCAACGTTCTCGATAAAGTAGCGATGGTTTACGGCCAGATGAACGAGCCGCCCGGAAACCGTCTGCGTGTGGCGCTGACCGGTCTGACCATGGCGGAGAAATTCCGTGACGAAGGCCGTGACGTACTGTTGTTTATCGACAACATCTACCGTTACACCCTGGCCGGTACTGAAGTATCCGCTCTGCTGGGTCGTATGCCTTCCGCAGTAGGTTATCAGCCGACTCTGGCCGAGGAAATGGGCGTTCTGCAAGAACGTATTACCTCTACCAAAGTGGGTTCCATTACCTCTGTTCAGGCCGTATACGTTCCTGCGGACGACTTGACCGACCCGTCTCCGGCGACCACCTTCGCCCACTTGGACGCAACCGTGGTACTGAGCCGGGACATCGCCGCCAAGGGTATTTACCCCGCGATCGACCCGCTGGATTCCACCAGCCGTCAGCTGGACCCGCTGGTTATCGGCCAGGAGCATTACGATGTAGCTCGTGGCGTACAGAGCGTTCTGCAGCGTTACAAGGAACTGAAGGACATCATCGCCATTCTGGGTATGGATGAGCTGTC
>CAZEWG010000070.1:0-10193 GCA_964514485.1 uncultured Pseudomonadales bacterium
TGTTGCTGATCGAGCGGAACTTCCGGGACCGGAAGATAGTCAAAGAATCTCCTAAGAGGAACCTCTAGGGCAACCCGGAGAACACGGAAAAGAGGATCATTCATGAATGAAAGGAGATACGACTGACAGGTTCGGCTCGCTTGCGCATCAATCGGTTTCTGGTATTATGCGCTTCTTGTTTCGGGTAAGTGCCTGCGGCTTGTTTATAACCACTTTATAGAACCCAATCATGCATGAGATTGCGGTGCCCGACAAGTCTGATCGGGTTGCGGCAATAGTCAATGCGAGGAAGCTCAGATGAAAGAAGGTATCCATCCTAACTACGTAGAAATTACTGCAACTTGTGGTTGTGGTAATGTCATCAAGACCAAGTCCACCATCGCCAAGGATATTCACCTGGACGTATGCTCCTCGTGCCATCCGTTCTACACTGGCAAGCAAAAGGTGATGGATACCGGCGGCCGTATCGATCGCTTCAACAAGCGTTTCGGTGGGCGTTTGGGTTCAAAAGCCTAAGTTTCATTGCTTGTCGTGGCAATGCAAAGCTTGAAGAAAAGGCGCCTGTTACAGGCGCCTTTTTTGTTTCTGGCGTTTTTTCTGGCTGGCGCCTATCCTGCATTTGGTGACTGTAAGGCGACTCGGCTGGATGAGTCTGTCCGCGGGGCACAGGTGCTTGATGGCGACACCTTGCGCCTGCCTTCCGGCCGCAAGCTGCGTCTGATTGGTGTCAATGCCCCAGAGCTTGATGTCTCACAAGGGGCGGAACCGTTGGCGTCGGAAGCCCGTCGTTTTGTGCTGCGGTTTGTTGCACAGACGGATGTCTTGCAGTTGCAGTACGGTGCTGAAAAAGAAGACCGCTATGGGCGGTTGCTGGCGCATGTGTTTGATGGTTCCGGTAAAAGCCTGGAGCAGGCTTTGCTGGAACAAGGATTGGCCTTTCAGATTACGGTGGGCCGAAATGATGCGCTGCAGGAGTGTTTGCGGAGCGCGGAGCAGTCTGCGCGCCAGAAACAGCTGGGTGTGTGGGGACAGTCCTATTATCAGGCGACACCTCCCGGTATCCTGAAAGAGGGTTTTCGGCTGGTGCGCGGGACTGTCCAAAATGTGCACCTGCCTAGCCGTGGCAGTTGGTGGCTGGATCTGGACTCGGGTGTTTCCCTGGTGATTAGGCCAGCAGATCAGCTACAGTTCCACAAGGCGGATCTGTTGGCTTTGCAAGGACGGCTGATCGAAGCGAGAGGCTGGCTTATTAAGCGAAAGCAGGGCGCTAAGGCAGAACGTCGCAGTCCATGGTTGATGCCGCTTAGCCATGGAACAATGGTTGAGATCGCTAGTACAGAAAAGGCAGCATCGGATTTCGGCTATGGAAAAAGTGGACGGGTTGTGATCAGTGATCTTTAGGGGGATAATGCAACCTCCTGTTATGAGAGCTTTCCATGCCCAAATCGTCGGGCTCGATGAATTTCATTCGGGGCCTATAACAGCATTTTCAAATAAACGTTACGGAACGAAGGTCATGTCACAAGAATTGAAGCAAGCCGCTCTCGAGTATCACGCCAAGCCACGGCCCGGAAAATTAAGCGTGGAACTTACCAAGCCTACCCAGACTGCGCGTGACCTGGCGCTTGCTTATAGTCCTGGTGTGGCAGAGCCGGTGCGGGAAATTGCGAAAGACCCGGAAAATGCCTACCGCTACACCAACAAAGGCAACCTGGTTGCGGTGATCTCTGATGGCACCGCCATTCTTGGTCTGGGCAACCTGGGGCCCCTGGCCAGCAAACCGGTTATGGAGGGCAAAGGGGTTCTGTTCAAGCGGTTTGCCGGCGTGGATGTTTTTGACATTGAAGTGAATGCGGAAAGTCCTCAGGCTTTTATTGACACTGTAGCCCGAATCGCTGACACCTTTGGGGGAATTAACCTGGAGGATATCAAGGCGCCGGAGTGCTTTGAAATCGAGCGGGTTCTGATTGAACAGTGCAATATTCCTATTTTTCATGATGATCAGCACGGTACGGCGATCGTTACGGTAGCGGGCATGCTGAACGCCCTGGAAATTCAGGGTAAGCGGATTGAAGATGCCACTCTGGTTTGCCTGGGCGCCGGTGCTGCCGCCATCGCTTGCTGCAAGCTGCTGATCAGTGCCGGTATGAAGCCAGAAAATATTTACATGCTGGACCGTAAAGGCGTGATTCATGCAGATCGCGATGACCTGAACCAGTACAAGGCCATGTTCGCTCACAAGACCGATAAGCGGACCCTGGATGAGGCCATCGATGGCGCGGATATTTTCCTGGGCTTGTCCGGTCCGGACCTGTTGAGTGCCGAGCAACTGAAGAAAATGGCGCCGAAGCCGATTGTGTTTGCCTGCTCCAACCCGGATCCAGAGATTCAGCCAGAGCTTGCCTGGTCCGTCAGAGATGACCTGATCATGGCGACAGGCCGTTCCGATTATCCGAACCAGGTGAATAACGTACTGGGCTTCCCGTTCATTTTCCGCGGCGCCCTGGATGTTAAAGCCAGTGTGATTAACGAAGAAATGAAACTGGCTGCAGCTTATGCCATTCGTGACCTGGCCAAAGAGCCGGTGCCGCAAGAAGTGGCCGATGCTTATGGTGGCCAGCCGCTGAGCTTTGGTCGGGAATATATTATTCCCAAGCCGATGGATCTGCGCCTATTGACTACGGTTCCTGCAGCTGTTGCCAAGGCCGCGGTGGATTCAGGTGTTGCCAGAGCCCCGTATCCGGCTCATTACCCGCTGAAGTCTCTCGAAGACATTCGCTGGTAAGCGAGTAATACCCGTAAAACTGCTCAAAGTGTAAGGGCCTCGGATAGGCCCTTACACAACAAACCAAAAAGCCCCGGGTGAATGCCCGGGGCTTTTTTTGTTGGACGATCTTTGGGTTAGAAAATCTCTTCAGGAGACAGGTAGCCGCTGCCGTCTTCACCGGGCAGGAGGGGCAGTTCGCTAGAAGGTGTCTCGGGTGGCACCTCTTCAGCTTTAAAAATCTCGAAGATGGCGTTTTCTGTATTTTCAGTGGCCCGCTGGCCGGTGGTTGCGTCAATGCGCACGGTAACGAGCCCGGGAGGCTGGGGAAGCTCCCTTTCCGGCTTGCCGGCCAAGGCTTCCTTCATAAAGTCCACCCAAATAGGTAGGGCTGCACGGGCGCCGAACTCATTTTGACCCAGGGTCTGGGGCTGGTCAAAGCCGACCCAGACGGTTGCTGCTACATCCTGGTTAAAGCCTGCAAACCAAGCGTCGACCAGTTCATTGGTGGTTCCCGTTTTGCCTGCGATGTCGTTGCGTCCAAGGGCGCGGGCCGCGCGGCCAGTCCCTTTGGTGATCACGTCTTTCAGGATCGAGTGCATGATGTAGACCGCCCGGGCGTCGGCAATGCGAGGGGCTGTAATGACCGGCTCGGGAGTGGCGCTCGGGCTTTCCGCGCTTTCAGACGGAGTACCGATTGAGATCGGTTCGTTCGAGGCAAGGGTTGGGTTGCTGCAATCCTCGCAAGCAACCGGCGGATTGGCCCTGTAGAGAACCTCGCCCTCGCTGGATTCAATGCGACTTATGAAATGGGGCGAGATGCGATAGCCGCCATTGGCGAGAATCGCGTAAGCGGTTGCCAGTTCAAAGGGGGTAACGGAAGCTGTACCCAACGACAGTGACAGGTTGCGAGGCATGTTGGCGGCAGGAATGCCAAACTTGCTGACATAATCAATGACCGGTTGAATGCCCAGTGAGCGTACCAGACGAATGGAAACCAGATTGCGGGACTCATAAAGCGCCTGACGCAGGCGGATCGGGCCTTTGAAGCGACCACCGGAGTTTCGGGGGCGCCAGGCGGACTCCAGCTGCTCATCAGCGAACACCACGGGAGCGTCGTTGATCAGGGTGGCTGGCGTCATGCCCATTTCGAGTCCGGCCAGGTAAATAAATGGCTTAAAGCTTGAGCCGGGCTGGCGGGCAGCCTGAATCGCCCGATTGAATTTGCTGTGGTAGAAATCAAAGCCTCCCGCCAGCGCCATGATGGCACCGTTATACGGACTGATGGCGACCAAGGCACTTTGGGCCTGGGGGATCTGGCTTAGCTCCCAGGATTGGGCCTGGGCGTTGAAATAAAGCCGGATTACATCGCCTTGTTTGAGGATCTCGTCGGCGGTTTTCGGTGCGGGGCCCATCCGGTTGGTATGGATGAAAGGTCGTGCCCAGCTAAGCCCCTTCCAGTCGATTTTGCGAGGCTCCCCCTGCTGGGGCAGGACGGAGACGGAGTCTTTTTCCACGCCAATGACAACGGCCGGCTCCAGGCCACCAATACGGGGAATGCGGGCGATCTGTTGCTGGATCTCTTCGTGGGACAGCCCCGCAAGATTCAGGCGCTGTTCGGGACCGCGATAGCCATGACGGCGGTCGTAATCCAGAAGCCCCTGGCGGACGGCGCTTTGGGCGGCCGCTTGCTGTTTGCTGTCGAGGGTGAGGTAGACTCGGTAGCCGTCTTCGTAAGCTGCTTCTCCGAAACGCTGGATCATTTCCTGGCGAGCCATTTCCGCGATATAGGGGGCGCTCAATTCCGGCGACAGCCCGTGATAACGCGCACGGGACGGCTCGGCGATCGCCTCTTCGTATTGCGGGCGATCAATAAACCCAAGACTGAGCATGCGGGACAAAATCCAGTTGCGTCGCTCCATGGCCCGCTCCAGATTCGCCAGCGGGTTATAGCGGGAGGGGGCTTTAGGCAGGCCAGCAATCATCGCCATTTCCGCCAGGGTTAAATCCTGAATGGATTTGCCGTAGTAGGTATTCGCCGCGGCTTCAATCCCATAAGCGCGGTTGCCCAGGTAGATCTTGTTCAGATACAGCTCAAAAATCTCTTCTTTGGAGAGTTGCTGTTCAATTTGCAGGGCTAGCAGAATCTCATTGAACTTGCGGCTGAAGGTCCGCTCCTGGGAGAGGAAAAAGTTCTTGGCGACCTGCATGGTGATGGTGCTGCCGCCGGACTGGATGCTGCCGGTGGAAATCAGCTCCAGAGTCGCGCGGGCCAGGCCGCGAAAGTCGATGCCATGATGCTCAAAAAAACGACTGTCCTCTGCCGCCAAAAACGCGTTCAGGAGAGTTTGAGGCGTCTCCTCGACGGCGATCGGAGAGCGGCGTTTTTCACCGAACTCTGCGATCAGCTTGTGATCCGCCGAATAAATGCGAAGCGGTGTTTGCAGTTTGACACTTTTCAACTGCTCCGCGTCTGGCAGTGACGGGGTGAGCAACAGATAAAAACCGGTCACCAGGATGCCGGCGCCAAACGTGGCGAGCCCCGCTCCCCATGCTAAAAATCGAACCCAACTCACAAAACGAATCATGCGTTTCCTGACATCTTTCAAAACAGCGTCTATTCTCTAATTGAGATAGCTTTAGGGTGTACCTAAAGCGGTGGACTTTGTAGCCAACTCTACAGCTCGGTTTTGGTGTATGAGACCGTTGTCGGTAACTCCCGTCCAAAATGAGCCCGCGGACTGCTAAAATATTGTCCACTGGAGCAGACCATTATAAGCCCTTTATTGACGCTTGTATTAGCAAGTTGCAAACCTCTGCTAAGCTGTCTGTTAAAGTAGAGCACAAGAAGTTTTCTATAACTGTGTAACGCAGATAGGGTTTTTCCGTGTTGGGACTGTTTGGAAAAAAAGCGAATTCGTTGCTGGGCATCGATATCAGCTCCACTTCGGTGAAGTTGATTGAGCTCAGTAATAACAACGGTCGCTACCGAGTGGAAAGCTATGCAGTTGAGCCACTGCCGCAGAACTCTGTAGTCGAGAAAAATATTAACGATCCTCAGGCGGTTGGTGAGGCGGTGAAGCGCGTTGTCGCCAAGTCGCGTACCAGTTTACGTACCGCTGCGGTTGCCGTTGCGGGCTCGGCGGTCATTACCAAGACTATCCAGATGCCGGCAGGGTTGAGCGAACGGGATCTGGAAAGTCAGATTACCATCGAGGCGGATCAGTATATCCCGTATCCGCTCGACGAAGTCGCCATCGACTTCGAGGTGCTCGGCCCCTCGGCGGTTAATCCTGAGCAAGTAGACGTTTTGCTGGCGGCGTGCCGGAAAGAAAACGTTGAGATGCGTGAAGACGTACTTGATATTGCCGGCTTGAAAGCCAAGGTGGTCGACGTGGAAGCCTATGCCATGGAGCGGGCTTTCAAGCTGCTGGAGTCACAATTTGAAGCCAGTAGTGATGAGCGCGTCATTGCAATCATCGACATTGGCGCTACCATGACCACCCTCAGCGTGCTGGTTGATGGTAAGACCATCTATACCCGTGAACAGTTGTTTGGTGGCAAGCAGCTGACTGAGGAGATCCAGCGCCGCTACGGTCTGTCTCAGGAAGAAGCCGGACTTGCCAAGAAGCAGGGCGGGCTGCCAGATGACTATGAGCATGAAGTGCTTGAGCCGTTCAAGGAAGCCGTCGTGCAACAGGTTAGTCGGTCGTTGCAGTTTTTCTACTCATCCAGTCAGTACAACATGGTGGACTATGTGGTGCTGGCCGGTGGCACAGCATCTATTCCCGGGCTGGCGGATAGGGTCCAGGACCGGGTTGGTATTCCCGCCACCCTTGCTAATCCCTTCTCGGACATGGCAATCAGTTCCCGTGTGAATGCCGGAGCGCTCAGTAATGATGCTCCCTCCTTGATGATCGCCTGTGGTTTGGCAATGAGGAGTTTCGACTAATGGCTCGTATTAACTTACGTCCCTGGCGGGAAGAGCGTCGGGCGGAACGCCAGAAGCAGTTTGTCACGGCGATTGCCGGTGTTGCCCTCTTGTCTGGCGGCTTAGGATTTCTTTGGCATCAGCAAGTGGTTGGCCAAGTGGAGTACCAGAACAGCCGTAACAGCTATCTGACTACGGAAATGGCAAAGCTGGATAAGCAGATTGCTGAAATCCGGGAGTTGCGGAAGCGTCGTGACGAGTTGCTGGGCCGGATGCGCGTGATCCAGGATTTGCAGGGCAAGCGTCCGGTGATTGTACGGGTGTTTGACGAGGTCGTCCGCACCCTGCCGGAAGGTGTGCACTACCAGAGCATGGTGCAAAAAGGGGCTAGCCTGCAAGTGAAGGGTACTGCGGAGGCTAACAGCCGAATTGCGACCTTGATGCGAAACTTCGAGTCTTCAGACTGGTTTGATAGTCCGGTGCTGACCTCGGTGCGGGCGCTGCAGTCTGACCCATCGCAGAGCAGTTTTGAGCTGTCGGTTAAGCAAGTGACACCTGATGATGGTGAGAAAAAGGGAGAAAAGCGGTGAGTCTCTCCAATAGTTTAGCCAGTCTTAAAGACTTCGATGTCAATGAGCTCGACTTTAATAATGCCGGTGAGTGGCCCCTGCCAGTCCAGATTATCGTTGGATTGATTGTGGCGGCTCTGGTATTGGGCGGTGTTTATTGGTTCGATATTAAAGATCGTCAGTTGCAACTGGAGTCGATCCAGGCCAAAGAGGTCGACTTAAAGCGGCAGTATGAAAGTAAAGCCTTCCAGGTGTCGAATTTGCCAGCATACAAGCTGCAAATGGTTGAAATGGAAGAGTCTTTCGGCGCCCTGCTCAAGCAGTTGCCCACCGACACTGAAGTGCCCGGATTGCTGGAGGATATTTCCGCCACAGGTACCGGTACCGGCTTGGAGATCCAGTCTATTACCCTGCGACCTGAAGTTTCCCGGGAGTTCTATGTGGAGCTACCGTTGGAAATCAAGGTTCGTGGCGGTTACCACGAGCTTGCAACCTTTGTGAGTGGTGTGGCGGGTCTGCCTCGGATCGTGACCCTGCATGATTTCAACATTGCATCGGGCAAGGGTGCGGACGCACTGGATATGACGATTCAGGCGAAGACCTACCGATACAGCGGTCAGGGAGGCAAATGATGTTGCCGGTCAAAATGTTGTTTGTGGCGTCTTTGACGCTGGGCTTGGTGGCTTGTGGCGGCAATGGTGGCTTTCAGGATCTCGACCAGTTCATGAAAGAGGTTCAAGCCCGTCCCAAAGGCAAAATCGAGCCCTTGCCCGAGTTCAAGACTTATCAGGCGTTCACCTATAGTGCAGCCAGTCGGCGTTCTCCATTTGAGGCTCCTTTGGATGTCAAGCAAGAAGCACGGGAGGTGGTCGAGGTTAGCAATGTTAAGCCAGACCCAAACCGTGCTAAGGAATTGTTGGAGTCATTCCAGATTACCGACTTGAAAATGGTTGGTACGCTCCGCCGCGCTGAAGACACCACGCTGTGGGCGTTAGTGAACGACAACAAGGGAGGCGTGCACCGAGTCCGGCCAGGGCAGTATATGGGCACAAATCACGGCAGGGTTGTTGCCATCAGTGAAGGGCAAATTGAGTTGATTGAGATTGTTCCGAATGGAGCTGGCGGTTGGGTGGAAAGACCCCGCACGTTATCTCTGGTGGAGCAGGGGCTCTGAGTTCAGGGTGGATATAATGAGAAGTGAAAGCAGTCGTTTTCAACTAGGCGGGGTGAAACCAGTGGGGCATTTTTGGAGTAAGGCCTCCCGTTGGGTGGTGTTGAGTTTGGGTCTCTGTGTTGCTCAGGCGCATGCCGCGCCCGTGCAATTGACGGATATCGGTTTTTCGGCGCTGCCGGGCGATAGAACGGAAGTTAAGCTGACGTTCAATGAAACTCCGCCGGAGCCTCGTGGCTATACCATTGAGCAACCAGCGCGTATTGCTCTGGATCTCAGTGGCGTGTCCAGCTCCCTGGCATCCAAGTATCATCAGTTGGGCCAAGGCAACACGCAAAGTGTGACCGTGGTGGATGCGGGCGGACGAACCCGATTGGTCGTCAATCTCCAGAAACTGGTGCCTTATCAGACCCGTGTGGAGGGAAATAACCTCTTCCTGCTGGTGGGTGCCCAGCAAGGTGCGCCGGTGGCGGCCGCGGTTGAAGATGATGGCCATACCACCTGGGAAGCCAAGCCAACCACGGCTAAAGCCAGCAGCCGGCCCACTGTCACCGACGTTGACTTCCGTCGCGGCGAAAAAGGTGAAGGTCGGGTTATTATCGGTCTGTCCAATCCTAACGTGGGCGTCGATATGTCTGAACAGGCCGGCAGAATCCGCTTGGAATTTGAAGGCGTTCAGCTCCCGCAGGACCTGCAGCGCAAACTGGACGTGACTGATTTTGCGACCCCGGTGACCGGCATCGATGTTTTCTCCGAAGCGGGCAATACCGTCGTGGTTGTGAAACCTCAGGGTGACTTCGACTATCTGGCTTACCAGGCTGATCAGCAATTTACCCTAAGCGTGGAGCCCGTCACCAAGGCGGAGCTGGAGCGTCGTAACCAGGAGAAGTTCACCTATACAGGTGAGAAGCTGTCACTGAACTTCCAGGATATTGAAGTGCGCTCCGTACTTCAGTTGATTGCCGACTTTACCGGCCTGAACCTGGTTGCCAGCGATACTGTGGGTGGCCGTATTACTCTGCGCTTGCAGAACGTACCCTGGGATCAGGCGCTGGAGTTGATTCTCAAAACCAAGGGGCTCGATAAGCGTACGGTCGGTAACGTGATGCTGATCGCGCCTGCTACTGAAATCGCCGCCCGTGAAAAACTGGAGCTGGAAGCCAGCAAGCAGGTTGCGGAATTGGCGCCGATCCGTCTGGAAGTGATTCAGATCAACTACGCGAAGGCGAACCAAATTGTTGACCTGCTAAGAGCGGATAAAGAACTGATCTCTGATCGCGGTTTTATTTCCTCTGACCAACGGACCAACACCATCAGCATCCGCGAGACGGCTGAAAAGATTGCCCAAGTGCGTCGTCTGGTGGAAACCTGGGATATTCCGGTGCGTCAGGTGCTGATCGAGGCCCGAATCGTTCGTGCCAGCAGTAATGTCGGCAAGGATCTGGGTGTTCGTTGGGGCGGCGGATATTTCAACCGTGACGGCAACAAAGTATTTACCGCAGGCGGAAGCCAAAATACTCTGAGCGAGTTGCGGGAGGTTGCTGGCGGTTCAAGTAACTCCATCAGTTTTCCCGATGCTCTGATGGTAGATTTGGGTGTGAGTAAAACCAACACCTCTACCTTTGCGATCGGTTTTGGTGGCGACGACTTTCTGATTGATCTGGAGTTGTCTGCGCTGGAAACCGACGGCCGGGGTGAAATTGTGGCCCAGCCCAAAGTGGTAACGGCGGATCGTCAGACGGCGACCATCAAGTCCGG
>CAZEWG010000071.1:0-2736 GCA_964514485.1 uncultured Pseudomonadales bacterium
GCAGAACAGAAACAGGTGTTTGGCGACTATGAAGTGCATTACAACGTGTTCAACAGCACCTTCCTGCAGCCCGAGGTGGCCCGGCAGTACAATATCAACCGCAGCCGGGCAATCGGTGTGGTCAACATTGCCGTGTTGAAGAAAAACCCGGAAGGCGGGCTGCCCACCCCGGTAGCCGTGTCTTTGGAAGGTGAAGTCACCACTCAGGTACAACAACAGACCCGGCTGGCATTTCGTCGCATCGTGGAAGGCCCGGCTATTTACTATCTGGCGGATTTCCATTTCAGCCAGAACGACCCGCTGGTGTTTACCGTGCGGGTGATGGGCGACCCCAGCCAGCCGCCGATGGCGCTGCGTTTTTCCAAAACCCTGTTTGCCAACTGAGGATTTCTTGATGCGCAAAATCGTGCTCGCCAGCAGCAACCAGGGCAAACTCCGGGAATTCAGCACCCTGCTGGCCCCCTATGACATTGAAATTGTCACCCAGGACCAATTAGGCATTGAGCCCGCCGAAGAAACCGGGCAGACCTTTGTGGAAAACGCCATTCTCAAGGCTCGTCATGCCAGTGCCGCCAGTGGCCTGCCGGCGTTAGCCGATGACTCCGGCCTGGAAGTGGATGCCCTGAATGGCGCCCCAGGGGTGTTCTCGGCCCGCTATGCAGGCCCTGGCGCCAAGGATGGCGACAACAACCAGAAGCTGTTGGCCGCCCTGCAGGAGGTGCCCGAGGCCCAGCGCACCGCCCGCTATCACTGTATTCTGGTGTTGATGCGCCATGCCCAGGACCCGACCCCACTGATCTGCCAGGGCAGCTGGGAAGGCGTGATTCTGCAAGAGCCCAGAGGCACCGGGGGGTTTGGCTACGACCCACTGTTCTGGCTGCCGGAGCAGCATTGCAGCGTGGCGGATTTGCCCGCCGAGCAGAAAAACCAGCTCAGCCACCGAGGCCGCGCCCTGCGCCAGCTGGTCGAACAGCTCGCCCAACGCCATGTCTGATTTCCACTTCCAGGAACTGCCACCCCTGAGCCTTTACGTGCACATCCCCTGGTGTGTGCGCAAATGCCCCTACTGTGACTTCAACTCCCACGCGGTGCGCGATGAGCTGCCGGAACGGGAATACGTCGACGCCCTGCTGCAGGACCTGGACGCGGACATAGCGGCGGTGCAAGGCCGCTCGCTGACCTCCATCTTCTTTGGCGGCGGCACGCCCAGCCTGTTCAGCGCCGAAGCCCTGGACCGCCTGCTGCAAGGGGTCCAGGCCCGGGTGCCCTTTCACAACGAAATTGAAATCACCCTGGAAGCCAATCCGGGCACCTTTGAGCAAGACAAATTCCGCGGTTTTCGCCAAGCAGGCATCAATCGCCTGTCGATTGGCATTCAAAGCTTTCAGGATACCCAGCTTCGCCATCTCGGCCGCATCCACTCCGGCACCGAGGCCCAACGGGCCATTGAGCAGGCCCGCGCCGCCGGCTTCGACAACTTCAACCTGGACCTGATGCACGGCCTGCCGGACCAAACCCCGGAGCAGGCCCTGGACGATCTGAAGATCGCCTTGAGCCACGGTCCTCAGCACCTGTCCTGGTATCAGCTCACCATTGAGCCCAACACCGAGTTCTACAGTCGCCCCCCGCAACTGCCAGAAGACGACATTCTTTGGGAGATTCAGGAGCAAGGACAGGCCTTGCTGGCAGCCCGGGGCCTGCACCAGTATGAGGTGTCGGCCTATGCCCGCCCGGGCCGGGAGGCTCGCCATAACCTCAACTACTGGGAGTTTGGCGACTACCTGGGCATCGGGGCCGGCGCCCATGGCAAAATCACCTGGCTGGAACGCCAGGAGGTCATTCGCAGCTGGAAGACCCGCAACCCGAGCCATTACCTGTCCCGCTTGGGTCAGTATCGGGCCGGCCAGGAAGCCATTGCCCCCGTCGATATGCCTTTCGAGTTTTTGATGAACGCCCTGCGCCTCACCGCTGGCGTGGATGAAGGCTTGTACGTACAGCGTGCCGGGCTGCCTTTGTCTACTCTGGAACCCATGCTGTCCGAATCTCGCCAGCGGGGCTGGATGGATCCCTCCCGCTTGCAGACCACAGCCCAGGGGTTCCGGTATTTGAACGAGGTACTGGCCCAGTTCATATCTGACTAACCGCAGCAGGGACTGCCGGAGAGGCTCGATGCAGGATCGTCGTTTCCAATGGTTCTTCTATCTGGCGGCCGTGGCGACGCTCACCCTGGCCGCCGCCCTGGTGTGGCTAGACCAGCAGCTGGTCACGCCGGCTTCACCCCAGGGCATTATCAGCCTGGAACTGGCGGGGACCCCGGATAAAGCCCGCCTGATCATCGATAGCTGGGGGCTGGATGGGCTGCATTATGCCGTCTGGTCCCTGCTGTTGGATTTCCCTTTTCTAATCAGCTACGTGGTGCTGTTCGTCTGCCTGACCCGCCTGATCGACAGCCCGGTCAAGAACCTGTTGATTGGCGGCTTTGTGCTGGCCGGCCTGTGCGACCTGATCGAGAACCTGGCCCTACTCCAGCTGTTGAGCGGCAAGCTGTCTATCACCTATACCCAAACCGCCTTCTGGTGTGCCTCGGTCAAGTTCGGCTTATTGGTTTTTGGCTGGGGTTATCTGTTGATTTGTGGTGTTTACGGGCTCTATCGGCGCTTCAGCCAACGCTGAACCACCCCATGGCCGGCGGGCCGTTGTAGGGGCAGACCAATGTGTCTGCCCGCGCGGTTTCGA
>CAZEWG010000071.1:2836-10143 GCA_964514485.1 uncultured Pseudomonadales bacterium
CGGAAGATCAGGTCCCACACCCCATGGCCCAGGCGCTCGCCGCGTTTTTCGAACTTGGTGACCGGACGGGTATCGGGGCGGGGTGAATATTGACCGATGCCTGCAACATTCTCATAACCGGGCGCCGCCGACATGACTTCCATCATGTGCTCGGCATAGTTTTCCCAGTCCGTTGCCATATGGAACAGGCCGCCGACCCGCAGCTTCTTGCGAATCCGCTCCACAAACTCCGGCTGCACCAAGCGGCGCTTGTGGTGGCGCTTCTTGTGCCAGGGGTCCGGAAAGAAAAGCTGCACCCGCTCCAGGGAGCCATCGGGGATACACTGGTCGATCACCTGATTGGCATCGTCATGATAGATGCGGATATTCTCGACACCTTCCTCGCTCATGCCTTTCAGCAGCGCCCCCACCCCCGGCAGGTGCACCTCAATCCCGATAAAATTCTTCTCGGGCTCGAATTTGGCCATCTCCAGCAAGGAGCCGCCCATGCCAAAGCCGATTTCCAGGATCAGTGGCGCTTCGCGGCCAAAAACCTGGGCAAAATCCGGCGTACCCTGTTCCACGGTCAGGCCCTTGTCCGGCCAATGGTTGTCATAGGCTTTTTGCTGGCCCGTGGTCATGCGCCCGCCACGAATCACGAAGCTGCGGATGCTACGAAGATGTTGTTGATTGCCGTCCGACATCGTGAAATCTCTTGAGTCATTGCGAAACGATGACAGCGTTTCGAAGCGTTAAGGAAAGGACCGGCATGATAGGAATTGAACAGAGCCTTGGCAAGTTTGGCGATGGTCTCAAGGCCACTCGGCAGCGTGCATCGTCATAAAGGCGTCGACCACCCGTTGGGCGAAGTCGGTGATCTGCTCCCGGCTCGGCGTTTCCACCTCCACCCGGTAAGTCAGTCGCAACAGATCCAGCCCGCAGATCATGCCGATCAGCATCTCGGCACTCTCGACAGGATGGGGGCAGCGGATCAAGCCACGCTGATCGGCAGCCGCCAAATAATCCGCCAGCACCTGATGGGTTTTGGCCGGCCCGTTCGTATAAAGTGCGCACAGATCCTGGTTGGTTTGGGGAATAGACCCCAGCACCATCACCAACTGGCGATAATCGTCACCGTAGATAAAACGCTTCATGGCCCGGGCAAAGGTGGCCAGGCCCGAGTGCAGGCCTTCCCGGTTCACCGGAACGGCCCCCAGCACCTGATAAATCGCGTCCACATGCGTGGCCACCAGCGCACTGAGTAACTCATTGCGATTGGCAAAGCGGGTATAGAGGGTGACCTTGGAGACTCCCGCTTCCTGGGCGACCCGTTCCATGGACACCGCCTGCAGCCCTTCTGAAAAGACCAGTTGACGGGCAGCATCCAGAATACGCTCAGCCGTGTGTGGGTCCACCGGCCGGCCCGGTTTTCGGGGTGCCTTCTGCTTCATCAGCTTTTCATTGACCTCCACCTTTCATAAATACTCACTGACCATAAAGACCTTATGGTAGTATGCGCAACCTATAAATGTACACTTCGTTCATTAATTGGTTTATGGAGTTAGCCCATGGGTTTGAGGCCTACCGCCATCCTGTTGATCCTGGCAGCGCTTTCCGGCTGTAAAGACACTGTCACGACATCCCAGGCAACTGAGCCGCCCTTTGTCAAAACGATCCAGGTGAGCGCTAGCCAGGGAGCCGTCCTGGGGTTATCAGGAACCGTGCGCGCTCAGATCGAGTCGCCGCTTTCCTTCCAGGTCAACGGTCGTATCACCGGCCGCGCCGTGGACGCCGGCCACCAAGTACAGGCCGAAGACCTGCTGTTTGAACTGGACAAACGGGACTTGCTCGCCAGTGTCCGCGCCGCCGAGGCCGACCTCGCCGCCGCCACCTCGGCCCTGGCCATCGCCGAATCGGACCTGGAGCGACACCAGCAACTGCTGGGCAAGGGCTTCGTGAGCCAGCAGGCCCTGGACCGGGCTGAACTCTCCCTGCGGGAGGCCTTTTCCCGCCGGGATGTGGCCATCACCCGGCTGAATCAGGCCCAGAACGCCCTGGGTTATGGTGAGCTGCGGGCACCGGCCAGCGGGATTCTCATTGATGTCACCGGTGAGGTGGGTCAGGTGGTCGCCGCCGGACAACCGGTGGCCGTGCTCGCCCACGCCGGTGACCGGGAAGTGGAAGTGTTTTTCCCGGAAGGCGTCTCCCCCCCAAAAACCGGTGAAGTTATCCTGGGCCTGGAACGTATTCCCCTCAAGCTGCGCGAAAAAGCAGGCGCCGTGGATGCCCAGGGCCGCACCTTACGGGCCCGCTATACCATTACCAGCGCCGCGGACCAGTTTATGCTGGGCTCGGTGGTGCGCACCTTCTTCACCGTCAATGAAGGCAATGCCGAGCAAACCGATTTCACCGTTCCCCTGGCGGCCATCAGTGAGCGCGGCGAAGGCGCCCGGGTCTGGGTGTTCAACAACGGGCACACCCACTCCGTGGCGGTTACCATTCTGAGCATCGAAGGCGAAACCGCGCGAATTCGCGGGCCTTTGGAAGTGGGAGACCAGATCGTTGCCCTGGGTACCCACTTGCTGACGGAAAACATGGCAGTGAGGGCGCTGGGGCAATGAGTTTTCCCAACTTATCGGCCATTGCAGTACGCCAACGGGCCGTCACGCTGTTTTTCCTGATCCTGGCCATTCTCGCCGGGGTCTATGCGTTTGTTGCCATGGGACGGGCCGAAGACCCCTCCTTTACGGTACGCGCCATGGTGGTCCAGGTGTTTTGGCCCGGTGCCACCCCCGATGAAATGCAGTCCCAGGTGGTGGATCGCCTGGAAAAGCGCCTGCAGGAAGTCGAGCACCTGTACAAGGTTGAAACCACCATCCGCCCGGGCCAAGCCAGCCTGATCATCGAGTTTCAGGAATATACCCGCCAAGATAAGGTTCCAGACCTGTTCTACCAGGTCCGCAAGCGGATGCAGGATGAGGCCGACAAACTGCCCACGGGCGTGATTGGCCCGATCGTTGACGACGACTTCGGCGATGTCTATTTCAGCCTGATGGCCCTGTCCGCCCCCGGGCTTCCCATGCGCGAGCTGACCCGCGAGCTGGAGCCGATCCGCGACCGCGCCATGTTGCTGCCCGGCGTGCGCAAGGCGCTGATTCTCGGTGAGCGTACCGAACGGGTATTTATTGAATTCGACAATGCTCGCCTGACCAACCTGGGCATTTCGCCCCAGGCCATTTTTACCGCCATTGATGCCCACAACCGTCTGCTGCCGGCGGGGCATCTCGAAACCCAAGGCCCGCGCCTGTACCTGCGTCTGGACACCAACCTGGCCCAGCTCGATGAACTGGCCGCCGTTCCCATCCAGATCGGCAACCACCTGCTCAAACTGTCCGACATTGCCACCATCAAACAGGGCTATGAAGACCCGCCCAGCTATCTGGTCCGCTCACGGGGTGAAGACAGCGTGCTGCTGGGCATCGTGATGGAAACCGGCGCCAACGGCTTGGAGCTGGGCGAGCATTTGAGCCAGTTCGTTGAGCGGGAACGCAAGGCGCTGCCGCTGGGCATGACCCTGGAAGTGCTGACCAATCAGGCCGAAGCCATTTCTGCCGCCGTCAACCTGTTCCAATGGAAGTTCCTCGCCGCCGTTACCGTGGTGATGGCGGTCAGTGTGCTGGCCATCGGCCTGCGTGCCGGGCTGGTGGTGGGTATTGCCGTGCCCCTGACGTTGGGCATTACCTTCCTGATCATGCTGAGCATGAACATCAACCTGGACCGCGTTACCCTGGGCGCCCTGATTATCGCGCTGGGGCTGCTGGTGGATGATGCCATCATTGCCATTGAAATGATGCTGGTCAAAATGGAGGCGGGCTGGGAACGGGTGCGTGCCGCGGCCCATGCCTGGAACGTCACGGCCTCGCCCATGCTGTTTGGCACCCTGGTGACGGTCTCCGGCTTTATCCCCATCGGCTTTGCCCGCTCCGGTGTGGGGGAATACACCGGCAACATTTTCTGGGTATTGGCCATTTCCCTGATCGTGTCCTGGTTGGTGGCGGTGATTTTCGTGCCCTACCTGGGGGTCAAAATGCTGCCCCAGGTCACCAAGGGCAGTCATTCCCACGCCAACCTCTACCAAACCCCGCTTTATGTGCGCCTGCGTGGTCTCATTACCTGGTGTGTGATCCACCGCAAAACCGTGGTGGCCGGCACGGTGGGCCTGCTGGTGCTATCTGCGGTGGGCATGGCCACGGTGGTGGAGAAACAGTTCTTCCCCGAGTCCGATCGCCCCGAGGTGCTGGTCAGTGTCTTCATGCCCCAGGGCACCAGCATTGGCGTGACCGATCAGACCGTGCAAAAGCTCGAGGCGACCCTGGAGACCATGGAAGAAGTCCGCACCATGTCCGCCTATGTGGGCGCCGGTGCGCCCCGGTTCTTTATTTCAGCCAACCCGGAAATGCCCAACCCGGCGTTCGCCAAGTTGATCATTGTCGCCCAGGACACCCATGCCCGTGACCGGATCATCGACCGGCTGAACCAGGACATTCGCAACGGACAGTATCCCGAAGCCCGGGTCCGGGTGTCACGCCTGCTCTACGGCCCACCCGTGGAGTGGCCAGTCGCCTTCCGCGTGGTCGGCCCGGATCCCCTGGTACTGCGCAAAATCGGACACCAGATTCGTGATGTGATGGCCAGCCACCCCAACATCACCAATGCCCATCTGGACTGGGATGAGCGCACTCCCACCCTGCACCTGGCCATGGATACCGAACGCTTGCGCCTGCTGGGCATGACGCCCCAGGACGTATCGCGGCAAATGCAGTTCCAGTTTGATGGCATCAACGTGACCCAGTTGCGCCAGGATATTCGTACCGTGGAGGTGATCGCCCGGATGGAGCGGCAAGACGGCCCGCTGGATGGTGACAGCCTGCGCTCCCTGGAAGTGATCACCCCGGATGGCAAGAAGCTGCCCATCGCCCAACTGGGTCAGATCGAAATCCGTTTTGAAGAGCCGGTCATCAAACGCCACAACCGTCTGCGTGCCCTGGCGATTCAGGGGGAGATTCAAAATGCCCAGCCCAACAACGTGAGCATGGAAATCTGGAGATCCTTGGCCGACCTGCGCGCCAGCCTGCCGGCCGGCTACGATTTGGCCATCACCGGCTCCATCGAGAAGTCCGGCAAGGGTGAAGCGTCCATCCAGAAGCTACAACCCTTGATGCTGGCCATGATGCTGATCTTCATCATGCTGCAGATGCGCTCTTTCTCCGGCACCTTTATGGTGGTGGCCACCGCCCCCCTGGGGCTGATTGGGGCGGTGCTGGCACTGTTGTTGTTCAGCCAGCCATTTGGCTTCGTCGCCTTGCTGGGTCTGACGGGGCTGGCGGGTATTCTGATGCGCAACACCCTGATCCTTACCCAGCAGGTGGCGGACAACTTCGAAGCCGGCATGAGCGCCTTTGAGGGCGTGGTGGAAGCTGCGGTGCAACGGGCTCGTCCGGTAATTCTGACCGCACTGGCGGCGGTGTTCGCCTTCATTCCGCTTACTCAGGACACCTTCTGGGGCCCCCTGGCCTATGTGCTGATCGGCGGGGTGGCAGTGGGGACCGCCATCACCCTGCTGTTCGTCCCGGCGCTCTATGCCCTGTGGTTCAGAATCAATAGAACCGCAGCGGCCTAAACGCCGTGCAGCTTACCGCCCGCTGTCAATCGGCGGTAAGCTGTAAACCTTGTTTTTCCCACCGACTTTTCTGGGCTGCATAACGCGCCGCACTCTCCTTTGGCATCGTCGGCCTTTTCCTGCGCAACTGTCGCTTTAAATACTCTTCTTTGCCAAATAGAGACAAATTGCTTCCTGCGCTTGCAATGAGAGACCCTCGCCTCACACAACGAGACCTCCCCCGCAAAATAGAACATTTTTTATACACATGAATACATACTAACCGCGAATCCTGATCTATGCTTGAAGTTGCTGACAGAGTTCTTTGATCACTGTCCTTCTAGATATAACTATTGGAGCTGGTTTCAGCTCCTTTTTTTTACCTCGCATTCCATGGATCCACGGTCACTCTAACCAGCGAGCCCGTCCGCCCCCGCCGACCTCTTGGCATAACGCACCACCCACGCCAGCATCACCAGCCCCACCAAGGCCGCCACCATAAAGTGCCCGCCATAGCCCAGTGCCTTGGCGATGGTTCCACTGAGCGCTCCCACCAATCCCGCCAGCACCACCTGAATCCCGGCCTGAAAGGTGAAATCCGCGCCTTCATAACCCAACCGACAATGAGCCATCATCACCGCAAACAACGCCACGGTAGACATGCCATCAGCAATTTGTTCACACACCACCAGGGCCGACACCACCCAGCTGGATGCCTGTGGAATCAGCGCCAGGCCAGCTAGGCCCAACGCCTGCAAGCCACCCAGCAGCAACAGCGCCCGATAGGAGCCCAGCCACTTATACAGCAACCCACCCAACAAGGCGCCGGCAATCCCTGCGCAACTGGCCGCCAAGGTCAGCCCGCCCACCGCACTCAGGCTCCACCCCTGATCCACCAACATCGGTTTAATCATGGGCGAGCCCAGCGCGTCACCCAGCTTGAACGTCAGCACCACCAACAGCCAGGTGATGATCCCGGGCTGCGCCAGAAATCCCCGGTAATGATGCCAAAGCATGGCAAAACCTGCTGGCTCCGGGCCGCGACGGGGCTCGGCGAGCAGTGTCGCCTCGGGAAACCGCCACACCGGACCGGTCATCAGCGCAACCAGCAGCGCCAGCCCCAACAGTGTCCAATGCCAGCCCCAATCATCCACCACCAGCAGCATTAAGCTGCCACTGATAATCATGCCGATCTTGTAGCCACCCACCTGCAGGCTATTGCCCAAGCCCCGCCAAGAGGCCGGCAGCAACCGCACCGCCAGGCCATCGGTAGCCACGTCCTGGGTGGCCGAAGCCAAGTTGAGAAGCAGTAGTACCGCCATGAGAGGCCACAGATAAGTTTCAAACAGCATCTGCGGCGGCAGACAAGCCATCAGCACCAACAGCGCCACCACCAGCAATTGCATCGGCAAAATCCAACCCCGCCGGTGCCCCAGCGGTAATAGCGACCGGCAATCTACCCAAGGTGCCCAAAGCACCTTCAACACCCAGGGCAAGGCCAATAGTTTGAGCAGGCTGATCATGGCCAGATCCACCCCGTGCTGGCGCATCAGGGCGGGCAAGGCGTGGGCCAAAAGCCCCGAAGGCAACCCCTGGGCGCAATACAGACTGCCCAGAAGCAGCACCAGTTGAGGCTTGGATAAACGTGGGGAGAGCGGCATAACAACTC
>CAZEWG010000072.1:0-10021 GCA_964514485.1 uncultured Pseudomonadales bacterium
AGCTGCTCTGTTCCCGCTCAATGCCCAGCAGGGTGACGGTACCCAGGGGGTCGTCGGAAATCTTGTTGATCCGGTAGCCGGAGCTCATTTGGGTCATGAGCTGGGCGTATTGTTTATCCTGGCGTTGCAGGCCCTGAAGTACGAGTTGGCTGAGTTGACCGCTACTGACACGCATTAGAACATCCCCAGCAAGGTGTTAAAGAGTTGATCCGCGGCGCTGACCACCTTGGCATTGGCTTGGTAGGCCTGGATGAAGTTCATCAGTTTAATGGCTTCTTCATCCTGGTTGACGCCGCTGACGCCGTCACGCCGGCTCTGGGCATCCTGCAGCAGGGAGTTGCTGGCGGTGGCCTGGGCCTGGATTTGGGCGCTCTGGATGGCGACATCACCCACCAAACTGGTGTAGGCATCATAGAAGTTGGCCTTCAGGGCCACGACTTCCAGCAGGTTGCTGTTATCGCCGGCACCGCCGACCGGGTTGCCAAGGCCATCATCACCGATAAACGCCAGTTGCTCGGCAGTCATCTGCGGGTTGATCCTCAAGGTGCCGGCTGCGCCATTAGGCTCGAAGACGAACAGGGCAATGCCGGGATCGCCGTTGAGGTCGTAACCCTGCTGCAGTTGATCATTGATGGCAGTGGCCAGGGTCTCCGCCTGCTCATTGAGCCGCGTGCGCAGGTCGGCCAGGGTGTTGTGCTGGTAATCCAGCAATGCGCCCAGTTGACCTCCGGTGCTGTCGATCGGAAAGGTCTGGTTTTTCATGGTCAGGCTGAGTTCGCCATTGCTGATCTGCAATGTGGCGGCTTTGCCGGTCATCACCAAGGGTTGTCCGGCAGGCAAGGTGACACTCATGCTGCCATCGGGATAACGCTGGGTGCGAACTTCCATGAACTTGGCCAGTTCACCTACCGCCAGGTCCCGTTGATCTTCCAACTGGGAGGTGTTGCCGCCTTTGCCTTGCACTTCCATGATCTTGCGGTTGAGGAGGGCAAGATTCTCAAGCTGGCTATTGATGGTAGCCACGTTGGCGGCCGTCTGCTCGTTGATCTGGCGCTCCTGCAGGGTCAGGTTGGCAGACAACTGTTGAAAACGGCTGGCCAAGGCACCGCCGCTGGCCAGAATTTGCTGGCGGGCGGCGATGGATTGGGGGGCTTCGGTGGCGGCATTGAGCGCTGCGAAGAAACTGTCGAGCCCGGTGGTAATCCCAAGTTCCTCACTGCCGACCACCGCTTCCGCAAAGCCCAGTAACGTCTCCGTTTGGCTGTCGTAGCCAGCTTGACTACTGGCCCGCCACAGGGAGGCCACCAGGTAGTCGTCAGCGATGCGGCGCAGGCTGGTGACTTCCACCCCGGCGCCGGGGCTCAGCCGCCCATGACTGCCGTCGGTGCGGGCATGAATCACCGCTTCCTGGCGGCTGTAGCCAGGGGTGTTGACGTTGGCAATGTTCTGGCTGGCGACGTTCAGTACCTGTTGGGCTGCTGTCAGGCCGGAGAGGGCGTTACCGAGAAGACTCATTTTTCCTCAATGTCCTGTGGACGATTCAAAGGCTGTTGAAATGCAGTAGTGCTTATTTCATTCAAGGCGACCGGTTCCTGTGGATTCTTAAATGAAGGATCCAACTGCTTCACCATCGCCTCGGCAATGCCCAGGCTGCCGCGCTTGGCCATGATGGTGGCCAGCTGTCCATCCGCCAGGGATTGATAGAAGTCCTGCTGCTGGCTGGCCAGAAAGCTGTTCTCGTCGGCCACGGCCTTGGTGGCGTCGCGCATGTTCTTAAGCACCATCTGCAGGAACATGGCTTCGAACTCGCTGGCGGCCGCTTCCAGGCCTTCCCGCCCCTTGAGGTTATCCAGGCGTCGAGGGTCCTGAAAGAAGGCATTGTCCATGGAACTGATGGTGGTCATAAATTCTCCCGAGTGTTCTGGTTGCCTCTTTTGAGTCCAGGGAAGCCGGCAACCCCTGCAATTATGTAGGGGCGGACCCATGTGTCCGCCCTGATCCATTTCTGAGAATGGGCAGACACATAGGTCTGCCCCTACAGCCTGTCTCAGCCGTTGTTAAATAACGACGAGATCGCCTTCCAGGGCACCGGCTTCATCCAGCGCCTGCAGAATGGACATGATATCCCGCGGCGATGCGCCCAGGCTATTGACGGCTCTGACAATGGTTTCCAGTTCCGTACCTTCCGGCCAGATGAACATGCCGGGCCGCTCTTCTTGGACGTTCACGCTGGACTTCGGCGTGACTACAGTCTGGCCGGCTGGATTGAAACCGCCTTGAGGCTGGGACACGTTAAACCCTTCCGTAATGGTCACAGTCAGATCGCCATGGCTCACCGCCGCCTTATGAACTCGCACGCCTTGGCCCATCACCAGAGTGCCGGTCCGGCTGTTAAACACCACCCGCGGACGCTTGCGGCCTTCTTCAATATCAATGTCTTCCAGCATGGACATAAAAATCACCCGCTGCTCCGGCACGACCGGCGCCTGTACCAGAATCCGGCCGGAGTCCTGGGCCGACGCCACGCCGGGACCAAAGACCTTGTTGATGCCCAGCTCCACATTGCGGGCGGTGCGGTAGTGAGGGGTCTTCAGGGTCAAGGTCAGGGTGGGGGGCAGTTGATCGGGAATCGGCACTTCCTGCTCGATGATGGCGCCGTTGGGGATCAGCCCGACGGTGGGAATGTTGACCTGAATGGAGGAGCCATCCCGGCCGCTGGCGTTGATACCGCCTACCACCAGGTTGCCTTGCGCCATGGCGTAGATCTGCCCGTTCACGCCATACAGGGGCGTCAGCAGCAGGGTGCCGCCTTCCAGGCTGCTGGCATCACCAATGGAGGATACGGTGATGTCGATGGTCTGTCCGGCACTGGCCACACTGGATAAGGAGGCATGGACCGACACGGCCGCCACGTTACGCAGTTTGGGGTCGATGTTGCTGGGCAGTTGCACGCCAAACTGCTTGAGCATATTGGTCATGGACTGGCTGGTAAAGCGCACCTGGTTCCGGTCGCCCGTGCCCGCCAAGCCCACCACCAGGCCATAGCCGATCAGCTGGTTTTCCCGCAGACCCTGGATATCCACCAGATCCGTCAGGGGGCGTGCTTGGGCGATCATGGTGCTGAACAGGAGGATCAGCAGGGCAGTGATTCGATTCATGACAACCTCAGAACAGGAACAGTGGGCTCTGGAAGAAACGGGTCACCCAGCCAGGCTGATTGGCTTCCGCCAGCGCGCCCCGGCCGGCGTAGGTGATCTGGGCATTGGCAATGCGCTGGGAGGAGATCCGGTTTTTGTCGTCGATATCATCAACCCGCACCAAGCCGTTCAAGCGAATAAACTCGTCGCCCTGGTTCAGGCGCAGCCACTTCTCGCCGCGAATGGCCAGTACACCGTTGGCCATCACTTCCGACACCGTCACCGTGATAAAGCCGGATAGAGAGTTACGCTGGTTGGCGCTGGACTGGCCGTTGAAATTGCTGTCGGAGTTAAAGTTGGCGCCGAGCTCCGGGATGCTTTTGGTGCCGAACAGCGGAGCACCCACCGCCACATCGGAGGCCTTGCCAATGGAGGTACCGGCCCGTTTAGAGGACTCGGTGGTCTCATCCAGCATCACGGTGAGAATATCGCCGGTGCGATAGGCCCGCCGATCCTGAAACAGTGTGAGCACCTGCGTGGGGGCATACAGACTGCCGGGCCGGGCCTTGGCCTCATCGGCCAGAATCACGGTAGGCGCCCACTCGGGCTCCCCGGGCTCCGGCACGTTCAGGGCGTAATGGCTGGTCTGGCAACCGGTCAGAAACAGGCTGAGCACACTGATGATCAGGAACAGGCTACGCACGATCCGCTCCTTACATGGACTGGCTGACGAATTTGAGCATCTGGTCGGTGGATGAAACGACCTTGGCGTTCATCTCATAAGCGCGCTGGGTGGCGATCATGCTGACCATTTCTTCCACCACGGACACGTTAGAGCTTTCCAGGGTACGCTGCTTCAGGCTGCCCAGGGCATCTTCGCCCGGAATGCCTTCCAGCGGCTGACCAGAGGCAGCGGTTTCCAGAAACAGGTTGCCGCCCATGGCTTCCAGGCCGGCCGGGTTGACGAAGTTCACCGTGGCAATCTGACCGATTTGTTGGGGTTGCGCGTTGCCAGCGACCTGGGCCATCACAATGCCGTCGGTGCCGATAGAAATGCTGGTGGCGTCTTCGGGCACCTGGATCTGGGGGATCAGGGGCAACCCGTCGGCGTTGACCACCAGGCCTTCGGAGTTGATGCTGAACTGGCCGTTACGGGTATAGGCGGTATCGCCAGTCGGCAGTTCGATCTGGAAAAAACCTTTGCCGATAATGGCCAGGTCCAGGTCTTGCCCGGTGGTTTCAAAGTTGCCGGTGGTGAAGACCTTCTGGGTGCCCACCACGCGCACCCCATTACCGATCTGAACGCCGGTCGGCAGTTGGTTCTGGTTGTCTTGCTGGGCGCCGGGCTGACGCTCGATCTGATAAAACAGGTCTTCAAAGGCGACCCGGTCGCGCTTGAAGCCGATGGTGTTGACGTTGGCCAGGTTGTTGGAAATGGTGGCCATTTTCAGATCCTGTGCCGCCAGACCCGTCTTGGCGACCCAAAGTGCTGCTTGCATGTTCTGCTCCTGTCGGATCAGGGATCCGTCTGTCTCTGTAGGGGCAGACCCATGTGTCTGCCCTCGGTGTTCGGCTGTTGATTCCCCCCTTTCGTAAAGGGGGTAGGGGGGATTTCAGCAGGCAACTCGATGCCAGACCTAGCCCCCATCTGGCCGGCCGCCTCACCTCCCTCTTAACGAAAGAGGGAGGTAAAAGACCCGGGCGGTCCTCCTCAGTAGGAGGATGCCTGACCAGCCTTTACTACGTTAACTGCCGCGAATCAGCTTGTTGCCGGCGGCGGAATTTTCATCGGCGACTTTCATCATCCGCACCTGAATTTCAAAGGTCCGGCTGAGCGCCATGGTGGTGACCATTTCATCCACCGCATTGACGTTGGACTGTTCCAGATGACCCGCCACCAGCACCACATTGGGGTCTTCCGGGGCTTCTTCGCCGTTCACCAGGCGAAACAGTCCGTCATCGCTTTTGACCAGCTGCGCGATATCGGGGTTGACCAGCTTGATCTGGCCCACCTCCAGCAGACCGCCGCCGGGTGGGGTGACCGATACGGTGCCGTTTTGACCGATGCTGATCGCCCGGAAATCGGGAATGACCAGCGGGCCACCCTGGCCGTTGACCTCGCGGCCCTGGCTCAGCAGGCGGCCCTCGTTGTCGATTTCCAGGTTGCCCGCACGGGTGTAGGCCTCATTGCCATTGGCATCGAGCACGGCAATGAAGCCCATGCCACGGATACCCACATCCAGCTCGCGACCGGTGGTTTCCAGCCGTCCCGGCGTGAAGTCTGTCCCGGTGGTCTGGGTTTGGCTCAGAAATCGGGTTTCAAAGCCGCTGCCCTGGACCTGATAACTTTCCGCCCGCTCGAAATCCCGGCGAAAACCCGTGGTACCGACGTTAGCCAGGTTGTTGGCGTGGATGCGCTGCGCCGTGAGGGTATGCAGCGCGCCGGTCATGGTGGTGTAGATATAGCTTTCCATGGTTTACCTTACAGGGTGTTGAACAGAACCTGAGTCAGCTTGTCGGCTGTGCTCACGCTCTTGGCATTGGCCTGATAGTTACGCTGGGCGGTCATCAGGCTCACCAGTTCTGCCGTCAGGTCCACGTTGGAGCCTTCAAAGGCGCCGGCGGTCAGGGTGCCCAGGGCACCCGTACCGGCTTCACCCATAAGGGCTGTGCCAGATGCAAAGGACTGGGTCCAGGTGGTGCTGTCTGCCTGGTTGAGGCCGCCCGGGTTGGAGAAGTTGGCCAGAATCACCTTGCCTTGCACCCGATCGCGGCCATTGGTGTATACCGCGGAGATCACACCGCTTTCATCCACCCGAAGGCCGGTCAGCTCACCGGCCGGATAACCGTCAGTGGCGTTGCGGGCCACGGAGAAGTCACCGGCGAACTGGGTGCTGCCGACCAGGGACAGGTCGATGTTCATGGGGTCGGCGCCGGCGGGGCTATAGGCCAGGCTGATGGAAGTCGGGGTGTTCAGGGAGCCGTCTGGATTGAAGGTAATGGCTTGGGTATTGGTGCCTGTGCCGTTGATATCAACCGGGTTGCCGTCCAGATAGTAGTGGGCCATCCACTGATTGTCGGCGGTTTTGACCAGATACTGGGTCAGAGTATGCTCGGTGCCCAGGGAGTCGTACAGATCGCTGGAATAGGAAAAGTTAAAGCTGTTGGAGTCGGTTGGGTTAAACGTAGCCGAGGTTGGAATGGCAGCATCGGCCTTGAAGTTGGCGACAAACTCCAAACTGGTGGAAGCCTGCGCGGGCAGGCTGCTGGCGCTGATTTGCAGATCCGTCAATACACCGTTGACCAGGTTGCCGCTGGCGTCCGCGGCATAACCCTGCAGGCGCATGCCGCTGGAGCTGACAATGTAGTTGTTGGCGTCTTTGTTGAACATGCCGGCGCGGCTGTAGCGCATCTGGCCGCTTTCGTCCTTGACCATGAAAAAGCCCTGGCCGGAAATGGCCATGTCCAGATCCCGGCCGGTGAATTCCTTGGTGCCGTCCTTGTTGAAGTTCTGGGAGACGCGTTGCATCTCGACGCCACCGGCTTGACCGCCGGAGTACAGAGCGGCCAGTTCCGCACGGCTAGCCTTGAATCCAGCAGTGGAGACGTTGGCGATGTTCTGGGAAATCACATCCAGGGACTGGTTGGTCGTGCGCAGGCCACTCAGGCCGATGTTGTAGCTCATGAACGTCCTCCGAGGAATTCACTGATGGAGAAAAGAGAAAGATTGCCCACGCCGGACACTTGCAGGAGAACATCTCCGCCATTGCCGGGAACACTGACCTTTTCCACGGTCCGGTTCAGGTAAGGGGTGTAATTTGCTGTGGTTTCGCCGTGGCGGGCGACCACTTCCAGGCGATAGCTACCAGCAGGCAGCTTCGGCAGTTCAAACTGGACTTCACCCGCGCTACGGGCGCCGAGCTTGGCCTCTTCAACAACCCGGCCATCGGCATTGATGGCACGTACCACCAGGTCGTTGGCCGGTTGGCCGAGCCTGATCTGCCCTTCGACGGTCTCCTTGGCGTCCAGCTTAATGCGGTCCACCGGCAGGCTGACTTGCTTGCCGACCAGTTGGGTGGTCTGCAGCACCTGCAAGGTGTCCATCAGGACGTTGTTCTGGCGTTGTAACTGGCTCATGTTCTGGATGCCTTCCACGGTCGACATCTGGGCCAGTTGCGAGACGTATTCGGTGCCGTCCAAGGGGTTTAAGGGGTCCTGGTTGCGGATCTGCGCCACCATCAGGGTCAAAAACTCGGTCTTCAGCGCGGAGGCGCTGTTGGCGGCGATACCGGCGTCCTGGGTAAGGTTGGAGTCGCCGGATTTAACGGGAGAAATGCTCATAAGGCGTCCTTATACCTGGCCCAGGCGCAGCAGACCCTGCTGCATGCTGTTGACCCGGCTGATCACATCCACGGAAGTTTGGAAGGCGCGGGAGGCAGACATCATATCCGCCATCTCTTCCACCACATTGACGTTGCTGTAGTACACGTAGCCCTCGGCGTCGGCCAAGGGGCTGCCGGGCTCCAGACGGCGGTCGATGGTGCGGTCAGAGCGCACAATGCCGTTAATGGCCACGCTGGCACTGCCCAGGCGTTTGGCGCTTACGCCACCGGAGGTATCCAGCGCTTGATAAACCGTTGAGAACACGGGCTTGATGGCGCGAAACGCCTCGGCCTCGCTGCTGGCGGCGCTGTCGGCGTTGGCCAGGTTGGAGGCGATGGTGTTCAGCCGCACGGACTGGGCACGCATGGCACTGCCGGCGATGTCATAGATGCTGTAGAAAGCCATTGCTTACTGTCCCTCGATCGCTTTGCGGAGTCCGGAAAGCTTCATGTTGAGAAATGTCAGGCTGGTCTGGAAATCCATGGCGTTGCTGGCAAACTGGGCCTGTTCCACGCTCAGTTCCGCTGTGTTACCGTCAGCGGATGGTTGCATGGGCACGCGATACTTGAGATCACTGCCCAGCGACAGTTGGGGCAGGGGATGGCCCGCGGGACGAGACTCCAAGCTCTTGGCGACCCGTTGCAGCGCGGTTTTGAAGTCATAATCCCGCGCCAGATAACCGGGAGTTTCCACATTGGCAATGTTGCTTGCCAGGATGCGGGAACGCTCCACGCGCATGGCCAATGCTTGCGGGTGGAGACCCAATGCTTTGTCCACCATAGTGGTCATGGTTGCCATACCTCATAATTTCTAACTAAGGTTTACCTAACAAGGTACGTGCCAACTTTGAGACCTTTAAAAACAATGACTTATAGTTTGGTTGCGGAAGGGGGGAAGCGGGGGCGGAAGTGGTTGCTTCCGCCCTGGCTGTTTCTGCTTCCGCTGGGACTGCTCAGTGCTCCGGTACTGGCAGACCTGGCCGAAATGGTTAAACAGGATGCGGAGCAGCGGGTGAAGTCCTACGTGCGCGCCCGGGGCTGGGTGAACTACAGCTATGAGGTTTCGGCCTGGGTGCCATCCAGTGCCTCCCGGCTGGAGGCCTGCACCCGTGGTTTGCGGGTGGAGCCCGCCCAGGACAGTACGCGTCGTTGGGGGCGTATTCCGTACCTGATCAGTTGTGCCGAACCGGTCTGGGAATTTCGCGGCCGGGCGGAAGTTTCCCTGCGGGTGCCGGTGGCGACCGCGCGACGGGCGATTCCGCGGGGAGAAACCCTGGATCGCTCCACCGTGATGCTGCGAACCCGTGATCTGGCGGGAATTTATGGCGACTTCGTGACCGATGCCCGGCAGTTGTATGGCAAACGGGCGCGGCGAGCGATTCGCAGTGGACAGGAAATCACCCTGGATCAGGCCGAGGCGCCGTTGCTGGTGGAGCGTGGCGACAATGTGGTGATTCGGGTCGCTCAGGGGGGGATTCAGGCTTCCATGCGCGGGGTCGCGCTTCAGAGCGGCAGCCTGGGAGAGGGCATTTTGGTGCGCAATCTGTCATCGGACAAAGAGATCACCGCCTGGGTGGTGGAAAAGGGCATTGTCGAAACCCGGTTTTAAGGGCTTTCGGCGGCTTTAAGGGCCTTGCCAAAGCCTCTACACGTTTTTACGGGTGTGATCGCCCGGATATTTTGCGTATTCTGTCGGGCAGGCTGGCAAACTTGGGGAAAAGGGCGGAAGGCCCTAAAGTTTTCCGGAAAACAGGTCGCCTTAACCTGATAACGAATATGAGGCAGAGTCCAAGTCATGAAAATCACCCATTTATCACCGACCACCGTGGTTAGTTCCACCGCGGGCCGTGCTGAGGCAGCTCCCCGGGAGAAGGGCAAAGCGGAAGCCTCCAAGGTGATCGCACCGGAAATCCAGAGCGGAAAACTGGTGGAAGCACTCACTCAGGCCAGTGATGTGGATATGAACAAGGTCAACGAAATTCGTCAGGCTATTCAGGAAGGGCGCTTGTCGCTGGATCCGGAAGCCCTGGCGGAAGCCGTTCTGGCCATGCATCAGCGTTGAGCCGAAACCCGATGAACCTGAAGCAGCGCATTGCCGACCTGATCCAGGGGATTCAGGCTGACCGCAAGCACTGTGCATCGCTGTTGCCGCTTCTGCAGCGTCAACAACAACTCCTCGCCGCGACCGATGCGGAAGGTTTGGCTTCGGTGAGTCCAAACATTGAAAAACTGCTGGATGCCCTTCGGCAAAACGCCCGCAATCGCGTCCGTGCCCTAGAAGAACTGGGATTGCCGGCCGACCAGCAGGGCATGTTGAAACTCATCCAACAGTTACCTGAGGGCTTGTCTACCCAGATGCTGGACAGCTGGAAGGCGCTGGAAGTCGCCCTGGCCCAGTGCAAGGCGCTGAATGAGCGTAATGGAGAGTTGCTGGCCAGCCAGCGGACGATTTTGGCTGAATTGACCGGGAAGGTAGAGGCCGGTTATGGGGAGTCGGAGTAG
>CAZEWG010000073.1:0-9948 GCA_964514485.1 uncultured Pseudomonadales bacterium
TCCGGCACGTCCGGGTTTTTCTTCTGGGGCATGATGGAGGAGCCCGTGCAGAAGCGGTCCGGCAGGTGGATGAAGTCAAACTGGGCGGAGGTCCAGAGGATCAGCTCTTCCGAGAAGCGGGAGAGGTGCGTCATCAGCAGGCTCGCAAAGGCGCAGAACTCGATGGCGAAGTCCCGGTCGGAAACCGCATCCAGGGAGTTTTCCGCCGGCGCTTCAAAGCCCAGCAGCTCTGCGGTGTAGTTCCGGTCGATGGGATAGGTGGTGCCCGCCAGCGCTGCCGCACCCAGAGGCATCACGTTGACCCGCTTACGGCAATCCTGCAGCCGACCCGCGTCACGCTTGAGCATTTCAAACCAGGCCAGCAGGTGGTGGCCGAAGGTGACCGGCTGGGCGGTTTGCAGGTGGGTGAAGCCGGGCATAATGGTGTCCGCTTCCCGCTCGGCGAGATTCAGCAGGCCCATTTGCAGGCGCTTGAGTTCTTCAGCGATGGCGTCGATCTCGTCCCGCAGGTAGAGGCGGATATCAGTGGCCACCTGGTCATTGCGGGAGCGGCCGGTGTGGAGCTTTTTGCCGGTGATGCCGATGCGGTCGGTCAGGCGTGCTTCGATGTTCATGTGCACGTCTTCGAGTTTTACCGACCACTCGAATTCGCCGCGCTCGATCTCGCCGCGGATTTCGGTCAGGCCCTGGATAATCTGGTCGCGCTCTTCCTCGGTCAGCACACCCACTTTCGCCAGCATGGTGGCGTGGGCGATGGAACCCTGGATATCATGGAAGCAGAGGCGTTTGTCGAAGTTTACCGAGGCGGTGAAGCGTTCGACGAATGCGTCTGTCGGCTCCGTGAATCGCCCGCCCCAGGATTGGTTGGTCGCTTGGCTGTTGCTCATACCGGTCCTCTGCCTCGTTAAGTCGGTCAAAATCTGAAAAGGCGCCGCCCGCGCCGATTTGTCGGGCCGGGGTTTGTCGCCTAGGATCATAGAACCTGTTACGAAAAACCTGACGCCCTGTGTGGCGATCTCAGGTGCCTGTGAATGCAGGTTCTGCAAAAGCGGGCATTATAGCTAAAATCGCCGCCCCCCATAATCCTGACTGTTCATGGAGTTCCACGAGTTTGCAGTCTTCATCCCGGCCTGAGTCCCGACCATTGGAAGCGGATGCCGCACCGGCATCGGCGGAGTTCTTCCTGCCCGATCTGTGCCGGGTCCAGTCGGTGCTGTTGATGGTGCTGGCCACCGAGCTGGTGGCGGTGCTGTTTACCCTGATTCACTCCGGCCTGGGACGGTTTGATTGGGACTATCTGGCGCTCAGCTCTCTGTTCGGGCAGTGGGTGGTGCTCAGTTGCGCCGCCATTTTGTGCCTGCTGCGCCCGCGCTTGGCCCGGCTGCCCCTGAAGCTGGCGGCCAGTGCCTGTTATGGCATTGTGCTGGGGGTAACGCTGGTGTTTGCGGTGGGAGCCGATTGGTTCTTTGGCGGCTATGAGTTGCGGGGCTATCAGCCCAATCTGGCGTTTCTTTTCCACTGCCTGCTGATCAGCGCCATTCTCACCGGGGTGGTGCTGCGCTATTTTTATCTGGATTTTCGCTGGCGCGAGCAGCAGCAGGCCGAGCTTTTGGCCCGGTTGCAGGCCTTACAGGCGCGGATTCGTCCCCATTTTCTGTTTAACAGCATGAACACCATTGCCAGCCTGATCGCCACCGACCCGGAGACCGCCGAAGATGCGGTGCTGGATCTGGCCGAGGTGTTTCGAGCCACCCTGAACCAGTCCAACTTGTTGGTCACGCTGCGCCAGGAGCTGGATCTGTGCCGCCGCTACCTGCACATTGAGCAGTTGCGCCTGGGCGAGCGGTTGCAGGTGGAATGGAAGGTCGAGCCGGCCTCCGAGCAGGCCCAGGTGCCGCCGATCTTTTTGCAGCCGCTGGTGGAGAATGCGATCTACCACGGTATCCAGCCCCGCGCCCAGGGCGGCACCATTACCATTGAGAGCTATCTGCGCAAGGGTTTCCTGTATGTGCTGATCTCCAATCCGGAGGTGGCGGAGGGCGGCGGTCAGCATCAGGGCAACCGTATGGCGCTATCTAATATCCGAAGTCGATTGACCGCTTTATATGGAGAACGAGCCGTGTTGAAAGCATCAATCAGCCAGGGGCGTTATACCGCGACCCTGCGTTTTCCCGCCCGGCTAGCAGGAGAGCAGGCATGATTCGGGTGTTGATTGTGGATGATGAGTCCCTTGCCCGGGAACGCCTCAAACGCCTGCTGGCGGAGGTCGAAGGCTATGTGTGCTGCGGGGAGGCCGCCACTGGCACCGAGGCGGTCGCCAAAAGCCTGCGGTTGGAGCCGGATATTGTGTTGATGGATATCCGCATGCCGGAGATGGACGGGTTGGCGGCCGCGGAAAAGATCATGGCCAGTGCCCGCCCGCCAGCGGTGATCTTTTGTACCGCCTATGACCAGTACGCGGTGGCGGCGTTTCAGGTGCAGGCGGTGGGGTACTTGCTCAAGCCGGTCCGACGGGAGGCGCTGACCCAGGCCTTGGCCCAGGCCGGGCGTTTGAACCGGGCCCAGCTCAGCGAGCTGCAACGGGAGCTGCAGGCCTCCGAGGGTGGCGAGGAGACGCCCCAATATTTGAGTGCCCGAACCCATCGGGGCATCGAGCGGATTGAGGTGGCCCAGATCTATTACGCCATGGCCGATCAAAAGTACGTCACCCTCTATCACGCCGGCGGCGAGGTGCTGGTGGATGACAGCCTCAAGGAGCTGGAGGAACGGCTGGCGCCCCAGTTTCTGCGGGTGCATCGCAGTGCCTTGATCAATCTCCGTTATCTGGAGGCCCTGCGCAGGGATACCCGCGGCTACTACAGCGTGGTGCTGCGCGGCGTGGAGCAGGAGGTGCCGGTGAGCCGGCGGATGCTGGCCCAGGTGAAGGAGATTCTCCAATAGCCGACGCATTCCCGGCCAAGATCAAGATTTTTAAACGGAATATCGGTATCCTTGAGTGACGTTTCATACACCTTAGCAATAGCGGTATTTTCATGACCACCCGCAAGATTACGATTGCCACCCGTCAGAGCGCCTTGGCCCTGTGGCAGGCCGAACATATCAAGGCGCGTCTGGAGCAGCTCTATCCCGGGCTGCAGGTTGAACTGCTGGGCATGACCACCCAGGGCGACAAGATTCTCGATGTGCCGCTGGCCAAGATCGGTGGCAAGGGCCTGTTCGTGAAGGAGCTGGAGCAGGCGCTCCTGGACGGCCGCGCCGACATCGCCGTGCACTCCATGAAAGACGTTCCCATGGAGTTTCCCGAAGGGCTCGGCCTGGCAGTGGTTTGCGAGCGGGAAACCCCGACCGATGCGTTTGTGAGCAACCAGTACGCCAGCCTGGCTGAGCTGCCGGCTGGTGCGGTGGTGGGCACCTCCAGCCTGCGTCGCCAATCCCAACTGGCGGCCCGCCGGCCGGATCTCAAGATTGAAGGTCTGCGGGGCAACGTGAACACCCGACTGGCCAAGCTCGATGCGGGCCAGTACGACGCCATTATTCTCGCCACCTCCGGCCTCAAGCGACTGGGCTTTCAGGATCGGATCCGCGCTGAAATTCCCGCCGAGGAAAGTCTGCCGGCCGTCGGCCAGGGCGCCCTGGGAATCGAATGCCGGATGGATGATGTTGAGCTGCTGAAAATGCTGGAGCCGCTCTCTCACGCCCCCAGCGAAGCCTGTGTGCGGGCCGAGCGGGCCATGAACCGTCGCCTGCAGGGTGGTTGTCAGGTGCCGATTGCCGGTTACGCCATTTTGGCAGGCGACCAGCTGCAACTGCGTGGCCTGGTGGGCTCCATTGATGGCCGGGAAATCATTCGCGGTGAAGTGTCCGGGCCTGTCGCCGAGGCGGAAGCCTTGGGGGTGAGCCTGGCGGATGATTTGTTGTCGCGCGGCGCGGACCGTATCCTGGCCGAGGTATACGGCGAACAATGAGCCGACCGGATCTTGCCGGCTTGCGGGTATTGCTGACTCGGCCCCAGGGCCAGAACGACTCCCTGCGGGCGCGATTGGTAGAGGCCGGGGTGCAGGTGCGGGAGCTGCCGTTGCTGGAAATCCAGCCACTGGCGGAAACCTCAGCGCTGCGCCAGCAGATCATGAATCTGGACCGCTACCAGATGGTGGTGGTGGTCAGCCCCAATGCCGCCCGGGTGGCGCTGGACCTGATTGACCGCTACTGGCCGCAACTGCCCGTCGGAATTGACTGGCTCACGGTGGGCAAGGGCACCGCCAAGGCGTTGCAGGATTATGGCATTGAGGCCCTGGCCCCCCCGGAAGGCCACGACAGCGAGGCGCTGTTAACCTTGCCCCGGCTGCAACAGGTGGCGGGCGAGAAGGTGCTGGTTCTGCGGGGCGAGGGCGGCCGTGGCTTTCTGGCCCAAACCCTGCGGGAGCGGGGCGCTGAGGTGGAGTTCGCCGAGCTGTACCGGCGGGCGGTGCCGGCCCAATCGGCTGACGGCCTGCGGGATGCGGTGCAGGGTTTTGACCCGCAGGTGATCCTGCTGTTTAGTGGGTCCACCTTCGAGCATCTGTGGCAGCTGTGTCAGACCCAGGGGGTGGCATTGCACGGCCCCAGCCTTTGGCTGCCCAGTGAGCGGGTGGCGGATCAAGTGCGGGCGCTGGGCCTGGAACAGGTACAGCCGATGCAGTCGCTGGATGATGAAGCTATTGTTCAGGCCTTGGGCGAGTGGCATCATCAAGCGAAACGACAATAACAACTGACTGGCAGGATTGCGCGTGACTACGGAAAACCTACCGCAACTACCTCCGCCTCCGGCGCAGGTCCTCCCTTCCAAGAGCCGGATTTGGCCGCTTTGGTTGCTGTCCCTGGCCCTTGTCGTGGCATTGGCCGTCCTGGCCTGGTTGGGCTGGCAACAACTCCAGCTGCGCGATTCCCAACTGACCGGGCTGCAGACCATGGTGCAACAGCAGCAGCGCCAATTGGAGCAGCTGGATGAACGCCATCAGGAACGTCTCGGTCGTCTCGACGGTTTTCAGGATCAGGTACGGGAACAGGTTCAACGCCTGGACCGGCAGCTGATCACCACCTCCCAGCAACTACTGAATATGGGCGCCAAGAGCCGCACCGACTGGTTGCTGGCCGAGGCCGAATACCTGTTGCGCCTCGCCAACCAGCGCCTGCTGATGGAGCGTGACCCGGCGGGCGCGCTGGCCATCCTGCAGGCCGCCGATGGCGTGCTGGCGGAAACCGATGAAGTGGCCCTCTACCCGGTGCGTCGTCAAATCGCCCAGGAAGTGGTTGCCCTGGAAAGCGTGGCGGAGCTGGACCGCACCGGCGTCTTCCTCAAGCTGGAAGCCTTGTCTCAAGCCGTTGACCAATTGCAGCAGCGCCACGATGAGCCCGTCAAAGCCCCTGTGTCAGACGCCACTCCGGTGGATCTGACGGACAGTGTTGGCGAAGTTGCTTCCAGCCTGTGGGATGAACTCAAGCAATTGATCGTGGTACGGCGTCTGGATCAGCCCGCCGAACCGCTGCTGCCGCCGGAGAATGAGTTTTTCCTGCGTCAGAACCTGCGTCTGATGTTGGAGCAGGCGGAACTGGCCCTGCTGGATAAGAATCAGGCGGTGTATGAGGCCAGTCTCGCCAAGGCCGCCCAGTGGGTGGAGCGCTATTTCACCTCGCCAAGCCAAGGCGCCAATCGGGCCGCTCGCGCCTTTATGGCCAATCTGGACAGCCTGCGGCAAGTGCAGGTTGACCCCGCCCTGCCGGATATTTCCGAGTCGCTACGGATACTGAAATCGCTGGTGGCGTCGATTTATGAGTCCCAGCAGCGCTCCCCCCAGGCCGGTGAGAACGGGAACGCATCATGAAGCGGGCTATCCTGATCGCGTTACTCATGCTGGTCTGCGGTGCGCTGATCGGCGTCGCCATGAAGTACGATTCCGGTTATGTGCGCCTGTCTTACGGCAACTATCTGGTTGAGTCGAGCATCTGGGTCGCGCTCTTGGCGCTGGTGGCTTCCGTTGCCGTGTTGTTGATTGCGCTGAAACTGATCGGTTTGCTGATCGCCACACTGTTGGGGCGTACCGATTGGATGTCGAGCCTGACCCATAACCGCGCTCAGCGTAAAACCACCAAAGGGCTGCTGGCTTATGCCGAGGGTAACTGGAAAAAGGCCCAGCGTTATCTGACGGCCGCGGCGCCCAAATCCGAGCTGAAACTGATCAACTACCTGGCCGCGGCACAGGCGGCGTCTGAGCAGGGCTTGGAGCGGGAAAGTGACGAACTGCTGAAAAAGGCTTACGAAAGCACGCCCGGTTCGGAGTTTGCGGTGGGGATCACCCAGGCCCAATTGCAGCTGGCTCGCAATCAGTTGGAGCAGTGCTTGGCCACCTTGCTGGAACTGCGCAAAAAAGACCTCCACCATCCCTTTTTGCTCAAACTGTTGCACCAGGTGTACCTGCGCTTGCAGGACTGGCAGCAACTGGCTCTGTTGTTGCCGGAGCTGAAGCGATACCAGATTGTGAAGGGGGAAGATCTCCGGCTGCTGGAACGTACCACTTGGCTCAACCTGCTGGAGCAGGCGGCGACGGAAGCCCGGCGTAAGGCTCAGGGGGGAGCGGTGGATGTGGAGCCCCTGAACCAGATCTGGGATCGCCTGCCGCGCTCCATGCGTGAAGACGACACGGTGATCGGCGCCTATGCGGAACATCTGGCACGGCTCGGGCATGAAGAACAAGCCGAAACCGTGCTGCGGAAGGTGTTACGCAACCACTGGAGTGATTTGCTGATAAACCTCTACGGGCGGGTAGAAGGCGCCAGTGTGGCGGAGCAACTCAGTGCTGCCGAAAGCTGGCTGAAAGATCACGCTGACAACCCCGCCTTGCTGCTGGCGCTCGGTCGCCTAAGCCTGCGCAATGAGTTGTGGGGCAAGGCCCGGGACTACTTCGAAGCCAGTCTCAAGCGCAAGCGCACCCGGGAAACCTATGCCGAACTCTGTCGCTTGATGGCCCATCTGGGCTATCACCAGGAGAGCACTGAATATTTTATCCAGGGCTTGCTGGAAGACAGCGGCTTGCCGGAATTGCCGATGCCGCGGTGATTCTCCCCTCCCCCTCTGGGGGGAGGGGCCGGGGGAGAGGGCGCGAGCTCTCAGAATAAGTACGGCCCATCAGCTCTGGCAGGGATAATTCTCTCTTGGCGGACGTGCTCCGTGCTAGCGGGCGCCTCAACTAGTACATATTCCTGTGCAGCCAATACTTCGCAATATGCCAGCACAACCAGTGCAGGACATACCCAGGTGCTCTGCAGAAATCCCCCCTGCCCCCTTTACGAAAGGGGGGATGTATTTGCTCTGACTGGTAGCTTTTGCGTAGGCTGAGAGCCTGAATCCTCGCCCCGGCTGGGGAGAGGGGAGTCACCCCCGCGGCGCATACTCCAACACATCCGAATAAAAGTTCTCCGCTTTGAGCCCCTTCTCCGCCAAGCAGTCGTAGATGCTGTACACCATGGTGGGCGAGCCGCTGACAAAGAGATGGGTGTTCTCCAGATGGTTGTGGCGGCTGCCGATGGCGGAGCAAAGCTCTTCATGATGCCCCTGCCATTCGCTGTTGGCGTTATCGGCCGCGACGGGAACGAAGAACAGGTTTTGATGCTCCTGCTGCCACTGCTCCGGCAACTCTTTCTGATACATCTCCGCCAGGGTGCGGGTGCCCCAGTACAGGTGGATGGGGTCCGGATAATTCTGGGCAAAGAGCTGTTCGGCGATGCTTTTGATCTGGGCAAAGCCGGTGCCTGCGGCGACCAGAATGACCGGCCCGGAGATCGGTTTGCTGAGGCAGGCTTGGCCAAAGGGCAGCTCCACCTTCACGGTGGAGTTCTCCCGCAGGTAGCGCAGGACTTCACGGGCATTGCCCCGGTCGGGCGGGGCATCCACATGCAGCTCAAGCTCCCGGCTGCCGGGGGCGTTGGCGATGGAGAAGTAGGCGCCCTCCACGCCCGGGATCTGCAGGGCGAGATACTGCCCGGCGTAATACTCCAGCTTGCGCCCGGCGGGGGCAAGCAAACGAACTCGATAGACGTCAGCACTTAAGGCTTCGATGTGCTGAACCTGACAGGCAAGGCGGCGCAAGGGTAACTCTCCGGGAGCGAGGATGTTATGTATTTCGATGGTGCAGTCGGATAGAGGTTCCGCCAGGCAGAGCAGCAGGCTTTCCGCGCCTTCTTGCCCGGCTTCAATCCTATGTTGCCGGTTGCGTAAGAGGCAGTCGCCGGCGAGCAGTTTACCGCTACAGACTTCGCAGACACCGTTGTCGCAGCTATGGGGCAAAGCATACTGTTGGCGCAGGGCCGCTTCCAGAATGGTTTCCCCCGGCGCGACCGTGAACCTCAGGCCGCGCGGGTGAATCAGGATTTGTTTCATCCGGTCAATCGATTCCCAGCTCAGACCACATTTCGTCAACACGCTGTTTAACGTCAGGGTCCATCACGATGGTCCGGCCCCATTCCCGATGGGTCTCTCCCGGCCATTTGTGGGTGGCGTCCAGGCCCATCTTGGAGCCCAGGCCCGACACCGGGGAGGCGAAATCCAGGTAGTCGATCGGGGTGTTGTCGATCATCACCGTATCCCGCTGGGGGTCCATGCGGGTGGTGATGGCCCAGATCACATCTTTCCAGTCGCGGGCGTTGATATCGTCGTCGGTGACGATCACGAACTTGGTGTACATGAACTGACGCAGGAACGACCAGACCCCCATCATCACCCGTTTGGCATGGCCCGGGTACTGCTTTTTCATGGTCACTACGGCCATCCGGTAGGAGCAGCCTTCCGGTGGCAGGTAAAAGTCCACGATTTCCGGGAACTGCTTTTGCAGGATGGGCACGAACACTTCGTTCAGGGCCACGCCCAGCACGGCCGGCTCATCGGGCGGGCGGCCGGTGTAGGTGCTGTGGTAGATCGGGTCGCGCCGGTGGGTAATCCGCTCCACGGTGAACACCGGGAAGGTATCCACCTCGTTGTAGTAGCCGGTATGGTCGCCAAAGGGGCCTTCCGGGGCGGTTTCTTCCGGGTCGATGTAACCTTCCAGAATGAACTCGGCGCTGGCGGGCACTTGCAGGTCATTGCCCAGGCACTTCACCAGCTCGGTTTTGTTGCCCCGCAACAGGCCGGCGAAGGCATATTCGGAGAGGCTGTCCGGCACTGGCGTCACGGCACCGAGAATGGTGGCCGGGTCGGCACCCAGCGCCACCGCCACGGGGAACTTCTGGCCTGGGAACTTCTCTTTCCAGTCATGAAAATCCAGGGCGCCGCCGCGGTGGGATAACCAGCGCATGATCAGCTTGTTGGGGCCGATCAGCTGCTGACGATAGATGCCCAGATTCTGACGCTCCTTATGAGGGCCGCGGGTCACCACCAGAGGCCAGGTCACCAGGGGGCCAGCGTCGCCGGGCCAGCAGGTCTGGATGGGCAGGTTGTAGAGGTTGACGTCACGGCCTTCGATCACCACTTCCTGGCAGGGGGCGGAGCGCACCAGCTTGGGCCCCATGTTGATCACCTGCTTGAAGATCGGCAGCTTGCTCCAGGCATCCTTCAGGCCTTTGGGGGGCTCCGGCTCTTTCAGAAAGGCCAGCAGCTTGCCGATCTCCCGCAACTCGGAAACATCATCGGCGCCCATGCCCAGGGCAACGCGTTTGGGCGTGCCAAACAGGTTGGCGAGCACGGGAATGTCGTAACCCTTGGGGTTTTCAAAAAGTAGCGCCGGGCCTTCACGGCGCAGGGTGCGATCACAGATTTCGGTCATTTCCAGGCGGGGATCCACCGGCGTCTTGATCCGCTTGAGCTCGCCCTGCTGTTCCAGAAACTGGATAAAGTCCCTTAGATCCGAATATTGCATGCAAAACCCGTTCACTAGTCTCGAAATTGCGGGACATTATAGGGGATGCGGGGGGGAGTTACGA
>CAZEWG010000074.1:0-9600 GCA_964514485.1 uncultured Pseudomonadales bacterium
ATAACCGGGACGAGGGAACCCTGACGATGAATGGGACAGTGGAGTTGCCGCTGCAGTAGTCCAAGTCAATCTCCCAGTTGGGGAGAAAGTTTGTGCTGGTATGAGACTTCGAGCCCTCTCCCCCGGCCCCTCTCCCTAGTCGGGAGAGGGGAGACTATTAGGCAGGCTTTAACGTTGTAGACTTACGGAGTTAACCGCTCCCAACTCTCAATTTCCCCCGGCACGATGGTTAGCAGGGGATGGGGAAGCGGTGTTTCAGCCAGGGCATTTTGCGCGTACACCTCGGGGGAGCGAACCTGGAGCTTGGCTTGCAGGTGCTGCCACTCATAGCCTAACTGCCCCTCGGTCACCGGAATCAGCTCCGGATAGCCTTCCGCAAGAATCTTGGACTCGTCATAGCAGTAGCCTCGCCGGCAGGCTTCGTTGAGCACTTCCCGCAAATAGCTGCCGATGGCCGCCAGTGGGTCACCAGTATGGCGAAATCGCTGTAACTGGGGATGGTTTCGATAGCCCCTGGTTTCACCCCGCAGGACCTTCTGGGCCAGTAACGCTTCCCGCCACAGCCCTCCCAGCCCTTGCTTGTCCAGGTATTGAGGATGCACGGACCAAAGCCGCATGAATGACTCTCCTGGGGTTGTAAAAGCCTTTATAAAGAAAATCATCGGCCCGACAATTTGGGCTGAGATCGCCGGCTGCTGGCTGGCGGCTTCAGAGAGACCAGATTCTGACCGGGGCTTATCGGAGAAACAAGCAGGCTTTACGGAGTTACTTGAGAGGCTCCATAATGCCCCTTCATATTTTAGGGGGAAGATTGTGGCCACTGAACAAAATTTATTGGAGCGTAGTAACGGACAATGCGAGCTGTGTGCAGCCCAAGCCGAACTGACTCCTTTTGAAGTAGAAGGTGCGCAAGGGCGTGATGATACTGCCGTCATGCTGTGTGAAACCTGCACCAGCCAGATCACGGGCAGTGCCAGCTTGGATCCTAACCATTGGCGGGCGCTGAACGATAGCATGTGGAGCCCGGTACCCGCTGTTCAGGTGCAGGCCTGGCGGATGCTCAAGCGGCTAAGCGATGAAAGCTGGGCGCAAGACCTGCTGGAGATGCTGTATCTGGATGAGGAACTCCAGGCCTGGGCAGAAGCTGGCCTGGCGAGTTCGACCGACGACCAAGTGGTCACCAAGGACTGTCATGGCACGGTGTTGCAGGCGGGGGATTCGGTGGTGATCATCAAGGACCTGGACGTGAAAGGCACCAGTTTTACCGCCAAGCGCGGCACCACGGTACGCAATATCAGCCTGACGGATAACCCCGAGCATATCGAGGGACGCGTCAATGGCACCCGCATCGTGATTCTCACCAAATTCGTTAAAAAAGCTTAAACGCTTTGTGGCGTCTGGCAGCAATTTTTCACCAGGCCCTAAAACGAAAACGCCCCTCGGATGAGGGGCGTGCATTCAAGCTCAAAGCCCGAACGAGTCGGTCTTAGGCGCTCTTGCGACGGGACAGGCCGAAGCCCAGCATGCCCAGACCCAGCAGGGCCAGGGTGGCGGGTTCGGGAACGGCGCTGGTGCTGGAAGACCAGCTGAAGGTCCCGCCAAGGCTGTTGGCGGTAATGATCCAGGCGCCATCAATCTTATCGGTACCGTCGCTCAGGTTACCGTAGCCTCTCAACTCCACGGATACATCATCGTCATTGACCAGAGTCAGCCCTTCCAGGGTGAAGGTAATGCCGTTGGCCGTCCAGATCTGCTGCGGCGTGAAGGAGGGGGAGGTGACGTAGTTGAAGTCAAAGAACTGAGCTTGGGTAACCAGTGCCGGGAAATAAGTCGCGAAATCTCCCGAAGATTGGGTCACCAGGGCATTGTTGCCAGTGTCGTCGAAGTCAAAGGTTTTGGTTGCTGTATCAAAGCTAAAAGATTGGTCAATAGATACGAAGGAAATGCCACCAGAAATGGGAAGAGCTGTGGCCATGGTTGAGAGGCTCAGCAGGGCGGCTCCAGCTAACATTTTTGTTAATTTCATTGTGATAACTCCAGAGTTTCAATCCTTGAATAGAAAGGGCAAAAAGCCCCTCCGAATCTAAGCAAAATCCGTGCCTTTATTTAAGTGACTGAAATTAAAGTGAATTTATGGGGATTTGACGGGGGGTGTAAAAATAGATGACACGTGAGAATCTGCCCGACCAAGGCAAGCGCGGGTGCGGAGTCCGAAACCCCCCTGTCACAAGGCAACTTATGCGGGGCATCAAGAGATCCCAAGTCCCCGCATGGAAGTTCGCTATAGCAGAAAGCCCGTAGTAAAGGCTTTGGCGGGGGATGCGTCAACCTGTAACTGAAAGGCTACACCTTGTGTTAAAAAAGCTGACAGTCATGTGACGCAATTCCATTTTGGCTACAGCGAATCTCTCTATCTCCACTAAAACATCAACTAGCGTTTAGGCGAGTTGGGGCTGAACGGGGCTTTTTGACGGGCTTTTAGCCGTAGTTACCGAATCTTTTTAGTCTTCCTTATAGATGCTTGTTATGAGTGTCCACTAACTTTACAGGTCATTTCAGAAAGGATTTTTATTATTTATTAAGCCATTGAAAACAAATTATAAAATAATCTTGGCGTAGGTATTGCTAGAGCTTGGTACCAAAGCATTTTTGGTGTTTTACCTCTTAAGGGATCTAAAGGGAGTTGTACCATGAAATTATTGAAAACTGTTGTAGGCACAGCACTGCTGGCCGCTGCGACCACGGTCAGCGCCGTGCCTGTGACTTTGAATATGGTTGGCGCTTCTTGGAATAATGTCCAAGGAGGGAATGTAACTGGTGTGGGTACCAATGAGATTCGTTGGGGCGCGGTTAAGGATAAGGATAAAAGCGGCTATCGCTTTGATGCTGCCGATAATCTGCCGCTGACGTTCGAAAGTGGGGACTATTTCACGCTGGGCACCTTCACCCATACCAACTACCCCATTACTAGTGGCACGGCCATCACTTCCGCTGACCTGAATCTGACGGTAGAGCTGGATATTCTGGGCCAAGCCCTGACCGAAGGCCCCTATACCTTCACTTTCACTCATGATGAAACGCCAAACGATGCCTGTAGAGGTGGATATTGGCTTTTCTTCTATTATGATGAGTGCAAATACAAGGATGGTCCTGTAGACGACATCGTTCTTCTGGAAAACGGCATCCTGAGTAACGAGTTTATCGTGGACTCCTATGCGTTCTCTCTGGAAATTCTCGGCTTCCAAGATATCAATGAGAGCTTCATTAATGAGCTCAATACCGCGGAAGGTAAAAAAACCAGCGCGAAGGTTCTCGCTCGTCTGAACGTGCGTGATCTTCCCCGCGAAGTTCCAGAGCCGGCCTCTATTGCTCTGCTGGGCATTGCCCTGGCTGGCATGGCCGTTCTGAGACGCCGTAAAGAAGCAGCCTAAGCTGCTGTGGCGGGAAGGGGGTTTCCTTCCCGCTGCACTTTCATCCCGGTTGTGCTTTTCATTCCCGTTGTATTTTCCTGCCCACTGCTTGAGTGCAGCCAACTTTCCTGTAACAAAATGCAAACAACATCAGATCGCGAATAATTCTCACCTGATCTATGCTTATTGGCTGACCAATTAGCCAGAAACGAGCCATAAGTATCCCTGCATGACCAATAAGCCGAACTCTTCTGCTGCTCTGATGCCCCAACGGGCTGACGATGCCGACTTGTTGATGCAATACAAGGCAGTTGCCACCATTCTTGATAGCTTGGATGCCCTCGTTTACGTCTCCGATTTGAAAACCCATGAGATGTTGTTCGTAAACAGCTATGGCAAAAGCATCTGTGGAGAAGATGTGGTTGGCAAGCCGTGCTGGCAGGTGTTGCAGACGGGTACCCAAGGCCCCTGCACGTTTTGCACCAACGACCGACTGGTGGATGAACAGGGCAGACCTACCGGGGTTCATGTCTGGGAGTTCCAGAATACGGTCAATGGTCATTGGTATCAGTGTCGGGACCAAGCGATTCGTTGGATCGACGGCCGCCTGGTTCGAATGGAAATCGCCACCGACATTACTGACCGCAAGCGCTTGGAAGAGGAGTTGCGGGAGGCCAAGCAGCTTGCCGAAGACCTGGCCCGCACCGATGAACTGACCGGTGTGAATAACCGCCGGGCGTTCTTTGAAATTGGGCATAAGCTATTCAAGCAAGCCGTCCGTGCACAGCGAAACCTTTCCGTGGTGATGCTGGATGTGGATTACTTCAAGCAGGTGAATGATCGTTACGGCCACTTTGTGGGAGATCAGGTGCTCCGAACCATCAGCCAGAAGGTGAAAGAGGAGATTCGGGAAACGGACCTGATCGGGCGGCTCGGAGGCGAGGAGTTTGCCTTGATCCTGCCCGACGCGGATCTCACCCAGGCGCTGGAGATTGCGGAACGTATTCGCCAAATGGTTGAGACGACCCCCATCCAGGCTGGGGGGGAGACCATTTACTGTTCATCAAGCTTTGGGGTGACAAGCCTTCGGGATGAAATGAAATCGCTGGATGCGATGCTGGCAAAAGCCGACGAAGCGCTGTTTATCGCCAAGCATAACGGTCGTAACCGGGTGGAAATCCGCCACTAGATGATTCCGGGGCACGAAGGAATATTCCCTTATCCTCCGTGCCGTTTGTTTTCTAGAATTTTAGGTCTGCCCGCAGCCACAGCGTTCTGCCGGGCTCGTTCACCCGATCAGTTTGGGTGAAGCCCGACACCATGGCGCCCGCCCGGCTGATATGCTCGGCATAGGCCCGGTCGAACAGGTTATCCACCCCCGCACTCAGGCGCAGTTGCTCCAATGGGCGCCAACCGGCGTTGACCGACAAGATCGCAAACCCGGAGCTTTCGCCGATATCCTGTCCGGCCACGTTCCCCTGGCCGATGCTGACCCGGTCCTGTTCCGCCACCAGCCTCAACAGGGTGCCAACCGACCAGGCATCACTCTCGTACTGCAGGCCCAGACGGGCTTCCAGGGGCGGGATTTGGGCCAGCGCCACATCATCGGTCTCGTTTTCACCGCGCACATAGGCCAGGCTGCCATCCGCTTTCCATTGCGGGTTGATCTGGTACTCCAAGGTGGCTTCCGCACCCCAGGTGTGGGCGTTGACGTTACGGGTCACGGTGGCGGTACGCATTCCCTTGGCGTAATTGTTTTCGATCAGGATGTAATCCTGGATCTCGTTATAGAACAGCGAAACGGAACCGGACCAGGTGCCATCACTGTAGAGCAGGCCAAGATCGAGCTGAGTGGTGTGCTCAGGGTCAGTATCCAAGGCGCTGAGCGAGTTCACCCCTTCCTTGTTGAAAAGTTCCCAGTAGTCCGGGAAGCGTGCCACATGGCCTAAACCTGCATAGACCGTGGTCGGACTGTGTTCCAGATCCTGCTCATAGCGTAGAAAGCCACTGTAGAGGGTATCTTCCCGGGTTTTTTGGGCGGTCGGATTGGCCTGGCTGGTCATGCCGGTTTTGATGTTCTCCCGCTTGTCCTCCACTTTCCAGCGATCAACCCGCAAGCCCCCAATGAAGCGCTGCTGGTCGGTCAGCGACAGCTTCAGCTCAGAAAAAACACCCTGGAACTGGAAGCGGGCATCGTCCACCCGATCCAGATCCCGGTAGGATTGCACCCGCTCATCGGTGCTGGCGCGAAGGCTGTGCTCGTTTTGCTGAAAATCCGTGCCCAGGGTCCACAACAGGTTGTGGGTGAGATCGATCTCCGCCAGCAGCTTGCCGCCAATGGTCTCCCGGTCTGGATTGCTGGCCCGGGGCGTGTTCATCATGCCTGTGGCTGGCACTTCCCGCAGCGTATAGTTATCCATCACGTGGTCGACGTAGTTGTAGAAAACCTGGGCTTCCACGTGCCGCAGACGGTCGTTGAGCTGGTGTTTCTCGAACTTCAAGCCAATGTTTTCCCGGTCAAAACTGGAGCCGTCCATGCCCCGGTCGGCATAGGCCGCCTTGCCATCACTGAGGGCGGCGGTCAGTTCCAGAGAGGTATTTTCATCAGGGGTCCAGCCCAGGGCCAGGCTACCGTTCCAGCGCTCATAGGCGGAATGGACTTCATTGCCATCGCCGTCCTTGTAGTTATCGGCTTCCGTATAGGTTCCGTTGAGACGCAGATAGCCCAGAGCGTTGCCGGCCATGGCTTCGGCCACCACATCCCGGCGGCCGAAGCTGCCGACGGTGGTGCTGCCGCTGGCTTCCAGTTTGGGTTCGGCGTAGTAGGGTGGGTCTCGCTCGAATAACACCGTGGCGGCGGAATTACCCGGCCCGTACAGGACGGTCTGCGGGCCTTTGATTAGGGTGATCCGGTCGTAGGACTCCGGGTAGATATAGGCCGTGGGCGGATCCATGCGGGAGCCGCAACCGCCGAGAATGGCTTCGCCATCCATCAAAATATTAACCCGTGAGGCCGCCATGCCCCGGAACACCGGGTCGCCGTCGGTACCGCCCTTACGGATCACTGAAAAGCCCGGCATGGTTTTCAGGTAATCCGCACCGTCGTGGGCGGGAATTGGCTGGCGGGGTTGTTTGGGGTCGGTCACCAGGGTCAGGGGTTCGAGGGGGGCTGCAGCGGTCACAACCACGGTGCTCAACTGAGTGGTGATTGGTTTTGATGCTTGAGGAGAGAGTGGGTGAGAAGAAGCTGTCGGTGTGGATGATTGGCTAGCCATTGCCCGCTGTTGATCGACCGGATCAGAATCCGGTTCTGGATAAGCGGCAACGGCAGAGGCGGGGCCTGCCATTGCCAGTACCAGAAGGGTTTTCTTGAACCTCATGGTGACTACCTTTAAAGATGCAGGAAATACGTCACGAATTATCAGGTAGTTGTTGAGCAACGCGCTTGACTTACATCAAGCCCCAAAGAACATCCGGTTGCCGTTGTTAGCCGCGTCGTAAATGCAGCTGCATATCAAATTTATCTCCTGCTGATTAATAATTATTCATATTTTCCTTGACGGCTAAATAATAATTATTATCATTGCGGTTTCTTTGTTGGTGACACGGAGACCCGTCATGTCTGTTTGTTCTCGTCCTCCTTTTAACGTTTCAGCGCTTGCGCTGGCCTTAGCGGCTGTTATGCCCCTATCAGCATTGGCGCAGGGTACCCAACCCGCCAAGCTGGATGCGGTGGTGGTGAGTGCGACGGGGTATGAACAGAAAATTACCGAGGCTCCGGCGAGTATCAGCGTGATCAGCAGCGAAGAGCTGGCACAGAAGCGCTATAGCAACCTGGCGCAGGCTCTGGAGGAAGTGGAAGGCATTGATATCCGCCAGGGGACGGGCAAAACCGGTGGTTTGAATATCAGCATTCGCGGTATGCCCAGCGAATACACCCTGATTCTGATTGATGGTCGTCGTCAGAATGCGGCCGGAAACGTGACTCCCAACGGCTTCAACGAAACCTCTACCAGCTTTATTCCTCCCATGTCCGCCATTGAGCGGATCGAAGTGATCCGTGGCCCCATGTCGACCCTGTATGGTTCCGACGCTATGGGCGGTGTGGTGAATATCATCACCAAAAAAGTGGCCTCAGAGTGGGGCGGTTCCATCACGCTGGATCATACCTTCCAAGAGAACCGGGGTTATGGTGATGCCAGCAAAGCCAGCTTCTATACCAGTGGCCCGTTGGTTGATGGGGTGCTCGGGCTGGCGGTACGAGGCAGTGTGTATGACCGGGAAGCTTCCGATCTAATTTTTGATAATGACACCGGCGTCAGTAAGCGCGGTGCAGCCCCTGTGGAAGGTCGTAATAACACACTGGGTGCCCGTCTTACCTGGACTCCCCATGAAAACCATGACTTCTTCCTGGAAGTTGAGCGGGCACGCCAAGTCTATAACAACGACGAGTGTCAGCTCGGCACGCTGGATGGCTGGGGAACAGGTAGCGCCACTGCTGGCTGCAGTGCTGAAGAGCCAACTCAGGCCAACGGCTATAAGGATAAGCTCCGTTTTGAGCGTGATCAATTTGCGTTAGGTCATACTGCGCGCTTCGATTTCGGTACCTTGGATAGCAGTGTGATGCACAACACCACCGAGACCCTTGGAAGAACCATTCCCGGTGGTGCTCCTCTCTCTAGAGGACGTCCAAACCCCAGCTTCAAGCCAATCGGGACCGCATATGAAGGTTTTCCTTCGATTATTGTTGGCGATGATCGTGAACTGGAAACCACTAACCTGATTGTTGATACCAAGCTGGTCGCGCCCGTGGGTGACTCTCACGTGCTGACCACCGGTGCCCAGTGGTGGAAAGCTGACATGACCGACAGCCTGGCCGGGGAAGACTTTGAGCAAACTCTCTGGGCAGTGTTTGCGGAAGATGAATGGCGACTGCGGGATGATCTGGCTCTGACCGTGGGAGCGCGTTATGACGATCATGAGGCGTTTGGTGGACATGTCAGCCCCCGCGCTTATCTGGTGTGGAATACCACTGACAACTGGACCCTTAAAGGTGGTGTCAGCAGAGGGTACAAAACGCCGGATCTGAACGATTTGCATGACGGCATCAATGGCGTGGGAAGCCAAGGTCAAAGCGTGACGGTCGGTAATCCTGACTTGGAACCTGAAACCAGCACCAATACAGAGGTTGGTGTTTACTACGATAACTATGCCGGGTTTAACGCCAACGCAACGTTCTTCCACAATAAGTTCAAAGATAAAATTTCCAGTGGTGAACCTGTTGCTCATCCATTGTGTGCCGATAACCCCGCCACCAACACGATTCCGGCAGGACATTGCGCAACCAATATAAATATTGATGAAGCCGTTACCCAAGGTGTGGAGCTGGCAGGCACATGGCAGTTTGCCCCCCGTTGGAGCATCAGTGCCAACTACACCTATACCGACAGTGAACAGAAGAGTGGCGAGAACAAAGGCGCTCCGCTGACCAATACCCCGGAGCACGTGGCATTTGCCCGTCTGAACTGGAAAACGACAGACCGCCTGACACTCTGGTTCAAGGGTGAGTATCGCGGTGACCGGGAACGTTTCACCACCAAGTATGAAAACCTGACTGATGCCGAAAGGGCGTTGCAGGATCAGGTGGGTGACCTGAAAGCCTATTCAGTGTTCCACCTGGGTGGTTCATACCAAGCAGCAGAGAATGTGACCCTGACGGCGACCATTTACAACCTGTTTGATAAGGACTTCCTGGACGGCAAGTACTACACGGATGATGTAGGCGATACTCAGTGGGCGTCCAGCTACGCTCATTTTGACAGAGCCACCACCGGAACGGTGGAAGAAGGCCGCCGCCTCTGGCTGTCTGCCAACATCAGCTTCTGATCCAAGCCCTCTCAGTAACGCCGGTTCAGCCGGCGTTACTGCTTTTTTAAAGCTCTCTCCGCACAGTCTTCATTGGCCAGCTTCTATCGAATAGGGCTGTGTATCTGCAATACACACCAAAGAATGAGCCGTGGTTTCAACACTTGCTTGATGAACGAGCGGTGCTAAGCCACGAAAAGGTTAGACATATGGTGCGGAACTACCAGGACTTACAAAATCTAGAAACCAGCTGGTTGCTTAGAAATCAATTTAACCGCTATACCCGCTAAATACCCGTAATAGCGAGATCCAAGGCTCCAATAAT
>CAZEWG010000075.1:0-8526 GCA_964514485.1 uncultured Pseudomonadales bacterium
TCTTGCCCTGGGACAGTCCGCGAAACCAGTCCGCGCCCCGCAGCACGATGTGGGGTACGCAGCTGAGCGTCTCCACGTTGTTCACCACCGTCGGCTTGCCCCAGGCACCGGCCACCCCGGGGAAGGGGGGTTTGGCCCGCGGGTTGGCGCGGCGACCCTCCAGGGAGTTGATGAGCGCCGTTTCCTCGCCGCAGATATAGCGCCCGGCACCAGTGTGGACAAAGACCTCGTAGCTCCAGCCGGAACCCAGAATGTTGTCGCCGAGAAAACCGGCGGCACGGGCTTCGGCCAGGGCACGGTTCAGGCGTTCCGCCGCCAGCACGTATTCACCGCGCAGGAAGATATAGCCCCGGTGGGCCTGGATGGCATAGCCAGCGATGATCATGGCCTCGATCAGCTGGTGGGGCATCTCTTCCATCAGCAGGCGATCCTTGAAGGTGCCGGGTTCCATCTCATCGGCATTGCACAGTACATACTTCTCCCGGGGCGCCTCCGGGCCCATGGGGACAAAGCTCCATTTCACCCCTGCGGGGAAACCCGCGCCGCCACGCCCGCGCAGGTTGGCGTCCTTGACGATCTGGGTCACCTCGCCCGGTGTCAGTTTTTTAAGCGCCAGTCGCAGGGCCGCGTATCCCTCTTCCGCCTGATAGGCCTTGAGATCCGGCGGCTGACCGGGGCGGATGCGGTAGGTCAGGGGCTGGCGCTCGGCGCGGGCTTCAGGGCTCATGGATAGCGCTCCAGCAAGGCGGGAATGGCCTCGGGCGTGAGAGGGCCGTGGGTGTCGTCATCAATCATCAGGGTGGGCCCCTTGTCGCAGTTACCCAGGCAGCAGATGGGCAGCAGGGTGAAGCGATCGTCGGCGGTGGTCTGTCCCGGTTGGATTCCCAGCTCCCGCTGCAGGGTCGACATCACCTCTTCATAACCAGTCAAAAAGCAGGAGATGCTGTCGCAGACCTTGATCACATGGCGCCCCACCGGCTGGCGGAAGATCAGGTTATAGAACGTCGCCACCCCTTCCACATCCGCGCTGGAGATGCCCAGCATCTCGCCAATGGCACCGCAAGCGCCATCCGGTACCCAGCGCCGGTGGCGCTGCACGATCTTGAGCGCCTCGATAACAGCGGCACGGGTATCTTCGTAATGGGCCATTTCATGCTCGATCTCGTCGCGCTCCTGTGGTGAGAGCTCAAACTGAGGCTGACGGTCGCTGGCGATGATCATCCGGCTTCTCCCTAACGATCCACGTCGGACATCACGAAGTCGATGCTGCCCAGGTAGGCAATCAGGTCCGCGATCATGCTGCCCCGGATCACCGACGGGATCTGCTGCAAATGGGGGAAGCTGGCGGTGCGGATTCGGGTTCGGTAACTCATGGTGCTGCCATCGCTGGTCAGGTAGTAACTGTAAAGTCCCTTGGTGCCCTCGATCATAAAACTGCCTTCCCCGGGCGGAATCACCGGGCCCCAGGAAACGCTCAGGAAATGGTTGATGAGGGTCTCGATATGCTGCAGGGTCCGCTCCTTGGGGGGCGGGCAGGTTAACGGGTGGTCCGCTTTGTAGGGGCCAGAGGGCATGTTGTCCAAGCACTGGCGGATAATGCGCAGGCTTTGCCGCATTTCCTCGATCCGTACCAGGCACCGATCATAGACGTCGCCGTTGTGGCCAAGCGGCACCTCGAAGTCGAAATTGTCATAACCCGAATAGGGCCGCGCCTTGCGCAGGTCGTAGTTCAGGCCGGTGGCCCGCAGGCCCGGGCCGGTCACGCCCCAGGCCAGGGCCTGTTCGGTGTTGTACTGGGCCACGCCGATACTGCGGATGCGCAGAATGCCGTTGTCCACGGCTGCCTTCTGGTATTCGTCGAGCCGTGGTGGCAGCCAGTCGACAAACTCCCGCACCAGCTTGTCCCAGCCACGGGGCAGGTCAGCGGCCAAGCCGCCAATGCGAAACCAGGCCGGGTGCATGCGAAAACCGGTGATGGCTTCAATAACGTCATAGGCCTTGGCGCGGTCGCTGAACATAAAAAAGATCGGTGTCATGGCACCGACGTCCTGGATAAAGGTGCCCAGGAACAGCAGGTGATTCTGAATGCGAAATAACTCGCAAAGCATCACCCGGATCACTTCCACCCGGGATGGCACTTTGATGCCAGCCAGCTGCTCGACGGCGAGCACATAGGGCAGGTTGTTCATAACGCCGCCGAGATAGTCGACCCGGTCTGTGTAGGGAATATAGCTGTGCCAGCTTTGCCGCTCGCCCATCTTTTCCGCTGCCCGATGGTGATAGCCGATGTCGGGCACGCAATCGAGGATCTCTTCGCCATCCAGCTGCAGCACTAAACGGAACGCACCATGGGCACTGGGGTGGTTGGGACCCAGATTGAGGAACATGAAATCGGTTCCGTCCCTGCCAGGCTTCATGCCCCATTCTTCGGGACGAAAGAGCAACGCGTCCTGCTCTGCGTCCTGGCGGGCGGCGTCCAGCAGAAATGGGTCGAACTCCGTGGCCCGGGCCGGATGGTCCTTGCGCAGAGGGTGGCCGTTCCAGGTGCGTGGCATCAGGATGCGGACCAGAAGCGGATGGCCCTGCACCTCAATGCCGAACATGTCCCACAGCTCCCGCTCATACCAGTTGGCATTGGGCCAGAGCTTGGTGATGGTGGGCACCCACAGGCTGTCCAGGGTCAAAGCCACCTTGATGCGGATGTCGTCGTTGCGCTCGATCGACAGCAGTTGGTAGAACACGGTGAAGTCGGCCGGGGGCAGACCGTCGCGGTGCTGGCGCAGGCGCTCGTCCATGGCGCTGAGGTCATACAGCATCACGTAAGGGCGGGGCAGCTCCTTGAGGAAGCGCAATACCTCAAGGAGCTGGTCGCGGGGTACCCACAGGGTTGGCATCCCGTCCCGGGTTGGCTGCAATACAAAGGTGTTGCGGCCGAATCGAGCATAGAGCGCCTGCACCACTTCTGAGTCGTTGGCGGTCACGGCTGGTTCTGCGGTTGCGGGTGCTGCCATGGTTAAACCTGTGATTGCTCAAATTTCGTCGGGGCTACGCAACGTGGTTGCGATAATCCGCTGCGCCCGCTTGGTTTCCCGTTGGGAGGGCAGGTTCGGCTTGTAGATGCCTTGCTCCCCCACCACCCAGGACAAGGGGCGGCGCTCCTTGCCAATGGATTTCTGCAACAGCATCAGCCCTTCCAGCATCGCCTCCGGCCGGGGTGGGCAACCGGGAATGTAGACATCCACCGGCAAAAACTTGTCGACGCCCTGGACCACGGAGTAGACGTCATACATGCCTCCAGAATTGGCGCAGGAGCCCATGGATATCACCCATTTGGGTTCCAGCATTTGCTCGTACAGGCGCTGGATCACGGGGGCCATTTTCATAAACACGGTACCGGCAATCACCATGAAGTCCGCCTGCCGGGGCGAGGCGCGAATGACCTCCGCGCCGAAGCGGGCAATGTCATGGGGGGCGGTGAAGGCGGTGGCCATTTCCACGTAGCAGCAGGACAGGCCAAAGTTATAGGGCCAGAGGGAGTTCTTGCGTCCCCAGTTCACCGCCGAGTGCAGCACGGTTTCCAGCTTGCCCATGAAGATGCTGCGATGGACCTGCTGCTCCATGGGGTCGGGCACGGTCTCCCGCTTTTGCTGGGGGTACTGGCTGCTGTCCGGGTTGGCGCGGGTCAGGGTGTATTTCATGGGATACCTCTCGTGGTCCGGCGCGCCTGGACCCGTTGCTTGCGTTGTGGTGCCCAGTCCAGCGCCCCCAGGCGCCAGAGATAGGCCAGGCCCACCAGCAGAATCACAATAAAGATCGCCGCTTCGATCAGGCCCGCCCAGCCGCTTTCACGGACGGACACGGCCCAGGCGAACAGAAACAGGGCTTCCACGTCGAAGATGACGAAGAACATGGTCACCAGGTAGAACTTGGCGGAAATGCGCAGGCGCGCAGTACCCACGGAGACGACGCCGGACTCGAACGGATCGTTCTTGGCCCGGCCCCAGGTCCGACCGCCCAGGATGAAAGAGGCGCCCAGCATAATGGCGCAAATGACGATCACACCGATGAAATAGGTCGCCAAGGACCAATGGTGCGCAACTTCGCTGGTCACCGGAGCTTTCTCCTTAGGGGAATTCGCAACGGAACGGGGTGAACGAGGGTTTTCGTTTCCAGTATCAATACATACAGTTCCGGCGAGTAAGGGGAAAGGTCTGGAGGGGAGATCAAGGAAATGGGTGGGGAAGTGGGGAAGAGGAAGCCTTGATTTCAACGGGCCGGGCAGGGATTAAAACTGACAAAATATTTTCTGATCAGTGGGGCGTTCTGCTCCGACGGCAGATTGTGCAGGGCAGGGGCTCGTCTGGAGGAACGTTTCGATGGCGGGAAGATGGCTCCCTCCCCGGGAAAGGGGAGGGAGAGGGGCACGTCGGAGTTGCCTTTAACCCCAGGCTCGCTTCAGCACCGCCAACGCATCGTCATAACTGACTTGGGTGGGGTTGTAGATGATGGAGCCGTCATTGATGGCCATGTCCGCCAGTTTCTCCAGCTGCGACTGTTGCACCTTGCCGGTTTCTTGCAGGTTGCGCGGCAGATTGCAGCGCCGGTGCAGCTCGTCACGCAGGTCCCGGATTTGGGCGATGGCCACTTCCGCACGGACATCCGCCGGTGTCGCCGCGTAGACATCCGGGCCGGCCAGGGCCAGCAGGATCTCGGCCAGAGGCTCGCGGATCTTGTCCAGGTTGTTCTCCAGCACATAGGGCAGGAACAGGTTCATGCACAGGCCGTGGGGCAGGTGGCAAAGGGCGCCCAGGGAGTGCCCCAGGGAATGCACCAGACCCACCATGGAGTTGGAGAAGGCGACGCCGGCCATGGTGGAGGCTTCCGCCAGCTCCAGTCGTCCGGCCACATCCTTGGGATTGTCCAGTACCTTGAGCAGGTTACGACTGATCTTCTTGATGGCCGCCAGGGCATAGGCGTCGCTCATGGGGTTCTTGCCCATGCCGGTGAAGGCCTCGATGGCGTGGGTCATGGCATCCATCGCCGTGGCCGCGGTGATATGGGGCGGCAGGGTCAGGGTCATGCGCGGGTCGATGATGGCCGCGTCCGGATACAGGAAGTGAGAGGTGAAGGGCAGCTTCACGCCTTTTTCCGTATCGGAGATGACCGCCACCAGGGTGACTTCGGAACCGGTGCCGGCGGTGGTCGGAATCACGAAGAAGGGCTTCAGGGGACGCTTCAGGTTGCCGGCGCCAGAGAACTGGTGCAGGTCGTCGCCGCCTTCGGAGACCAGGATATTCACGCCCTTGCTGGTGTCGATCACCGAACCGCCGCCGATGGCGATGATGGAGTCGCAGCCTTTGTCCCGATAAAGCTGGGCGGCGCGGCGCACCACGTCCAGGGAGGAGTCGGGCGGTACATCGTCATACACCGCACCCACGTTTAGATCACCGCCGGTGAAGGCTTCCAGGGCAATATCCACCAAGCCGGCGCCACGTACACCTTTGTCGGTGATGATCAAGGGCTTGGAAGCATTCCGCACGCTGAGTTCATAAGGTACATGTTCCAGGGCGGCAACGCCGGAAACCAGTTTGACCGGGCAGAAAAATTCATAGAAAGACATGGGCTTCACCGTACGAAATTGAGGGCCAGGCGTCCGTAAATACGGGCACCGCCAGTGACTTTTTCCAGCAGCGGCAACTCGGGATACTTCTTGAGTGCCCGTTGCGCCAACAGTTTGGGCAGGATCAGGGTTTCCAGACGATCCAGGCAGCGCACCAGGCGCACCGCGTAGGCCACATCGCCATCCACCAGGATGCGGTCATTGGTAAAGCTGCGGGCGGTGCCTTCCTGGAAAGTCAGCACCATAAAAGCATGGGTCAGGTGCTTGAACTGGAGGCTCAGGTCTGGCTTGCGGTTGGGTTGGTAACCGAGAAAGTCGAACTCGCCACGGGCATTCTTGGAAAGTGCCAGCGCGGGCCCATTGGGCAGGATCTTCATTTCGAACAGAAAGTTTTCCGGGAAGGCGGCGATTTCCTTGCGGATCACCTCGTCTTCCTGACTGGCGGCTTCCAGGGCGCGACCGATCACCTGCATCATGGCGGTGACATAGGCACGTTTCGCGGCCAGCCGGTTTTTTGATAGCAGCATGGTCAAGCGTGCTCCTGCACGTATGAGAAAGTTAAAACTCATGATGTGAAAGTCCGTTTTTAGAGTAATTGCTCTAAGCTGTCAATCACCAGCAAGATAGTCTGTGCAAAGGGTGGCAAATTGACAACCAAAATCATCCTCTTTAATGAGGTGAGTGACTGGAGAAAGATAAGCCGAGGGGTTGGGGTAACCCCTCGGCAGGTATCAAGGTAGGTTAATCCTTGATGATTCTGGAGGTGAAGTTGAGGTAGTTGCCATAGGGCGGAATTTTGAGGGTGGGCTCAAGTAACCCGCTGCTGCCGATCCTACCGATCTTGGTGTAGATAAAAATTTCATTGGTATTGTATTGCTCAATCTGCATCCGGCCATCTTCGAAGAAGGTGATCGGCCCTGCTAGTTCCATGGTTGGTAACTCATAGCTGTGCAGATTATGGGACAGATTTAAGGTGGGCCTTAAATAAGGCGCATCCAGATAAAGATCGACCTTGGTCGTGAAGATTGGCCCATTAGGCGTCTCACGAATATAGCCATCGATTAACTCCGTCCGATTCCCGTTAGCATCTTTTTGGTAGCGCATGCGCATGAGCTGTGGACCGGTCGGCGTAGCAGCAGGAATAATGCCGAGAATCTTGGGTACAACGGTCACGGATGTGGTGGCAAGTACACTTGGATAAAGCTTGACCTTGATTGCCTGTTCAGTTTCATCCCAACCGATGACTTCCGTGTTCAGATTGGCCGTCATCATCAGATACTTGTCCTTCGGGCAGCTTTTGCCCTGCTCACAACCAATACCGGTGTTGTCAGAGGTCAAAAAGGCTGTATTTTCCCGAGCAGCGGTGTCATTGCTTGTGGGGTTCGGGTATTCCGGCCCTCTCTCACCGCTATCTACTTGGAGGTTGGCGTTCACATCAACCGTAGGCAAGTTCCATAGAGGGTTGAACACCGTTGTAACGGAAGGACCGCCCTTGAAGTAGTTCACCATGCTATTGCCGCCGTTAGTTGCGTCTGGCGCACTTAACAGGTTGGTCTGTAGCGGCCGACCTGTAGCCGAGCAAATGGCGTTTCTGCCACAGTTCGGGCTTGATTTGACGGAGGCGAGCACGTAACGATAGAGCTGATTTTCTTGCCAGGGTTGATCAGGGGTGAAGCGGAGCTCACGAGGCCCCATGGACCATTGGCCTGAAACAGGAGCAACACAAGCGCCGCTGGCATTGACCTGTTCGACGCGGAAGTTGGCGTTAGTGTCATCGCACACTGACCCCAAACGGATGTTCTGGTCCATCTCTTGAGAAAAACTAACCACGATAGAGCGGTCCCGAGGCAGCACTTGTAACGGCAGTTTGTCGTCAGAGCTCTCTCCATCTTGACAGCGTCCCTGAAACCCTTGGGCCAATTCACGGGTTTGGGTCGTTGGGTCGATGGCACAGGGATAACCTGGGTAAACAGTCAGTGCCAGAGGGGCGCGAGCAGAGGTCGAGGAGCCTACCATAGTGAAGCCAATTTCCGGATTGTCCTCAGGAATCAGCGGATTACCGGCTAGATCAGTGATCAGGCTAGTCATTTCAACCCGATATGGGGTTCCTGATTTCAAATGTTCCTTGGGCTCGATAATCAGGCTGCCACCGTCTAGACGCCAGTTGATCTCTTCCTTGGGCATCAGGTTATTGCCTTTGTAGAGTTCCCAGGCACCGTCCTGCTCTAAGGAAGCGCGATCTAGCGGCTCATTGAAGTTCAGAATGATGGGGTCGCCTGGGCGTTGTTTGTTAATGTGCTCTTCACCCGGTACCCAAGACAGTAGGAAAGGGGACTCCCGGTCCAGCTCCTGAACTGGTGCATTCTCCTGGTCGGCGTAGGCTTCCATATGAAACGACAGGGTGCCGTAGGCCGTTTCCAATCCCAGTACTTTCGGCTCTACCACGCCCACGGCATTGATCACCATCACACCGTTTTGCACGATGGCAGTGCCCGCCAACTCCACATGCAGCAGATCCTGGCTCAGGGCACTGTTGGCTTTTGCATGCTCAGTGGTCATCGCCAAATCCATATAAAGCTGGATATGGCGGGGAGCAGATTCATCCGTGCTGTAACGGTTGGGCAGCAGGAAGCCATTGGCATCCGAAACAAAGGTGACCGAGATGTTACCAGTGTCGTGTCCAGCGGGAACCTTGCCGTTGATGACGACATCAACCGATGATCCCACTAACAGGCTGCCGCGGGGAATCCGTAGCGGCGTTACTTCGGGGTAATTAGGCACAAAGGCCAGCTCGGCAAACATATCGCCTTGTTGTTGTGAGGTTGAACTCTCACCCAGCAGCAGTGCCTTAACCGGCACGGCGTTGATCAGCTCGCCCGTCAAAATGGAGCGAATGCTGCCTTCGG
>CAZEWG010000076.1:0-3648 GCA_964514485.1 uncultured Pseudomonadales bacterium
TTCCTTATCTAAATGCCACACACCGGATGTAGGGGCGGGCCCACGTGTCCGCCCTTCAAACTCTCAGGCCCGTATGGACTCCGCGTCGGTTTTGGATCTCCACAAGCCCGGCAAAAAATTGTCACAAATCTCCGCCAAAAAATTTTCACTATTTATTTAATTTTTTCCAAAACCCGGCCGCCTATCTCTTCATGAGACACAAAAAAGCCGCCAATGCGGTTATTCCATGAGGAGATACACAGATGTCACTGTCCATCCATACCAACTTTGCTTCCCTGGTTACCCAGAACACCCTGAACAAGAACAACTCCATGCTGTCCACCGCCATGCAGCGTCTGGGCACTGGCTTTCGCGTGAACAGCGCCGCTGACGATGCTGCTGGGCTGCAAATCGCTACCCGTCTGAGCGCGCAAAGCCGCGGTATGGGTGTTGCACAGCGTAACGCACAGGATGCCATCTCCCTGCTGCAAACCGCCGAAGGCGCCTTCAGCGAAATGACCGACATCCTCCAACGCATGAAGGATTTGGCCACCCAGGCGTCCAGCGACACTAACAGCACTGCCGACCGTACTGCCATGCAGGCAGAATTCGACGAGCTGGCAAAAGAAATCACCAACGTTCTGAGCAACACCAAGTATGCGGGTGAATCGTTGTTCTCCCAGGCTGGCGCCACGGGCTCTACAACAGTCGAAATTGCTGGCAAGCACTATCTTTCTCTGGATGGCTCCACGGTATTGGTCAAGGATGCAACGAATGGTGGATACACCGAGGAAGCTCTCGCAGCCGTAACGGGTGAGAACTTAGCTAATGGCGATCTGATTGAGGTTGCCGCCGGTACTTCTTATCAAAAGAACGCAACTGACGACGGCTTCGTAGACAAAGACGGCAACGATGTCGATCTCGCCGATCTGAACGGCAATGCTCTGAGTGCTCTCGCCCTCGCCGAAGGCGAAGGCAAGCTGATGAAACAGTTCAATCTGCAGATTGGTTCCAGCTCCAGTGAAACCCTGGGCATCGATTTGTCAGGTGACCTGACTGGTCTGATCACAGCAATTACCAATGCTAGCAATGGCAGCCTCGGCGATCACGGCGCAGCGAAGCTTGTGATGAATTCGCTGGAAACAGCCCTGGACGCCGTTGGTACCGTCCGCTCCGGCCTGGGTGCAAACATCAACCGTCTGGAACACACCTCCAACAACTTGGCCAACATGAAAGCCAACACCGACATGGCCAAAGGCCGCATCATGGATGCCGACTTCGCTGCAGAAAGCTCGGTGATGACCAAACAGCAAATGCTGATGCAGTCCGGTATCTCCGTACTGGGCAACAGCAACCAGCTGACTGGCCTGGTGGCTTCTCTGCTGCGGTAATTCGCAACGTTTGCACTAGCCCTCGCCCTGCGGGGGCTTTTGCGCTTGGAGGTTATTTCATAGGGGCCCCTGATGGCTGCAGAAACAACAGCTTGGGCTACACTGGAGTTCAGGGAGCGGCAAAGCCGCTCCCTCCCCCTCACCCCAACCCTCTCCCACCAGGGGAGAGGGAGTAAAAAAGGCCGCTGTGAAATAGCTTTTAGGGCTGTATATGAGGTATTTCCATGATTAACAGCAGCACCGATGTTCAGTCCATTGCCTATCAGTTCGTGCAGGCGGATCGGGCGGCGCAGGATAAACTGTTCGCTGGCCGTAAAAGCACCTACGAAGCTAAGCTGAAGGCCTATAACAGCATTTCCAGCAAGGTCAATGAGCTGAAGACCGCTCTCAACGACCTTTCCAAGAGCAAGCAGTTCGAAGCCTATAGCGTGACCCAGTCCGCCGAGGGCTATGCCAAAATCACCGCGGGCGCCAACACGGCGTCCGGCCAGTACCAGATCAGTATCGACCAGTTGGCTACCGCCCATCAGGTAGCGCTTAACTTTAGTTCAGAGACCGCCCCAATCACTCGCACCGGCACCCTGACTTTGGGAGTTGGCACGGGTGATGATGCCAAAAGCTTTACGCTGGATATGAGCACCCTGAAAGAAGGCGCGACCCTTTCCGATCTGCGGGATGCCATCAACAAGGCCAGCGACAACCCGGGCGTGCGCGCGACCTTGGTGCGTTCCGGCGACAGCGTGAAGTTGTTGGTCAGCAGTGAAGAAACCGGCTCCAGCAATACCTTAACGCTGTCTGCCAGCGACAATGCCGAGATGACCAATGCCATCAATAGCATGACCGTGGTCAGCACCGCCCAGGATGCCAAGATCCGACTCGGCGGCACATTGGAGCTAACGTCGGCCACCAACAAGTTCGAGAACGTGATCGACGGCCTGACCATCGACATCACCAAGACCCATGAGCCCGGCGAAGTGCTGACCTTTACCGTGGGTCAGGATCTGGACGCCACCAAAGAGCAGTTACAAAAGCTGGTGGATGGATACAACGCCGTCGTCAATACTGTATCCAGCCAGAATGATTCCAAAACACTCTCCGGCGACAGCACCACGCGGATGTTGCTGAGCCAGATGCGTTCCGAGCTGGGCCAGTTCAACCTGTACCAACTGGGGCTGGAGTATGACCGCTCCGGTAAGCTGTCGCTGAACAGCAGCAAGCTGGAAGACTTTCTGCAGGAAAACCCGGAAGGGCTGACCCAGGTGTTGTCTGGCGAGACGGGGCTGCTCAAGAGCCTGAGCAAAAAGCTGGACAGCTTTACCAAGGGCGACAGCGCGTTGCTCAATAGCGCCAAGAACACGGTGCAGTCCAACCTGGATCGGCTCCAGGACCGTATGGACCGCTTCGACCTGCGCATGGAGCAGCTCTACAACCGCTACGTAAACCAATTCAGCCAGATGCAGACGCTGATTCTGCAGATGGAACAGACCTTTGGCATGTTTTAAACGCGATCTTTTCTGATCTCGAAAGGTGACACCATGTACGACGATGGTTTTGAGGCCTATCAACAAACCCAAGTGGAGGCCAAAGCGGCCTCCGCGGATCCCCATCAGCTGGTGCTGATGCTGGTAGACGGCTTTCTGGATGAGTTGGACCGCATCGAGGGCCACCTGGAAGCCAAGCAACTGGACCGCAAGGCCCAGTCCGTTGCCCGCTGCATGGATATTCTCAGCGGCCTGGACACCGCCCTGGATATGAAAAAAGGCGGCGCCATTGCCCAGCAGTTGCATGACCTGTACGACTTCTGCGGTCGCCAGCTGTTTGAGGTGAGCCTGAAAAATGACCCTGCCGGCCTGGCGGTCATCCGCAAAGTCATGAATGACCTGCGGGAAGGCTGGCAGGCGCTGGCAGCCTGAGACGTTTCTCGCGATTGAGCTTTCCGGTGCTTCCGCAGGCGGAAACGGTACTTCCGCCCCTTCCGCCAGCTGCCTGTAACCATTTGATTTGGTATGGAATTTAGTTGGCTTAGAGTTTGCTAGATAAGGTTCAGTGATTGGAGTGGCTTCCTGGCCTGGGCGGCGAGTCTCCTGTAGGGGCGGACCCATGTGTCCGCCCTGAGACATGCATCCGGGCTTCGGGCAGACACATGGGTCTGCCCCTACGATATTCGGTGGTTTCGTAGACCGACCACGATATCGGAGGGTTTCGGGTAGAGGAATAGACTGGCCCTACGGACCGACCTGCTCAACAAACAAAGACTGGACAGTGGTATGAGAGATTC
>CAZEWG010000076.1:3748-8362 GCA_964514485.1 uncultured Pseudomonadales bacterium
CCCTACGGACCGACCTGCTCAACAAACAAAGACTGGACAGTGGTATGAGAGATTCCGCACTAGACACCATCAAGCGACTGGCCAATGCCCTGAAAACCAGTGCATTGGAAGGCGACTGGCAGGCACTGGCCCGCCATGATGCGGAAGTGGCGGAACTTTTGCGCCAGCTGCGGCCGGTGCCGCAGGCTCTGAAAGCGGCCGTGGAACACCTGCGCCAGACTCATTTGGCCGCCCAGGCCGTCGCCCGCAAGGAAGCCGCGCAGTTGAAGCAGAAACTCCAGCAGTTTTCAGAACAGCAGGAAGGCCTGCGAGCTTATCAGCAAATGGAGAACCTGTGATGAAAGCGGTCAACCCCGTTTCCGCCCTCACCAGCGCGCAGCAAGCCGCAGGCGCACAGCCGGTCATAGCGGGTTTTCGTCAGCCCGCCAGCCAGCAAGGCGCAACACCTCAAGGTTTTTCTGGGCAGTTGGCGAATCTGGCAGCGGCCCAACCCCAGGGTTCTGCTCCGTCTCCAGCCCAGTCCCGGGCCGGTCAAGCTTCGCACTCTGGACAGACCGCAAGCGCCAGTCAGACGTCTGGTGCCGTTCAGGCAGCTACCCAAGACCAGCATCAACCCGCTGACACTCAGGAGCAACCTGTGCTGCCCCTTGCTGCGGTTCAGCCGGAGGTGGCAGACGACGCAGCACAGCCTACAACCAACCCCTTGCCCGTTAATGATCCCAGCGGAATAGAACTTCCGCCGGGCGTAGCCACGTCGGCACTGACGGAGCTGGTCAAAAGCTATCAGTCTGCGGAGCGCAACACAACGGCTACGGACTTGTCCATGACGAGCCAACGGAGCGTCTCCCAGCCTCTGCCAACCGCAGCAACAACGGCTGGTTCTCAATCCGTCAGCCAGGAATACCAACGTCTGATGGCCAACCTGGCCCAGAATCTGTCCATTTCTGAAGTCCGCGGGCTGGATACGATGCGGGCTGAAGCCCTGAAAGCCGCGGTGCAATCCGGCGGCTCTTCCTCGGGCGCGCAGATTAGCGCCCAGTCCCTCCTGGACAGCCGCCCTGATCTGTTAACCGCCAATCAGCGCAATCCGACCGTCTCCGAGTGGGCGCCGATTCGGTTGGCGACGCAACAGCCCCAACACTGGGGACGGGATCTGATGGCGGCCTTGGGCGACCGGCTGTCCATGCAGGTGAACCAAAATGTTAAAGAGGCTCGCATTCGTCTGGATCCGCCCGAACTGGGCCGGATTGAAATGACGGTGCGGCTCGACGGTGATCGCCTCAATATCCAGCTCAATGCAAGCAATCATCAGGTGCGGGATCTATTGTCCCAGCATGCGGATCGGCTGCGGACGGATCTGCTGGCACAGAATCACCAGAGTGTGGATGTCCATGTGGGTCAGCAAAATGACCAACGGGACTCCCACCCCGGTTATGGCCAAGACGAGATCCTTGAAAACGGTATGCTCGTGGCTGAAACCTTTGACACAACGACGACTGAGCCGGTGGACAATAGCTGGCTCAGCACCAGGGCCTAGAGGAGTTTTCGGTGGCTAAGACCAAAGATGCATCTTCCAAAAAAGTTCCTGCTCTCATCGCCGCAGCCGTTGTGGTGCTGCTGGGTCTGGTGGGAGGTGGCGCCTATGCCGTAACAACGGGCAGCCTGGGGCTGGGGAATTTGTTCGAGGAACCTGAGCCGGCCCCCATTGAACTGAGCGAAAAACCCCTGTTCAAGAAACTGGACAAGTTTGTGGTCAGCCTGCTGGAAGATCGGCGTACCCGGTACATGATGCTGGAGCTCTCCCTGGTGAGCCATGACCCGCGGATGCCTGAACAGGCGGATCAAATGAATACGGTGATCCGCAATGCCCTGCTCCACTACTTCCATGGCAAGGAGTTCAATGTAGTGCGTAGCGAGCTTCAGGATCTCAAAACACTGCAGGACAACCTCAAAAACAATTTGATTGCCGCCGCGGCCAATTATGGGGAAACCCTGGCGGTGGAAGAGATCCTGCTGACCAACGTGGTCGTCCAGTAGGAGGCTTCCATGCTCGGCTCTTACCTCGTCTCTGAGCCCTCCGACACCATTGCCGGGGAAGAAACCAGGCTGCTGACCCACTATGCCTATCTGGTGAAGCGGGTCTGCTCCCACTTGCGGAGTCAGGTGAGTGCCGGATTTGATCAGGAAGACTTCGAGCAAGTCGGCCTGATGGGCCTGCTGGAGGCGATCCGCCGTTATGGCGAACCCGACGAAGCCTTCGAGGCCTTTGCCTTTAAACGGATTCGCGGGGCGATCCTCGACGAGTTGCGGCGCCAGGACTGGCGGCCACGCAGTCTGCGTCAGGCGGCCCATAACCTGAATCACGTCCGGCGCACGCTCTACAAGGAGCTGAACCGGGACCCCAGCGACGAAGAGCTGGCTCAGGCGGCCGGCATGTCCGTGGAAGAAGTGCGGGAGCTGGTCTATGCCAACCAGGCGGAAGAGATGCAGTGCCTGGACGACTGGCTCGCCAAGGGGGGCGACACTGGATCAGGCAGCATGGAACAGGTAGAGCTTCAGCACACGCTGGCGCAGGCTCTGGCCCAAATGCCGGAGCGGCAACGCTTGTTGATTGCTCTTTATTACCAATATGACCTCAACATGAAAGAAATCGCCCTGACCCTGGGGCTGACGGAATCTCGGGTTTGTCAGCTCCACAAGGAATGCCTGGCGACTCTTAATCAGCTAGTAGGAAACCACTGACGTGCAAATTTTCATCGGCCTTTTCGTAGTTTTCCTGGCTGTGCTCGGCGGCTTTATGATGGCCAATGGCAAGCTGGCAGCACTGTGGCAACCGGCTGAGCTGGTCATTATCCTGGGTGCCGGCTTGGGCTCCATGATCGTCGGCAACTCCACCATTGTGCTCAAGGACTGCCTGCGCCAATTGAAAGGACTGATGCGCAGCCGCAAAAACGAAGGCGAGCGGGCCCGTCAGTTGCTGATGCTGATGCACCTGCTGCTGGAAGAGATCCGCAAACACGGCCTGAAAGTGCTGGACGAGCATATTGAAGCGCCTCAGCAAAGCCCCTGGTTCCAGCGCTTCCCCCTGGTCTTGAATGAGCCTGTGCTGGTCAGCTTTATCACCGACAACCTGCGCCTGCTGGCCATGGGCAAAAACTCCTCCCATGAAGTGGAAAGCCTGCTGGAGCAGGAAATCATGGCGATCGAAGCCGATCTCATGAAGCCTTCCAAGGCGCTGCACCGGACCGGCGAGGCCATGCCTGGCTTCGGGATTCTGGCGGCGGTGGGCGGCATTATTATCACCATGCAATATCTGGATGGCCCGCTGGGAGACATCGGCGTTCACGTCGCGGCCGCCCTGGTGGGAACCTTTATCGGTATTTTCTGCTGTTACTGTGTACTGGAGCCCGCCTCCTCCGCCATGGCGGAAGCCAATCACCGCCAGATTTCCCTGCTGGAAGGCGTGAAGGCGATCCTGGTCGCCAACCTGGAGGGCAAATCCCCCTTGCTGGCCATTGATGCCGGTCGGCGGATTCTGGAGCTGGATATCAAACCAAGCTTCGCCGCCATGGAAAGCTGGCTGAATGATCAACCGGGCACCGATTCCATTAATACCACCCGGGAAGCCGCCTGATGCGCAATCAGCAGCAGCCAGTTATCGTCAAGAAGTCGCGTCGTTCCCACGACGACCATGGGGGCAGTGGTGGCGCCTGGAAGGTGGCTTTTGCCGACTTCACCCTGGCGATGATGGCGCTGTTTCTAATTCTGTGGCTGCTGTCCATTACCGATGAGCAGGAGCGACGGATGGTCGCCTCCAGCCTGCGGAATTACTCTATCTTTGACGCCAGCAGCGACAATCCCTTTGAACTGAGCCGACGCACCCACCTGATCGAGCTGGAAAACCGGTCCGCTCTGGTGGAAAGCATTGCCTCGGAGTTGCTGGCCAGCAACACGCCGCTGCCCCGTGATGAGAGCAGCCCTCCGACCAGCAACACCATCAATCCGATAGATGGCCACACCATCGATCTGGATTCGTTCTTCAAGTCCCCGTTCAAGTCCGCGGACTCCCTGTCTATGCTGGCAGACATTGTCGTTGAAATGGGTCGCCAGTTGAGCGCCTACGATAACCTGGCGGTGGATCTGGTGCCCCAAGGGCTTCGGATTCGTCTGCAGGATAATAATGACCGGCAAATGTTCCAGCGGGGCGGTGCCACCCTGGATCCGTTCTTCGAGGACATGCTGCTGTCCATCGCTCCCGTGTTCAGACGGATCGAAAACAGTTTGGTGATTTCCGGCCACACGGATGCGGTGCCTTACCACAGCTCCCGGTATAGCAACTGGGAACTCTCCGGCGACCGGGCATTGATGGCCCGTAAGGTTCTCGAAATCGGCGGCACGCCCAGTTCCCGCATCCTGCAAGTGGCGGCGATGTCCGACCGGACCCTGGCCAAGCCGGAAGATCCAACCCATAGTGCCAACCGCCGGATCGAGATCCTGGTGCTCACCCCGCAAGCCGAGCAGGACCTGCTGGGTCTGTTCGATAGCGAAGTCACCGGCAGCGCCCTCAATGAAGCTCGGGAAAGTGCCCTGCAAAACCAGCCGGTTACCCGGTAG
>CAZEWG010000077.1:0-8283 GCA_964514485.1 uncultured Pseudomonadales bacterium
GCCTGCATCGACGGTGCTCTGGACTGGCTGTATGCGGATGCTTGCCGGCAGTGGGGCACCCCTTATGGGGTTCTGGAAGAGGGGGCGCCTCCTGTGCCCCAGCGGCTGGTGGTGATCGGGATGGGCAAGCTCGGCGCCTATGAGCTGAATGTATCGTCCGATATCGACCTGATCTTTGCGTTCCCCGCCAAGGGCGAGACCCAGGGCGGCCCCCGTCCCCTGGAGAACCAGGCGTTTTTTACCCGGTTGGGGCAGCGGCTGATTCTGGCGTTGGACAAAATCACCGCCGATGGTTTCGTGTTCCGGGTGGATATGCGGCTGCGACCCTATGGGGACAGTGGAGCACTCGCGCTTAGTTTTGCCGCCATGGAAACCTACTATCAGGATCAGGGGCGGGACTGGGAACGTTACGCCATGATCAAGGCCTGGATCGCCGGGGGCGACCGGGAGGCCGGGGTGCGGTTGATGAAGGCCCTGCGGCCGTTTGTCTACCGGCGCTACATTGACTTCAGTGCGATTGAAGCCTTGCGGGGCATGAAGGAAATGATTGCCCGGGAGGTGCGTCGTCGGGGGCTGGAGCAGGATATCAAGCTCGGCTCGGGCGGCATCCGGGAGGTTGAGTTTGTGGTGCAGGCCTTTCAGTTGATCCGGGGTGGACGCAATGCGCGCCTGCAGGAGCGGAATCTCCTCAAGGTCTTGCGGGTGATGGCGGAAGAGAAACTGCTGCCGGAGCAGGATGCGGTGGAGCTGAGTGAGGCCTATATTTTCCTGCGCAATGTCGAGCATGCCCTGCAGGGGCTGGCGGACCAGCAGACCCAGACCTTGCCATCGGATCTTCTGTCCCAGGCCCGGATTGCGTTGTCACTGGGTTTTGCCGACTGGTCGACCTTTCTGGAGGTGCTGGAAGGTCATCGTCAGCGCGTTCGTCAGCATTTCTCTGAGGTGGTGGCTCCGCCGGATGCGGAAGAAGAGGGCGCTGCTGAGCAGGATGAGGCCTGGTCGGAGTTATGGCTGGGGACTCTGGAGCCCGAAGAGGAGTTGAGCTGGCTGACGGCAAACGGATTTGAAGAGCCCGAGCAGGTGGCCGGTATGCTGCGTACCCTGCGGGAGAGTCGGCGTATCCGGATGCTGCAAACCCAGGGGCGAGAGCGCCTCGATGCCTTTATGCCCTTGCTGTTGCAACAGGTCGCCGAGCATGGCGGCCAGGCGGAAACCTTGCAGCGGTTGTTGCGGTTGGTGGAGTCGGTGGCCCGGCGTACCGCCTATCTGGTGCTGTTGCAGGAAAACCCCCATGCGTTTCGGGAGCTGATCCGACTGTGCGCGGACAGTCCCTGGATTGCCGAACAGCTGGTGCAGACGCCGTTGCTGCTGGACGAGCTGCTGCATGCCAAAAGCCTGTATCGTCCGTTGCCCCTAAACGAGCTCAAAGACGAGCTGCGTCAGCAGATGCTACGGGTGCCCCCGGATGATCCCGAGCTGCAAATGGATGTCCTGCGCCAGTTCAAGAAGGCCAATGTGTTGCGGGTGGCGGCGGCGGAGCTGCGGGGCACCTTGCCGATCATGAAGGTCAGTGATTCGCTGACCTGGATTGCCGAGGCGATTCTGGAAAAGGTGCTGGAGATTGCCTGGGACGGCCTGGTGAGCAAGCATGGGGAGCCCGGCCGTGAAGGGGATGACATGACCGGCATGGACTTCGCCATTGTCAGTTATGGCAAGCTGGCGGGGTTGGAGCTGGGTCACGGCTCGGATCTGGATCTGGTGTTCCTGCATGGCGGGTCGCCCACGCTGCAGACCCGGGGCGAACGGCCGATTGATAATGGCGTGTTCTACACCCGGGTGGGGCAGCGCATTATTCACCTGCTCACCACCCATACCACCGCCGGCCAGCTTTATGATGTGGATCTCCGGTTACGGCCTTCCGGTAATTCCGGGCTGCTGGTGACCTCGTTGAAGGCCTTTGAACAATACCAGACCCAGGATGCCTGGACCTGGGAACATCAGGCTTTGGTGCGGGCCCGGGTAGTGGCTGGCAGCAAGAGTGTTGGGGCCGAGTTCGAGCGTATCCGTCACGCCGTCCTCTCTCAGGTACGGGATCGACAGGCCCTGCAAAAGGAGGTGCGGGAGATGCGGGCCAAGATGCGGGCCAGCCATGTCGGTGGTGCCGAGACCGCGCCCGACTATTTCCGGATCAAGCATGATGCCGGGGGAATGGTGGATATTGAGTTCATGGTGCAGTATGGGGTGCTGGGCTGGGCCCATGAATACCCGCAACTGCTGGCCTGGCCGGACAATATCCGGATTCTGGAGGAGATGGGGGCCGCGGGTGTGATGGCGCCGGCCATTGCCCAGCGGCTGATCGAGATTTACAAGGCCTATCGGTCCCGGGTGCATATTTTGTCGTTACAAAAGCAGCCGGATCTGGTCGGCGCCGATGAATTCGTGGCGGAGCGGACTCAGGTGCAGGAGTGGTGGCAGCGGTTTTTAGAGCAAGAACCTGCGCCGCTGGCCTAGCTTTTGGGGCGCTGGGCGAATATTGTAAGCAACCGATGGGAGCAATCCGAAAAAGCTCCCCCATGAGTGAGAGAACAGTGAGCCGATGACCCGCGAGTGATGATCAATGAGTCATTCGGTCCTGGCGAATTTAGTGGTACACTAGCGCTTTTATTGACCTCCGGAGGAGCACCTGATTATGTCGATGGCTGATCGTGATGGCCTGATCTGGTTTGATGGCGAGCTGATTCCCTGGCGCGATGCGAAAATTCACGTACTGACGCATTCGCTGCATTATGGAATGGGCGCCTTTGAAGGCGTGCGCGCATATGAAACAGAGCGCGGCACTTGCATTTTCAAACTGCAGGAACACACGGATCGTTTGTTCCGTTCCGGACATATTCTGAAGATGAATATCCCCTTCTCCAAGGAGCAGGTCAACGAAGCGCAGCGCGCCGTGGTGCGTGAAAACAACCTGCGTGAAGCCTACCTGCGTCCGCTGATTTTCTTCGGTTCCGAAGGGATGGGGCTGCGTGCCGATAACCTGCAGGTGCACGTCATGGTTGCCGCTTGGTCCTGGCCTTCCTATATGTCTCCGGAAGCCAAGGAAAAAGGGATCAAGGTACGAGTTTCTTCCTACACCCGCCATCACGTGAACATCAGCATGACCAAGGCCAAGGCCAGCGGGCACTATATCAACTCCATGCTGGCCCTGGACGAAGCGCTGCGCAGCGGCTGTGAAGAAGCCCTGCTGCTGGATCCGGAAGGTTACGTGGCGGAAGGCAGTGGCGAAAATATTTTCATCGTCCGTGACGGCGTACTCTATACTCCTGAGCTGACCGCGTGCCTGGACGGTATCACCCGTCGTACGATCTTTACGCTGGCTGAAGAAGTGGGCCTGAAGGTTGTTGAGAAGCGGATTACCCGTGATGAGGTTTACGTGGCTGACGAGGCTTTCTTCACCGGCACGGCCGCTGAAGTCATGCCGATCAGCGAAGTGGATGGTCGTCAGATCGGCTGTGGCTCCCGTGGCCCCATTACCGAGAAGCTGCAAACCATGTACTTCGATACGGTCAAAGGCCGTCGGGAAAGTGCTCTGGAGTGGCTGACGCCGGTTGCCTGATCCGCTTTGCCGCATTAGCCAGACAAAAGGGCCAGATATCGATGCAGATCGGTTCTGGCCCTTTTGGTATCTCACCGAGTCCCTTGGCAAGGGGCGACATCGCAACAGAACGAGATCCACATTGAAATACCTGATTATCGGCCCATCCTGGGTGGGCGACATGGTGATGGCCCAGTCGCTTTTCATCTTGATCAAGCAGCGTGATCCCGAAGCGGAGATTGACGTTCTGGCTCCTGCCTGGAGTCGTCCCATCGTGTCCCGGATGCCGGAAGTGCGCGGCATGCTGGATATGCCGGTGGGGCACGGCGAGGTGAGTCTGGGGGTGCGCTATCGGTTGGCTAAATCGTTGCGTGCCAATGGATATGATCAGGCGATCGTGCTGCCCAATTCATTAAAGTCCGCCTTGATTCCCTGGCTGGCCAAGGTGCCGGTTCGCACCGGCTGGCGGGGGGAGATGCGCTATGGGTTGCTGAACGACCTGCGGGTGCTGAATAAAGAAGCACTGCCTTTGATGGTACAGCGGTTTGACGCTTTGGCGTTTGCCAAGGACGAACCTTTGCCGGCGACCCTGCCCAACCCCTGTTTGAGCGTGGATCAGGCCAACCAGCAGGAGGCACTGCAACGGTTTGAGCTCACGCTGGATCGTCCGGTGATCGCCATGTGTCCCGGTGCCGAGTTTGGCGAAGCCAAACGCTGGCCGGCCGAACATTATGCAGAGCTGGCCAGGCAGCGGATCGAGGCGGGCAGTCAGGTGTGGTTATTTGGTTCGGCCAAGGATCAGCCGGTTGGGGAGGCGATTATTGCGGAGCTACCCGAGTCGCTCCGTTCCCAGGTGACGAATCTGGCGGGGCGCACCTCATTGGCTGATGCCGTTGACCTGTTGGCTTTGGCGCAGGCGGTGGTCAGTAACGATTCCGGGTTGATGCATGTGGCAGCAGCCTTGCAGCGGCCGTTGGTCGTGCTGTATGGCTCCACATCACCTGGGTTTACGCCACCTCTGGCGGATCAGGTTAGAAGCCTGCGATTAGGGCTCGATTGCAGCCCCTGCTTTAAACGGGAGTGCCCGCTGGGGCACCTGAAGTGCCTGAAAGACTTGTCTCCAGCCATGGCCGCTCGGGCGTTGGACGAACTGCTGGGGAACTGAGAGCCACCTATGCGCGTGCTGCTGATTAAAACCTCCTCCCTGGGCGACGTGATTCATACCCTACCGGCGCTGACGGATGCCCAACGGGCTATTCCGGGCATTCGCTTCGATTGGGTGGTGGAAGAAGGCTTCGCCGAAATTCCCGGTTGGCATCCGGCGGTGGACGAGGTGATCCCGGTCGCCATCCGGCGCTGGCGCAAGAACTTTCTGAAAACCTGGCGCAGCGGTGAGTGGCGGGCTTTCAAGGGAAAGTTGGCCAGCCGTCAATATGATTTGATCATTGATGCCCAGGGACTGCTGAAAAGCGCCATGCTGACCCGTCTGAATGACGCCCCTGCCGCCGGCTATGACCGCCAGTCCATTCGTGAGCCCATCGCCAGCCGGTTTTATAACCGGTGTTACAGCGTATCCCGTCAATTGCATGCCGTAGAGCGCATCCGCCAGTTATTTGCCAGCGCGCTGGATTATCCATTGCCTCAGGAAGTGGGGGATTACGGCATCGATCTCAGCCGTCTTCCGACAGTCGCGGCGCCACAACAGCCATTTGTGGTGTTTTGCCATGGCACCACCTGGAAAACCAAGCACTGGCCGGAGTCTTACTGGCGCCAGCTGGCGGAAAAAGAGTCCCGGCAAGGGCGAAAAGTTCTGCTACCTTGGGGGAACGAGGAAGAAAAAGCGCGAGCCGAGCGTATTGCCGAAGGGTTGAGTCAGGTGGAGGTATTGCCGAAGCTCTCCCTGTGGCAGGTGGCCGGCTTGTTGAGTCAGGCCCAACAGGTTGTTGCCGTGGATACCGGGCTGGGTCATCTGACGGCTGCCGTCGGCACCCCGGCCGTGGCGTTGTACGGCCCGACCGACCCCACCCTGACCAGCTCCTATGGGCGTAATCAGAAGATCCTGGCGTCGACATTGGCCTGCGCCCCTTGTCTTAGCAAGCGTTGCTTGTTGTCTAAAGAGGAGCAGGAGAAGTCTCCCGCCTGGCCGCCGTGTATGGCTGAGTTGACGCCGGACGAAGTAAAAAAGATGTACCCGGATGGCTGAATGATGTTTCTGGTCGGGCATTATCGCTACGTGACTATTTTGAACAGGCTAAAGTGCAGCAAGCTATCACTTTGGTGGCTTTGCAAGCAGTGAGCATGAGCTCAGTGAATCAAGATTGGATGAGCTCTTAATTTTTAAGTTGGTTTTGAATTGACGCCTCGGTCTTGATAGGTTTTCCGATGAAAAAGTGGAGAAGAACACTCTTCAAACAAATATATCGCTACACGCGTCCTCGCAGCATGCGACATATGGAAAACGCTTGGCCCTATTTAAAAATCAAACAAGAGGCATCTGGGGCGAGATCTGTTAGTTGGCGGGGGAGGTTTCTCTTCGAGTCTCCACCGTGGGAACGACTGTTGGAGTGGCGAGAAAAGTCTCCTAAAGCATTAATTGTTGCCACAGGCCCTTCGATCAAAGAGGTTGATACCTCGCGTTTTAACGAAGCGTTTGTCATTGGTGTGAATGGCGCCATCGCTCTCCAAGACACCCAGGCAGTAGCATTTGATGCATATGTTGTCGTTGATCCGGGCTTCATAAGGGATCGCTTTAATCTGTTTAAGCGTGTGATCGAACAGGGCATACCATGCTTTCTGACATTCCACTGTATACGCCAGGCTTGCCAGATAGATGAAAATGTTTTGCAAGGAGCCAACATCATTCTGGTGGAGTTTTTAAATAACCGATTCAATAAGCCCAGATTGGCTGCTGATGCATTTTATAGGTGGGCTCAAGAGCAGGAAGGGCTCAGACTATGCTCTGAGGTTTCACCTGGAAATGACAAAGTTGGTTTTAGTTTAAATCCTAAGCTTGGCTTTTATGATGGTGCGACGGTGGCTTATTGGGCCTTGCAGATTGCTGGTAATATTGGATTTGACGTAATCGGGATTGCTGGCATGGATTTGGGAGATGCCAACACCGCCCCACGATTTTATGAAAGGGAAGGTGATATTGTACCTTCTACGCTACTCAATCATTATCACAGTAGCATTGAGCCATCTTTTAGATTGGCGGTGCGTGTTCTGCAAGATAGGGGGCAGAAAGCTTATAACCTTTCTCTTATTAGTTCCTTGCCTGAAGAAATTATGCCCAAGTTAAAGATAAATGCGTTTTTGGATCTAGAGGAAGTTAATGAACCCGTCCAGCACACATCGCTTTAGTCGGCCTTTTGTTGAAGGGTGGCTTGTTGTAGGGCTTTGCATTTTTATGGCGGCATTTTATGTGCTCCCGCCAGGAAAGATGTTAAATAATGTGTATTATGCTTTGGCACTGCCCCCGGCGCTGTTTCTAATTATTAAAGAAAGAGAGGTCTTTTCAGGGAGTTTTATTGGCGCGACGATATTGTTGCTGCTTGCCTATGTATCGGTAAGTACCTGGTGGGGAGATAATGCCTCCCTGAAGCAGTGGCTGCATAGTCTCAAGCATTTTTTTTACGTTATTTGCTTTATATTTGCTATTTCTTATCTATATCGTCGCCCGAACGACTTCTGGTTGGTTCTTAGAATTGTATTGTTGGCAGCCTGTATTGGGGGCGGCATTAATGTTTGGGAATGGTACTTTGAAGGTCATGCTCATGGGCGGCTTGCTGGAAAAGTAGCTCCCCAGAACAGTGTGGACTTGGGGGTGGCCTACGGCTTTGCAGCACTGCTGGCAGTTTCGGCATTCTTTATGGATCACCGGTTCCGGTGGTTACATGCGGTTTTCTCTGTTCTCTTAATCATCGCTTTATTTATGACACAAACTCGGGTGGCTATCGTTGCCTTCGTAGTGAGTGTCCTACCTTTTTTTATTCTTCCCTCTTTTCGGCGTCAGGCCTTCGTAATGGGGGCGTTGCTGTTATCAATGATCATAATCGGGGTCTACTCCGGATACTTTGAGCGTTTCACTCTGGCATTATCGGGAGCGAGCGGGATTCAAGCCCGAGTTTGGATTTGGGAAGAAGTTTTTCGTATGGTCAAGGAACAGTCCATTCTTTGGGGAGCGGGCTTGAATACACCAACGGAGTTTTATGTTCCTAAGCTGAAGCGCACGCCTTTTACGACTACGCATAACCTGTTCGTCGGCACCTTTTTTATTGGAGGTGCTATCGCATTGCTGTTAGTGGCGACACTTTTGTTTCAGGCCTTTTGGGGCGCGATTAAAAAGATTCTGGGCGCGGCCAATCCTTTGCCTTTTAGTCTTTTGGTGTATGCGGTGCTGGCATCGCTAGCCCATGGCACCCGGATTATTGGTCAACCTTCAGATGTATGGATGTTCTGGTGGCTGCCAATTGGAGTAGCCCTTGCCGTTGTGGTGAGTCAGCGACAGCATACCCCGGTTAAGGAGTAGTTTGTTGGAAGTGAGGGACTGCGCTCGGGGGAGAGGTTTCGATCTGCTAGGGGAGTGACCTTGGTGGCGAGAAGAGATCAGTCTCTGTGCAGGCCCACCACTCCACTTTTGCATTTGTTCCAAGGTTTTTCACGGCCAGTGCCAGACAACTTAGTTGTTATAC
>CAZEWG010000078.1:0-8193 GCA_964514485.1 uncultured Pseudomonadales bacterium
ATCACGGCCTTACCCGACTACTTAGTTACAGCCTCAAGAGAGCCGATAACAATGTCTTTTTCAGTCATCATTCCTGCGCGGTACTCCTCCAGTCGTTTACCGGGTAAACCCTTGCTGGACATTGCCGGCAAGCCGATGATTCAGCACGTTTATGAGCGAGCCCTGCAGAGTGAGGCGCGGGAAGTGGTTATTGCCACGGATGATATGCGCATTCTGAATGCGGCCGAGCGATTTGGTGCCAAGGTCATCATGACTTCACCGGATCATCTTTCCGGTACGGATCGGCTGGAAGAAACCGTCACCAAGCTGGGTTATTATGCGGACGATATCGTGGTTAACGTGCAGGGAGATGAACCCCTGATCCCGCCAAGAGTGATTAACCAGGTCGCTCACAATCTGGCGGCAGAGCCGACCGCGGGTATCGCAACCCTGTGTGAGCCCATCCAGGATGAGGCCTCGCTTTATAATCCCAACGTGGTGAAGGTTGTCTCTGATAGCCGTGGGTTTGCCATGTATTTTTCCCGGGCGCCGATTCCCTGGCCCCGCGATCATCATTTACAGAACTTGTCCGGTTTGCCCCGCGATATCAATTATTACCGCCACATCGGCATCTACGCCTACCGGGTCAAATTGCTGAAAAACTTTGTGCAGTGGAGTCCTGCCCCTCAGGAACAGGCTGAAAGCCTGGAGCAGCTGCGTGCCATGTGGAATGGGGAGAAGATTCATGTCGCGGTGGCGGATGAGTTGCCGCCACCAGGGGTGGATACCGAAGCCGATCTGATGCGGGTTCGGACGATCATTGAGAATGGAGAGGGTTGAAGTGTCAAGCGTGTTGTTTGTTTGTCTGGGGAATATCTGTCGCTCACCAACGGCTCATGGGGTATTCGAGCACCTGGTGGAACAAGCCGGATTGACCGGGCGCATTCAGATTGACTCTGCCGGCGTTGCCGACTGGCATACCGGTAAAGCGCCAGACAAACGCTCCCAGGAATACGCGGCCAAGCGGGGGTATAACCTGTCCCACCTGCGTGCCCGCCCAGTGACGATCGAGGATTTCGAAACCTACGAACTGCTGCTGGCCATGGATGGAAACAACCTGAAGCACCTGCTGGAGATGAGTCCTCCGGAGCACCGCCATAAAGTAAAGCTGTTTCTTGAGTTCGCGGAAGGGGTTAGCGAGCGTGAGGTTCCTGACCCCTACTATGGGGATGGTGAGGGCTTTGAGTTGGTGTTGGATCTGGTGGATAACGCCTGCCAAGGGCTGCTGAACTACTTTAAGCGTCAGTACAGTCTTTGATGACTCGGATAAGTGTTGATGTCATTACCCTCTGATGCAGGTAAGTGCGCTACGGTGAAGCTGGCTATCCAGGAAAATGTTGATCTGGCGCCGTTACTGACACTGCGCACCCCTGCGCTAGCCCGTTATTATCTTTATGCCCAGAGCCTTGAGGACATCAAGGGCGGATTGGAATTCGCCCGCGCCCATTCCTTGCAGGTTCTGCTGCTGGGGGGCGGCAGCAACCTGATCCTGGTGGAGGATTTCGACGGGCTGGTGTTGCATTTGGGCTTGAAAGGCGTGAGTTATACGCCGCAGCCTGATGGCTCCTGCCTGGTTCAGGCCGCTGCGGGTGAGAACTGGCATCAACTCGTGGTGGACACTGTTGCCCGGGGCTATCGCGGGCTGGAGAACTTGGCACTCATTCCCGGTACTGTCGGCGCGGCACCGGTTCAGAATATTGGCGCTTATGGCGTTGAACTCAAAGACAGCCTGGCCTGTGTAGAGGTGCTGGATACCCGCAATCTCCAGTGCCTGACTCTCACCAATGAAGAGTGCAAGTTTGCCTATCGAAGCAGCCTGTTCAAAACTTCCGGTGGGCAGCATTACGTCATTCTGGCAGCACAGTTTCGGCTGGACCGCTCCCGGCCTTTGCAGATCGGCTACGGTGATCTTGGCCGGCTGTTAGAAAGCCGCGGTGTCGCTTTAACTGAAACCGCGGTGATGAATGCCGTGATGGATATCCGCCGCTCCAAGCTCCCCGATCCAGATCACATTCCCAATGTGGGGAGCTTTTTCACCAATCCCATTATCGATTGTCAACAATTTGAGCATCTGAGAGCTCAATACCCCAATGTTGCCCACTATCCTTTGGCTGATGGACGATACAAAGTGGCTGCTGGCTGGCTAATTGATCAGGCTGGCTGGAAGGGCTACCGCGAAGGATCGGTCGGTGTTCATGATCGTCAGGCCCTGGTGCTAGTCAATCCGGGCCAGGGGCGGGGGCGTGAGGTCATTGCCCTGGCGCGAAAAATACAGGCTGATATCCGCCAGCGTTTCCAAATCGATCTGGAAATCGAACCGGTGCGGGTGCCGGCTGACTAACTTTTCACCGTTTCTATCTCAACAACTTTCATCTTTATTGTCGACAATTTTGTTGACATCTCCTTAATGGCACCTTAGTTTGTAGCCTCCATCTTGCTTTTGTAGACAATCAATGTTCAACGCAGAATCCTCTCTTACGCTGGCTGATCGGGTTTTCGAACAGATTCAACGGGCTATTGTTGAAGGTGGGCTGGCCCCCGGACAGAAGATTGGTGAAGCCGAGCTGTCCACCATGTTCGGGGTCAGTCGTGGCCCATTGCGTGAGGCCATCCGGCGTCTGGAGGGGCGGGGCCTGGTCGTGCGCAAGCCCCACTCAGGGACTACCGTTGTTGCCGTCTCAGCCGATGAACTGGTGCAGCTCTATTATGTGCGAGAGGCTTTGGAAGGCATGGCTTGCCGGTTGGCGGCCCAACATATGCCCGACGATGAAATTGCCGAGCTCCATGCCTTGTTAAAGCAGCATCAACTGCAAATTGAGCAAGATCAGGGGCAAAGCTACTACCAGAGTGAAGGCGACTTTGATTTCCACTATCGGATCGTGCAGGGCAGTCGTAATGAGAAACTGCAGCGCATGCTCTGTGGTGACTTGTATCACCTGGTGCGGATGTACCGCTACCGTTTCAGTTCGGCACGGGGGCGGCCGCAAAAGGCCTTGGCTGAACACCTGCGTATTGTTGAAGCCATCGCCGATCGGGACGGTGAGTTGGCTGAGCTGTTAATGAGACGGCATATTGCCGCTTCCCGTCGAAATGCTGAGAAAAGACTTCAAGTAGATAATATAACCTATTGAATTAAGAGGATTGGCTTATGGGCACTCAACAATCACCCGGTAGCCGGTTCCGTCAGGCACTGGCGGCAAACCGACCCCTGCAAATAGTCGGCACCATCAATGCCTATGCTGCGCTGATGGCGGAGCGGATTGGTCATCAGGCGATTTATCTGTCCGGGGGCGGGGTGGCCAATGCCTCCTACGGGTTGCCGGATCTGGGCATGACCTCCTTGAACGATGTGTTGGAAGATGTGCGTCGTATTACCTCGGCGAGCAGCTTGCCGTTGCTGGTGGATATTGATACGGGTTGGGGCGGAGCCTTCAATATTGCCCGCACTATTCAGCAAATGGAGCGCGCTGGCGCTGCGGCGGTTCACATTGAAGACCAGGTCGCCCAAAAGCGTTGCGGCCACCGTCCCAACAAGGAAATTGTGTCGAAAGACGAAATGGTAGACCGGATCAAGGCCGCAGTGGATGCCCGGACCGACGACGATTTCTTTATCATGGCCCGTACTGATGCGTTTGCCCAGGAAGGTCTGGAAGCCGCCATTGAGCGTGCCCAGGCTTGTGTGGAAGCCGGCGCCGATGGGATCTTCGCTGAAGCTGTTAAGACTGAAGAACATTACCGTGCTTTTGCCAAAGCGTTGGATGTGCCGATTCTGGCGAACATTACCGAATTCGGTCAGACCGAACTCTGGAACCGCAAGGAGTTGGGCGAGTGGGGCGTGGCGATGGTGCTGTATCCGCTGAGTGCGTTCCGTGCCATGAACAAAGCCGCTGAAACGGTCTACCAGAGCATTCTGGCGGAAGGCGATCAGCGCAAGGTAGTCGATTTGATGCAAACCCGCATGGAGCTTTATGACTACCTCAATTATCACGAGTTTGAAAAGAAACTGGATGAATTGTTCGCCCAAGGTAAAAACAAATAAGTCCGAACCTGTTAATAGCTGATGCCAGGGTTGGGGCTGACTTTTCGAAGCAACCTATTTCAGACTGATTAATAAGAACTACTGCTAGGAGAAGAATCATGGCTGCAGGAAAACAACTAAGCGGAGCTGGCCTGCGAGGCCAAGTGGCCGGTAAAACTGCACTGTCTACCGTGGGTAAAACCGGCTCTGGCCTGACCTATCGGGGATATGATGTAAAGGATCTGGCTGCGCAATGTCAGTTTGAAGAGGTGGCCTACCTGATTTTGAAAGGCAAACTGCCGAATCAGGCTGAGTTGGATGCATACAAGGCCAAGCTTAAAGGACTGCGTGCTTTACCCCAGCCTCTTAAGGATGTACTGGAGCGCATTCCGGCAACGGCTCATCCCATGGATGTCATGCGTACCGGCTGCTCTATGCTGGGCAACCTGGAAACAGAAGCCAGCTTTGAGCAGCAACAGGATGTGACCGATCGCATGCTGGCGATCTTCCCCGGGATGATTAACTACTGGTACAACTTCAGCCATAACGGCAAGCGCATTGACGTGGAAACCGAAGCGGATTCCATTGCGGAGCAATTTTTGTGGACTCTGCATGGCCAAAAGCCGTCCGAGTTGCACACCCGGGTGATGCATGCCTCGCTGATTTTGTACGCAGAGCACGAATTCAACGCCTCTACCTTTACCGCCCGTGTTTGTGCTTCCACCTTGAGCGATATGCACTCGTGCATCACCGGTGCGATTGGTTCGTTGCGGGGGCCTTTGCATGGCGGCGCCAATGAAGCGGCCATGGAGCTGATTGAGGGCATGCAGAACCCGGATCACGCTGAAGAGGTCCTGATGGGGATGTTGGCCCGCAAGGAAAAGATCATGGGCTTTGGTCATGCCATCTATTCGGAATCCGACCCGCGCAACGCAGTCATCAAGGAGTGGTCTGAGAAGTTGGCGAAGACCAAGGGCGATACCAAGCTGTACGATATTTCCGTGCGCTGTGAAGAAGTCATGTGGCGGGAGAAGAAGCTGTTCTGTAATGCCGACTTCTTCCATGCCTCGGCCTACAACTACATGGATATTCCGACCAAGCTGTTTACGCCGATTTTTGTTTGCAGCCGTTTGACCGGTTGGGCAGCTCATGTGATGGAGCAGCGTTCTGACAACCGGATTATTCGTCCAAGTGCGGAATACATTGGCGAAGAGCCCCGGGAAGTACCCGCGATTGAAGCGCGTAGCTAACAGATGAAGCTTCGTCGGTTATAAGGCGGGGCTGGTTCTGGCATTGGTAAGCTAATCTGCTGTAACTGCTGGATTAGTGCTGTAACTGATTGAATATTGATAGGGGCAATGTCCCGGCCCCGGCTTAACTGAGAGAGAACGATGAACACCCAATACCGTAAACCCTTGCCCGGCACTCAGCTGGACTATTTTGATGTCCGTGCTGCGGTGGAGGCTATTAAGCCGGGTTCCTATGACACCTTGCCTTATACCTCCCGGGTTTTGGCGGAGCAGCTGGTACGACGCTGTGATCCGGCGAAACTGACGGATTCCCTCAAGCAGCTGATTGAGCGTAAGCGGGATCTGGACTTCCCCTGGTATCCCGCTCGGGTGGTGTGCCATGACATTCTGGGACAAACCGCCCTGGTGGATCTGGCCGGTCTTCGGGATGCCATTGCCGAAAAGGGCGGGGATCCTTCCAAGGTGAATCCGGTAGTGCCCACCCAGTTGATTGTTGACCACTCATTGGCGGTGGAGTGTGGCGGCTATGACCCGGATGCCTTTCAGAAGAACCGGGAAATTGAGGAGCGTCGCAACGAAGACCGCTTCCACTTTATCAACTGGACGAAAACCGCATTCGACAATGTCGATGTGATTCCAGCAGGTAATGGCATCATGCACCAGATCAACCTGGAGAAAATGTCTCCGGTGATTCAGGTGCGCGAGGGTGTCGCATTCCCGGATACCTGTGTCGGCACGGATAGCCATACGCCCCACGTGGATGCGCTCGGTGTCATCTCGGTGGGTGTCGGTGGACTGGAAGCCGAAACCGTGATGCTGGGGCATCCATCCATGATGCGTCTGCCGGACATTGTCGGTGTTGAGCTGACCGGTAAGCGCCAGCCTGGCATCACCGCCACGGATATTGTGCTGGCCCTGACCGAGTTCCTGCGCAAAGAGCGGGTCGTGGGTGCCTATGTGGAGTTTTTCGGTGAGGGTGCCTCCAGCCTGTCCATTGGTGATCGCGCTACGATTTCCAATATGACCCCTGAATATGGCGCGACTGCGGCCATGTTCTACATCGACGAGCAGACCATCGATTATCTGCGACTCACCGGCCGCGAGCCGGAACAAATTGCCCTGGTGGAAACCTACGCCAAGCAAATCGGGCTTTGGGCCGATGCGCTGAAAACCGCAGAATATGAGCGTGTACTGACGTTTGATCTGTCCAGCGTGGTGCGGAATATTGCCGGCCCGTCCAACCCCCATGCCCGTGTTGCCACCACCGATCTGAAAGCCAAAGGCATTGCCGGCAATCTGGAAGCGGCCCGTGCGCAGGAAGCGGAAGGCCTGATGCCGGATGGCGCCGTGATCATCGCCGCGATCACTTCATGCACCAACACCTCCAACCCGCGGAACGTGGTGGCGGCAGGCTTGGTGGCGAAGAAGGCCAATGAGCTCGGTCTGGTTCGCAAACCCTGGGTGAAAAGCTCTTTTGCGCCAGGTTCCAAAGTGGCGGAGCTTTACCTGAAAGAAGCTGGCCTTTTGCCGGAACTGGAAAAGCTGGGCTTTGGGATCGTGGCGTTTGCCTGCACCACCTGTAACGGTATGTCTGGCGCGCTGGATCCAAAGATCCAGCAGGAAATTATCGACCGTGATCTGTATGCCACCGCGGTGCTGTCTGGTAACCGGAACTTCGATGGCCGGATTCACCCCTATGCCAAGCAGGCATTTTTGGCATCACCGCCGCTGGTAGTGGCTTATGCGATTGCCGGCACCATCCGTTTCGATATCGAGCAGGATGTGCTGGGTGTGGTGGACGGCAAGGAAATCCGCCTGAAGGATATCTGGCCTTCCGATGAGGAAATTGACGCCATCGTTCAAGCCAGCGTCAAGCCGGAACAGTTCCGCCAGGTGTACATTCCGATGTTCGACTTGGGGAAAGTTGAAAAAGCGGCGAGTCCGCTGTACGACTGGCGGCCGATGTCCACCTATATCCGTCGCCCGCCGTACTGGGAAGGGGCGTTGGCTGGTGAGCGTACCTTGAAGGGCATGCGTCCTCTGGCACTGCTGGGTGACAACATCACCACCGATCACCTGTCGCCATCCAATGCGATCCTGCCCGATAGCGCCGCCGGAGAGTATCTGGCGAAGATGGGGTTGCCGGAGGAAGACTTTAACTCCTATGCGACTCACCGGGGTGACCACCTGACCGCGCAGCGCGCCACCTTTGCCAACCCGAAACTGCTCAACGAAATGGTGCGGGATGAAAACGGCAAGGTGATACAGGGCTCCCTGGCTCGGGTAGAGCCGGACGGCGAAGTCATGCGGATGTGGGAAGCCATTGAAACCTACATGAATCGCAAGCAGCCGCTGATCATTATTGCCGGGGCGGACTATGGTCAGGGCTCTTCCCGTGACTGGGCCGCCAAAGGCGTGCGTCTGGCCGGTGTGGAAGCCATTGTGGCGGAAGGCTTTGAGCGGATTCACCGGACCAACCTGATCGGCATGGGTGTGCTGCCCCTGGAGTTCAAGCCGGGAACGACCCGTCTAACGCTGGAGCTGGATGGCACCGAAACCTACGATGTGGTCGGCGAGCCGGCGCCAGGATGTGACCTGACGCTGATCGTTCATCGCAAGAATGGTGAGCGTGTGGAAGTCCCGGTGACTTGTCGTCTGGATACCGCCGAGGAAGTGTCCATCTATGAAGCCGGTGGCGTGCTGCAGCGCTTCGCTAAAGACTTCCTTGAGAGCAATGCCTGACAGTGAGCCCTCTTCCAAAAGGAGGGCTTTGCCATCACACCGGCAAGCAGGATGACAACAGCAATTAATGATCGGCTAGGTACAAAGTCATTCCCTCTCCCCTTGCGGGAGAGGGCTAGGGGGGGACGCCTAGTCTGAGGGGAG
>CAZEWG010000079.1:0-8193 GCA_964514485.1 uncultured Pseudomonadales bacterium
CTGGCGTTCAGGCACAGACCTGGCACCCCGTGAGCCGCGTGGGAGCCGGTATCTTTCAGATTAGGAAACGAAGGAGTGTGGTTATGATGTTGAAAAAAACACTGATGACCGCTTTGTTGGTGGTCGCAGGTAGCGCGTTCGCGGCGGATGATGGGCAGAGCGCCCAGGAAAAATTCCAGCAGCTGGACCAGGACAGCGATCAGAACATCAGCCGGGCTGAAGCCGAGCAAGAGCAGAAGATTCTGGATGCCTTTGCCGAGATCGATCAGGATCAGGACGGAGTCCTGAGCGTGAACGAACTGGAAGATTGGAAGGCCCAGAAGAAAGAAGAGAAGTCTGAGCAGCAGGACCAATAGACTTCCGGATGACGCGCCCTTGGCTGAACTTTGGTGCCGGCTAAGGGCGTTTTAGGCGGATCAGTTCTCAATCAGACGGGCTGGTTCCGGACAGCTCCTGGCGGTGAATCTCCTTGAGCTTCACATAATTGGCGGCCGTATAGGTGAAGAAACTGCGCTCCTTGTCGGTTAACGGACGGATCTGACGGGCTGGCGAGCCCGCGTAGAGATAACCGCTTTCCAGCCGCTTGCCGGGCGGTACCAGGGCGCCGGCGGCAATGATCACCTCCGACTCCACCACCACGCCATCCATCACAATGGCACCCATCCCCACCAGAATCCGGTCCTGCAACTGGCAGCCATGCAACACGGCTTTATGGCCGACGGTCACGTCATCGCCCATCACCAGGGGGAAACCGTCGGGATTGTAGGGACCGGCATGGGTGATGTGCAAAACGCTGCCATCTTGAATGCTGCACCGTTGGCCAATGCGAATGCGGTGCATGTCGGCGCGGATCACTGTCATGGGCCAGACTGAACTGTCGTCGCCCAGCTCGACATCGCCCACGACCAATGCGGTGGGATCAATAAAGACCCGTTCGCCCAGTTTGGGCGTGGTACCTTGATAGCTTCTCAGATTCACAGGGTTCTCCTCCAAGATCTTGAGCATACTGCATCGGCGGGCGTCTGACCAAGCACCTGGAGGGCGGGCGGGGCGCTCTTTCAGCTGAGTTGTGGTTGAGGGGGTGCTTGCTTTTCTGGTTTTGATTCCCAATATTGAGGGAATACCCGTTTAACCATAAGGCTGCGTTCCATGACGAATCCTCTGCTACAAGACGATATCCTGCCCGCGTTTCATTCCATCAAGCCCGAGCATGTGGTGCCGGCGATCGACCAGATTCTGGCGGAAAGCCGTGCCCGGATCGCTGAGCTGGTGAAGCAGGAGGATGTCAGTTGGGATTCCCTGGCCCAGCAGCTGGATGATGTGGAAGACCGCCTTGGCAAGGCCTGGTCGCCCGTCAGCCACCTCAACAGCGTGATGAACAATGAAGAGCTGCGCAAGGCTTACAACGAGTGCCTGCCGAAACTGTCCGAGTACAGCACCGAAGTGGGCCAGAATGCCGAGCTGTGCGAAGCCTTCAAACGGCTGGCGGCCAGCGAAGAGTACAGCCGGCTGGACCCGGCCCGGCGCAAATCCATCGACAATACCCTGCGGGATTTCCACTTGGCGGGGGTGGATCTGCCCGCCGACAAGAAAGCCCGCTATGCGGAACTGTCCCAACGGCTGTCCCAGCTGAGTAGCAAGTTTTCCGAGAACGTGCTGGATTCCACCCATGCCTGGAGCAAGCTGGTGACCGATGCTGCCGAGCTGGCCGGAATGCCGGAGAGTGCCCTGGCCGCCGCCCGTCAAGCCGCGCAGCGCAAGGAGCAGGACGGTTATCTGCTGACCCTGGATTTCCCGTCCTACTATCCGGTGATGACCTATTGCGATAACCGCGAACTGCGGCGGGAAATGTATCAGGCGTACACCACACGTGCCTCGGCTGAAGGCCCGGGCGGTGCGGAATTGGATAACAGCGGCCTGATTGATGAGATTCTGGAGCTGCGTCATGAGCTGGCGCAATTGTTGGGATTTGCCAATTTTGCCGAGTACTCCCTGGTCACCAAAATGGCCAAGGACCAGAACGAGGTGCTGGACTTCCTCAACGAGCTGGCTGCCAAGTCCGTACCCGTGGCGCGGCGGGAGTTTGAGGAGCTGGCCCGGTTTGCCCGGGATCAGTTCGGTCACGAGGATCTGCAGGCCTGGGATGTGGGCTACTACAGCGAGAAGCTGCGGGAGCACCGTTATGCCATCTCCCAGGAAGAGCTGCGTCCCTGGTTCCCGGTGGATCAGGTGGTCAGTGGCATGTTCCAGGTCGCCGAGCGCCTGTTCGGGGTGCAAATCCAGGCCTCTGACCGGGCCGAACTCTGGCATCCGGATGCCCGCTACTATGAGGTGTACCAGAACGGTGAGCAGGTCGCGTCGTTCTACACCGACCTGTATGCCCGGGAAAAGAAAAAGGGCGGCGCCTGGATGGGCGACTGCCGGGTTCGTCGGCGTCTGAGCGACGGCAGCCTGCAACTGCCGGTGGCCTATCTGGTCTGCAACTTTAATCCTCCCCTTGGCGATCAGCCGGCGCTGCTGACCCATGACGAGGTGACCACCCTGTTCCATGAGTTTGGCCACGGCCTGCACCATATGCTGACCAAGGTGGAGTGCAGCCAGGTGTCGGGGATCAACGGTGTGCCCTGGGACGCGGTGGAGTTGCCCAGTCAGTTCATGGAAAACTGGTGTTGGGCGCCGGAAGCCATCGCCTTGATTTCGCGTCATTATCAGACCGGCGAGCCCCTGCCCCAGGCCATGCTCGACAAGCTGCTGGCGGCGAAGAATTTCCAGGCGGGGATGCAGATGGTACGGCAGCTGGAGTTCGCCCTGTTCGACTTCCGCCTCCATGCGGAGTACCGTAGCGACCAGCCGCTGGATGTGCAGGCACTGCTGGATGAGGTCCGTCGTCAGGTGGCGGTGATCCAGGCACCCGCCTTCAACCGTTTTCAGAACAGCTTCAGCCATATCTTTGCCGGCGGCTATGCGGCGGGTTATTACAGCTACAAATGGGCGGAAGTGCTAGCAGCGGATGCCTTCTCCCGCTTTGAGGAAGAAGGGGTGTTCAGTGCCCGGGCCGGTGAGGATTTCCGCACGACGGTGTTGGAACGTGGCGGCTCGGAGGAACCCATGGCCCTGTTTGTGGAGTTCCGGGGCCGGGAGCCCCGTGTTGACGCCCTGCTACGCCAGTCCGGCATGCTGGATGCGGCTTAGCCGGGATTTATGGGTCCATCATTGAGAGAAAGCCTAGGGCTTGAGTGGTTCAATCATGCAAATGAAGCGTCGTTTTATTGCGGGAGCGGTCTGTCCCCGCTGTGGTGAGATGGACCGCATCGTGATGTTCCAGGACGAACAAGGGCAGTTCCGGGAGTGTGTGAGCTGCGGCTTTAAGGAAAAAATGGTGGCCGAGGAAGGGCTCAAGGAGCCGGAAACCCGGGTCACCCAGGAGCGCAAGCCGGACCCTCAGGTTCAGCCGATCCGGTTTTTTCCGCCGCCGAAAAAGAAGTCGTCCTGATCATTGCGGAATGGCGTGACCGTCCAGGCATTTGCCGACCCGCCTAACTCCGTCTGGGGTTCGGGCCTTGCAAGGGCAGACACATGGGTCTGCCCTTACGCACGAGATTGCCCCTGTACTCCATAGATCAAACCACAGGTACCATCTGTAGGGGCGGACCCGCGTGTCCGCCCTTTGAATTCACAGACCCGCAGGAGCCCGCAAGGGCAGACACAAGGGTCTGCCCCTACGCACGAGATTGCCGCTGTACTCCATAGATCAAACCACAGGTACCATCTGTAGGGGCGGACCCGCGTGTCCGCCCGCCAATGGTTCAGGCCCAGACAGACTCTCCGGATTCAGGCACATTTTGGGCAGCCGCGTCGGTATACCTAGATCAAGCGCAGATACAGGTTGAAGTGGATCTGATGCTTGTCCAGCAGCCGCTTCCAGCGTTGGCTCAGGTGCTGCCAGTCCGTGCCCCAGGAACTTTCGAGATAGTGGGCCAGATCCAGATTGTAGTAGTCCGGCATGTGCACCAGTTTACTGAGGGTGTAGATCACGGACTCGTCGATCTCATTGGCGAAAGGCTCACCAATCAGGTGATGCACCAGCAGATTGGCCTGGGTGCTTTCCAGTTCACAGATCTTGGAGTTGCGCAGGCTGCGGTTGTTTTCGTACAGCTCCTCAATCAAACGGTGGCACTGGTAGGCGCGAATCATCATGCCATCCAGACCGCTTTTGAAGTTCAGAATGATCGCCGGGCGGGTGAAATAGCCCATGGCCGTTTGCAGGAAGGGCTGGAATAGGTCATCCAGTCCCACCCGTTCGGCGGAGCCGGCAATGCAGGCCAGGGTCTGCGGAGCCAGCTCAATATAGTCGATAATAAAGTTCAACAACTGTGGCCCAGCCGGATCTGCATCAACGCTGATGAGTTCCGGCAACTGCCAGGATTGGGTCGTGAGAGTCTGCTGTAGATAGCGCGACCTGAATTCGACAGCTTTCGCCTGGTTGATGATCTCGTTTACTGCGTCGAGTCTCATCGTCGTTCTCGTTATAGAAATGACTGCAAGATGTTGGGTAAAACTTGTTTCCCTCGTTTTCAGTGTAGCCGACAATTTGGGAATCAACATGAGGAAACCGTAATGAAACTACCCGCAATGTAAGCGGGTGCTTTCATGGAGCGTTAGAGGACGCGGCCGTAGCCGGCGTTAGAACCAGCGTTGCTGGCGGGTGTTGTAGAGGGCCAGCCAGCCCAGGGAAAGGCCCCGGACCAGCATGAAAGTACAGAGGGACAACCACAGACCATGATTGCCCAGTGACCGGGTGACCCACCACAGGAGCAGGAACACGCCAGCGGATAACAGCATGGAGTTTTGCATGGCCCGAACCTGGGTGGCCCCGATAAAAACCCCATCCCAAAGATAGCTCCACACCGCCAGCAGCGGCATGGCAATCAGCCAGGGCAGGTAGACCATGGCCAGTTCACGGGTTTGGGGAAGGTCGGTCAGCATCCGGATAATGCTGGGTCCGGCGGTTAGGAACAGCAGACAAAACAGCACCGCGCCGCCGACGGCACAAATCAGGCCCGCCCGTAGGCTGTCTTTCAGGCGATCCAGACGCCGGGCACCCACCGCCTCCCCGGTCAACACCTCCACCCCATTGGCGAAGCCATCCAGGCCATTGGAAATCAGCATCAGAAAGGTCATCAGCACCGCATTGGCCGCCAGGATATCCGTGCCCAGCCGGGCGCCCTGGGCGGTGAAGAAGGCAAAGACCAGCAGCAGGGTCACGGTGCGTACGAAAATAAAGCGGTTGACCCGCAGCAATCCCAGGTAATCGGACCACTGCCGGATGAGCGGTCCTAACCCGGCCTGCTGCCATTGCTGGGGATGGCGCTGGCGAATCAGCCAAAGCCCGAGGCCCAGGGCGGAGGTCTCTGCAATCACCGTGGCCAGGGCAACACCCGCGGCGGTCATACCCAAGCCCAACACGAACACCAGGTCCAGGGTCAGGTTGATCAGGTTGGTCACCACGGCAAGGTACAGGGCGGCCCGGGTGTCATGGCGGCCGATCAGCCAGCCCACCAAGGCATACTGGGCCAGCACCGCCGGGGCGCTGAAGATACGAATCTGGCAATAGATCATGGCCAGCTCCATGACCTCCGGTGCCGGCTTCATCAGGGTCAGGCCCAGGCGGATCAGGGGCTGGTGGAGCACCAGCAGGAGCGCGCCCAGCGTTGCTCCCAGCAGCAGGCTTTGAACCAGCAGCCGACGCAGGTCATGGTGGTTTTGCGCACCCTGGGCCTGGGCGGTCAGGCCGGTGGTACCCATGCGCAGAAAGCCGAAGCTCCAGTACAGAATGGTAAACAGATTGGCGCCCACCGCCACCGCCGCCAGATAAACCGGCGATTCCAGATGTCCCAACACAAAGGTATCCACCAACCCCAACAAGGGAACGGTGAGGTTGGTTAACATCAGTGGCCAGGCCAGGGACCAGAGCCTGCGGTAGGGAGAGGCGTGAGACATGGCTTAGTGTCTGGCTGGAAATGAGCGGTTGGAGAGCATCTAAAATCGCCTAAAAATGGTCTTTGTGACTCAGTTCAATATTTTCGGTTTGGCAGGATTCGCTTACTTGGGAGTATCCCAGGCTGCCTTGTCGCTGCGGAAGACGGAACACTATACTGCGGAACAAGTACCTTGGACTTCCTAGATAAAGCAGTCCCTCGGGAAGTGTCGTCCATACCAATAAAAACAAGCTGTGTGGAGACAGATTATGCTTTCTCGTAGGCGCTTGGGGACGTCAGTTCCACTTTTGTGTTTGCTGCTACATCCCACGACCGTACTGGCCGCCTGGGAAGTAAACATGCCTCGCGGTGTCACCGATATCAGTCAGAATATTTACAGCCTGCACATGACCATCTTCTGGATCTGTGTGGTGATCGCGGTGATTGTGTTTGGCGTCATGCTCTGGTCGATCCTGTTCCACCGCAAGAGCCAGGGGGCAAAACCTGCCAACTTTCATGAACATACTACCATCGAAATCATCTGGACGCTGATTCCCTTTGCGATCCTGATCGCCATGGCCATTCCCGCCACGGCCACCCTGGTGGATATGTATGACACCTCAGACTCCGAGGTGGACATCAAGATCACCGGCTATCAATGGAAGTGGCGCTACGACTACCTCAATGAAGAATTCGGGTTTCTCAGTAACCTGACCACCTCCCAGGATGCCATCTACAACCGTCTGGAGAAGTCGCCGGAGTATCTGCTGGAGGTGGACGAACCCATGGTGGTGCCCATCAACAAGAAGATCCGCTTTTTGATCACCGCCAACGACGTGATTCACTCCTGGTGGGTGCCGGAACTGGCGGTGAAGAAAGATGCCATCCCCGGTTTTATCAACGAAGCCTGGACCCGCATCAACGAGCCGGGCATCTACAGGGGGCAGTGTGCGGAGCTGTGCGGCAAGGATCACGCCTTTATGCCGGTGGTGGTCAAGGCGGTAACCGAGGAAGAGTATGAGATCTGGGTGGCGGAACGCCAGCAGAAAGCCCGTGAGGAATATGAGCTGAGAAGCAAGGAGTGGACGCTTGAGGAGCTCATGGCCCGGGGTGAGCAGGTCTACAGCGCCAGTTGCGCATCCTGCCATATGCCGGACGGTAACGGCCTGCCACCGGCGTTTCCGGCGCTTCGCGGCAGTGCCATTGCCACCGGCGACATGGCCAAGCATATCGATGTGGTACTCAACGGCGTACCCGGCACGGCCATGCAGGCGTTTCGGGACCAGCTCGGTGAAATCGATCTGGCCGCTGTCATTACCTATGAGCGTAATGCCTGGGGCAATGAAACAGGGGAGATGGTCACGCCGCTGCAGATCATGGAAACGACAGAACAATAACGACGTCTGACAGAGGGACTTGCTCATGAGCGCCGTAGTTGATGATAGCCACATTCACGAACATCACGGGCCGGCGAAGGGGCTCGGACGCTGGTTATTCACCACCAACCACAAGGACATCGGCTCCATGTACCTGTGGTTCAGTTTCAGCATGTTTTTACTGGGCGGAACCATGGCCATGGTGATCCGGGCCGAACTGTTCCAGCCCGGTCTGCAACTGGTCGACCCCAACTTTTTCAACCAGATGACCACCATGCACGGCCTGATCATGATTTTCGGTGCCGTGATGCCCGCCTTTGTCGGCCTGGCCAACTGGATGCTGCCGATGATGATTGGCGCACCGGACATGGCACTGCCGCGGATGAACAACTGGAGCTTCTGGATTCTGCCGTTTGCCTTCATGCTGCTGCTCTCCACCTTGTTCATGGAGGGCGGCGCCCCCAACTTCGGCTGGACCTCCTATGCCCCTCTGTCCACCACCTATGGTCCACCCAGCACCATCTTTTTTATCCTGTCGGTTCACATGATGGGAGTGTCCTCCATCATGGGCGCGATCAACGTGATTGCCACGGTACTGAACATGCGGGCCCCCGGCATGACCCTGATGAAAATGCCCATGTTCGCCTGGGCCTGGCTGATTACCGCCTTCCTGCTGATTGCCGTGATGCCGGTGTTAGCCGGCGCTATCACCATGCTGCTGATGGACATTCGTTTCGGCACCAGCTTTTTCAACGCCGCCGGCGGTGGCGACCCGGTGATGTATCAGCACATCTTCTGGTTCTTCGGCCACCCCGAGGTGTACATCATGATCCTGCCGG
>CAZEWG010000080.1:0-8128 GCA_964514485.1 uncultured Pseudomonadales bacterium
AAAGATGACCTCTCGATGACAGTTTCCTTGCACTTTGCCTACAATTGCGAACACCCCGCCAAACAGGCTGTCTCACAGCTGTACAATGCTGAAAACATACGCAGATTTCAGATGCTCAAAACCTAAGGAGAGTGCCCGGTGATTCGCTGGTTCCTACTGAGTTTCCTTCTTTTCCTGACGGGCTGTGCCTCTACCGTCAGTTATGACTATGACACCACGGCGAGTTTTGCCGATCGACAGAGCTTTTCCTTTCTGTCTCCCACTCAGCAGGCCACCACGCTCGATAGTCGCCGCATCCGCGCCGCCATCATCCAGGAACTGACCAACAAAGGCTTGATCGAAACCGCAACGGATGCGGATCTGCTGATCGCCTATCAAGTCGAGGATGCCCGCCGCCTGGAGTCCAGTGGTTTCTCCTTCGGCCTGGGGATTGGTGGCTCTCGCAGCATGTTCGGACTCAGTACCGCACCCCCTGCCCGGGAAGTGAAAGAGGGCCGCTTGGTGGTGGAAATCGTCGATCCGGCTCGCAATGAAGTGATCTGGCGGGCGGTCTCCCGCCGTAACCTGTCGCCAGACCTGACGCCGGCCAAGCGGAACACGCGCATTAGCGAGATCGTCTCGGATATGTTTAAACACTACCCGCCTGCCGACGCCCGCTAACAGCCGGATTACCTACCCTGAAGCCCCACCTGTCTTTGTTTTTAAAGCGCTCAACCATATGGTTAAGATTTAAACAGCGAAGTGAGCACTAAGCACAGGAGGCTTTATGGTTAAACAGATTCTCGGCTCAACATTGATTCTGGCAGGCTGTGTACTCACTGCCTGCAGCAATGTTGCCTATGATTATGACCAGGCCGGCATACTCCCGCCGGACTCCCAGACCTTCAGTTTTGCCGCCGCCGAACTGGAAAGCGACTCACCGGTTCAACCGAGCACCTTGCAGGAAGCCATTCAGCGGGAGCTACAAAAAGACGGTATTCGTCACACTGACGACTCCGCACCCGATCTGCTGGTGAGCTATCAATTTGAGCCGGAGCGGATCCAAGACCTTGACCCACCTGCCGCCGGCCACCTGCCCGACGCCGCCTCAGGCAGTGCCGCCACAGGAGAAGCCTATGGCCCGGGCACCGGCTCGACGGTAATGTCCATGCAGATTCATCCGTCCGACACCCTCTTAAAGCCCGCCCAACTCACCATTGAGGTGCAGGATGCCCAAAACCGTGAAACTATCTGGCGTGCCAGTGCTCTGATGGATTTGCAGGAGGACACTCCAGAAGCAGAGCGAACAGCCCTGATCAACGAAGTCGTCACCCAGATGTTTGAGAGGTTTCCGGGTCAGCAAGACTAAGATGGCACCCGCAGCAGTGTAATGCGGGCATGAAAGGCTGGAGCGGGGATGATCGGCGCAATCATGATGCTGTCTCCCTCCTCGCCCAGCTCCAGTGTTAATTCTCCTTGCAGGTGCCAAGCGGATGAGGGTTCCAGGGGCACGGGTTCCACACTGCGGCCAAAAGGCTGCGGAAAAACAGTCCGCCCAGTGGGTTCGAAACGAAACTCCGGGGCAATAGCCTGGCCATTCACCCGTGCCTGAAACGACAAGCGGTTACCCCGTCCCAAAATATGATGGGACAACTTGTTATTGAAGTTGCCACAAAGTGCCGAGCCGGCCTCCACGGCCCCGCTCAAACCATGAATCCGTGCCTCAAAACGCAGCTGCAGACTCTGAATCCCCTTGACCTCCGGGGGCCTTAACGCACAAAAGTCCGCCAGCCGCAGCACCACATAGTTGGGCCGTTCCATCAGCTCGACTCGCCCGGAAAACTCATAGCCGGGTTCAGGACGGGGATAATCCCGGGAGTGAAAGTGGAGATCCTGGCGCCCCTCTCGGGTGAACCCAGCCACCCACAACCTCAACAAGCCAGGCGTGTGGGGGCTTTTGTCTTGATCCTGTGGGGCCTGTGCCATGAGTTGCATCAGAGCAGACCTTCCTGGTCTTAGAAGTCCGTTAGTGGCTCAAAACGCCGCTTCACAGCGGCGGTGTAATGGGCTTGCGAGGTTCAGTCTGGGGCGGAGTGGTTGCCACCCGATCCTCTGACTTGAGCTCCTGACGGGCGGCTTCTGTCGCTGCATCCGCTGCGCGGCTGGCGGTTTGCCCCAGGCTTTCATCGCTGTGACGCACCTGCTCGGCCTGCTCCCGGACCGCCTGGGCCGTTCGCTCCACAGCCCCGCGAGCACGTTCAAACTGCTCTCGGCCGGACTCCATCAAGGTATGCCCCATCTCGTCACGGGTTTCCTTGAGCCAGCGTCGCTCCCGCCGGGAGGTCGGCAGCAGCGCGCCCAGCAGCGCCCCGATCCCGATCCCAATGGCCGCGATGGCCAGAGGATGCTCTTCCAGCATGGTCCGGGCCCGATATTTCTGTCGTGCATAGCGCTCCCGCATACGGTGCCCCATCTCGGAAGCCCGGTCCATGGAGCGCTGATAGAGCTCCTGAGAGCGGTCCGCCATCTGCTGGTACTTCTCCTTGGCATCAGGCGACATGCTGTCGCTCGAGCCCGTGTGAAGCTTCTCACTGAGGCGATCTTTCATCTCGTGAGCTCGCTCCCCCAGGTGTTCCATGGTTTCCTTTGTGCGGCCTGTCAGTTTGTCTGCCATCTCGGATGTCCTCCCTTTGACCTTGGCAGTAGCTTCGGAAACAGTCTCCTTCGCACTTTGCCAGGACTCTCTGGCTTTGCCGGTCCGCCCACTCCTGCTTGCACTGGAGTACCCAACCGCGCCTGTCGGGTACCTTTGCACCCGACCACTTTCATAACCTAGATTGCTGTCGTAGCTCTCGGCATACTCATCTTCATAAGAAATCCCAGTACGACGGTTTACCGAGCCTCCCAACGCCAGCCAACTGACTCCCGCACCCAGTAGCAACACCGGAACCGGATTGGCCTTCACCGTATCGACCAGGCTCCGACCCAGTTCAGAGCGGTTCCTGCGCAGATAACCCCACACCGCATCCATCAGCTCCTCGGGATCCAGTTTGCTTTGTAAGGCGTTCAAGGTTTGGTTCAATTGTTGACGCGTTGTCTCGATCCGGCGCTGGATTTCCTCGGGGGACTGATCTTGATCGGCTGCACTCATTGCATCTGTCCTCGTGCCAGTTGAACATCCCTTTGAATTGATTCAGCAGATCGCTTCGGCGTAAGTCGGTTGGGCTTGAGATCTTTTTGTGCTTTTCTCAGCATGAAAAACCCGATGGTCAACACCACCAGCCCCACAATCAGGGCCGCCAGCCAGAGCCGGTATTCACCGGGCATGAAGCGGGCCAACCCATAGACCACGGCATCCAGCACATAAAACAAACCCGCAATGGCGATGGCGCCGCCAATGACCAAAAAGACAATGGCGCGTGTTGCCAAGTGCAGCTTCTCATTGGTTTCCGCTCGGGCCAGGGCTGCTTCCTGACGCACGAGATCAGTGGTCTCCTCGGCCAGTTCGTTTAGAAGCGACTTAATGGTTCGCGGATCTCTCTGCTCTTGCTGTTCCTGCATAGCGACGTCCTCCTTCAACAGTCGGCAAAACCAAATCCCCGAAAATTGCAGCCCTGCACCAACCCGCATTCAGCGTGCTGTAGAGAGTGTCCTTCTTTCCTAATGGTACACTTCCGGGCGCTCGCGGGAGGTTGATGCCGACGAGGCATTCCACACCACCCGAGCCAGTAAAAAGCCGATGGCCAACGCACCACCCACCACCACGGCGGGCTGTTCCCGGGCATAGCGCTCCAAACGTCCGATCATTGAGTTGACGTCCCGATGACGCAAGCTCTCCGACAGCCGTTCCAGACTATCCGCCGCACTGCGCACGTAACGATCTACCGGCAGCTGGCTTTGTCCTTCCAGGTCATCCGCGGCGGTTCGCAGCGCATGAGCCAGGCTACCCAGCCCTCCGGCTGCATTTTCCTTTTGACGGTTCGCCATTTGGCGCACGGTTTCCCGGGCCTCTTCCTTCAGTGCCTGGGCAGTCCGGCGAGCTTCCTGCTTGAGGGTTTCGCCGGTGTGGCGGACCTCCTCTTTCAGATCGCTGGCCTGGGCCTCGTGTCCCATTCCGCCTTCCCGCTCGGTGCGACCGGAGTAGCGGCTATCAGCGGTCGACGCGGCCCGGGCCATATCGCCCGAACTGATCCCACTGGATAGGTCCGCATCATAAGGTGTGGTTGGATTCGAGCTGACGCCCGCACCGGTTTTGGAGGTGGTGGAAGTGCCTGGCTTGCTGGTGGTAGCACCGGGCGTGGTTGAAACCCCTGGGGTTCCGCCGGTCATGGCTGCGTTTGTCGTTGCCGGGGAGATCCCCGAGGTTGGTGTGGTGGTCCCTGACGAACCTGTTTGCCCTGTCCGGGGGCCCTGACCTGTAGTCGCCATGATTGCTTCTCCTGCCTGATGAGTGATTTCCTTCAGGGTACTGAAAAAGGAGATAAGCAAGGCTGATGCCATGAACCTGACACAGCCGCCGCCAGGCCTCAAGAAGCAGAACTGAACACACGGCCTAGGGCTGAAAGCTCAAGGCTTTACAGATTGGAGATAAAGACGGGACGGTCAGAAAAATATCTCTGCCAGCCGCAGAGATGCCAGTAAAACTTGCAGCTGAGCGCGTAACATTTACAAGTTGCTAATGTTGGCTTTATCGGGCGAGCAAAGCCTCCCGGCCACAGTTGCCAGTTCCTCTAGCCCGTCGAAACCTGCGCAAACTCTTCGAGCTCCAGCCAGGAGGACGAACAAACGGCTTTTTCAAAGGCCTCCAGCGGCAGCGGACGGTTAAACAGATACCCCTGAAAAGCATCACAGCCGCGGGATTGCAGGAAGCGTAGCTGCTGATGGGTTTCCACCCCTTCGGCAATCACATTGAGCCCCAGACTACGGGCCATCACGATAATGGTCTGCACGATCACCGCATCATTGGGGTCGGTCACGATGTCTCGCACAAAGGACTGGTCGATCTTCAACTGGTCCAGCGGCAAGGTTTTCAGGTAACTCAACGAAGATTGGCCGGTGCCGAAATCATCCATGGAGAAGCCGATGCCATACTTCTTCAAGGCATGCATCTTCTCAACCGTGTCTTCCACGTTATCCAACACCAGGCTTTCCGTCAGCTCCAGCTTCAGCAGGCTGGGGTCGGCACCGGTAGACTCCACGGCCTGCTTGACCTGCTCGACGAAGTTCGGCTGACGAAACTGTCGGGCACTGACATTCACCGCCAGCTCCAGATCCTTCAGCACTTCATCATGCTGCCAGCTCGCCAGCTGCTCACAGGCGGCCTGCAGTACATTATCACCGATCGGCAGAATCAGGCCGGTATCCTCCGCCAGCGGAATGAACTCCGCGGGAGACACCAGGCCCCGCTCCGGATGCTCCCAGCGAATTAACACTTCAGCCCCCTGAATACGGCCGTTGTTGTCGATCTGCGCCTGGAAGTATGGGACGAACTGACCGGTGGAGACCGCCTTGCGCAGCTCTGTCTCCAGCTTGGCCCGCTCATCCAGGGCGGCCTGCATGGCCGGGTCGAAAAAGCGGATCGAGTTGCGCCCCGAAGCTTTGGCCTCGTACATGGCGACATCGGCGTGCTTGAGCAACTGATCAACCGAGTCTTCTTCACCGCAGAACAAGCTCACCCCAATACTGGGCGAGCTGTGGTAGTCCTCTTCGCCCAGGTGATAAGGCTTGGCGATCTCATCCCGGATCTTTTCGGCCACCAGCTCAACCATGGAGGCCGCCACTTTGACATTGCGATGGAGCCCTTCCAGCATCACCACGAACTCATCCCCGCCAAAACGCGCGGCGGTGTCGCTTTCGCGAATACAGTGCCTGATCCGCTCCGCCACCACCTGCAGGAACTGGTCTCCCACATCATGGCCGCGGGTATCGTTGAGGTTTTTAAAGTGGTCCAGATCAATAAACAGCAGGGCTGCATGCAGACCGGTCCGGGCACTGACTGCCTGGGCCTGATGAATACGGTCCGTCAGCAAGCGCCGATTGGGCAAACCTGTCAGCAGGTCATAGAAAGCCAGGTCATGAATCTGCTGTTCCGTTTGCTTGCGGGCGGAAATATCCTGAATGGTTCCAACCAAGCGGGTTGCCGCCTTGCCCGGCTCCCCATAGGCGGTACAGCGCGCATAGAGCCACTTGACCCGGCCATCCGGAAACATCAACCGGAACTCGAAATTGCTGCCCTGGGCGCCCCGCAACAAGGACCGGTAAACTTTGACCATCAACTCCCGGTCTTCAGGATGTACCCGCTCCACAAACTCACTGGCATGCCGGTTGCCTTCCCGGGGCGGCATTTCATAAATGTTGTACACCTCATTCGTGCAGATCAGCTGGTTCTGTTGAGGTAACAGCTCCCAGCTGCCCAACTGCGCCACGTACTGTGCCTCCCGCAGCAAGGATTCGCTGCGTTTGAGGCGAGCTTCGGACTCGACCCGCTCGGTCACATCGTAAGCCAGCACGATGCGTGCAGGGCGTCCCTTGTGGGTAAACACATGAGAGGAGATTTCAACGGAGATCTCCCGGCCATCCCGTACCCGGTGAGACCAGACGCCGGACGAGCTGAAGCTGTCCTGCTTGCGACTCTCCAACGCCACCAGGTCCGCCACGTCATCCGGTCGAAAGATATCCCGGATGCTCATGCGCTGAAATTCTTCGGCGCTGTAACCATACAGCGAGCAAGCTGCATCGTTGGCCGCCAAAAAGGCCAGACTTTCCAGATCATAGATCCACATGGGATGGGGATTGGTTTGGAATAAAGCCTGATAATGCTTCACCCCTTCCCGCAAGGCGGCCTCAGACTGCAAAATTCTTCCGTGAACAGAGGTCACCAGCAGCGCCAGCGCCGACAAGGAGGCGGTAAAGGCCAGCACCATCAACTGGGCCTGCAGTGGCGAGCCCAACACAAAAGGACCCGCCTCCAAAGCGGTGCCGAGGATAGCCAGGGAGGAAAACCAGAAAATGGAAAGCGACGCCCCCCATAACCCGAACCGTAAGGCGGCCCAAACCGCCAAGGGCATTGGCAAAAATGCCAGGGGAAGCTGAGCCGGCAACAAGACCCCATTAAGGGGGAAGACAATGAGCCCGACCAGGATGCTCAGCAGGCAGCAGACCCTAAACTCCCCATCACGATTCTGGACCGGTTTCCAGTCTTCCTCGGACAAAGACAACAGCAACGGGCCCATGGTCAGCACGCCCAGCAGGTCGCCAACCCAATAGATACGCCAACTGGCAAAGGCCTGATCACTGCTGATCAGATCAAACCCATAGAGAACAAAGGCGGTGGTAAGAGACGACAACAGCATCCCAACCCCGGCCGCCAACAAAAGCAGACTGACATCACGTCGGTGCAGAAAAGTGGCTGAAAAGCCGAACTTGCCCAGCAGAAAAACGGTCAGCCAGGCCCCGAGCACACTACCCAAGGCCTCCAGAAACGCCGGCCCCCAAGGCAAGTCATTGAACAGGCCCAAGAGCGTCGCACCCAGCAAGACGCCAGGCAGACAGGTATTCCCCCACCGCAGCAGGGCAGCTACGGCAATACCACTGGGTATCCAGAGTGAAAGGCTAAACTCGACCGAAGGTAAAGCTTGGCCGAGAGCACCCGCCGCAATGTACAGCAAGGTTAGCGCCAGGTTCTTTCCCAGCCCCCGTTTCAAAGCAACGGTTTTCTTATCAGTATTCGTCGGCATGTCTCAAACTACGAGCTCCACGGAATAATCGGTTACGCCAATACATCAATCCGTGATGCCACGAGACCACAACCTACCGCTTTTTGCAGCCTTCTTGACCTTAAAAGAAGCCTGCCAGGCTACGCAACCGGGCAATGTCCCGTAACCGCACGCCATGTTAAACACAAACTGACTAAATTTCAGCCACTTTATTTATCCGACGCACGAAATTAGCGGACACTCCACAGAAAAGCACGATAAAACAGTCTGCATTGCTTTCATAGCCCCTCCCGTTATAATCCCGCCCTGGGAAAAGGATTTCGCCAGCCAGAGCCTGCATTGGCTCAACAAGGAGGTTGCCATGGCGCTAGCCGCCAATCGCGCCCGTTTTGCATTCCACATAGCGGGGTGCGAAGACGAATTGCGGGTGCTTC
>CAZEWG010000081.1:0-7868 GCA_964514485.1 uncultured Pseudomonadales bacterium
AAAGCGGAACGGGACCGGGAGCTTAACCGCCAACTGAAGGAACAGGCCGAGCGTAAAGCCATCGCCGCCCAGATCGAGCAGCTCATCACCCTGAACCGGCTGCCCCGGGAAGGGGATATCGCCTACAACTTCGTGGACCAGAACAAGGTCAAGCGCATCTATGTGACGGAGGCCATTCGCGACAAGCTCAGCGAGGGCCTGCTGGCCATTGTGAGCCTCAAGGAACAATACGAAGTGGTACCCGCCAAAGTGGCCGAGAAGATCCGCCAGCGGGACGAGGCCTGCGTTATCCTCTGCAACGACCGCCAGGCCGACCTCCCGGATGAAGACGATCCATACGCGGACTACAAGATTCCCGACGATCTGATGTGGTAACGCCGATTCCATTCCGGTTGCCCACCGGCTAACCGGAATGGATTGTCAGGCTTTTGCAGGATCAGGCGGCGCTGTCCTGCTCCAGAGACTTCATGTCGATCACAAAACGGTACTTCACGTCGCTCTTGAGCATCCGCTCATAGGCTTCGTTGATCTTCTGGATCGGAATCAGCTCAATATCCGAGACAATGTTGTGCTCGCCACAGAAATCCAGCATTTCCTGGGTTTCCGCAATGCCGCCGATCAGGGAGCCCGCCAGGCTGCGACGCTTGAGGATGAGATTGAACACTTCCGGCGAAGGATGTGGCTCGGCAGGGGCGCCCACCAGCGTCATGGTGCCATCCCGCTTCAACTGGTTGAGGAACGGGTTGAGATCATGGGGCGCGGCCACGGTATTCAGGATAAAGTCGAGACTGTTGCGGTATTTCTTCATCTCGTCCCGGTCCTTCGACACCACCACATCGTGAGCCCCCAGCCGCAAACCATCCTCGCGCTTATTGGGGGAAGTGGTATACAGGATTACTTCCGCTCCCATGGCATGGGCCAGTTTAAGCGCCATATGCCCCAGCCCGCCCAAACCGACGACTCCCACTTTCATTCCCTTGCCCACCTTCCACTGACGCAGCGGTGAATAGGTGGTAATGCCGGCGCACAGCAGGGGGGATGCGGCCGCCGGGTCCAGGTTCTCCGGAATACGCAGTACAAAGGATTCCTTCACCACGATATTGTTGGCGTAGCCTCCGTAGGTCATCCCACCGGTATGCATTTCCTCGCCATTGTAGGTGCCGACAAAGCCGGTCTCACAATACTGCTCCAACCCTTCATGACAGGACTCACATTGCTGGCAGGAGTCCACCATACAACCGACACCGACCAAGTCGCCCACCTTGAATTTCGTCACCTGATTGCCCGTGGCCACCACCCGACCAACGATTTCATGACCAGGAATCACCGGATAGACCGTGTTGTGCCACTCATTGCGGGCCGTGTGCAGGTCCGAGTGGCAGACTCCGCAATACATGATTTCGATCTGGACGTCGTCGGCCCTGGGTTCGCGGCGCTCGAAATGATGGGGCGCCAGCGGCGCATCGGCCGCCATGGCTGCATAGCCAAATGACTTGATCACGATAAACTCCTCCTGAAGGTCAGTTCGCAGGTATCACACCCCTGCGTTTATACAGTAGTTGCACCGTTCAAGAGTAAACGATATTGCCTCTCGGAAGCAGCCAGTTGCTGCTGCAACTGCTGGCGTTGCTCCATTTCCTGCTGGAGCTGCTGCCGGGTTTCCGCCAGTTCTTGATCCAGAAGGTACTGGACTTCCTTGTAGCGGGTGATATCCACAAAAGCGCTGCGACAGTACTCCGCGCCTCGGCTGCGGACACAGACAATCTCGCTGATCAACTGGATCTCGCAACGGCGTCCATCAGCACATCGCAGGCTCAGTTCAGTGCCAGTGATTTGGTGCCCTGAAAAGACTTGCTCCAAATGCTCAAAAAACTGCTGCTGGCGATCCGCTTCGATCCAACGGCTAAAGCCACTGCCAATGAGATCACCGCACTCCTCGCCCAGGGTCCGGGCGGCCTGCAGATTGGCCTGCAGGATGCAGCCACTGCGGTTGAGTGTCAGGTAACCAACGGGAGCATGGTCATACAGCCGTTGATAGCGGTCGCGAGCCACTTCCAACTGCAATTGGGATGAGCGCAGCTCCCGGTTCTGCAGTTCCAACTGGAGTTGATAGACTTGCACCTCGCGCCTCAGCCAGGACGGATCTGGATCCTCCTGCATAACGCCGTGGGTGGCAAGCAAGTCCAACTCTGCCTGAAGTTCTTTCGTGGTGAGGTTTCTGGGATTCTGATTCATGGCCGCCTTCCCTTGGTTCTAGCCCTGATCCTGATTCCAGGGGGTGTCCTGGATTCCTCCGCAAGCACTCGAAAGTCCTTTTCCACCGTTTTACTTGCGGTACAACATTCGGTTTTCTCAAACCGCTCACAGAATCATTTGTGGTTGTCAGCACGGGTGTCAGGGGCCTACCTGGGCACCTTCTTTGGGCAATGTCACAACGCTGCAACACCAATGCCTTTAACATTATTAGACAATAGTGCCGTTTATAACCAAAGTGGATTGGGTGAAGAATCAGTCACAGTCCATCCTCTCCCTGTGACGCACTCGGAGAAAGGTGAAAAAACTGGTTGGAAAAAGCTCTGTTTGGAGAGACCAGCAGAACCTGGGCGGGGTCGTCGGGCAGACACAGAGTGCCTGCCCCTGCACACGAAAACACTAATCCAGGTTGCACCGCCAGAACTTAATTCTCCAACTGGGCATCCATGGAGATCTGGGCGTTCAACACCTTGGAGACCGGACAGCCGGTCTTGGCATCATTGGCCGCCTTTTCAAACGCCTGCTGATCCGCTCCCGGCACTTTTGCCCGCACCTCCAGATGCACCTTGGTGATGGTAAAGCCGGCACCGTCTTTTTCGATTTCCACCGTGGCCTTGGTGTTGATACTGTCTGCGGTCAGCCCGGCGGCGCCCAACTGGCCCGACAACGCCATGGAAAAACAGCCCGCATGGGCCGCGGCGATCAGTTCTTCAGGGTTGGTGCCGTTGCCGCTTTCAAAGCGGGTGCTGAAAGAATATTGGGTATCCGACAAGACGCCACTATCGCTGGAGATGCGGCCCTTTCCGTCCTTGATGCCGCCGTTCCAGACGGCGGATGCGCTACGTTTCATAATCCCTCCTGAGCATGAAAAGCTGATCGAGACTGCTTGTGAGACCCTAAATATACAGAGGCGTGGTCACAGAAAACCCAACGCCTGCGCTGTAAGGATCTTAGAGTCTGTACCTGCGCGCCAGAATGGCTCCGACACCCAGCCCCAGGCCCATGGCCGCCAAACTCATATACAGGGATTTGTCAGAAATTCGCAGCTCCCAACCCGGCGTCAGTCGTTTGGGTACCAACTTGTAGTCCACCACATAAGCCAGCCCGGCGGTCGCCAAGCCACCCGCCAGCGCCACCATGGGGCCACGCCGATCAGCCTGTTCTCCGAACAGTTTCTGAAACACTGCCGCCCACCAGAGTCCGGCGCCAGCGTTAATAACGAGGCCCGGCAGGCTGTGCCGGGCACTGAAGCCGTCCACCTGGCCGGCCTCGGCTCCCCAGAGCACATGGGAGGTGGAATTGATGGGTGCCAGACTACTGTGGCTGTCTTTGCGACCGCGGGCGGCGACCGTTGCCATCACGGCCAGATCCGCAGTTAGTGCGGGAATGATGCTGTCTTTCAATGCCTGCTGGGTACTTTTCATGGGACTGCCCTTCCTGTTCAGGAGTCTGCGGAATCACAGAAATCACACCGGACCTTTCTCCAGTGTAGGCATCCCATCAACCGGGCCCAAACCGGCCCCTAGTGAGGCTGGTTGGTCTCCTGGGCATATTGCTCGTGCCGCTTGCGGACATTGCGAAACAGCTGGCGGAAGTTGTGCTTGTCCTCCGGCTGGAACGGCAACGGACGACACTGCTCGGCGGCCATCAGGCCCAGCCGTACGGTCATCAGGCCGTTGATCACGCCCTGGGAAAAGCGCTGGGACAGCTTGCCCACCAGATCACTGCCCATGGCCTCCGCCAGGGCATCGCTCACATAATGGCTGGCTCCGGCGGTGACCAGATTCTGCAGCACGTACTTGAGCAGGGTCAGGCTGCCGGTAAAGCCGGGCCGCACCCCGTAGTGGCTGGCAATGGCCCGGATCATCCGGGTGTTGCGCCAGAGCGTGAGCAGCACATCCAAAGCCGCAAAAGGGCTAATCGCCGTCACAATGGCCGTATCCACCGCATAACGGTTAATAATGGCGTAGGCCTGGGCATCCATGGGCTTGATCATCACTCGACTGAAGCGATCCAGGATTTCGCCGTTGGTGTGATAGTCCGCAATGGATTCCTCAAACTGGGACAGGCGCCGCTGCAGAGGCGGTTGAGCGCTGTAGAGATCGGCAAAGCGCTGAACCAGCCTTCTCGCCTGCCCCTGGCCCGGTTCGGCCAGAGCCGCTTCTGCCAAGCGACGCAGCTCACAGACTTCCTGCAACCGGCGGTAATCCCGGATTTCCCGCCCCACCAGCCACAACAGGGCAATCACCACACCTGCCATCGCCACACTCAACACGACTCCCAGGGTGAGGCTGCGCTCATATTGCAGCGACAGATAACTGTAGGCATCCACGCCAATGACCAGGATCAGAAACAGGATGCCGAACCGGATCAGCCAGCGGACGGCGGCATTGCTGGACTTCGCCACGGGCTCCAGCTCCGCCAGCCGTTGGGCTTCCTGCTCACTGCTGCTGCGCAGCTCTTCGTATTCCAGCGGTTCTTCCACATCAAACTGGAACGGACGGGCCTGAGGTTCCGGCTTGTGTTCCGTCTCCTCCGGCGGTAGATCAAAACTGAAAGGCCTGTGGGGCGGACGCTCTTTCATTCCAGCTTGTCTCCGATCAGAAAGTTCAGGGCCCGGTCGATGCCGATATGGGGCAGCGGGTTCTTGCCCAGTCCCGACAGGGCCGGTGGCAGGCGGTACTCCACAAACTGGAAGGCCCCTTCCGGCCAGTTGGAGGTCGAGGGCGGCACCGGTGGCACCTCGCCGGGAAAGCGCCCTTTCACCACTTCCTCTCCCTTAGGGATTCCCTTCAGGCAGGACAGCTTCACGCCGTCATGGGTGGTCTCAAAGGTGCTGGTGCAACGCACGGACGACAGCACCTGGGTGGACAGTCCCACCCCCTGGAAACGGATCTTGCGCTTGGCCTCATCGATCATGGTTTCCAAAAGCAGGCGCAGATTGTGATGCTGGTTGTCGGTGACATGATCCGCCTTGGTGGCGGCAAACAGGAGCTTGTCGATCTTGCTGTTGAAGATGCGGCTATACAGGCCCGACTTGCCGTAGTTGAAGGTCTGCAACACCTGTTCGATGGAGCTTTGCATATCGGCAAACAGGTTCGGGCCGTGATTCAGGGCCTTGAGCACATCCACCAACACGATCTGTCGGTCGAGCCGGGACAGTTCTTCGTGGAAACCCCGCACCACCTGTTTTTTGTACGCCTCAAAGCGATTCTCCAGAGCCCGGTACAGGGAGTTCTTCGGCAACGTATCCGGATTCTCCACTTCCAGCGGAAAGAACCAGAGCAAGGGCGAGCCTTCCAGTTCGCCGGGGATCAGGAAACGGCCCGGCTGCAGGCTGCTCAAGCCCAGCTCTTCCTTGCAGCGTTTCAGGTAGTCCCCATAGAGACGCTGGCCCTGTTGAACCTGATCATCATCTGCCGGGGCCTGGGGATCAAGACCGGCCACATAATCCAGCCAACTCTGGGCCAGCGCCTTGCGGGCCGGCTCTTCTGTCTGTTCCAGAACCTGCCGGGACCACTCCTGGAAACTCAGGGTTTTCAGGGGCAGATCCAGCAGCCACTCGCCGGGATAGTCGATCAGGTCGATATAAAGGGTGCGTTCATTGCCCGCCCCCAGCTGGGCACGACGGGTGCGGAAACGAATGGCAATCCGAACCCCGCGCATCCGATCCGTCGAGGTGGGCCAGCGAGGCGGTGTGTCCTGGATGGCCGCCATGAAATCCTTGTAAGGAAAGGTCGGCACCTGCAGCTCCGGCAGTGTCATCAGCTGGCTGGTGATAATCCGCCCTTCCGCCATGGCGTCCAGCAAGGGCAGGTTGCGGGCATCCAGCTTCAGGAGTTGGTCAATCAGGGAGGTGATAAAGGTGGTCTTGCCACTCTGGCTCAAGCCTGTCACCGCGACCCGCACATTGCGGTCCAGGGCTCGCTGCCACTGCTCCTGGAGTTTGACCAGCCAGGGATGGGTATTGGAATCTGCCATTCTGTTCTCGACCTGAATCAGGGAGGGCTCCGCCTTTCCGGCCAGAGCGCTTTATCAATGATAGTGAGCGCGCCTCAGGGCTTGCTGCCCATAATCAACGGATATGCAATAGTATTGAGCATAACCGATCAGACGGTGAGACATCATTTTGTGATGACATTATCCCTAAGCTATGTCTGTAGATCGCATCGAAATGGAGGCTGATCATGAAACTCTATTATGCTCCCGGGGCCTGTTCCCTGGCCCCTCATATCCTGCTGAAGGATACCCAACTGCCCCACGAGCTTGAGAAGGTGGACCTTAAAGCCCACAAGACCCAGCATGGCGACAACTACTACAAGTTCAACACCAAGGGCTATGTGCCACTGCTGGAGCTGGACAATGGCGAAATGCTCAGCGAAGGTCCGGTCATCGCCCAGTACATTTGTGACCAGGCCGGCCGTGACGACCTGATGCCCGCCGCCGGCACCATGGCCCGCTACCGGGTGATGGAATGGCAGAACTACATCACCTCGGAGCTCCACAAATCCTTCGGCCCCACCTTCAACCCGACCCTCAACCCTGAAATCAAGACCTATCTGGTTGAGGGGCTGAAGCGTAAATACGAATGGGTCGACACCCAGTTGCAGGGCAAGCCTTATCTGACCGGCGACAACTTCACCGCGGCGGACGCCTACCTGTTCACGGTCACCAACTGGGCGAAACTCATCGATCTGGACTTGTCGGCCCATAACAATTTACAAGACTATATGGCCCGTATTTCCGAGCGGCCAGCAGTACAGGAAGCCTTGAAAGAGGAAGGCCTGCTGTCCGGCTGAAGGAATCAAAACAGCCACCAAGGAAACCAGCCGGATGGCAACCGAAAAAGAGAAAATGCTACGGGGGGATCTTTACGATCCCCGTGATGCCCAGCTCGAGCAGGAGCGCCGACGGGCCCGGGAACTGCTGAAGGCCTTCAATGACAGCCGCCCCCAGGAACTGAAACGACGGCGGCAATTGTTGGGAGAGCTGTTCAACCATCCGGGCCACGGCATCTGGATCGAGCCGCCGTTTTTCTGCGATTACGGCTATAACATCCGGCTGGGTCAGTCGGTGTTCTTCAACTTCAACTGTGTGGTGCTGGACCCGGGGCTGGTGGAAATCGGCGATAACGTGCTGTTTGGCCCGGCGGTGCAGATCTACACCGCCACCCATCCCTTGGATGCCACTACCCGGCGCTCCGGTCTGGAATCCGCCCGCCCCATCAAAATCGGCAACGATGTCTGGATCGGCGGCGGCGCCATCATCAATCCAGGGGTGACCATTGGGGATCGCGCGGTGATTGGGGCTGGCAGTGTGGTGACCAAGGATATTCCGGCGGATGTGTTTGCAGCGGGGAATCCGTGCCGGGTGATTCGGGAGATTGGGGCAAAGGCCCCCGCAGATGACATTTCCCCCCTTTCGTAAAGGGGGGTTAGGGGGGATTTCCACAGAGTACCCCAATCCATCCTGCACTTGCTGTACTACATATTGTGGGATGCTAACTACACAGGAATATGCGCCAGCAGGAGGGTCTTTCTGCACAGACTGTGTCTGCCAAAATCCCCCTCATTCCCCCTTTACGAAAGGGGGAGGTTCCAAGCCCTGCAACTCCT
>CAZEWG010000082.1:0-7840 GCA_964514485.1 uncultured Pseudomonadales bacterium
CGACTGGTTCTCCCTGTCCTTCTCTTAGCATGAGTTCATTTTCCTTAATGGGGTTATCCTTTTGGCTGCCGGCAAAAGCCTAGCCGGCCACACTCCAGATATTCATCATGGCGCCGGCTCCGAGCACCAAGGCGCCGCCCACTTCTCCTGCGATCAGGGCTGTCATAAAAAAGCTCATCATCCAGCCCGGCAAATGGGTATGGCCCAGCTTATGGGGGCGCTGGAACTGATTGTCGGTGTCCTGCAAAAGTCCGTGTAAGACATAGCTGCCAATGGCAAAGGCAAAGAAGGCCAGGGCGACCAATGCGGCGATGGTATTCACCAGGGGTGGGAACTGGCTGTAGGCGGCGAGCTGGCCCAATACCAGGGCCGCAAAAGCGTACATCAGGGAGCTGCGGTGGGCGATGTCCACATAGGTGGGTGCGGTGGCATCAGGGCTTCGGGCCATGTGACGATACTTCCAGATACCTGTCAGCAGGCCGCTCATCAGAAACAGGAACGCTGCGGTAAGGCAGAACTTCTCCGCCAGGGTCATGGGACTCTCCTTGAGTTGTTATTGTTGGCGAGGCCCAGTTTAACCCGTACGTTTGCGGGTGACATCCTGTTCAGAGTTGGTTGGGACTTTGGGGAGTCAATAAGATTCCTGGATGGGTCTTTGGTTTGCAGAGGGATTTGAAGTGAAACGACTCAACTGGATCTTGATGGCATTTACGGGTTTTCTATGTTCAATGATGGCGGTGGGGGCCTTGGCGGAAGTGCGTATTAATCAGAATCTGGCCAACAAGGTCATTGAGTGGCGGCGGGACATTCACCAGCACCCGGAGCTGAGCAACCAGGAAGTACGCACGGCGAAAGTGGTGGCTGACCACCTGAAATCCCTGGGACTGGAGGTACAAACGGGGATCGCCAAAACGGGCGTGACAGGATTCCTCAAGGGCGGCAAGCCCGGGCCCACCATTGCGTTTCGGGCCGATATGGATGCGCTGCCGGTGGCCGAACAGGTGGATCTGCCGTTCAAGTCGAGGGTCACTGCTACCTTGCAGGGGCAGGAAGTCGGAGTGATGCATGCCTGTGGCCATGATGCCCATGTGGCCATGCTGATGGGGGCAGCGGAGCAGCTGGCCTCCATGAAGGATCAGCTTGCCGGCAATATCCTGTTTATTTTTCAGCCGGCGGAAGAGGGCGTACCCGACGCGGAGACCTGGGGCGCCAAGCAGATGCTTGAGGAGGGAATCTTCAAGAAGTACAAGCCCGAAGCCGTATTCGGTATTCATGTGATGACCAATATGCATACCGGCTACGTGGGCTATCGCAAGGGACAGATCCTGGCCTCCATGGACAGTTTTGAGATCACCATCAAGGGCCGTCAAACCCACGGCTCCATGCCCTGGGCCGGGGCCGATCCCATTGTGGCGGCCGCCCAGATCATCACGGGCTCCCAGTCCATTGTCAGCCGCAAGGTGGATATTACCGCCTCGCCCGCAGTGGTCTCCTATGGCATTGTGAGTGGCGGGCTGCGGGACAACATTATTCCCGATACGGTCGTGCTCAAGGGCACCCTGCGCAACTTTGACATGGACACCCGCCAGCAGGTCTTCGAGAGCCTCAGGTATATGGCGAAATACACCGCGGAAGCCCATGGTGTGGAGGCCGAAGTGAAAATCCATGAGCAATATCCGGTCACCATCAATAATCCGGAGCTGGTGGATGCCATGCTGCCCGTGACCCAACAACTGGTCGGCAAGGATAAGGTTGTGGAGGTGCCGGTGCGCACGGCGGGTGAAGACTTTTCATTCTACGCCCTGGAGGTGCCGGGGATGTATGTCATGCTGGGAGCCACCCCCGCGGATCAGGATCCCCAGCAAGCCCCTGCCAACCACTCGCCGTTCTTCCACATGGATGAGGCTGCCATGGAGATCGGCACCAACCTGTTCGTGAACTGGGCGCTGAACTATCCCCAGGCCATGAAGAAGTAAGGCTCGCGGAGCCTCGCCTCCTGGTGGATCGAGGCTCCTGATAATGGCCAGTTTATCTCGCTAAGATTTATCGCCGCACCTCCCTCTTTGATCGCTAATCCCGCTCTCGCACAGAGGACTCGGAGTGCCGTTAAACTGATTTCGCCCCTTGGGTTTGACCCCCGTCAACTCATCCTTGGATAGTGTCGCAAATGTGCGTGGCGAGCACTCTTTTCCCCAGGGAAGAGGGCATAATGTTATCCATTGATGAATGGATAATGGGGTGCGTACATGCCTGGAAAAAAATGGCTTCCCTGGGTTTTGGTCATTGGATTGGCGGCTGTTGTTCTGGGAGTCTGGAACCAGTACCGGCCGGGGGGACTGCCGGACTATATCGCCAGCGGCAACGGGCGGATTGAAGCCACCGAAATCGATATCGCCACCAAATCCGGCGGACGCCTTCTGGAAGTGATGGTGCAAGAAGGGGAGTTCGTGGAAGCCGGCCAGGTACTGGCCCGGGTGGATACCCAAAGCCTGCGGGCTTCTCTGCTGGAAGCCCAGGCCCAGGTTCAGCAGGCCCAGCATGCGGAACTGGCCGCCCAGGCCATGGTGTCCCAGCGGGAAAGCGAAAAAGCCGCCGCCTTGGCGGTGGTGGCGCAACGCCAGACCGAGCTGAGATCCGCCCAGAACCGTTACAAACGCTCCCAGACGTTGGCCCAGCGCGGCTCCATCTCGACCCAGCAGTTGGAGGATGACCAGGCCGCCATGGAAGGGGCCGAGGCGGCCCTGAATGCGGCCAAAGCCCAGGTAGCTTCCGTGGATGCGGCCATTGCCGCCGCCCGGGCGCAGGTGGTACAGGCCCAGTCTCTCATCAAGGCAGCGGAAGCGACGGTGGCCCGCTTGCAGGTGGAGATCGAGGATGCGGACCTCAAGGCTCCCCGCGCCGGGCGTGTGCAGTATCGGGTGGCCGAGCCCGGTGAAGTACTGGGCGCGGGCGGACGGGTGCTCAACATGATCGATATCAGCGATGTCTACATGACCTTTTACCTGCCCACCGCCGCGGCCGGCCGGGTCGCCCTGGGAACGGACGTGCGCCTGGTGCTGGATGCGGCCCCCGATGTGGTGATTCCCGCCAAGATCTCCTTTGTGGCCAGCACCGCCCAGTTCACGCCCAAAACCGTGGAAACGGAAAACGAACGGCTGAAACTCATGTTCCGGGTCAAGGCCAGCATTGACCCGCAGCTGCTGAAGAAATACGCCCAGCAGGTGAAGACCGGCCTGCCGGGCATGGCTTATGTGCGCCTGGACGACTCCAGGGAGTGGCCGCCCGAGCTTCAGATGAAGCAAGTGCAGTAAGGGGAGTCCCGTCATGAACGGCAGCTCTGTGGGGGAGGCCCCGCCGGTGATCCGGCTGGAAGGCGTCGATCTGCACTACGGGAACAAGCCGGCATTGCAGGGAATTTCCCTGGAGATCCCGGCCCGTCGTATGGTGGGCCTGATCGGGCCGGATGGGGTCGGCAAGTCCAGCCTGTTGTCCCTGATCAGTGGCGCCCGGGAAATCCAGCGGGGGCGGATCGAGGTGCTCGGCGGGGATATGGCCGATGCCCATCATCGTCGCATCACCGGCCCCCGTATCGCCTATATGCCCCAGGGGCTGGGCAAGAACCTGTATCCCACCCTGTCGGTGGAAGAAAACCTGGACTTCTTTGCCCGCCTGTTCGGCCACGACCAACAGGAACGGGCGCGGCGCATGGAAGAGCTGCTGGCGGCGACGGACCTGTTGCGCTTCAAGGACCGTCCGGCGGGCAAGCTCTCCGGCGGCATGAAGCAGAAGCTGGGGCTCTGCTGCGCCCTGATCCATGACCCGGACCTGCTGGTGCTGGACGAGCCCACCACCGGCGTCGATCCCCTGTCCCGGGCCCAGTTCTGGGCGCTGATCGAGCGGGTACGCAGCCGTCGCCCGGCCATGAGTGTGGTGATCGCCACCGCCTATATGGAAGAAGCCGAAGGCTTCGACTGGCTGGTCGCCATGGATGAGGGCAGGGTGCTGGCCACCGGCACGGCTCAGGAATTGCGAGAGCGCACGGGCACGGACTCCCTGGAGGCCGCCTTTATTCGCCTGTTGCCGGAGGAAAAGCGCCAAGGTCACCAGGAGGTGGTGATTCCACCGCGCACCACCGAAACCGGCGGTAGCGCGGAGATCGCCATCGAGGCCCAGGGGCTGACCATGCGCTTCGGGAACTTCACGGCGGTGAAGGATGTGAACCTGCGGGTGGAGCGCGGCGAGATTTTCGGCTTTCTCGGCTCCAACGGCTGCGGCAAGACCACCACCATGAAGATGCTCACCGGACTGCTGCCGGCATCCGAAGGCCAGGCTTGGCTGTTCGGGCAGCAGATGGATGCCAATGATCTGGCCACCCGTCGTCGGGTCGGTTACATGTCCCAGTCTTTTTCCCTGTATACGGAGCTGACGGTTCGCCAGAACCTGGAGCTGCACGCCCGGCTCTTTCATATGCCGGAGGCGGAGATCCCGGCGCGGGTGCAGGAAATGGTGGAGCGCTTTGGCTTGTCCGAGGTGGTGGATGAGCTGCCCACGGCCTTGCCCCTGGGGGTGCGCCAGCGTTTGTCCCTGGCGGTAGCGGTGATCCACCGGCCGGAACTTCTGATTCTGGATGAGCCCACCTCCGGCGTGGACCCCATTGCCCGGGATCAGTTCTGGCAGTTGTTGATCGACCTGTCCCGCCGGGAAAAAGTCACCATTTTTATCTCCACCCACTTCATGAACGAAGCCGAGCGCTGCGACCGTATTTCCCTGATGCACGCCGGGGTGATTCTCGCCAGCGACAGGCCCCGGGCATTGATGGAGGCCCGCCAGGCGCAAACCCTCGATGAGGCGTTCGTGGCCTATCTGGAAGAAGCGGCCGGCAAGGCCAGTGAAACGGTGGAGTTGCCCGCGGCGCTGCCCGCTGGGGAGACCCAGCCACCCAAACGCTTCAGCCTGCTGCGCTTGTTCAGCTATGCCCGTCGGGAGAGCCTGGAGCTGCAACGGGACCCGATCCGGGCCACCTTGGCACTGCTGGGGTCGCTCATCCTGCTGGTGATCATGGGCTACGGCATCAGCATGGATGTGGAGGACATTCGGTTTGCCGTGCTGGATCGGGACCAGACCAGCACCAGCCGCCAGTATGTGCTGAACCTGAGTGGTTCCCGGTATTTTGTGGAGCGGGCGCCGATCGGGAATTACGAGGAGCTGGACCGGCGTATGCGGAGTGGTGAGCTGAGCATGGCCCTGGAGATTCCGCCAGGCTTTGCCCGGGATCTTCAACGGGGCCGTCCGGTGGCGATTGGTGCCTGGGTGGATGGGGCCATGCCGAACCGGGCGGAAACCGTCAGCGGCTATCTGCAGGCGTTACACAATGGCTGGCTGCAGGAGCAGGCTCGCTACCTGTCCACCCCGGTGAACCGGTCCTTGTCCCTCAATGTTGAAACCCGCTATCGCTACAACCCGGACATTGCCAGCCTGGTGGCCATTGTGCCCATGGTGATCCCCCTGTTGCTGATGATGATTCCGGCCATGCTTTCCGCCTTGAGTGTGGTGCGGGAGAAAGAGCTGGGTTCCATTATCAACTTCTATGTCACGCCGGTGACGCGGCTGGAGTTCTTGCTGGGCAAGCAGCTTCCCTATGCGGCCCTGGCTTTGGCGAACTTCCTGCTGTTGACCGCCCTGGCCGTGTTCGTGTTTGGCGTGCCATTCAAAGGGAGTTATCTGGCCTATATGGTGGCGGCCCTCCTGTATGTGCTGGCGGCCACCGGGCTTGGGCTGTTGATCTCTTGTTTCATGCGCAGCCAGATCGCCGCCATTTTCGGCACCGCCATCCTGACGCTGATTCCGGCGGTGACCTTTTCCGGCATGCTGACGCCGGTGTCCGCCCTGGAAGGCATTCCCCGTTTGATCGGGGAGATCTATCCCACCTCCCATTTTCTCACCATCAGCAATGGCACCTTCTCCAAGGCCCTGGGCTTTGCTGACCTGGCGGGCTCCTTTTGGCCCCTGGCACTGTCCGTGCCGGTGATCCTGGGGCTGGGCCTGGTGTCCCTGAAGAAGCAGGAGCACTGAGCATGGAGCGGTTGGCCAATATCTTTCATCTGGGCATCAAGGAGTGGCGCAGTCTGTGGCGGGACAAGATCATGCTGGGGCTGATCCTGTTCGCCTTCAGCATCAATATCTATATCAGCGCCTCCAGCATGCCGGAGACCCTACACCTGGCCCCCATTGCCGTGGTGGATGAGGACCGTTCGCCCCTGTCCTCCCGCATGACCGGTGCCTTCTATCCCCCTTACTTCATCAACCCGGCATTGATTGATCAACACCAGATCGACCCGCTGATGGATGCGGGACATTACACCTTCGTGCTGGATATTCCGCCCGGCTTTCAGCGGGATTTGCTGGCGGGCCGGGAGCCCACCATCCAGCTGAACGTGGATGCCACCCGGCTTACCCAGGCATTTCTCGGGGCCAGTTATATCCAGGCCATTCTGGCCCTGGAAACCCAGGCCTTTGTACAGGGGGAGCAGAATGTCGCCTCGCCGGTGGCGCTGGAAGTGCGCAACCGCTTTAACCCCACGCTGAGCCCGAGCTGGTTCGGGGCGGTGGTCAAGCTGATCGACAGTATCACCATGTTATCCATCATCCTCACCGGCGCGGCCCTGATCCGGGAACGGGAGCACGGTACCATCGAGCACCTGCTGGTGATGCCACTGACGCCCCTTGAAATCATGCTGGCCAAGATCTGGTCCATGGGGGTCGTGGTGTTGTTCGCCTCCGGCGCCTCCCTGGTGTTGGTGGTGCAAGGCTGGATGCAGGTGCCCATCGAAGGCTCTATTCTGTTGTTCCTGGCGGGGGCGGCCCTGCACTTGTTCGCCACCACCTCCATGGGGATTTTCCTGGCCACCATTGCCCGCTCCATGCCCCAGTTGGGCATGCTCATTATTCTGGTGCTCATTCCCCTGCAAATGCTATCCGGAGGCACCACGCCTTTCGAGAACATGCCCCAGTTCGTGCAGACCATTATGCAGGGGGCGCCCACGACTCATTACATCTCCCTGGCCCAGGCCATCCTGTTCCGGGGCGCGGGCCTGGAGATCGTCTGGCCCCGCCTGTTGGCGCTGGCGGTGATTGGTAGTGTGTTCTTTACCCTGTCGCTACGCCGCTTCCGCAGGAGCATTGCCGGGATGGCCTAGGGGGGATGGCTTTTTGAAGCGAGTTGAATAGACTCTCCCGCTTGGTTCAGATCAGGGAAGATTGACCATGGCTTATCCTTTAGCAGCATGGCTGCTCTTTTGTGTTTTCTGCTTTTTTCCACTCCCGCCTGCCCAGGCAGCAGGTCCGGAACCGCCGGGGCTGTTACTGGCGAATGTCTATCACGACCAAATTGATCTTGAGGATTACTGGGTCAGCGAGAAGCTGGATGGTGTCCGGGCCTATTGGGACGGGCGCCGGCTGATCTCCCGCCAGGGTAATGTCTTTCAGGCCCCGGCCTGGTTTACGCGGAATTTCCCCGCCACGCCTTTGGATGGAGAGCTCTGGATGGGGCGGGGGACTTTCGAACGCCTCTCCGGCACCGTGCGCCAGCAAGTGCCGGACGAGGTGGCCTGGCGTCAGGTGCGCTACATGGTGTTTGACCTGCCGGCGGCGGAAGGAGTGTTTGATCAGCGTCTGGAACAGTTGCGGGATCTGGTTCAGGCGGTCGGCTCCCCTTATCTTCAGCTGGTGGAGCAGTTTCGGGTTGAGAGCCGGGAAGAGTTGCTGGAGCGGTTGAACGAAGTGGTGGCTGAGGGCGGGGAAGGACTCATGCTGCACCGGGGTAGCTCCCTCTATCAGGCCA
>CAZEWG010000083.1:0-7575 GCA_964514485.1 uncultured Pseudomonadales bacterium
CCGGCCACCTATGCCATGCTCCAGCAGGGAGACAGCATCGGCGTGTTTCAGGTGGAATCCAGAGCCCAAATCAACATGCTGCCCCGTTTAAGGCCGAAGAATTTTTATGATCTGGTGGTGCAAGTGGCCATCGTTCGCCCCGGCCCCATCCAGGGGGACATGGTGCATCCCTATTTGCGGCGACGACGCAACCTGGAACCGGTGGCCTATCCCAGTGAAGCGGTCCGCGGTGTTCTGGAGCGAACCCTGGGGGTGCCGATCTTCCAGGAACAGGTCATCAAACTGGCCATGATTGCCGCCGGTTTCAGTGGTGGTGAAGCAGATCAGCTGCGACGGGCCATGGCCGCCTGGAAGCGTACCGGACAGCTGATAAAGCTACGCACCCGGCTGATTCAGGGCATGTTGGAGCGAGGTTATGAGGAAGAATTTGCCGAACGGCTCTGGCACCAAATCAGCGGTTTTGGGGAATATGGCTTTCCCGAATCCCATGCCGCCAGTTTTGCCCTGCTGGTGTATAGCTCCGCTTGGCTCAAGTGCCATGAGCCGGCCGCCTTTTATTGCGCCCTGCTCAACAGCCAGCCCATGGGGTTCTACTCACCCTCACAACTGATTCAGGATGCCCACCGCCATCAGGTGGAAGTACTGCCGGTGGATGTGAATACCAGCGATTGGGATCACCAGTTAGACTCCAGCCGACGCAATGCCCAGGATCAGCCGGCAATCCGCCTGGGGTTGCGATTAGTCAAAGGACTGCGCCGGGAAGCGGCACAACGCTTGCTGGCCGCACGGCCGGCTACCGGGTATCGCAACCTACGGGAGCTGGAGCAACGGGCTGGCCTGCACCCCGCAGACTTAGAGGCACTGGCTTCTGCAGACGCCCTCGCCGCCGTCTCGCAACATCGCTATCAGGCCCGCTGGGACATTCTCGGTTTAGAGCCGCAAACAGCCCTGTTTGAATCCCTGGAGCCGGTGCAGGAAAGCCTAGCCCTACCCGCTCCCAGCGAAGGTGAAGCGTTGTTGGAAGATTATCAAAGCCTGGGCCTCAGCCTTGGGCGTCACCCCCTCAGCCTGCTGCGGGAGCAGGGTCTGCTGGAAGGCTGCCTCAATGCTGAGGATCTGCTGCAAATCGCGCACGGCAAGCCCGTGACGGTGGCGGGGCTGGTAGTGTTGAGGCAGCGTCCCGGAACCTCGTCCGGCGTCACCTTTGTCACCCTGGAAGACGAAACCGGCAATATTAACCTGGTGGTCTGGCTAAACACGGCCCGCACCCAGCGCAAGGCCTTGCTCACGGCACAACTGCTCAAGGTGAAAGGCATTTTGGAGCGGGAGGGCGATGTGATTCATGTGGTGGCCGGCAAGCTGGTTGATCTCAGCCACCATCTTGGCGCGCTTCGGGTGAAGTCGCGAGATTTTCATTAGGTCTTTCAGATCAAGGCCAACAGAGACTGTTATCGCAACCGATCAACAATCTGCTGCACCAGGCTTTCCGGCTGCTGAGTAATATCCACCGTCATCCCATCTGTCGGCTCTTCCAGGTCCTCAAACTGGCTTCGTAAGAGATCCACCGGCATGTAATGTCCCTGACGGTGCACCAATCGCTCCCGGATCAACTCAAAGCTCCCCTGCAGATAAACCACCACAATCTCTGGGCGCCCGTCTTTGAGAAAATCCCGATACGCTTGTTTCAACGCGGAACAAGCAATCACCGCAGACACATCCTTGGCAACCAACTCATCAATCAACACTTTCAATGAGACTAGCCAGGGCTGACGATCCACATCCGTGAGTGGGTGACGCTGGGCCATCTTCCTGATATTACTTTCGGGATGAAAGTCGTCTCCCTCAAAAAACTGCCAACCCAGCTGCTCTGCCAGTTTTTGAGCAACAGTGGTTTTGCCGGACCCCGAGACGCCCATCACGATCGCGATTGTCATCCTGACTCCCTTGGCAACAATCCCATCACGGAGACCAAGGCCCGCTCGTTAATTTTGTTTGATCAAACATGGGCCACTACCTGCACATTGCCCTGAGTCTGACCTTCGGTAAACGCCACCACCCGCTCACGAATGCGCTGGAAGTTGAGAGTGACCTGCTCGGTTCCCACTACCAGCCCCCGAATCCGCAAATGGTTCAGGCCGGCCGGCAAATGGGGCGATTTAATCTGAATCTGGTTGTTCCAACCATCAATACTAACCCCCAGGCAGGCCTGGAGGATCATAAACACCGCACCAGACGCCCAAGCCTGGGGGATACAGGCAACCGGATAAGCAATGGGGTCATTGCCTGGAAAACGCTGAAAGCCGCAGAACAGTTCCGGCAACCGCATTCCAAAATGCACTGAAGCGGCGAACAGTTCCGACAAGATATGGGCCGCTCCCCGCCGATCGCCATAACGGGCCATTCCGGCGGCACAAATGGCCGTGTCATGGGGCCAGACCGAACCATTGTGGTAAGACATGGGGTTATAACGCTTCTCATCTGTGGCCAGGGTGCGAATTCCCCAACCCGAATCAAACTTGCTCGACAATAACTGCTGGCTCACCAACCGGCCCCGTTCCGGGTCCGCCAGCCCTGTATATAACAGGTGCCCAGCGTTGGAACCCCGCACCCGACACAACTGGCCTTCGCCATCAATCGCCATCCCATAGAACTGCTTGTCTTCCATCCAGTACCGGGCTTCTACCAGAAGACGCACCTTCTCGGCCTTTTTGCGCCAGCGCTCCGAGGCCTCCATATCACCCCGCCGGGCGGCCAGCCTTTCCATGGCCCGATAGGCGGCAAACCGGTATCCCTGCACTTCCACCAAAGCAATGGGCCCGCTGGGAAAGCGTCCGTCTTCATGGAACACCGAGTCTTCACTGTCTTTCCACCCCTGGTTGGCCAAGCCGGTATCCGCACCCCGGGCGTAGTCCAGCAGACCATCCCCGTCTGCATCACCAAACTCCTCGATCCAGCGGACCGCCTGCTCCAGTGACGACCAAATCCGCTTAATGAACTCCATGTCTCCGGTGCGGTCGGCATAGGCCCCCGCCAGCATCACGAACAAAGGAGTGCTATCCACACCGCCGTAGTACTGGCCAAAGGCCACCTCCTTGAGGCGGGACATCTCCCCCTTGCGTGCCTCGTGCATGATCTTGCCCGGTGCGGAGTCCTGAAACTTATTGACCTCCCGGGCCTGGGTTCGGGCAAGAAACGCCAGCACGCCCTTGGCAACCTGGGGGTCGAACCAGAGCATTTGCAGGGCCGTGATGATGCCATCGCGCCCAAAGGTGGTGGAGAACCAAGGAATGCCGGCGTAGGGATAGGGCCCTGATGGCAACTCCGTGATCAGCAGCGACAAGTCCGCCCGGGACTTTTCCACCCAGTTGTTAAACACCCGCTCTCCGGAGCCGATCCTCCCCCCTCCCCGGCTCTTGTTCCGCATGGCGCGACGGGCATTGGCCGCTGCCAGCCGATAACGCAGCCGACAGGGGGCCGCCGCGGGTCTGGGGCCTACCTCCACATAGAACTCCACGCAATGCTTATGGGCCAGCTCAATGACGAATTCGGCACTCTGTGCATCCAGTTGCTGGGGCTCCATGGAAAAGGCAATCGAAGTCTTGCGGACTTCACCGTCAAGGCCTCGATAACTCAGAATCACCCCTTTGCTCCGAAACTCCGGCGTCAACTGCTCACCGCGTCGTTTCCTATGAGCTCCCCGCACCTCGAACATATCGCGATAATCTGCACCGAACTGGATTCGCAACGGTGCAGTCACAGACTCCTCACCATAGTTCACCACCTTGATCCGCTCAAAGAGGCGTTCTTCCCATAAAAAGCGGCTTCGTTCGATGTGAATTACCCCTTCTGGGATGGAGCGGCCGCCCAAGGGTGGCAAGGGCCGGTTGGTAACGTGAGCTGTGAAAAAGACATTATCCTGACTGACGGAGGCACTGAGCAGTGACAAAGGACGCTCACCCAACTCCATGCGAAAGCGGGACAGTATCCGGGTGTCGTTGCGAAACAAGCCATCCCCACGCCCCTCTACATCGCCAAAGGAATCCGCTACTAAAAAGCAGTCCTTGTGCTTCAGTGCAAACAGCTTGTACGGCATGCGGGTATCGTCCGACTCCACCGTGGTGGGCATGGCGCTATTTTCCAGATCCACCGCCACCCCTTCTTCCGCTCTCATACGCCCGGTGTCTCCCATTGCGCTGTCGCCGTCCGATGCCTGGTGCAAGAGCTTTTGGTATACGTCCACATAATGCTTGGCCATGATCTCCACGGAAAAGCGCTGCTCAAACACTTTCCGGATCTGGCGGCGATTCAACTCTTTCAACCGCGCCACGGCCGCCACGGCCTCTTCCTCCGACTCCACGATAAACCCGGTCACACCCTCATCAACAATCTCGGGCGCCGAGCCGTTGCGCCAGGCAATCACTGGAGTGCCGCAGCCAAACGCCTCGATCATGACCAGCCCAAAAGGCTCCGGCCAGTCAATGGGAAACAACACCGCTGCCGCATTACCCAGCAGCTTCACTTTTTCCTTGTCCCCCACCTCACCGAGATAGTCCACCAGGGGGTCATCCAGCAACGGCTCGATCTCCTCCCGGTAATAATGTTCATCGGCAGGGTCGAGTTTGGCTGCGATTTTAAGTGTCATGCCGACTTGGCGGGCTATGTGGATTGCCCGGTCCGGTCGTTTCTCCGGCGAGATCCGCCCCAAAAACAGCAGATAATCGCCCTTGGGGTGTTCGGGCAACCACAGGCTTTCCACCGGCAGGCCGTGATAAATCGTTTCCAACCAGCAGGCATCTGGCAGGGGTTGGCGTTGTGCCTGGGAAATAGAAACCAGTGGATATTGCTGCCAACGATGATAGAAGGGAGTCAGATCCGCGATGTCCAGTCGGCCATGCAGGGTCGTCAGTGTGCGCCCTGCCAAATCCTCAAAGATCGGATAAGGCAACAGATCCAGATGGAAATGGATCAGGTCAAACTGATCAGCCCGGCGGCGAACTTCATCCAACATCCCCAGGTGTGCCGCCACATCCGACTTCAAGGGGGAGTCATCAAGCCGCAGCGCCTTCGCCCGCCCCGGCACCAGGGCCGCCTTGGTTTTGGATTCAGCACTGGCAAACAGGGTCACTTGGTGTCCCATTTCCACGAGCGCGTCGGCCAAGTAGGCAACGATCCGTTCCGTGCCGCCATAAAGCCGCGGCGGCACCGCTTCATAAAGCGGAGAAACCAGTGCAATCCTCATGGGAGCCCTCCCCTGATCCACAACGAATGCTATTGAAGCGCTTGGGCTTTTTCGAGCAAACGCCACGTTCTGGTTTGAAGGGCCAAAGTGCGCAGAGTATGTTTCCCATTACCACTCATCGCTTTTCATGAGACATCGGGGAACCGTTGTGAAGACATTGGCCGCTTTTCTGATGCTGGCACTCACCAGCAGCTTTGCTTACAGCCAAGAGGAACAACTGGAATGGCTGGAGTATGACGCCGCCGATATCCAGGTCATTAATGACGGGATCGCTTTCGGACTGGCTCCGGATTTTGTGTTGACCAAGGACACCTTGGAAAAGGCCCAAATCATCTACGGCGACCCGACCCTGATCCTCTATGACAATGGCAGCAGACTGCTCCTCAAACGTTTCACCCGAGACAACCTGGCCCCCGAGTTTGGAGACGAGATCGCACAAGCGGTGGAGTCGGATGAAGACCTGAGTCTGGCCAGTATTCCCCCCATGATGTTTTCCCAAGGCACCGACCAAACCGAAGGACTGAATCAGGAACTGGTGCAACAGCTACAGGCCGTCGCCAAACGCCTGCTCGATCCCCTGAAGAATCAGTCCAAACAGTTTCATGCCCAGCAGAACACCGCCAGTGTTTGGTTCGTGCTAAGTGATCAGGAAAATATCGCCCTGCTGACGGACTCCCGACTGCCGGATCAATTCGTCCTGGTGCGCTCCCAAAATATGCCCCGGGGCGACTTTCAGGCCCAAGTCGTCAACGGCGCCCTGCAGCCCGAAGGTTCGGAGTGGGAAAGTGAGGACCGGGATATTCCGATCCAGCACACGATCCCCCTGCCCAAATAACCCATCCCAGAGAAACAGCTTTCTAGCCATCAGAGTCAGTTCTTGGCAGGCTTAATCTAGTGGCATCTGGCTCCCTGCCAAGATTCAGGTTTTCTTCCAAGGGCCAGCTGTGGAGCCGGAGCTGTTAGAGTCTGGCTCTTCCCTGTTCAAAATTTAATCCATGCTCCTCCCTAAAGCGCTGCCTTTCAGCTCCGGATCATTCCGGCAACTCAGTAAAATTCAATCATCTTGACGTTCTGCCTTGTCGTAAGAGACAGGAGGAGATCCCTATGCCCGTGCCCAAGATCAAGCAATACCTGGAACAAAACCAGATCAAATACAAAACCATCCCCCATTACTCCACGCCCACGGCCCAGGAAGCCGCGGAGGCCGCTCACATATCCGGAAAGCATGTCGCCAAGACCGTGGTGATGCGCGTGAATGATGGCTTCGCGCTGGCTGTGATACCCGCGTCGGATGTGGTCAATGTGGAAGAGCTTCAGGATGCCCTGGGCACCCACAATGTGGAAGTGGCCAGTGAATCGGAATTCGCCCATCTCTTCCCGGAATGCAAGACCAGTGCCCTGCCTCCCTTCGGAAACCTGTATGGCATGGAGGTTTTTGTCAGCCCCCACCTGCGGGAAAGTGAGCGCATTGCCGTGGCGGCCGGCTACGACGATGAGTTGATTGAGCTGGGCTACGAAGATTTCGAACGCCTGGTCGGGGCAGCGGTTCTGGAGTTTTAACGAACGGCCGAAAAACAGGCCACTCAAAGCCTGTGGGCATACTGTTGGGCCACAGCCAGGTAGCGTTTTGCCTTGTCGCTCCAATGTCTTCGGCGCGACACACTAGGATCCAGCAAATGCCGCGCTGACAGCTTGGCCCGTAACAGGGCGCGATAGCTTTTATAAAAACACACCAACTGCTCGGGAATGGGGTCCGGTACTGCTCTCATGTAGGCTTGTAAAATCCGGTTCCCCACCCAGGCCTTGCCCGCCATTTCACACTCCAGGCTCAGATAGGCCAGTTCATCCACCGGGTCGAGGGTGCGCAATTCCTGGCTGAACTCCAGGCAGTCAATCATGACGGGCGGCTGGGTCAGGCAAATATGCTCCGGACGCAAATCCCCATGGGCCTCAATCAAATGTCCGGCCCGACTGTGCAGTCCAAGCTCGGATGCTTGCTGGATATAAAGGCTCTGGCGCTGGGCAACCTCCTCCACCTGCTCCCTTGAAAGCCGGAAGGTCGGGTTAATGAGCTCTCTGGCCTGAGCATCCACATAGCCCTGATACCGCTGGCAATACTGGTGACTCGTCAGCGGCTGTAATGGGCTTTGGGCATAGAAGCTGATCAGTACCCTGGCGACTTCATCCATCTCGCCCTCGGTAAGCCCATCCTGCTTCATCAGACTATCCAGCATGCGTTCCGCGGGAAGGCGCTGCATCTGGACCAGATATTCCACCGGCTCGCCCTGCCCACCGATCCTTAACCCGCTTTCCGACTCCACCGTTAAGGCCACCAC
>CAZEWG010000084.1:0-3018 GCA_964514485.1 uncultured Pseudomonadales bacterium
CTTTGAGTGCGGCTTGGGCGCCGCCTCCACCACATCCAGTAGCCGGAAATCACCATGCCACAGAGCCCCAGGGCGACAGCCGCCACCAAGAGCTGATTGGGCCAGCCGAACAGGATGCCCATGTGGGCGTCGATGCCCCAGCGGGTCAGTTTGGCGGCGAGTGGAAACCGGTTGAAATCCGTGCGATCGACCACCTTCCCGGTTTCCGGGTTTAGCGCCACGCCATCGACCTGCGTGGGCCAGCGCCGATCGATTTCGGTGACGGACCAGGCCCGGTTGCTGGAAACCGGCGGGCGGATTTCCACATAGCCGCTGTCGATACCGGCCGTGCGGGCCAGGGCCAGCATGGTGTCAAACTGAGCCGAGTCGGGGGTGAGGCTGGTCGGCGGCAAGGCTGACGCGTGGTGATGGTGGTGCTCCGCAACTGGTGGGGGTACTTGGTCCAGTAGGGTGTTGAGGCTGGGTGTGCCCCAATTAAGCTGTGCCCGCAGGGTGGCGATATGGTCTCCGGCCCAGCGGGACCAGGTCAGTCCGGTCACCGAGAAAAACAGCAGGCCCAGCAGCAGGGCCACGCCAACGCGGGCGTGCCAGCGACCACGCTTGGCCGGTGCCCGTCGTCTCAGCATCAAGAGAGTGCCGCCCAGTGCCGTCAGCCAGAGCCAGGAGGCGGCCAGCTCGCTATAAAGGCGACCCCATTCCCCCAGGTGCAGGCTGCGATGCAGATAGTCGATCCAAAGACGGAAGGGCAGGACGCCGCTGGTGCCATACACGGTGAGATCCCCCGTGACCCGCCCCGTCACCGGGTCAATAAAGATCGCCCGGTGTTCGGAAGGGCCATGTTGGGGCTCGGCAAACATCACGCGGGTGGTCAGGCCGGGTTCGGCCGCCGGGCGTACCGCGGCTAGCCGTGCGGGGGAGTCCAGCACGGCTTGAGCGGCCTCAATCTGGGCCTGTAAGGGTAGGGCCGGGCCGCGGCTGTCGGTGTAGAGCACGGTGCGGTAGAGATAATTCTCCAGCTGCGGCGAGAGAGCATAGAGCGCGCCGGACAAGGCCGCGATCAGCAACAGCGGCCCAATGAGCAGCCCAATGTAAAAATGCAGGCGCAGGACTAACGGATACAGCCACTGGTGTGAGCGTACGCTTTCCCGGGGGCGTGTTGGCGAGGCTGGCTCGGCCAGGGGCGTCGGCTCTGGTGGCATGGGGCTTTTCCGTTATCGTTTTGGTCAGTGGGTCCTTGACTGCCCGAGCATTATTATCCGAAGTGGTGCATTCCACCAGAATATTGTTAGTCCTCCATCACGGACGAGCCAAAGATCTCGTAATGAATGCGGCCGGGCTCCACCCCCAGAGCCAGCAACTGGTCCCGATGCAGGCGGATAAAGGGCGTGGGGCCGCAGATATAGTAGTCGGCCTGGGGCAGCAGGATGGCGTCACGGATTTTGTTGAGATCGACCCAGCCCGTGAAGTCGTAATCCTCGCCCTGCTTGTCGGTGTCGCTGAGCTGTTCGAGAAAGATAAACGACTGGATATGGTCGCTGTTGTGGGTGGCGTGCTGTACGAACTCCTTCATGGCCCGCACCCTACTGTTGCGGGCACCATGCACGAACACCACCTGGCGGGATGACGCATTCGTCACCAAACTGTTGAGCATGCTGAGCAGGGGCGTGATGCCCACCCCGCCACTGATAAACACCGCTGGCGTGTCGCGGTCTTCATGCAGCATGAAATCGCCAAAGGGCGGGCTGATCTCGATCTCGTCGCCTTCCTGATACTGGTCGTGCAGCAGGTTCGACACCAACCCGCCGGGATTGTCCCGGCTGGCGGATTCCCGCTTCACCGAGATACGCAGGTATTCCCCGTTGGGCGCATCCGACAGGCTGTACTGGCGGGGTTGAGTGAGACCCAGTTCAGGCACAAACAGCTTCACGCTGATGTACTGGCCCGGCAGAAAACGGGCCACGGGACCGCCATCGGCGGGATAGAGGTAAAACGATGTGATTTCATCGCTTTCCGGCTCTTTGCGCCGGATCACGAAGCGTCGCCAGCCCCGCCAGCCGCCCTGGGCCGACTCGGCCTGCTGATACAGCTCCTCTTCCGTATCAGTCAGAATCCGGGCCAGCTCTCCATAGGCTTCCTCCCAGGCCTTGAGAATCTCGTCGGTGGCGGCGTCACCGAGCACCTCCTTGATGGAAGCCAGCAGATGGTGGCCGACGATCTGGTACTGGTCCGGGGTGATCTGCAAGCTGGCATGCTTGTGGGTGATCCGCTTGATGGCCGGCGCCAGCACTTCCGGCTGGTCGATGTTCAGCGCATAGGCGTAGACCGCATTGGAGAGGGCCCGTGGCTGGTCGCCCGCGGCCTGATGGGCCTGGTTGAAAATATTCTTGAGGTCGGGTTCTTCCCGAAACATCCGTTTGTAGAAGTGCTGGGTAATGGTTTCCCCATGCTCGGCCAGCACGGGCGCGGTGGACTTGATGATTTCTCGGGTATGTGCGGCAAGCATGGCACGCCCTCCCTGTGATTTAGCCCCTTAATAAAATATGGCGGGGCTGGAAAAACAAGCACAGGGCCGGCTTTTAAACCGGTCTAGGCGGGTTCCGGCAAGGGGCGCGGGGGCGCGATGTGGTAGCCCTGCACATAGTCCACACCGATGTCTTTCAGCAGGTCGTGAATGGTTTGGCTGGTGACGAATTCGGCAATGGTTTTCATGCCCATGATATGGCCGATTTCATTGATCGAGCGCACCATTTCCAGGTCCACTTCACTGTGCTCGATGGTCTCCACGAAGGAGCCGTCGATCTTCAGATAATCCACCGGCAGCATTTTCAGGTAGGAAAAGGACGCCATGCCGGTGCCAAAGTCATCCAGGGAAAAACGCACGCCCCGTTCTTTCAAGCGCTGGATAAAGCTCAGAGTGGTTTGCAGGTTACCAATAGCGGCAGTCTCGGTGATTTCGAAACAGAGTTTGGTTGGGTCCAGACCGCTAGTGTCTAACCGTTCCACCACATAGTCATAGAA
>CAZEWG010000084.1:3118-7563 GCA_964514485.1 uncultured Pseudomonadales bacterium
TAATGGCTTCCAGCAGTTTGTTGGCCACCCGCAGGGCGTCGCTTGGTGAGCAGTGTTCCATAAACAGGCCGAATTCATCGCCGCCGAGGCGGGCCAGGGTGTCACGCTCGCGAATATGCTGAGTGAACAGCGCCGCCAGCTGACGGAGCAGTTCGTCGCCGGCAGCGTGTCCGCAGGCATCGTTGACCACCTTGAAGTGGTCCAGGTCAATGTACAGCAGGGCGTGTTCCGCATGGCGGGTGGTGGTGGAGTCCAGGGCACGGGCCACCCGGGCCTCGAAGGCGCCGCGGTTGAGCAGGCCGGTCAGGGCGTCATGGTTGGCCTGGTAATGGAGTTTGTCTTCATAGATCTTGCGCTCGCTGATGTCGTGCATCATGGCGGAAAAGAACTCCACGGAGCCATCGGTGGCGAGTTGGGCCTCGATCATCAGGGAGACCGGAATTTCCTCGCCCCGGGCTGACAAAATACGGGTCTCACCCCGCCAGAAGCCCTTGCTGCCGGCGGTAGGAACGGCCACTTCCCGCAGTCGCGCCCGCTCCGAGGGTAGACACAGATCATAGATGGTCAGGTTGTCGGGGTGGCGCTCTTGTCCAAACAGGTCACATCCCTTGCGATTCAGGTACAGCACTTGCCCGAAAGGGTCGGTGAAGAAGATGACATCCATGGTGCCTTCCAAGACCGCCGCCAGACGGCGGCGGTTGAGTTCGCTTTCCCGCCGCCCGGTGGTGTCCCGTCCATAGGCGTAGAGTAGTCCTTCCCAGGCGGCGGTGACGAAACTCCACTCGATCCAGCAGTCGGTGCCATCCGCCCGTGGGCAGCTCAGTTCCAGGCGAGGCGTCACTGGCCGCTCCAGGTTCACCTCCTGAATTGCCAGCTTGACGGCCTCGCGATCCTGCGGGTGAAACAGGCGGATAAAGTCCCGTCCGACCCAGTGCTCGACATCGTAGCCCAGGAGTTTGCGGAAGGCGGGGTTCGCCTGGTGGAGCTCGCCCCGGCGGTTGAGAACGCAGAGAATGTCCGGGGAGAGTCTAAACAGGCGGTCCAGGTTTTGCTCGGCTTGCTGGCGCTCCTGCAGCGCCTGTTGCAGGTCGCGGTTGACCCGGGTCAGGGATTGGGCGCGGTCCCGATTGCTGCCCCAGAGCCCGACGATGGAGGCGAACAGAATACTGGTCAGGAACCCCCCGATCAGGATCAGGCTGGAATCCCGGGTGCTTATCATCGCCTCGAATGGCGGGCGTGAACTGAAGTGCAGGATCCAGTCCTGACCGCTTAAATTGAGCAGGACGCTTTTTTCAAACTGGGGCGGCTTGTCCGACGGAGGTATTGTCGCGTCCAGGCTGTCATAGATTTTGACGGCAGGGGTCTGACTGGTTTCGGCGGCACCGAAGATCTGTACCTGCAGGTTTTCCAGCTGGGCCGGCACAACAACGCCCTCTAGTAGGTCCGAGATCCGAAAAGGGCTATACACAAACCCCAACAACTGCTGGCGCCGCTGCTCGACCGTGGGGGGCACAGCCCCTTCCTTATAGACCGGCAGGTAGATATTGAAACCATACTGCGCTTCCGTATCGGTTTCCTGGACCAGCACCACCACATCCGACATCACGCCCTGGCCTTCATCCCGAGCCCGCTCCATGGCCCGGCGGCGGATGGGTTCGCTGTACATGTCATAGCCAAAGGCGCGCTGGTTGCGCCAGTCGAACGGCTCCAGATACAGAATGGCGGTATAGGCCTCCCGCTCGCCTTCTGGCCAGATGGTGAAGTCCGCGAAACCTTCCTGGCGCACGGCAGCGATGACTTGCTCCCGTTCTTCCGGCTGGATCCAACGGGTGAAGCCAAGCCCTCGGATGCCGGGGTAATTTTGCTCAAGCTCCAGGCGGGTAACATAGTGACTCCATTCTTCCCGTGACACCGGGCTTTGGGCATCAAACAAGCCGGCGCCGCCCCGCAGAATCTGGTGATAGGCTTCCAGCCTCTGGCGCAGGGCCAATTCAATGATTCTGGACTGGAACTCGAAGCGTACGGTGGCCGTACGGTGGGCATCTTCCCAGGAGTGGTACCACAGCCAGATGCTCAGCGCGAGGCCGAGCAGAAAGGCTGCCAGTACTGGAAACAGGGTGCGGAGCTTGAGGGGCCGGCGTCCCATGGCGCTGGGTTGGGGGTGTGGGTTCAAGGGGATGCTGCGCTCCAGTGGTCATCAATCTTAATTAATTATGGAGCGCAGCGGATTACAAGACAGGGCCCTCATTCCTCAGGCAGCCGTCCACCAGATTGAGAATCCGGTCGCACTGGGCGGACAGGCGCGGGTCGTGGGTGACGAGCAGCACGGCGCAACCGAAACGCTCGTTGAAACGGCGCAGGAGCGCGAACACCTCGGCGGCGGTGCGGGTATCCAGGTTGCCGGTGGGTTCATCGGCGAGCAGCAGGGCCGGACGGGTGACCAGGGCGCGGGCGATGGCGACCCGTTGCTGCTGGCCCCCGGACAACTGGCTGGGGCGACGGTCGGCGAACTTTTCCAGGCCCACTTCCGCCAGGAGCTCCCGGGCGCGATCCACCATGTCAGGGCTGGGCCGGCCCTGGCGCACCATGGAGGGCATCAACACGTTTTCCAGCACGGTGAAGGCCTGGATCAGATGATGGAACTGGAACACGAAGCCAATGGCATTGCCCCGCAGGGCGGTGCGCTGGGTGTCGTCCATGGTGCTGGTGGCCTGCCCCAGCAGGAACAGCTCCCCCGAGGTCAGGGTATCCAACAGACCGATAATGTTCAGCAACGTGCTTTTGCCGGAGCCGGAAGGGCCCACCAGGGCTGCAAAATCACTGCGCTTCAAGCTCAAATCAATGCCGTGCAACACCTCGGTTTCCGTGGGTAGGCCGATGTTGTAGGACTTGCGCAGCGCTTCCAGACGCAATACCTCTTCGCTGTTGTTTGGATGAGCCAGGGCACGCTGGTCAGACATAGCGGATAGCCTCCACCGGGTTGAGCCGGGCGGCCCGCTGGGCCGGCACTGCTGCCGAGACCACGCCGGTCAGGGTGGCCACCGCCATGGCGGCGGGAATCAGGGTGGGTGAGACGGGAATATAAAACAACCCCGGCCCAAAATTGTTGAACACCCACACCAGACCCCAGCCGGCAAAGGCGCCTACCAAGGAGCCCGCCAGCCCCAGCAGGGCGCCCTGAATCAGAAACACCCCCAGCATCTGCTGGCGGCTGGTGCCCATGGCCCGTAGGATGCCGATCTCCCGGGTGCGCTGCACCACGCTCACCGACAGCACGCTGGCAATGCCCAAGGCCACCGACACCGCCACGAACAGGCTGATCATGGTGGTGGACATGCTTTGGGATCGGAGCGCATTCATCAGCTCCCGGTTGGTTTCCATCCAGCTTTCCGCCTTGAGGCCGGTGAGCCGGCGGATACGCTCGGCAATCCGGTCGGCGGCGAAAATATCGTGTACCTTGACGTCGATTTCCGTGGCACCGCCCGCCAAGCCCGTCAGGGCCTGGCCCTGTTTGAGGTCCAGATACACATAGCGGCTGTCCAGATCCCGCACGCCCAGCTCGAAGATGCCGGTGACGTTGATCACCGCGGTGCGCTCGTCCCCGGTGTCCAGGCGGATCTTGTCTCCCACCCGCACCCCCAGGTTCTCCGCCAGCAGCACACCGATCACTCCATCGCCGGCCCCGATCCGAAACTCGCCGGACACAATGTCCTCGGTGATGGGAATAATCTTTTCATAGCGGGGCAGGTCAATGCCGATCAGGGCGATGGTTTCGAAAGCTTCATTACGGCGGGCGAAGGCCGGGCCCGACACCACCGGCGACACGGCCACCACCTCGGGCAGGCTGTCGAGCACTTCGAGAATCTGTTGCCAGTTGTTGATGGAGCGCAGCCGTTGCGGGCGCTTGTCTTCCCGCAGCAGTTGCAGGGTGCCGGGCGCCACCGGCAGGATCTGGTTGGCCTCCGTGGCCCGTTCGATGCGGATGTGGGCCTGGGTACCCAGGGTGCGGTCGATGATATTCTGCTGAAGCCCCGTGACCAGGGCGGTAATGAAGACAATCACCGCCACCCCCACGGCAATGCCCACCAGAATCAGGGTGGTCTGGGCTTTGCCGTCGCGGAGGAACTTCAGGGCGATGGTGGACTCGATCCACATGACTGGTCCACCTCCTAATTCAGGTTGAAGGGATTCTTGGCACCGCTGGTGGATGGGCTGGCAGCACCCGGCAGCGACTGCTCGCGGACCCGCACCCGATCACCTTCGGTCAAGTTGGCGGTCGGGTCGGCCAACACCCAGTCGCCCTCTTCAAGACCTGCCAGAATCTCGGTTCTGCTAAGCCCTTCCAGCCCCAGCTGCACGGCTTGGCGCTGTAGGCGGCCTTCCCGCACCACCCAGACTTCCGCCTGCTGGGGGCCGGTGCGGATCAGGGCATCGTCTGGAAGAAC
>CAZEWG010000085.1:0-7542 GCA_964514485.1 uncultured Pseudomonadales bacterium
TTCGAGCCAGAGGCGTCAGCTGACGCGCTCCGTCCCTGCAAAATCACTCCCACTCGATTGTGGCAGGCGGCTTGGAGGAGATATCGTAGGTCACACGGGAGACCCCGGAGATCTCGTTGATGATGCGATTGGAAACCTTCTCCAGCAACTCGTAAGGCAGATGAGCCCAACGGGCGGTCATGAAGTCCACGGTTTCCACGGCACGGAGCGCAATGACCCACTCATAGCGGCGGCCATCTCCCACCACGCCCACGGACTTCACCGGCAAAAAGACTGCAAAGGCCTGGCTGGTCTTGTGATAGTAGTCGGCGGCGCGCAACTCTTCGATGAAGATGGCATCGGCTTCGCGCAGAATGTCGGCGTATTCCTGCTTCACTTCACCCAGAATCCGCACACCCAGGCCCGGTCCGGGGAACGGGTGGCGATACACCATGTCGTAGGGCAAGCCCAGCTCTACCCCGATCTTGCGCACCTCATCCTTGAACAGCTCCCGCAGGGGCTCCACCAGCTCAAACTTCATGTCTTCAGGCAGGCCACCCACGTTGTGGTGGCTCTTGATCACATGAGCTTTGCCAGTCTTGGCGGCAGCAGATTCAATCACGTCTGGATAGATCGTGCCTTGGGCCAGGAACTTCACGTCTTGGAGCTTGGCTGCCTCGGCGTCGAACACCTCGATAAAGGTGTTGCCGATAATCTTGCGCTTACGCTCCGGATCCGTTTCGCCTTCCAGGTTACCCAAGAAAATATCGGCCGCTTCAGCGCGGATCACTTTGACCCCCATGTTACGGGCAAACATGTCCATGACCTGGTCGCCTTCATTTTTGCGCAACAGGCCGTTGTCCACGAACACACAGGTCAGTTGATCGCCAATGGCCCGATGCAGCAACGCCGCCACCACCGAGGAGTCCACGCCGCCGGACAGCCCCAGCAGCACTTTGTTGGTGCCCACTTGATCCCGTACGCGGGCGATCAGATCTTCAATAATATTGGCGGGTGTCCAAAGCGCCTCGCAGCCACAGATTTCCAGCAGGAAGTGCTCGAGAATCCGACGACCTTGCAGGGTATGGGTCACTTCCGGGTGGAATTGGACGCCATAGAAAGATTTCTCTTCCCAAGCCATGGCGGCAATGGGGCAGCTGGGCGTGGAAGCGATGCACACGAACTGGGGCGGCATTTCCGCCACTTTATCACCATGGCTCATCCACACATCCAGCAGGGTGCTGCCGTCATTGGCTACATGGTCCGCAATATCGTGCAACAGGCGGCTGGGTGTTTCCAGCTTGACCTGGGCATAACCGAACTCACGCACATTCGAACCGGCCACCTTGCCGCCCAGCTGCTCGGCCATGGTCTGCATGCCATAGCAGATACCGAACACTGGCACTCCCAACTGGAAGACGCACTCCGGAGCCCGTGGGGAGTTCAATTCGACCACGGATTCGGGGCCGCCGGCCAGGATAATGCCCTTTGGATTGAAGTCCCGGATTTCCTGTTCGGTCATGTCAAATGCACGGACTTCGCAATACACCCCGATTTCCCGAACCCGACGGGCAATCAGCTGAGTGTATTGGGAGCCGAAATCCAGAATAAGAACTCGATGAGCGTGAATGTCTTGGGCCATGATTCCTGTTACCGCCTTCTATAGAAAAAACGAACGGGGCAGCCGCTTAAAACCTATCAATCATCAGGTTTCACAGCGACGCCCCGTAGACGCGGACCCGGGACGATCCGCGCCGGGCTGTTCAATGACAATTAGCCGATACGATAGTTCGGAGCTTCCTTGGTGATGGTCACATCATGGACGTGACTTTCATTCATACCGGCACTGGTAATACGCACAAATTGGGGCTTGGTACGCATTTCCTGAATGCTGCTGCAACCGGTATAGCCCATGGAGGCACGAAGCCCACCCATCATCTGATGCACGATGTTGGTCAAGGGGCCTTTCACGGCTACCCGGCCTTCGATACCTTCCGGGACCAGCTTGTCGAGACCGGCCTTGGCATCCTGGAAGTAACGGTCACTGGACCCCTGGGATTGTCCCATGGCTCCCAGCGAGCCCATACCACGATAGGCTTTATAGGCACGGCCTTGGAAGAGTTCCACCTCACCCGGGGATTCGTCGGTTCCCGCCAGCAGGCTGCCGACCATCACACTGGAAGCACCAGCCGCGATAGCCTTGGCAATATCGCCGGAAAAACGCACACCGCCATCGGCGATCAGGGGAATATCCAGATCTTTCAGGGCCTGGGCAACGTCAGCCACCGCGGAAATTTGCGGCACGCCAACCCCGGCCACAATACGAGTGGTACAGATCGAGCCGGGACCAATACCAACCTTAACACCATCAGCGCCAGCTTCGGCCAGTGCCAGGGCAGCTGCTGCCGTGGCAATGTTGCCACCGATAACCTGGACTTGAGGGAAGTTTTTCTTCACCCAGCGTACCCGGTCGATCACCCCTTTGGAGTGGCCGTGGGCGGTATCCACCACAATCACATCCACGCCTTCGGCAACCAGGGCTTCAACCCGCGCCTCGGTGTCGGCACCCGTACCCACTGCCGCACCAACCCGCAGACTGCCGTGGCTGTCTTTACAGGCATTGGGATAGTCCTGGGACTTCTGAATGTCTTTCGCGGTGATCAGGCCACGCAGCTCGAAGCTATCATTCACCACCAGCACTTTTTCAATGCGATGGCGGTGCAGCAACTCTTTGACGGTCTCCAGCGGGGTGCCTTCCTTGACGGTCACCAGATTTTCCTTGGGCGTCATGATTTCAGACACCCGCGTGTCGAGACGGCTGAGGAAGCGGATGTCACGGCCGGTGACAATGCCCACCAGGTCTTTACCCGCAACCACGGGCAAGCCAGAAATCTTGTGGGCCATGGTAATATTGATCAGCTCGCGTACACTGGTGTCCGGCGAGACGGTGATCGGGTCTTTCACGACTCCGCTTTCAAATTTCTTCACGGTACGAACTTGAGCGGCTTGTTGCTCAATGTTCATGTTCTTGTGAATAATGCCGATCCCACCTTCCTGAGCCATGGTAATCGCCAAACGGGCCTCGGTCACCGTATCCATGGCGGCGGAGACCAGAGGTATACTCAGTTCGATATCACGAGTCAGGCGGGTTTTCAGGCAGACGTCCTTGGGCAGGACTTCGGAATAACCGGGAATCAGGAGAACATCGTCAAAGGTCAAGGCTTCCTGGGCGATACGCAACATAAACTGGGCCCTTCGATCTCAAAAAAATTAGCGGTACATTATAAGTTTCCGACGCACCCCAGTAAACCGCATTCCACGAGGACGGTACGCTTTCTTCCATGAATCATACTGCAGAACCTGAACGCCGCACCCAAACCCCCTTGTCCGTTTCCGAACTGAACCGGCAAGTCCGCCACTTGCTGGAGGTCAGCTTTATGACGGTTTGGGTACAAGGCGAGATTTCCAACTTCTCCCGTCCAAGCTCCGGCCACTGGTACTTCACCCTCAAGGATGACAAGGCCCAGGTGCGTTGCGCCATGTTTCGCAATCGCAACCTGTTCGTCAAAGTCCCGCCCCAGGAAGGCAGTCAGGTCACAATCCGGGCCAAGGTGAGCCTTTATGAAGGGCGCGGCGACTATCAGCTGATCGCCGAAGACATGGAAACCGCCGGTGAAGGCGCATTGCGTCGAGCCTTTGAAGCCCTCAAGCTCAAACTGGCCGGCGAAGGTTTGTTTGACGAAGTTCACAAGCAACCGATCCCTACCCTGCCCCGCCATATTGGGGTGATCACCTCCCCAACCGGGGCGGCCATTCACGATATTCTAACGGTCTTGAAGCGGCGCTTTCCGGCCATTCCGGTCACGCTGTTTCCCGTTGCAGTGCAAGGCGCTGAAGCAGCGGGCGAGATCTGTCGGGCGATTGAAACCGCGAACCGCCGGTCCGACTGTGATGTGCTGATCGTCGGCCGCGGCGGTGGCTCTCTGGAAGATCTCTGGCCGTTCAACGAAGAAAGCGTGGCCCGCGCCATTTTCGCCAGTCGCATACCCATCGTCAGTGCGGTTGGCCATGAGGTGGATGTAACCATTGCTGATTTTGTAGCCGATCTGCGGGCTCCCACCCCCTCGGCAGCGGCGGAAAAGGTCAGCCCGGATCAGGAAGAACTACTGCGCCGGTTGAGCCAGTTTGAACTCAGACTGTTCAGCCAAATCCGCAACCGGCTGCGCCAACAACAGCAAGTACTGGAAAACTTGGCCAAGCGACTCAAGCACCCCGGCCACCGGTTACAGGAGCAGGCCCAACGCCTGGATGAGCTGGAGTTGCGGCTGCGCCAAGCCCAGAAACGTCTGCTGGAGCGGCATCGCCAGCAGGTAGAGGGTTTACGCCTGCGACTGCGCAGCCGTAGTCCACTGAACCTGATCCGGCTGGCTCGCCAGCAATCCCAGAACCTACGGGAACGGCTGGAGCGCGCCACCTTGCATGGTCTGCAGCAGCGTCGCCAACGCATTGAGCAGGCTGCCCATGGCCTGCATGCGATCAGCCCCTTAGCCACTCTGGGTCGAGGTTACTCCATCCTCCTCAGCGAACAGCAGCGCGCCGTGCGTCAGCAAGATGAAGTGCAGCCTGGTGACCGGCTCGAAGCCCGACTTCAGCATGGTCGCCTGTGGGTGCGGGTGGAAGAAGGTCAGCCGGAGGCAGACTCATGAGCGATTCCAAAGCCCCCGGCACCGTCGAACAAGCTCAACTGATCAAGGCCGGCTGTGGCGTTCGTTATGACCCGGAGCAGCTTTCGCCCGAGGTCGGCTTTGACTTTTCCGCGGCGCGCGAGCTTCTGAAGCCACAGGAAGAGGACGAAAACAGCCAGCCGGATACGGCTCTATAGCGCCTTCTGCTTTCACAGACTGGAGAATTGGCTTTCATCCGCCGAACCGCTCTACAGCGGCAACCATCTCTTGAGGTCGGCGTGAGGTGGCCCCAAGCGTTCCTGATCCAAACTCCTCAACCGCTCAACCCGTTCACGGGTGGTCGGATGGGTTCGCAGTATCGACGGCTCGGCCTTTTGATCACCAAAAATCCAACGTTCGACAAGATTCAGGCCCAGCCGGTCCATTTTGACCAAGGCAGCGATTAACGGACGAGCATCCCCCAGCAGCTCGGCAGAGCCCAGATCGGCCTGAAACTCCCGTACTCTGGACAACGCCAGTTGCGCCAGATCAGAAACCACCGGCGCCAACAACATCACCAGAATCGGTCCCCAACTGATATGGGTCGCTGTAAAAAGCATCAACGGCAGGTTTAACAGAAACAGGAACACTCCCACCATCGACAATCCCCGCGTCACCCGTGCACTGAGATCAGCCAAGGTCAGCACTCGGATATCGTTGCCGCGAATATGGCTCATTTCATGGGCGAGCACGCCGGCTAATTCATAGAGATTAAGCTGCCTGAGCAAACCGTCAGACAGGGCGATCGCCGCATTATCCCGCTCACCGACGGCAAAGGCATTCATAACCGGATTGGGCAGATAGTAAAGACGTGGGACCTGGGCCAGACCGGCCCGTTCCGCCAGGGCCTCCAGCATCAGATGCAGCTCCGGGGCATCCCGCCGCCTCAGCGGACGCGCCCGGTGCAGCTGTAGAATCCAGGCCGGCGGCACCAGTGGGTTTAGCCAAAAGACGATCAACACGGCCCCCATCACCGTCACGGCGAACTCCCCACCGGCCAGGATCAGGGCCAGATATCCCAGTAACCCGGCCATCACCAGCATTAACAGCATGGAGTGCAGTCCATTACCTAACCGGTGCCGATACATTTCTACTTTTCTCATACGCATATTTTTCTCATACGCAGCCCCACGCCCCTGGAAAACTCCGTGTCACAAGCTTTTCTCAGCCAGCCAAGGAAAGCAATCCCGCCCTATAAACAGCTGATGCAGTCTTGTCCTTCCAGATAGTCTTTTCTATGGCTTCCCCTCTTCAGCGACAGGCTTTTTAACAACCTGACAAGCCCGACTGGAATGGGTTTGCACCCTACCAGACACCTGCACTACCATGGACCAAACTCCTACTAATTTAGTTCGGTATTTATGACCACCCAGACGGTTTCTTCTTCCCTGTCGGCAATCCGATTTGATAACAGCTTTGCCCGGCTGCCCGCCCCGTTCTTCAGACGTGTCAACCCGACTGGGCTGAAGAACCCCGTCCTGGTGTCCTTTAACCAGGAGCTGGCCGAACTGCTAGGACTCCAGGTTCAAACTCCAGAAGAGCAGGAACTGCTCCTGCAGACCATGAGTGGCAACGCCTTGCTGCCCAATTCCGAACCCCTTGCCATGAAATATACCGGCCACCAGTTCGGTTATTATAATCCCGACCTGGGCGATGGCCGCGGCTTGCTGCTGGGTGAAATCCACGACCCACAAGGCACCCATTGGGATCTCCACCTCAAGGGAGCCGGCATGACGCCCTTCTCCCGAGGCGGCGACGGGCGGGCGGTACTGCGCTCCTGCATTCGGGAATATCTCTGCAGCGAGGCCATGCACGGGCTGGGCATTCCCACCACCCGGGCCCTCTGTATTATCGGCAGCCAGGAACCGGTCTACCGGGAAACCGTGGAAACCGGAGCCACCCTGCTCCGGGTCGCCCGTACTCATATCCGCTTTGGTCACTTCGAGTATTTCTCATATAGCCGGGACCAGCAGAACCTGAAGATTCTCGCCGACTATCTGATTAGTCAGCAGTTTCCCGACTGGCAGGACCAACCGGAACGTTATCAATTGTTGCTGGAAGAAGCGGTCAAACGCACCGCGCACTTGATGGCCGCCTGGCAGGCGGTCGGCTTTAACCACGGGGTCATGAACACCGACAATATGTCAATTTTGGGTGAAACCTTCGATTACGGGCCCTTCGCCTTTCTCGATGATTACCAGTCCGGCTATATCTGCAACCACTCCGACTATCAGGGCCGCTATGCGTTCAACCAGCAGCCCCAGATCGGGCTTTGGAACTGCCAGTGCCTGGCCCAGGCGATGCTGCCCCTGGTCGGCGAGAAGGCGGCCATGGCCGCTTTGGAACAATACGAAGACCATTTCCATGAGCATTTGATGATCCTGTATCGGGCCAAACTCGGCCTGGAAAAACAGCTGGAAGGAGACGCCCTGCTCGTCAGGGATCTGCTCCGGGAAATGGAACGCAACCAGGTGGACTACAGTATTTTCTTCCGTCAGCTGGGCCACTTCCGCTCGGTGCAGGAACCTGGCGGCGCCCGGGATCTCTTTATTGACCGCGCGGCTTTTGACGGCTGGGCAGAGCGTTACCAAAGACGTCTGGCAGCGGAACCAGCCACGCCCACCCAGCGCTCGGAGCGGATGAACCGTCATAACCCCAAATATATCCTGCGCAACTACATGGCTCAGACCGCTATCGAAAAAGCCCAGCAAGGCGATTTCTCCGAGGTCAACCGCCTGCTGCATCTACTGCAAAAGCCTTTTGACGAGCAGCCTGAAAACGACCATTACGCCGCCCTGCCACCAGACTGGGGCAAAGGCATGGAAATCAGCTGCTCCTC
>CAZEWG010000086.1:0-3142 GCA_964514485.1 uncultured Pseudomonadales bacterium
CAGGAGAGGATGCCGATGATCTGGAAAAAACCGACCTATACCCGCGTGCGCCTGGGGTTTGAAATCAGCATGTATGCCTGGACACGCTGAGTCCTCGTGCGGATTCTGGTATTGGGCTCAGCCGCCGGCGGCGGCTATCCCCAATGGAACTGCCACTGCAAGCAGTGTGAGCAGGTGCGTCAGGGCATTGCCACGGCGCGAGCGAGAACCCAGTCGTCCATCGCCCTGAGCATGGATGGGCGGCGTTGGCTGCTGGTCAATGCTTCTCCCGATCTGCGCCAGCAGATACTGGCCCACCGGGCTTTGTGGCCACAGGCGGGCCCGCGCCACTCGCCCATTGCCGCCGTACTGCTGACAGATGCCCAGGTGGATCACGTCACCGGCCTGTTGCTGTTGCGGGAAGGCTGCCCGCTGGATTTGTACTGCACACCTTCGGTTCAGGATGAATTAACCGGTTCGTTTCCGTTGTTGCCTTTGCTGGAGCACTGGAGCGGCGGATTTCGCCCCAAGCCGTTACCGGAGCGGGCGGGTCAAGAGGTAAATATTCCTTTCCTGGAAAATTGTCGACTGGAAGTGGTGCCGTTGCAAAGTAACGCGCCGCCGTATTCGCCAAGGCGTCACTCGCCCCAGCCGGGAGACAATATCGGCCTCTGGGGGGAGGATCGCCGTACGGGGCGTAGCTTTTTCTATGCACCGGGGCTGGCGGTGGTAGATGACAGGGTGCGCAGTTACCTGGAACGGTCCGATTGTGTGATGGTGGACGGCACCTTCTGGCACAACGACGAGATGGCCTCCGTGGGGCTCGGGGGCAAGCTGGCCAAGGATATGGGGCATCTGCCGTTGACCGGGTCGGGCGGCATGCTGGAGCAATTGGTGCCGCTCAAGGCGGAGCGGAAGATCCTCATTCACATCAACAATACCAATCCGATCCTGAATGAGGCCTCTGCTGAATACCGCCAATTGCGGGAGTCAGGTATCGAGGTCGCCTACGACGGAATGGAGATTCGTCTGTAAAGGGGAAGGATTCCATGCTGGACGACAGCACACAACTGGTCCTGCGGCCGGGCTATCGGCTGCAATGGGAACCGCGCCAGGAAAGCTGGGTACTCCTGTTTCCGGAAGGTATGGTGGTGCTGAGTGAGACCGCCCATGTATTGCTGGATCTGTGCCGTGAGCCGATCAGCCAGGCTGCCCTGATCCAGAAGGTAAGATCACTTTATCCCGGCCAGGATGTGGACGGGGATATTCGGGAATTCGTGCAGGATGCATATGAACAGCAATGGCTCCAGACCCTCTGAAAGCGCCGCTCAAACCGAGATGCCAATCCCTTTCTGGCTGCTGGCGGAGCTGACCTATGCCTGCCCACTGCAATGTCCTTATTGCTCAAATCCTTTGAATCTTGCCTCGGCCCGCCGCCAGGAGCTAAGTACCCAGGAGTGGATTTCGGTACTGGAGCAGGGGCGGGAGCTGGGCGCGGTGCAATTGGGACTATCCGGCGGTGAGCCCTGTGTGCGGCAGGACTTGGAACAAATCGTCGCCGCGGCACGTGGCCTGGGCTATTACGTCAATCTGATTACTTCCACTCTGGGGATGGACGAGGCGCGGCTGGATCAGTTGCGGGAGGCTGGCGTGGATCATATCCAGGTCAGCCTGCAGGGCGTGGATGCCCCCATCAACGATTTCTTTGCCGGCACCGCCTGTTTTGAACACAAGCTGGAAATGGCACGGGCTATTCGCCGGGCCGGGATACCCATGGTGCTCAACTTCGTGCTGCACCGGCACAATATCCATCAGGTGCAGGACATGCTGGAGCTGGCCCTAGAGCTGAAAGTCGAGGCGGTCGAGTTGGCCAACTGCCAGTATCAGGGCTGGGCCTACCGCAATTTACACGCGCTGTTGCCTAGCCGGGAGCAGATACGGCAGGCGGAAGAGACCGTCAGCCAGTTTCGTGAAACTTACGGCAAGGCCCTGCAGGTTCTCTTTGTGGTGCCGGATCTCTATGAATCCCGCCCCCGGCCTTGCGTCAACGGCTGGGGCCGCACTCTGCTGAGCGTGGCGCCGGATGGTCGGGTGTTACCTTGTCAGGGCGCCCAGGAATTGCCCGAAGGTCTCGTGCCCAATATCCGCGACAAGAATCTGCGTTGGATCTGGGAAGAATCGCGGCTCTTTACCCGCTTTCGGGGCTTTGACTGGATGGATGAGCCCTGTCGTTCCTGTCCGGAAAAAGAGCGGGATTTCGGCGGCTGCCGCTGCCAGGCGTTTCAGATCACCGGTGATTTGTCCCGCACTGATCCGGTCTGTGATAAATCTCCTGACCATGAACAGGTGCTGCGGTTGATCGAGCCCCAGGAGCAAAAGGTTCTCCACATGCGGGCGACTCGACCTCGAACCCGATTTCTCAGTGAGTTAGAGTAGGGGTAGGAGCTATGGCGGACGACGTTTCTCTCAGCTCCCGTGCTCCCTGGCCCCGGCAGGTGTTCGAGGCCAAACTCCTGGAAAAGGGGCGCCTTTATCATATCCATCATCCCTTCCACGTTCTGCTCAACGAAGGGCGAGCAACGGCGGCGCAGATTCGTGGCTGGGTTGCCAACCGTTACTATTACCAGACGCGTATTCCTCTCAAAGACGCGGCCATTCTCGCCAACTGCCCGGTGCGGGAGGTGCGCCAGCTCTGGCTGCGGCGCATTCTCGACCAGGACGGCTCGGAAACGGGAGACGGTGGCCTGGAAGCCTGGCTGCGACTGGGGGAGGCGGTGGGGCTGGCGCGGGAGGAACTGGAAACCCATCGCCATGTGCTACCCGGCGTACGCTTTGCCTGTGATGCCTACCTGAACTTTGCCCGGACCGCCTCCTGGCAGGAAGCGGCCTGTGCTTCCCTGACAGAACTTTTTGCTCCCCAAATCCATCAGCGCCGGTTGGATCACTGGCCACACCATTATCCTTGGATTGAACCTCAGGGATACGATTACTTCCGCCGACGCCTGGCCGAGGCCCGGACCGATGTCCGCCATGGCCTGGCGGTTACCCTGGACTACTTTCAGAGCCGTGAACAGCAGGATCGGGCCCTGGCAATCCTGCAGTTCAAGCTGGAGGTGCTGTGGAGCATGCTGGATGCCATGCAACTGGCCTATGTGCATGGGGA
>CAZEWG010000086.1:3242-5733 GCA_964514485.1 uncultured Pseudomonadales bacterium
GTGGAGCAGGCCGCACAGCCACTAAGGCTGGGCAGGATGCCAAACTGGGCATCGGCTTGGTCTTCCACGTACAGGGGCAGGGTTTCCTCTTCCAGGAAGCGCTCCACCATCGGCAGAATTTCATCCAGCTGCAACACATAACGCTGCATCAGTTCATCGGCGATTTGCTGGCTCAGCTTCTTGTAATGGCCGAGCACCTCGCGGGTTTCACTGTAGAGTCGCTCCGACAGGCTCTCCACCCGGCTCAGCAACTCGCGACCGGGCTCCACGCCCAGGCGGGCCAGCAGGGAGTAGTTCACCTTGGAGTTGGAATAGAAGCTCATCTCGTTGACCATGTGGTGCATCAAACGAGTGGCCTGCTCGAAATCGTTGTGGGCACCGCTGGTCATGCCGCTGCGGCCGTAGAAGAGTTCTTCGTTGGCAGATCCGCCGAACAGGTGACGCACACGCGCTTCGAATTCCGCCAGGGTGTTGAGGGGCACTTCCTCATGCTTGGTCAGCACGAATCCCAGGGCACCCATCTTGGATACCGACTCGGTGGAGATCTTGATGACGTTCAAGTAATCCCGCAGGTTCTTGGTAGAACAGCCATTCTTCTGGTAGGCGTCATGCACCTGCATCAGGAAGTGTCCAGCCTCGTGGATAGCTACCAGGCGACGCTTCTCTTCCAGCGGACCTGTGGTGGCCCGGTCGGTCATGCCCACCGCAACCCGTTCAAAGGCTTGCAGCAGAATGCTTTGGGTGATTTGGGAGTTTTCCTGAATGGCGATCAGGCTGGCGCGATCCACCAAGGTTTCCAGCAGAGCCGGGCTCATGCGGCTGGTGATGCCGGCGATGTGGTCCAGATCCAAGTCCGCGGCGCATTTGTCCTTGGAGCGGCTTTCCAACATCTTGGCGAGGATGGCGCGACGCTCTTCATGGTTAGGCAGACGGAAATTAATCTTCAACTGGAAGCGACGCAGCATGGCCTCGTCCATTTCCATCTTGGCGTCGTCAAAGTTGGACGCCACAATCCAGATCACATCCGCGCTCTTTTTGCGGTCGACCCCATCCAGCAGGGACAGCAGGGTGGTGATGCTGTCGTCTTCGTAGCGGCTGCCCTTCGTTTCCCGTTTACGGCTGGTCATCAGGGTTTCCGCTTCGTCCAGGAAGATGATGGCACGCTCGAACTGGCTGGCACGCTTGTAAAGAGACTTTAGGGTGCGGGGGCCACCGCCCACGTAGCCGGTCTCCAGGGAGGAGGCACTGGCGTAGATCATGGGGATGTCCAGGCGCTTGGCGAGATAGCTGGCCAGCTTGGTTTTACCGGTACCCGCCGGGCCGCTCATCATCACGTTGAAGGATTTGTCCACGCCATAGCTGGCATAGAGTTCCCGGTTGACGATCATGTCTTCGAGCTGGAGCACTTCGCGCTTGATGTCTTCCATCCCGATCAGGTCGTCCATATCGCCGTCAATGTCTTTCGGCATGGTGACCTGGGTTTTGTTGGAGCTCATGTTGCCCCGGGTCAGGAACAGGATTAGACCTACGATCACCGCAATGGGAATCAGCACGCCGAAGAAACTCAACAGGTTTTCACGGGTAGCGGAAACGCCCGCATCCCGAATCACCCCAGCAGGTGCTTGGTCAACGCCCAGGATTTTCTCAACGCCTTTCAGGCTGCTGGTGATACGGTAGTCCATCTGGCTTTGCTGGAAGCGGGGATGGTCGAACAGGTACAGCTGCTCGTAATGGCGTAGCGCCTGAACCTGCACGTTGGGGAAGACATAAACCAGGGTGTCCTGCTGCTCGCCTTGGGGCGCGGCACTGTCTGTTGCCGGCTCAATGGCTGCCAAAGGCTGAGCCGTTTTGACGAACACCGTTACCTTGTTGTTCAGGTAATTGCTGTAATCCCCGGCAATCACGAAGCTGTTGACCTGATCCAACTCCCCGTTTTTCAGCTCAAACAAGGCATCGGCTTTGGCCTCCCGATACACGGACGGATTTTCAGGCGCGCCGAAATCCACCACACCGGTGTAATACAGGGTCAGAAAGGTCAGCAAGATGGCCGAGAGGGCGAGGGATGCCCCGAGCAGAACCTTCGAGCGAAGGGAGAGGGGTTTATTCATGCAGATCTCCAGGGTTGAAAGCTGGACAGGCAGAAGGCGCGCGCATGGTGATCTTAGACTGACGCGTGCAATCCCTGTTGCTCAGACCTGAAGATGCCGACCGGCGGACCTCCGTACTCGAAAACGGCTTAAATTATAACCAGCTGAGCGGCGAGGGCACGTGAAAGATTCGTAGGAAAAGGGGCAGGGTGTCGTGTGACTTCAGGAGCACCCAAGCATGCTGGGCTAGTCGGTGAGCGTCTGTTTATGACTGGTAACGGATGACAGGGAAACTCAGGGAAAAAGGGCGGCTTTTGAGCAGGATCAAGCTTTCCACTGGTTGTTAGTGGTCATTAATAAGCTGGTCTAAACTCAAATGATTAGCGAGCTTTTACTGACATTCA
>CAZEWG010000086.1:5833-7471 GCA_964514485.1 uncultured Pseudomonadales bacterium
GTTCGAGATTTTCATTTATTCGCCACCATCAGTAAGGACACCTATGGCAACGTCACGCGCTGTATCCAACCCCAAGGCAGATCAACATTCCTTCGACATCTTGTTGGCGGCATACAACGACACTTTCTACAAGATACGGAGTGCCTCGACTGTAGCTGACAAGAAGCGTTTTGCTACTGCCTACGGCCATTATTTCCAGGAATATGTTTCCCGCAAATGCGATATCAACCGGACGAGTGACGATATGGAGTATTTGGCCGGCACTCCCATCTGGTTCGCCTCACTTTGCATGATGGAAATAGCTTTGGATGGGGTGGCGAGCCTCCCCCAGAGGTTAAAGGCTTTTGCGCCGATCTGGGATGATTTGAAGACCTTAACCCTTGAGTGTCCGATGATTCATGATAGGGCGCTGACGGGGTTGGCCTGCTTCTATGAGCATTGGGCAACGGCAGCGCAGGTTTCAGAGTTTGACCCTAATATCCAGAAATCCAAGGTTTCAGTCTATTTTGACTGCATCGTATCAACGACCCAGCCCAAACGTATCGCCTTGGCCATAGAAGTCATGGAAAAGCTATTGGCTTTCGATGAGAACGTAGACAGGCCATCAAACCAAAACGGTATTACCGCCTTGATGAGAGCGGCTGCCTATACAAATATCGAACAGTGCCAGTGGTTGCTGGATCACGGTGCAGACATCAATCTCAGGGATATCGCCAACCAGGCAACAGCCCTGATGCACGCACTGGACCGCAAGTTTGGCCTCGGTGATTTCAGTACCAGAAAACGGATCAAGCCAACTCTGGATTTTCTCATTGAGCGGGGAGCGGATCTCTCTCTCAAGCCGTTGACCGGCGAGGATTTTGGGAAACTGGTTATCAACTGCAAAGCTCTTAAAGGTGAGGATCGGGAATACTACAAAGAGCTTTCCAAGAATCTGAGGAAAAGTATTGCCAAGCCGAAAGCAAAAGCTCTGGAAGTGTTTTCCCTCGAAGGTAAAGTGACACCGGAAGAGATCCGAGCGTTAGACCGTCAAACGGACTTTTTGTTATATCCCTATCCCCAGCTATTCACCAGGCTCATCACTTTTCTGGAAAGTAAGGGAATTGTGCGTTTTAGCCTAACGGACATTGCAACCCTCGTCAGTCCCAAATGGCATGGTATTAAGGACACGGGAAGAAACTTCTCCATCAAGAATGTGGAAAAGCAGCTCAATGGATTAATTTCGGGTGCAAAGCGCGGGATCAATCTCACACGGGATCCTGAGTCAGGCTATTTCGTCCTTTTGTCGGATTCCCAGGAGGACAACGTGGTGGCTCATCAGTACGATGCTTAAGCTCCGTGGTTAGGGGCTCTTTCTGGGCAGTAAATAGACCTAAGCCCCTAATCTTTTTAAACCGGGAAAAGGCGTTGGTCATTTCCCGATTTGATCTATAAGGCGCTAGATATGACCGAAGAACATGATTTTCTAGCCAGTTGTACGACGAAAATCGACCACAACCTCGAATCCATCCTCTCGCCCAGTTGCCGGTGACTGAAGCTGCAACCTGGCTCCGACGCCGGTGGCAATGGCATCCACAATGGCTAGTCCCAGCCCAAAGCCCGGGGCATCACTGGCGGCCCGGACAAACCGGCCTCGAA
>CAZEWG010000087.1:0-7441 GCA_964514485.1 uncultured Pseudomonadales bacterium
TTCGATTGCCGGGAGACGGAGCGTTGCCTGAAAGACACCCGCATCCAGGTGCCCCGCTTGCCAGATTATGCACCGGTAATCTGGGATTACTGGGAGCGACGCCTTGATCCGGAGCTGAATCAGGATCAGATTTTACGGGCGCGGGTGAAAGGCAAGGTCTGCGTGGTGACCGGCGCCAGTTCCGGGATTGGCAGGGCCACTGCGATAAAACTGGCTGAAGCTGGCGCCATTGTCATTATCTGTGCGCGGACTCAAGCGGGACTGGATGCCACGTTGTCGGAAATCCGTCAGAAGGGCGGTCAGGGGCATGCTTACATTTGTGATCTGTCTCAGGTTGAGGACTGTGATCGTCTGGTGCGGCAAGTGCTGGAAGAGCATGGGCGCTGTGATATCCTGGTCAACAATGCCGGCCGCTCCATCCGGCGTTCCGTGGCCCAGTCATTCGACCGCTTCCATGATTTTGAGCGCACCATGCAATTGAATTACTTCGGAGCGCTACGACTGATTCTGGGGTTTGCGCCTTCCATGCTGGAACGGGGGCGTGGGCAGATCATCAATATTTCCACGCTAGGGGTGCTGACCAGCGTGCCTCGCTTCTCCAGCTATATTGCTTCCAAGGCGGCATTGGATGCTTTTACCCGCTGTGCGGCGGCGGAATGGTCCGACAAGGGGGTGACCTTCACGACCATTAACATGCCGCTGGTACGGACCCCAATGATTCAGCCTTCGCGGATTTACGATAATTTCCCCGCCCTGACCGCCGATCAGGCCGCTGCCAAGGTCGTGCAGGCCATCATTCACCGGCCGCGCCGTATCGCGCCGCCCTTGGGAGTGTTTGCGCAGGCTGCCCAGGCCGTGGCTCCGCGACTGGTGGAAATGGTGTTGAACGCCGGATATCGGATGTTTCCGGAGGATGACGAAAAGGCAGAAAGTGCAGCGAGTCGGGACAAGGGTGGAGATAGCGAAAAAATGATGCTGATGGCGCTGATGAAAGGAATTCACTGGTAACCCGGTGATCCAGCGCTCAAGTAACAGATGACAAGCGCCGGGTTGGCGCTTGTCTATCCTCGGAATCAGCTGCCCATTTTGGACTGCAGATAGTTCTGAAGGCCGACGGTTTCAATCAGGCTCAGTTGAGTCTCGAGCCAGTCGATGTGTTCTTCCTCGGATTCGAGAATGCTCTTGAGCAGATCGCGGCTGACGTAGTCGGCTACGGACTCGCAGTAGGCAATGCCGGCTTTCAGGTCGGGCAGGGCGATTTCCACTTCCAGCTTCAGGTCACAGCGAAGCATTTCTTCAGTGTTTTCCCCAATGAGCAGCTTGCCCAGTTTCTGAAGGTTAGGGATGCCATCCAGAAACAGAATCCGCTCGATCAGCGCATCGGCATGCTTCATTTCATCGATGGACTCTTCATACTCGTGGTCCGCCAGCTCCTTGAGTCCCCAGTTTTTATACATGCGGGCATGCAGGAAATACTGGTTGATCGCGACAAGCTCGTTGCCCAGGCAGCGATTAAGGTGTTCGATAACCGTCGGGTCGCCTTTCATTTTTTTGATCTCTATTAGCTGTGACAGGGATAGGTCGTTGTGTACCTATTGTGCGGGAGGAGGCCAATAGAATCAAACAGGCAGGTGCTTCTCCCGCCAGCGGAAACGGGAAAGCGTGGACTAGGTCTCCTGGCGCATGATCCGGAGTGCCAGGAGACAAACTATGAAAAACAGGTCAGGCAGCGTTACGAGCCAGCATGTTCGCTTGTGCGAATTCGTTCAGGCTCTCTTCCACCAAACTGCGGGCATAGCACTCGCACTCGCCACAGCAGCCGCCAACACCGAGACGGGCATGAACTTCTTCAAAGCTGGATGCGCCATTTTGCAGGGTTTGTTTGATTTGGCTGTCGGATACACCGTTACAGATACAGACCAGCATCATCAAATCTCCGGTGGTGAAAGGGTAAAAAAGCTACAGGGCAAAAGTTAATCTAAATGATAATGATTGTCAAAAGAGATTTTGTGTCATCTCTTCCATTTCTGTTCACTAACGGGCAGCGCCTTGGACAGAGGGTGGTGACAGCGAACAGGTTTGAGCCTTTAGGAGAGCTGTCACGTCTGCCTCGACAAAAGTTACCGCTGTGCAATGTTGTGCGGGCCAACAACTGTATAAAGAAGTAGAAGAGCTTTTGCAGAGCTACGTCGTCTGGCCTGGTGGGAGCCACCAGGAAGGCATTGAGGGATTACGATGACAGTCTTGGTCGGAATGAAAGCCCCTGATTTCACGGTGCCGGCAGTGCTGGCCACCGGTGAGATTGTTCAGCAGTTCACCCTGTCGCAGGCCACTATCGGAAAATATTGCTTATTGTTTTTCTACCCATTGGATTTCACCACGGTCTGTCCATCCGAGCTGCTGGCCTTGGATCATCGGATGGATAGCTTTATTCATCGGGACATTGAAGTGATCGGGATTTCCATCGACTCCCATTATGCCCATCATGCCTGGCGCCGAACGTCGCCGGAAGATGGCGGGATTGGGCCGATCAGGTTCACGTTGGCCGCCGACCTCAATCATGATGTAGCCCGGGCCTATGATGTCGAGTCGCCTAGCGGGGTGGCATTTCGAGGGGCATTTCTCATTGATAAGCACGGTATTGTGCGCTCGCAGCTCATCAATGATATGCCCCTGGGGCGTAATGTGGATGAGCTGTTGCGACTGTTCGATGCGATCCAGTACCACGAGCGCTATGGCCAGGCTTGCCCCGCTGGGTGGAAGACCGGTGAGAAGGGGGTGGAGTCTTCTCCATCAGGACTGGCGCAGTTTCTGATGGAGAAGGTCGGCCGCGTGTAATTGGACAAGAGGGCAGCCTTCAGGGCTGGCTAACCCATTCCCCGAGATCCAAAGCAGACTCAAAAGCCCGTTACAGCGAATCATCCAGTTGTGGCTCAAGCCAGCCGCCCAGGTCTTTCCAGCGATTGACAATATTGCAGAAGAGTTCGGCGGTTTTTTTGGTGTCGTACAGCGCGGAGTGAGCCTCCCGGCTACTGAACTCAATACCGGCTAATTGACAGGCTTTGGCAAGCACTGTATGCCCATAGGCGAGTCCGGCCAGGGTTGCTGTATCGAAAGTGGAAAATGGGTGGAACGGGTTACGTTTGATATTGGCCCGCTCTGCTGCCGCGAACAAGAACGCATGGTCAAACGTGGCATTGTGCCCCACCAGGATCGCCCGGTTGCAGCCGTGCTCCCGGATTTGTTGACGCACCGGACGAAACACCTCGGCCAGCGCCTCATGTTCCTGGATGGCGCCCCGCAGCGGGTTGTCCGGGTCGATTCCATTGAACTCCAGGGCGGCTGGCTCCAGGTTGGCGCCCGGAAACGGCTCCACATGGCAGGAGATGCTGGTCTTGGGGTAGACGTAGCCGTTCTCATCCATGTCGATAATCACCGCCGCTATTTCCAGCAGCGCATCGGTTTTGGGGTTAAACCCGGCTGTTTCCACATCCACCACGACCGGGAGAAACCCACGGAAGCGGCGGGCGAGAGGGGATTTTTCGACGAATTCTTCAGCGTCCTTCACGCAAAGGGTCCTTGTTCAATGGGTTCAGATTACGCGCCAACGGACCGTGCTGCCGGCACGTAGAGGTACAATTCGGGTATCGCCAAAGGCGTATTCTTCGGGAAGCTCCCAATCTTCTTTAACGAGTGTCACGGTGTCGGTGTTGCGTGGCAACTTATAAAAATCCGCGCCGAAGTGGCTGGCGAACCCTTCCAGTTTGTCCAGTGCGCCCAGCTCCTCGAATACTTCAGCATACAGCTCCAGCGCGGCCGGTGCGGTATAGCAGCCCGCGCAACCACAGGCCGACTCTTTGGCGCTTCGGGCGTGGGGAGCGGAATCCGTGCCCAGGAAGAACTTCGGGTTGCCGCTAATGGCGACTTCCTGAAGAGCCTGCTGGTGAATATTGCGCTTGAGGATCGGCAAGCAGAAAAAATGGGGGCGGATGCCGCCAACCAGCATATGGTTGCGGTTATACATCAGGTGCTGCACGGTGATGGTGGCGCCCACGTTGTCATTGGCGGACAGCACAAACTGGGCGGCTTCCGCCGTGGTAATGTGCTCTAGCACCAGGCGCAAGGTCGGGAAGCGCTCGGTCAGAGGCAGCAGCTTCTGGTCGATAAAGGCTTTTTCCCGATCGAAGATATCAACATCGCTATGGGTGACTTCGCCATGGACCAGTAGGGGAAGGCCTACTTCAGCCATTTTCTCCAGCACGGGATAGATATTTTCCAGCTGGGTCACGCCCGAGTCGGAGTTGGTGGTGGCGCCCGCCGGATAGAGCTTGCAAGCCACGACCTGGCCACTGGCTTTTGCCCGTTCGATTTCAGCGGGTTCGGTGCGATCGGTGAGATACAGCACCATCAGGGGATTAAAGGAGCTGCCCGCGGGGATGTGCTCAAGGATACGCTCTTTATAGGCCAGGGCTTGTTCCGTGGTCATGACCGGGGGCACCAGGTTAGGCATCACAATGGCTCGGCCAAAGTAACGGGCGGTGGCGGGTACGGTATCGGCCAGTACCAGGCCATCGCGCAGGTGAACATGCCAATCATCAGGGCGGGTGATGCGAAGCTCGGTCATGGATGTCTTGCCTTAATTGCTAACGGATAAGGGCGCGGATTGCAGAGGGGGACCAAAGGGAGCCCCGGTAACAACGGGCGGAGTATATCAGATTTTGCCGATAGATCCGGCGAAAGAAAATGCTAAAGAAATAGAAAGAGCAGCCGATATCTTCCAATAGGCTGAAGGATCAGGCGCATTTTCTTTTGTCTTATAACGTCACATAGGTACAGAGTCAGCATGAACCGGTTGCGTTTCTCACTCGCGTTAAGCTTGAGCCTCGCCTGTTCGCCCATGGCGAAGGCCGTCAGCTATGGGGTTGGAATCGAGAACAGCCACTGGTATCTATCCGGCTCCATTTTTGAATGCAGTATCACCCATGATATCCCGGGCTTTGGGCGGGCCGTATTCTACCACCAAGCCGGGGAGTCCCTGACATTTTATCTGGATTCACCGCGCCCGCTGTTACGGGCCGGCCAGGCCGCCCTGGTGATCGAGGCCCCTAGCTGGCGGCCAGGCGTGCCGGTGCATGACCTGGGCTATGTTGCGTCCCGTGAAACCCCGCAAGCGGTCTCGGTGGAGACCCGACGGGCATCCATCATGATGGACAGCCTGCTGAAAGGAATGGCTCCCACCATCACCCGACAGGCCCGTTATCAAGATCAGACCTTAAAGGTGCAGCTGTCGCCGGTTAATTTTGGCCAGGTTTATCGGGAATATCTGAACTGTATGGCGGGGCTTTTGCCCGCCAACTTCAATCAGGTGGAGCGTTCCGTTCTCACTTTTGAGAGTAGTGATGCCTGGTTATCCGAGGCCGCTCGCAAGCGGCTGGACCTGGTGGTGCTTTATGTCGGCGCCGACCCCTCTGTTACCGGCGTGGTCATTGACGGGCACAGTGATAGCTATGGCCATCGTATTACCAACCGTGAGCTCTCCAAGCAGCGTGCCGAAGCCGTGGCCAAGTATCTGATCGAAGCCGGGATCAACGAGGAAATGATTACCGTGCGCTATCATGGCGACCGTTATCCGGTGGCGGATAACAAGACCGCCGCGAACCGTGCCCGTAACCGTCGCGCCACCGTCAAACTGGAGCGCAGAGAGCCCGCGCCGGCTCAATTTCAGGCTCAGGCCGGCCCTTCTTTTTGAGGAAGGGGCGGCGGAACATAAGGATTTATCCAGAGGCTCCTTAACAGTCGCTAGCCGGTAGCGTTAGAATAGGCCACTTTTGCAACAGGCCACGTTATCGGAGCATCGGCATGTCGAGTATCAAAAAGGTTGTTTTGGCTTATTCCGGGGGTTTGGACACTTCCGTAATTGTCAGGTGGTTGCAGGAAACCTACCAGTGTGAGGTAGTGACCTTTACCGCGGATATCGGGCAGGGCGAGGAAGTGGAGCCGGCTCGTGCCAAGGCCGAGGCCTTGGGCGTGAAGGAAATCTACATTGACGATCTGCGCGAAGAGTTCGCCCGGGATTTCGTGTTTCCCATGTTCCGTGCCAACACCATCTACGAAGGTGAGTACCTGTTGGGCACGTCTATCGCACGGCCGCTGATTGCCAAGCGTCTGGTGGAAATCGCCAATGAAACCGGCGCTGATGCCATTTCCCATGGTGCCACTGGTAAGGGTAACGACCAGGTTCGTTTCGAACTGGGCGCCTATGCACTGAAGCCCGGTATTCAGGTCATCGCCCCCTGGCGGGAGTGGGATCTGACCTCCCGCGAGACGCTGCTGGCCTACTGCGAGAAGCACAACATCCCCGTCGAGATGAAAAAGGGCAAGTCCCCGTACTCCATGGACGCCAACCTGCTGCACATCTCTTACGAGGGCATGGTGCTGGAAGATCCCTGGGCGGAGCCGGAAGAAGATATGTGGCGCTGGACCGTCTCACCGGAAGCGGCGCCCGATAAACCCACCTATATCGAGCTGACCTATCGCAAGGGCGACATCGTTGCCATTGACGGTGTGGAAATGAGCCCCGCTACCGTACTGGCCACCCTGAACAAGGTCGGCGGCGAGAACGGCATTGGTCGTCTCGACATCGTCGAGAACCGCTACGTGGGCATGAAGTCCCGTGGTTGCTACGAAACCCCTGGCGGCACCATCATGCTGCGCGCCCACCGCGCCATTGAATCCCTCTGCCTGGACCGCGAAGTGGCCCACCTGAAGGATGAGTTGATGCCCCGCTACGCCAGCCTGGTGTACAACGGCTACTGGTGGAGCCCCGAGCGCAAGATGCTGCAGACCATGATCGACGCCTCCCAGGAAGAGGTGAACGGCGTGGTGCGTCTGAAACTCTACAAGGGCAACGTGACCGTAGTCGGCCGTAAGTCTGACGACAGCCTGTTCGACGCCAACATCGCCACCTTTGAGGACGATGCTGGAGCCTATGACCAGAAGGATGCGGCAGGCTTTATCAAGCTGAACGCCCTGCGTATGCGCATTGCAGCGAACAAGGGACGTAAGTTCTAAGCTTCGTCCCTGCTAAAGAAAAACCGCCTTCGCAGGCTGTGTCAAAACAGCCTGTTCGGGCGGTTTTTTTGTGGCTGTGGTTTTCGCAAGAAATAGACTCGAGAGCTGCTGCCGGGATTGATTGCAAGGGAGGTTAGTGCGCTAGCCCGCCCTTTACCTGGATGGTAAAGGGATTAAATCCGTGACCCACCTAACTGGGAACATCCAGACCCGGCTATGTAATTCCCTCTCCCCTTGCGGGAGAGGGTTAGGGTGAGGGGGCGGCGAAAGCCGCTAAAACACCGAGCTGTCTGCTCCACCCTCTGCCTGCCGCCCGCCGTTAAGGGTTAAGAGGTAAAAGAGGCTATGTATGCCATGGTATTGGCGATAA
>CAZEWG010000088.1:0-4917 GCA_964514485.1 uncultured Pseudomonadales bacterium
CGTTCTTTCAGGGCGCTTAACGAGCCGCTGGGTACGGCGACGTTCAGGTGTACCTCTTGATCGTAGGTCACGTTTAAAACAATAGCCTCCAACGGTTGCAGGCATTGTCTTACTCGCTCTTCATCGGCAAAGGGGATACGGATCGTCACTTCACTGGTGGGGGTGATGTCCCGCCATTCGGCACGATCCAGCGCCTGGGAAACCGCACTGCCATAGGCTCGAACCAGCCCACCGGCACCGAGTTTGATGCCGCCAAATATCCGCACAGTCACCGCCAGGCAATCACCGGCGCCCCGTTGGGTCAGAACGTGGAGCATGGGCTTGCCGGCTGTGCCCGAGGGTTCGCCGTCATCATTAAACGCCTGGCTGCGGGGTTGATCAGCCGGCCCGAGCAGGTAGGCCCAGCAATAGTGCGATGCACCAGGCTGCGCGGTGCGCAATTGCTCGACGTGCGCCATGGCTTGCTCACGGGTCTGAACGGGGAACAGATAAGTGTGGAACAGGCTGCGCTTTTCTTCGAGCGTCCATTGGCAGGGTGAAGCGAGGGCTCGATAAGGCGTTGCGATAGGTGGTTGGCTCATGCCGCTTTTTTACAGGAAGGGAGAATTATCTGCAAGAAGGAGCGGATCTGCGAGCGGGTCACGAGAGCAGGGTCTGCTGTTGGGTGCGTTCCCAAGCGTTGTGCGGTATAAGGGGGAGGCGATGCGGAAGGTGCAGCGCGCTTTGTGATCTTGTACCTTTTGATTGCAACGTTAAAACATCACCCAACCTGATCGGTAGCTGAATCAGGAATCAGAGCTGGATTAATTGAGGACTCAATGATTAAAAAAGTACTTGTTTTAGGGGCCGCCGTTGCGGCGTTGTCTGGCTGCAATCAGCAAAGTGTTTCAATTGACCAAGAAAACCTATGTGAAGTAAGGGGCTGGCAAAAAGACGTTACCGCTGCCTCCTGCAAACCGGGGCAAAAGGTTGTTTTTCTTCCCAGCTCTTTCGGCAATGAGCAGCTTCCCGTTATTTTTGCTGCGGTCAATTGTGATCATCGCTTCAGTATTGCGCTGACTAAAGGCGGGGTTTCTTGTATTTATGCGCCCCTTAAGGCAGAACAGCAAGAGAGTTCCGAGGACTAAGACTCACAAGATCCGTCAGCGGGCTTTATAGGGGGCTCGCTGGTTCATTTTGCCTTTGGGGGCTTTGCACTTTACATAGCTTTCCGGCTTTATAGGCAAGGCCGCGCCTAACCGGCACTCACGGATACAAGGCTCAGCTCATCATTTGAATGTTTAAAGAGATGCAGTCCTTTTGACTGCGTGGAGAAAGCGGCGGATCGACAGCGCTAGGCCGATCGACCCGGCCGCTTAGCCTCAAGCCCGCTGACGCTGATTCTGCCCCACCTTTCGGCGCTCGATAATATGCCGGTCCATACGGCGCCGGGGCACCTTCCGGCTGGGTAGTGCATAGTGGCTCACGGTGATCCCTTTTTTACGCATTTTGCTTCGGTCGCCGACCAGCAGCGGGTGCCATGAGGGCAGGGGTTTGCCCTGATGAATAAGCCGGTAGGAGCAGGTTGTTGGCAACCAGTCGTACTTGGGCACGTTTTCCGGTGTTAACCGGTGGCAGTCGGGGACTTTTTTCAGACGTTTCGGATAGTCCATGCAGCGGGCTTCCTCGATATCCAGCAGCTCACAGGCGATGCCATAGACTGTGACCGTATCTGACTCTTCCTGGCGCAACAAGCAGCACTGGCCGCAACCGTCACACAAGGCTTCCCACTCTTTTTTGTTCAACTCTCCCAGGGAAAAATGCTCCCAAAAACGCTCACGCAATTTTCTTATACCTCCAGAAAAACAGCAAACTTGCGCGGATTGGACGCGAAAATACATTCAATTTCTTGAATCCCGATATTCGGGTGCGTGATTGTGCCAGATGCCCAAAGAACTTTCAGGGAACCCCCTGGTGTGCGTCATCGTTGGGCTCAGGAGTTCGGGGTGGTGGCAATGGGAGATTGTGCGTTTGGTGCTCGTCCACCATTCAAATTCGTCCCGGCTGTAGTCGGCATGAGCTCCCTTCCTTCCAGGTCAAAGCGCTCAGGGTTTGACCTTGACCCGAAGCAACGCCGGAGAGTACGGTGCTTCTATGGCTCCAGCTTCCTGCGTGGAGCCTTCCTACCCAAACGGAGGCAACCGATGAAGATTCGTGCACTGGTCGTTGAAGAAAAAGATGCTCCATTTAAGGTGGAGGAACTCGAGCTTGCAGAACCAGGACGTGACGAGGCGCTGATACGCATCGTGGCTAGCGGAGTTTGCCATACTGATGCCATTACGCGGGCAGGCGATATGCCAATGCCATTTCCGAGCGTGCTCGGCCATGAAGGCTCGGGCGTTGTTGAAGCCGTAGGCCCCGGTGTCACCACCCTGGCACCCGGAGATAAGGTCATTATTGGCTGGCCCTCATGCGGGGAGTGTCGTAATTGTCTGGATGGGCATCCGCGCTATTGTTTGCAGACTGGTGATGCCTTGGTATCCGGGCGGCGCTTTAAGGGTGAACTCAAGGGTACATCCGCCTATTCCCGTAATGGCAAACCCATCAACGGCCACTTCTTTGGTCAATCCTCGTTTGCCACACATTCCATCGTCTCTGCCGATGCGGTGGTGAAGGTTCCCGATAATGTGCCGCTGGAATTGCTTGGCCCGCTGGCCTGTGGCCTGGCCACGGGGGCCGGCGCGGTGCTCAATGAAGCACGACCCAGGCTGGGGGACTCGATTCTTGTCACTGGGGTAGGGGCCGTTGGCTTGGCTGCTATCATGGCGGCGCGCAACTCCGGTGTGACCAGAATTATCGCCGCTGATGTACACGACAGTCGCTTGGCTTTGGCTCGCGAATTTGGTGCGACTGACACCATCAACTCCCGCAATAGCAACCTGGTGGAAGAGGTGAGAAAAATCACCGGCTCCACGGTCGACTTCGCCTTCGATTGCACCGGTGTCATTGCGGTTATTGAAACCTTGGCAGAAACCGTGGGAATGCTCGGCACCTTGGTTTTGGTGGGCGGCGCGCCCGCAGGTGCCACTTTTACGCTGGACCATCTCACGACTTTGTGGGGCAAGCGGGTTATCGGCGTGCTCGGCGGTGGTGGACGTTCCGGCCAATTAATTCCCGCGCTGGTCGATCTCTATCAACAGGGGCGCTTCCCGTTTGATCGTCTGGTGAAGTACTACGACTTTGACCAGATCGAGCAGGCGCTCAAAGACTCCGCCAGTGGGGAAGTTATCAAACCTATTCTGCGCATGTCGTAGCGAAAGCGTTGATAGGGGCTTTCAGGTATCGGGCTGAGCAATAAAGATTTAATTGGTCTTGCCTGATACCTGGTCCTTCCTGAATGTTCAGATCAGCAGTTCTGGCTCGTTGAAGTTGCTCAACCGTGGGTCGTCGGTTGGGCATTCCAATGCTATGGGGTTTAAGTCCCGCAATGCTTTTTGAATGCTGCGCTGCCCGGCTTGCCATTGCTCCTGTAAAGCGGGCAGTAAAGCGACGGGGATCAGACTGAACAGGGGCTGCCAATAGCCTCCCTGGCGGACCATCACCGGCTGGGAACCAGCCAATTGATACAGTTGCTCCAAGAGTTCTCGGTCCACTTTGGGGGCGTCACAGGGCAGCACCAGCAGATAGGGATGACGAGCCACTTGCAGCCCTTCCAGAATGCCGATGAATGGGCCCGGAAAATCCCGGGTCGGGTCGCAGACCAGCTGATCCGCCAGGGGGCGATAACGGTCCTGGTTACGGTTGCAGGAAATAATCAGGTCATCCGTCAGGGGGCGGGCCACGCGCTGCACGTGTTCAATCAAGGCATGATCGCCCCAGCGGACCCAACCTTTATCCTGGCCGCCCATGCGTTGGCCGCGACCGCCGGCCAGAAGCAGGATGCTGCAGTTCTCCAAATAAGGAGGGCTGTGAGTGGGGGGCATGTTCAGCAGTACCTTTTAAAAAGCGCTGGCTTCAGATGGCTTTGGCGCCATGCTGTCAGGATAGGTAGTGTGTCATAAAGTTGTTGGGTTGTAATCGCAGGCGGGTTGCCACCTCGGTTGAGGGCAGTGTAAGCGGTTGGCAGCTGCGCCTTCAGAAGGTGCCGTAAGCAAACATGACACATCAATCCGGCTCAGGGCACTGGCTCATAAAGTGCTATACACTGCTCGTGAATTTTACTGATAACCGTTTGGGGTGATCTGCCTGCGCTTGGGCTGCCAGGGGGATAAGATGCTCCGGCGTCTGTAATTAAGGATGTTTATGCGCACACTGCTCTTTGTTAGCACGTTGCTGATGTCTTGTCTGGCAAATGCCGTTGGGGCTGATACGTTGGAAACCCAGATACCGGTCTGTAGTGCCCCAGCCGCGAATACGGGTCAGGCTACTCAGGGGGCTGCTACACATGCGGCGCCCTGGTCGGAAACCCGGCCAGATCTGGCACAGCTTGAACTGTTAGCTTGCCTTGCCAGGCAGGAAGCTGCCTATCGTGCCCGTGGCGATCAGACTCATGCGGCAGCTGTGCGTAGCCGGATGCGGGCGGTGAGACAAACGGCGTGTCAGAATTTTGATCAGCAAAACTTGCCCTGTCCTGTTCCTTCTCATCCTGCTCAGTTTTCCTCCCACAGTACTCAGGCTCCTTCGCAGCGAGCCCATTCACCTGCGCATCGAACCGACTTCCCAGCAGCAGGATGCCGCATCGAGGGGCCGTCGCAGCTCCTGCCGGAATCGGTGACCCGTATCCGAATCGGCATGTCCAAGGCTGACCTGGAGAGCATTCTGGGAGCGCCCGACTATTCCCCGGCCGAGGGCCTGTACTATTTCAGCATGGGTGGCGATTGTCCGGTGGGGGAGACGACGCGCTTGGTGTCCTGCGGGGTGGTGGCCGAGTTTCGTGGG
>CAZEWG010000088.1:5017-7396 GCA_964514485.1 uncultured Pseudomonadales bacterium
GGGAGAGCAGGACAAGCTGCAATCCTGTTGGTGGGGCGCAATCGCCGAGTAATGGATAGGGCAGAGCCAGACGGTGCTATCTGACATCTTTTTGTCATACCAGCGTCACCTGGTTGACATGCTGGGCGGTAACAATCGCGGCAGACTTATTTCAACCAATAAGGAAATGCCATGCGAATTAATGCCACCTTGTTGTCTGCCATGCTGTTGGTTTCCGTCGCCGGATGCAGCAGTAGCGATTCCAAAAATGCTCCGGATGATTCTTTAGCCCCCGTGGTTAAGCCTCAAACTCCCGAGTCTGTTTCCCTGAGCTTTGTCGGCCGCTATTCGGCGGGAGTTTTCGGTCAATCAGCCGCCGAGATCACGGCCTATGATCGGGACAGCCAGCGTGGCTTTGTGGTGAACGCGCAAGCCGGGAAGCTGGATGTGCTCGATCTGAGCAATCCGGCTGAGCCGAAAAAAATTGATGAGCTCGGCGTAACGGATATTGCGCCTAATGCGGTGGTTAATAGTGTGTCGGTTCTGGACGGACTGGTGGCTGTGGCCATTGAATCCAGCCCTAAAACCAGCCCGGGATTTGTGGCGCTCTACAACGCCGCTGATCTCACTCGCCTCGGTTCTGCCCAGGTCGGTGCGCAGCCGGATATGGTGACCTTCACCCCAGACGGCAAGTACCTGCTGCTCGCCAATGAGGGTGAGCCAAATGATGATTACAGTATTGATCCGGAAGGGTCGGTCAGTGTGGTGGATGTTGCCAAGCTGCGCGCTGGCGAGGCGGATGCAGTGCGCACCGCTGACTTCAGGGCGTTCAACGGCAAGGAAGACGAGTTGCGGGCCCAGGGGGTGCGAATCTATGGCCCGGCTGACAACAGCGCCGATTATGCCGATCCGGCCAACCGGGCCAGTGCCGCGCGGGATTTGGAGCCTGAGTACATCGCCGTTGCCGAAGACAGTCGTACCGCCTGGGTAACGCTACAGGAGAATAATGCCTTGGCCCGTCTGGATGTGGAAAGCGCCACCATTACCGCGATCCTGCCTTTGGGGTACAAGGATCATGGCCAGCCGGGTAATGCCCTGGACGTGAGCGATGAAGACGGCGTGGACGGTGCTGCCTACGTCAATATTCGCAAGTGGCCGGGCGTCATGGGGATGTACCAGCCCGATGCGATTGCTGCTTACACTGTGGCAGGCAAGACTTACCTGGTCACGGTAAACGAGGGCGATGCCCGCGCCTGGGGTGAAGATACGCAGGCCTACTGGGATGGAGACGCCAGCCAGGGCTTTGTGGAAGAGTTCCGGGTGAAGCACTTGTTCCACACCAGCGGATTTGAGCGTCGCGCAGGCGATGATATGCCGCTGCAGTTACGCCAACTCGCGGCGGGTGCCTTACTCGATCCCACGGTCTTTGATTACTGTGGCGCCACGGCCACCTCTCCTGGCAACTGTCGGGCCGACCTTGAGTCCCTGGGGCGGCTGAACGTGACCTGGACCATGGGCTACAAGACCAACGCCGACGGTAGCCCCAAATTGTTCCATAAGGACACGGGCGCTGAAGACCCGACTTTGACGGCCAGCGATCCCAACAGCCGTTTGATGTATGACGCTCTGTATGCCTACGGTGCGCGCTCGTTCTCCATCTTTGACGAAGACGGCACCCTGGTCTGGGATTCCGGGGATGCGTTCGAACGGTTCTTGGCAGAAAGTGCTGAATGTAAGTTGGGAACGAGCCGTGCCATCGACTGTGCCCTGTATTTCAACAGCGGTCATGACGAAGCCGGTACACTCGATAGCCGCAGTGATGCCAAAGGGCCGGAGCCGGAGGCTGTCACGCTGGGACGGTTGGGTGATAAGGTCTTTGCCTTTATCGGCCTTGAGCGCATGGGTGGTGTGATGGTGTACGACGTGACCAACCCCCAGGCTCCGAAGTTCATGGATTACCTGAACACCCGTGACAACTGGGCTGATGACCCGGAGGCCGTTGAGGCTAATTGGGCAACGGCAGGGCAAGACTTTGGAGATCTGGGGCCGGAAGGAATCGTCTTTATACCTGCCACAGACTCGCCGACCGGTGAGCCGCTTTTGATGGTGGGCAATGAGGTGAGCGGTACCACTGCGATCTTCCAAATTGACCAGAGTTTCGCTAACTAATCCTCCAAGCGCCTCAAGCCAGGCTTCTGACAGCCTGGCTTGAGGCCGCTGATAAATTCCTGTCTTGTCGTACCCCCTCTTTACTATCTCGCGGCACTGCGGATAGCTGTCTACACCCACACCTTCTTCTTTGCGGATCTTACTAAAAGGTCTACCTGGCTATTTTTTCGTGAGCGACCACCGGGTTATGAGTCTGGATGTGCGGAAGATTCACTGGCATGATTCGAAGCA
>CAZEWG010000089.1:0-3290 GCA_964514485.1 uncultured Pseudomonadales bacterium
ACCGGCACGGCGTTGATCAGCTCGCCCGTCAAAATGGAGCGAATGCTGCCTTCGGAGTCACCCGCTTTTTGTACCATGACTTCCCGAGGGTGGGAGTCTTTCGGGGTAAAGGTGAACTCAGCGAACTCGCCGGCAACCAGCGGCTTGCCAAGCGAGCTGGTCAGCCCCTCGGCCAGGACCAGCTTGTATTGGTTGCCCGCCTTGAGGTCTTCCACCGGATCAATGGAAAGATAGTGGCCCTGAGCGATCACGCTTGCAGGAATGATGTCGCCTTGGGCCGTTTCAAGCCACAGCGTCTCGCCGTAGGTGAGGGATGTGTGATCCACCGGCTGGCTAAGCTGCAGCCGCAAGGTGGAGAAATCCATGATGGGCAGGGTGGTGCCATCTGGAATCATCCTCATTACCCTGAACTCGTCGGACAGGGACACTTGGCTGGCGGGGCCTTCCGTCGCGGCCCGCGTGGTGAAGGTAAACTCACCCGGCAGGCGGATGGCGCCGGATGCCGTCCTCAACCCTTGGGCTTCAAGGGTATAGCGGGTCTTGGGAGCCAGTGCCGAGGCCGGCGTCAGAACCAGGCTGCGACCTTCATCGGCAGTGCTGACTGTTGCCTTGATGGCTTGTCCGTTTTCATCAAGTACCCGAATGCTCTTGCTGAGCTCCCCGTCTTCGTTGGTGAGAGACTCGGAGAATCGCAGCACGAGGGGGGCACGGGTCGGGACTTCCTGCTGTGCCAGGTAGGGGTAGGAATAGATCAGCTCGGGGCCGCGGGTGTTGGTGAATTGAACCGTTTGCTGATCGCTCCCGCTACAGGCACCTAGCAGCGCCGCTAGCAGGAGCGGAACGAAACTGAATTTTCTCATTGGGCTGTCCTCCCTAGAACTTCAGCGTCAGAGAGGCTGACAGCACATCCACACTGCCTTCCGCGGAGACGGTTTCGTACACATCGCCGCCGTTGTGCCGGCCATGGGCCAGGTCAAAGCTCCGCTTTTTCAGCATATGGCGCTGGTAGCCAAGATCCAGCTGGACGGGATAAGCCATGATGCCGGTGTGGTTGAAGGTTGTGCTCAGGCCCAAGCCCACCACGACCCGATCATTGTCGAAGTAGTTGACGTCCAGACTGGTGTCGCTTTTCAGGGGGGATTTTTCGAAGCTGATGCCACCAATCAGGCTCAGGCTTTCGTTCAGGAAGTACTGGGCGCCGATCCGGGTGATCAGAATGTCATCAAACTTGATGTTGGCCTGATCTTTCAGGGTGTCCTTCTTAAACTCCCGGGACAACTCAGACCAGTTCTGTTGTTCCAGGGTCAGGGCCACCCGGTATTTTTCCCGGCTGTACTGCAGGCCCACGGACAGAATTTCCGGCTGGTAGGCGTCCAGGGTCATGACGTTCACGCTAAGGCCAGGTTCTGGAATGGTGCCGGGAATCACCATATTGGCGCTGACGGAAGTCTGGGTGTTGGAGCTGGTGCGGTAGGCCAGCGCGGCTTCAACGCCACTGAACCAGCAATTGCTTTCCGGGCAGAGGGTTTCGTCCAGATCCATAGTGACGCCAAAAATGGAACGGATGGATGGCTTGGCGTTGACCGACAGGCTTTCGTATTTGGTATTGCCGGCCAGGTCGGAACGGGCCTGCAGTGAAGCGTCTGCGTGCAGGGTGATCCGGGCCGCATAACCTGCCGAAACTCCGCGCCAGACTTGCGCCGCCCCGCCCAGGTTCAGGAACAGCGGCTGGCGGCCGTACTCCAGAAACTGCCCTTCGGGACTGGTTTCGGATTCGAAGGCGAGCATTTCCTTACCGTACTTTTCCACGCCGGCGATAAAGCCCAGATAAACAGGAATGCCCAATGTGGTCAGGGACCCCACATTGGTTTTCATGCCAACCAGAACATGCTGGCTGGGAGTGTTTTGCAAGACATCCCCTTTTCGAACGGGAGCTGCCGGCCCACCTTTGCTGGCCGCTTTCAGTTCGTGCTCTGCGTGTAGGATCCCCGTGGCCAGCTCACCTCGAGGGTCTTTGGTAAGGGCTGCGGGGTTGTAATAGGTTGCGGAGACTTGCGAGTTGAACAACGAAAGACCCTGGGCGGAAGCCACATCAAGGGGCATGATTCCATAGGTGGTGCCGATATTGCCCATGCTGGCAAAACTGGCGGTGGAACAGGCTAGGGTGGTGGTGGCAAGAACGGTTTTTAGTGTTTTTTGGGCAGAGCGAATCATCAACAGTACTACTCCTTTGTTGAGATGATCGATGCAGCATTTTGGCCGCGGTTATTATTGTGATTGAAGCGGATAGGACGCAGTGGGTGGGCAGTCCCATCGAAAAGAGTAAATACCTCGTTTTTAGGGTTCTAGAGATGAGTATAGCCAAGGGTTTTTTATTTTTTTCAATGGTATTAGGAATTTGGCAGCTATGGATTGGCGTAAATGACGCAGGCGTCATGGAAAACCGTCATAGACGGACATGGCGGCCGCCCGAGAAGAGACCGGTCTGAAGCACTTTGAAGATCAGGGACGAGAGCGGTTCCGGAGGCTTTTCAGGAACAGAATGGCTGCTGCCGGAACATGGACCAAGCCAAAAGCACTGAGAAAAATCAGGGAGCGGGGAAGGTTCTCCATCTGGCCGCCCACCACCTGGGGCCGACCATAGAAGCGCAGCATGGCCCAGCCAAAGCCAAGCCCGATCAGGACCAAGAGCAGGCGTGACAGCCAAACCTGTCGAGGTGTGGTGCTATGTTGAGGCAACTGGAGGTGAGCGTACGCTGTACAGAGCAGGGTAAAGAACGTGAAAAGCAGCAACGGCGTGTTGTCCATGGCTATTCTCCTGCATTTCCCATGGCAAAGAGCAACCCTCCCTTTAGTGTAAAGAACCAGGCCGTCGTGCGGTCATGGGGGCCGTCTTCGACGTGATAAAACGTTTGAATTCTGCCCGGGCCATCAATAGGTTCTATGGAGGGAACCGCCAAGGAAAGGAATGTCATGAGCCACTTTCTCGATCGCCTGACATACTTCCGCCGTCGCCGGGATACGTTTTCCGAAGGACACGGAATCACCACCGACGAACCCCGGGCCTGGGAGGATGCTTACCGAAAGCGCTGGGCCGCTGACAAGATTGTCCGCTCCACCCATGGGGTGAACTGTACCGGCTCCTGCTCCTGGAAGATTTATGTAAAGGGCGGGATCGTCACCTGGGAAACCCAGCAGACCGACTACCCCCGTACCCGCCCGGACCTGCCCAACCATGAGCCCCGTGGCTGTCCCCGTGGCGCCAGCTATAGCTGGTATCTCTACTCCGG
>CAZEWG010000089.1:3390-7045 GCA_964514485.1 uncultured Pseudomonadales bacterium
TACGACTGGTACTGTGACCTGCCGCCCTCGTCACCCCAGACCTGGGGCGAGCAGACCGACGTGCCCGAAAGTGCCGACTGGTACAACTCCGGCTTTTTGCTGGTGTGGGGTTCCAACATTCCCCAGACCCGCTCCCCCGATGCGCACTTCTACACGGAAGTCCGCTACAAGGGCACCAAGAGTGTGGTGATCACGCCCGATTACAGCGAGGCTTCCAAGTTTGCCGATCTTTGGCTGCATCCCAAGCAGGGCACCGACGCGGCCCTGGCCCTGGCCCTGGGGCATGTGGTGTTACGGGAATACCATCTGGATCGCCAGGTCCCTTATTTTGAAGACTATATCCGCCGCTACAGCGATCTGCCATTTTTGGTGAAGCTGGTGGAGCGTGATGGCCGCTTGGTGCCAGACCGGCTGCTTCGTGCGGCGGACTTCGACGGCGCCCTGGGAGAAACCAATAATCCGGACTGGAAACCGGTCGCCTACGACGAGGTGAGCGCCCAGGTTGTATGCCCCTTGGGGACTGCCGGTTTCCGGTGGGGTGAAGAGGGTAAGTGGAACCTGGAGGAGATGGACGGTCAGGGGCGTGAGACCCGCCTCAAACTCAGTCTGATTGACAGCTCGGATGCTGTGGTTCCCGTGGCCTTCCCCTATTTCGGCAACGTGGCGCCGGAAGACTTTGTGGCCACCGACCACGACTCGATCCTGCTGCGCAACGTGCCGGTGAAGGAGGTGGAGCTGGTGTCAGGCAAGGCCTATGTGGCCTCCACCTACGACCTGTTTTTCGCCAACTATGGTATTGACCGGGGGCTTGGCGGCGAGAACGTGGCCCAAAGCTACGATGACGACGTGCCCTTCACCCCCGCCTGGGCTGAAAAAGTCACCGGCGTGCCCCGTCAGGCCATTATCCAGGTGGCCCGCGAATTCGCCACCAACGCCGAGAAGACCGACGGCCGCTCCATGGTGATTGTCGGTGCCGGGATCAACCACTGGTATCACATGGACATGACCTACCGGAGCATTATCGCGCTGCTGGTCATGTGCGGCTGTGTCGGTAAGTCCGGTGGCGGCTGGGCCCACTATGTGGGGCAGGAAAAACTCCGGCCCCAAACCGGCTGGCTACCGCTGGCCTTTGCGTCGGACTGGGTACGGCCGGTGCGGCATATGAACGGCACCTCGTTCTTCTATGCCCACACGGACCAGTGGCGTTACGAGTCCCTCAAGATCTCGGAGATTTTGTCTCCCACGGCCTCCCATACCAATTGGACCGGGGCGATGATCGACTATAACGTGCGGGCTGAACGGATGGGTTGGCTGCCTTCGGCTCCCCAGATCGAGAGCAATCCGCTGGATGTCGGTCGGCAGATTATGGCAAGCGGCGCCGACCCGGCAGCCTTTGTACCGGCCGCGCTGAAGTCCGGCGAGATCCGGCTGGCCTGTCATGACCCGGATAACCCCCGTAACTGGCCGCGCAATATGTTCTTCTGGCGTTCCAACGTGTTAGGTGCCAGCGGCAAGGGGCATGAGTACTTTCTCAAGCATCTGATCGGCGCCTTGCATGGTGTGGTGGGCACCGACGACGAACAGGCTGGTCTGGAGCGGCCGGAAGAAGTGGTCTGGCATGAGAAAGCGCCGGCCGGCAAGCTGGATCTGATGGTCACCATTGATTTTCGCATGTCCACCACCGCCATCTATGCGGACATCGTGCTCCCCACCGCAACCTGGTATGAAAAGCACGATCTGAATACCTCGGATATGCACCCCTTTATTCACCCCCTGACAGCGGCGGTGGACCCGGTTTGGGAGTGCAAGAGCGACTGGAATATCTTCCGCGCGATCGCCAAGAAGTTCTCGGAGATCGCTCCGGAAGAGCTGGGTGTGGAGCACGATCTGATGCTCACCCCGATTTTGCACGACACCCCTGGCGAACTGGCCCAGCCCTATGATCCCCTGGACTGGAAGAAAGGGGAGTGCGAGCCCATTCCCGGCAAGACCATGTCTAATGTGGCGGTGGTTGAGCGTAATTACCCTGAGGTTTTTGCTCGCTTTACTTCCTTGGGGCCCAAGCTTGAGGAGTTGGGCAATGGCGCGAAGGGTATGAAATGGGATACCCGCCACGAGGTGGAGCAGCTTGCAGCCCTGAACGGAATGGTGCCCGCAGGCCCCACCGCCGGGCGTCCCAAGATCGAGACGGACATCGACGCTTGCGAAACCATCCTGATGCTGGCGCCGGAAACCAACGGCGAAGTGGCCATGAAGGCCTGGCAGGCCCTGTCCAAGGCGACGGGGCGCGAGCATGCCCATCTGGCGGAAGGCAAGGAAGAAGAGAAAATCCGCTTCCGGGATGTGGCGTCTCAGCCCCGCAAGATTATCTCCTCGCCCATCTGGTCGGGGATTGAGAGCGAAAAGGTGTCCTACACCTCCAACTGGACCAACGTCCATGAACTGATTCCCTGGCGCACCATTACCGGACGCCAACAGCTCTATCAGGATCACCGCTGGATGCTCGACTTTGGTGAAGGCTTTGTCACCTGGCGCCCACCCATCGACACCCGTTCGGTCATGCAGGTGCTGGGCAAGCTGCCCAATGGCAACCCGGAGATCACCCTGAACATCCTTACCCCTCACCAGAAATGGGGCATCCACTCCACCTACACGGAAAACCTCATCATGCTCAGCCTCAACCGGGGCGGGCCGACGGTGTGGATCAGCGAGGATGACGCCAAGGCGGCGGGCATTTGTGACAACGACTGGATCGAGGCCTTCAACATCAACGGCGCGCTCACGGCGCGGGCCATCGTGTCCCAGCGGGTGATGCCGGGCTCGGCGATTATGTATCACGCCCAGGAGAAGATGGTGAACACCATCGGCTCGGAGATCACCAGCCAGCGGGGTGGCATCCACAACTCGGTGACCCGGGTCAACATGAAGCCGACCCACATGATTGGGGGCTATGTCCAGCTCGCCTACGGCTTTAACTATTACGGCACCGTGGGCGCCAACCGGGACCAGTTCGTGATCATCCGCAAGATGAGTCAGATCAACTGGTTCGACAAGGGCGCCGATGACAGCGTCAGTACCGATGTGACGGCGGATTGGGGCAAAGGACAGCGGTCTGCGGCTACCACCGGGGAGGTCAGATGAAGATTCGTGCGCAAATTGCGATGGTGCTGAATCTGGACAAGTGTATCGGTTGCCACACCTGTTCCATTACCTGCAAAAACGTCTGGACCAACCGGGAGGGGGTGGAGTACGTCTGGTTCAATAACGTGGAGTCCAAACCCGGTATCGGCTATCCCAAGGACTGGGAGAACCAGAACCGCTGGAAGGGCGGCTGGATCCGCAAGAAAAACGGCAAGATCGAACTGCGGGGCGGTTCCAAGTGGCGGATTCTGTCCAAAATCTTTGCCAATCCCGATCTGCCGGAAATCGACGACTTCTACGAACCTTACACCTTCGAATACGAATGGCTCCAGAAAGCCCCGGAACTGGAAGCCCAGCCCTCCGCCAAGCCCCGCTCCCTGGTGACCGGGGAGGTGATGCGCAAGATCGAGTGGAGTGGCAACTGGGAGGATGACCTCGGGGGTGAGTTCGCCAAACGCTCCAAGGACTACAACTTCGACGGCGTGGAAAAGGAAATCTACGGCCAGTTCGAGAA
>CAZEWG010000090.1:0-7031 GCA_964514485.1 uncultured Pseudomonadales bacterium
ACAAGGATGTACCGGAGAGCAGTATGAATTATCAGGATTATTTTCTGGAAGAAATGAGCGCCTTGAGGGAGCTGGGAAAAGAATTTGCCCAGAGTCAGCCCCGCTTGGCGCCTTTTCTCGCCACGGAAGCCCAAGACCCGGATGTAGAGCGCCTTTTGGAAGGATTCGCCTTTCTGACGGCCCGGTTGCGTCAAAAGTTGGATGCGGACTTCCCTGAACTATCTCAAAGCCTGTTGCGCGTGCTATGGCCCCATGTGCTCAGGCCGGTGCCGTCTTTTTCCATGCTTGAGTTTAAACCGCTACCCGTGCTCTCCGAGCGGCAACGGATTCCAGAGGGCACCGGGATAGCCTCAGGACCAGTACAGGGAACGCGTTGCCGCTTTCAAACCTGTGCTCCGGTAGAGCTGTACCCTCTGCGCTATGAGTCGTTCCAGGTCACCCGCCGAGGTGGGAACACGGTGCTGACTCTGGGGCTGAACCGGCTGGGTCAGAGCCGATGGTCCACCATGAAACTCGACCAGTTGCGGCTCCATTTGCATGGTGACCTGAAACTCACCTATTCCTTGTATTGGATGTTGTTGAACAAAGTCGCGGGGGTGCGCTTTTATCTGGTGGATGAGGAGGGTGAGCGCTACGAGCTCGAAGGCGGCGCGGAGCGGGGTTTTACACCGGCCGGATTTACCGATTCCGAAGCCTTGCTGCCCAATCAGGAGGAGTTGTTCCCAGGCTTTCGATTGTTGCATGAGTACCTGATTTACCCCGACAAGTTCCTGTTTGTGGATCTGCGGGGCATGCAGGAGATTTCGAATCAGGTTGAACAGAATCCTGAGCTGGAGCTTTATCAACGCCTGGAGCTGGAAATTGTCCTGACGGAGGAGCTGGCAGGCCATCTGTTGCCCAAGAAGGACAATATTCGCCTGTTCTGCACGCCCATCGTCAATTTGTTTGCCTGGGATGCACGCCCGCTGGAAGTGGACCATCGCAAGACCGAATATCGGCTGGTGCCGGAAGGGCAGCCGCGAGAGCACTACGATATTTTCAGCATTGATGAAATGCAGGCCTGGGGGCATGAGGATCGGCGCCAGTACCGTTATCTGCCGTACGATTCCTTTGCGTACTGTCGGGTCAGCAGCGACCAGGCCCAGCGCCTGTTCTGGCAAAAACTGAAGCCTTCCGTGATTTCCAGCTATGGCTATGACACCTATGTGTCGTTTCTGGAGCTGGATCCGGCGCAGCCCTGGCCACAACGGGAAACCATCTCCGCCAGGCTCACCTGCACCAATCGGGATCTGCCGGTGGAGCTGGCGGTCGGGGAAATCAACCAGCCGTTGGCGAATACGCCCGAGTATGTGGAGTTCGCCAATATCTCTCCGGTGACTCCCTGTCTGTTTCCGGTACAGGATTCCAAGCCGTTGTGGCAGGTGCTGAGCTATTTGTCCCAGAATTATCGGTCGCTGGTGGAAATATCAGCGTTGCAGAATCTGATGGCGGTGCTGGATGTGCGGGGGCATTACGATCGTCAGCACTCCCAGGCTTCCCGCCTGAAGCGGGACGCTTTGGAAAAGGTCGATGTGGTGCCGGTCAATCGACTCTACGAAGGCGCCTTATGGCGTGGGGTGCGCATTCACATTGAGGTGCTTGAGGAGCACTTTATGGGAGCGGGTGACTTGTTCCTCTTCGGCAATGTGCTCAACGAGCTCCTGGCCAGTACCGTGCCCCTCAATAGTTTCCATGAGCTCGAGCTCTCGGGTTCGGTCAAGGGCCTGTTTCATCGTTGGCAACCTCGCCAGGGGCGTGAATGTCTGGTGTAGTCGAGCAGCTGTCGCCCCACGCCAGCCAATACAACTTCTTCCAACTGGTGCGGCTTCTGGAGCAACACAAAGCACGGGAGCCGAATCTTCGCTTACGCTTTCGGCCCACGGCGTCCCTTGCTTTTCAGCCGGCAGAAGTGACGGCTTTCGTCGCGGATGATGAATCCCCTGAAGCTTTAACCATAGAGACGGCCTTGATAGGTCTCTATGGCCCCAGTTCGCCCTTGCCACTGTATTACACGGAAGAAGTGCTGGATGACACCCCCGAAGCGGAAGTCCTCAGGGATTTGCTGGATGTTTTCAACCATCGCGCTCACCAACTGCTGCAGGCCGTTTGGGAAAAGTATCGGTTGCCGCTGAGAATGCGGCCTGATGGCAGGGACCCCACCACCACACAAATCGCCGCCCAGGCCCGACTAGGCCGGCATAACGGCTATCCCTTCCGTTATGTGGAGGCCCGACGACTTCTGCCCCTGACCGGGATGCTGTCGTTCAACAGCAGCTCGGCTCGGGTGATGGAGCGGGTACTGAGAGATTACTTTCAGTTACCCCAGTTGCGGATTGAACCGAACCAGTTGCGGGCGGTGCCCATTCCTCAAGATCAGACCAATAGCCTGGGCCAGCTGGGGCGTTTGGGGGGCGATCTGGTACTGGGTGGTGAAGTTCTGGACTGTTCGGGTTGTTTTCATATCAGCATCAAGCAGGTACCCCTGGAAACTGCTCGTCGTTTTTATCCGGACGCTGCCGACTGGCTGGCTTTGCGGGAGCTGGTGGGCTTTCTGTCACCGGTCCCGCTGGAGTTCAGCTTGAGCTTTGAAATCGAGGCGGATTCCATTCCTCAAGCCTGTTTAGGGAGTGAGCAGACCCAACTCGGGGCAGGGGTGCTGCTGGGAGCGCCGCAGGCCGAAAGCCTGCAACTGCGGTTTGAGTAAAGAGCAGTTCCTTTCGTAAAGGGAGGCGATTTTCCTGATGCCTTATTCCCCCTTTGAAAAAGGGGGGGGCACCAGCAACTCGGTACCGGATCCAGATATCTCGGCCAGGGTCACCATCAATAATGGGGCGGCGGCGCTTCCTGCTGCAGATCCCGGATCAGGCTTTGGCTGCGTAGCATTTGTTCTGTCAGGTCTTTGAGTTGCCGTTGTAGCCGTTCCAGCTGAAATTGCTGACGGGCCACGGTGTCATTGAGGGCCAGAATGGTGTCATCCTGGAAGGCAATACGCGTTTCCAGTTCAATGAGTCGCTCTTCAATATTCATTAATTCTTCTTTCATCATATTTTCCCGGGGTTTGGTGACGTAATACCGATGGAGCCTCTCAAATCTCCGGATCTTTGCTATTATTGTCGTCGTCGGACGACGTCAAGTTAAATGGACTTAATGTCCGATTCAACCCGGCGCCATACCACATCGGCCTCTTTGAGCTTCGTTTTCCCTGAGACGGTCGGTGAGTGTGACTATATTTTCAAGCGTCCGTTTTATTTGGTTTAGTTGCAAGAAAAATCAGAGATAGATTCATGAGAACAGAACAATTGTTAAAACAGTTTTGGGTGGCCTTGGTACTGGCTATTTTATTGCCCCTGGTACTGGGCGGTATTATTTTTCAACTCTTGGGTGATGCCTTACAAATTCGGATTGAAGGACTGGATCAAGCAGAAGGCCTGGCTTGGGCTGCTGCGTTTCTGACTTCCGGTAAGGGTTTGCTGGTGTTTGTGCTGGCGGTTGCTGGCTTTCTGGCTGCGGCGATGTTGCCAGCGCTGCTGTCAGGTCGTGATGAGGATGGAGAGTTCGATGCTGATGACGGCCGTGAGACCGGCGTTGTGAAGTGGTTTAACGTCAGCAAGGGTTTCGGCTTCATCACCCGCGAGGAAGGCGACGATATCTTCGTCCATTTCCGCTCCATTCGCGGTCGTGGACACCGTTCCCTGCGTCAGGGGCAAAAGGTACGCTTTTCCGTAAGAGAAGGCGACAAAGGCCTGCAAGCGGAAGATGTGTCCGCTGCACGCTAGATCTTGCTAGTGATAAAAGCGCCGGCATTTGCCGGCGTTTTTATTGGCGTGGTTAAAACCCGCGAGCCAATCCACGTTGTCGAGCCTGATGAGGGCTCATAGTCCCATCGGAGTTTTGGTGTTGTCTGATAGCTCCGGGCGGACACGCAGGTCCGCCCCTACCAGGATGGCTACCTGCTAGTCCGTTTGCAGAGTGCGTAGGGGCAGACCCATGTGTCTGCCCGAACGTGGCATCAGGCCACGCAGAACTTCGGATACCGAGCCCAGGCGTGCCTTATCCGGCTGAACCCAACAGCCGCTTCAGGACCTCTTCATAAATCTCCGATAACTGATCCAGATCCCGCACCGAGACGTGCTCGTCCACTTTGTGGATGGTGGCATTGATCGGACCCAGCTCCACGACCTGAGCGCCCGTGGGGGCGATAAAACGCCCATCGGAGGTGCCCCCGGAAGTGGACAGTTCTGCTTCAGTGCCGGTCACGTCTTTAATGGCGGCGCTGACCGCATTGACCAGATCGCCACGCGGGGTGAGAAAAGGCTGGCCGCTGAGCGTCCATTCCAGTTCATAGCTCAGGCCATGCCGCTGCAAAATGGCTTCTGTGCGGGCCTTCAGCTCCTCTTCGGTGACTTCCGTCGAAAAACGAAAGTTGAAGATGACTTCCAGCTCACCTGGGATGACGTTGGTGGCGCCAGTGCCGCCGTGAATATTGGAGATTTGGAAGCTGGTGGCGGGAAAGAACTCATTGCCCTGGTCCCAGACTTCCCGCGTCAGATCAACCAGTGCAGGCGCGGCCAAGTGAATGGGGTTGGCCGCCAGGTGAGGGTAGGCCACATGACCTTGGATACCCTTCACCAGCAGGCGTGCGCCCAAAGAGCCGCGGCGGCCGTTTTTGATAACATCCCCGACGGAGCGAGTGCTGGAAGGCTCGCCAACGATACACCAGTCGATCTTCTCGTTGCGTCGGCTGAGATGCTCTACAACTTTGACGGTGCCGTTAACGGCCGGGCCTTCTTCATCGCTGGTGATCAGAAAGCCGATGGAGCCCCGATGCCGCGGATGGGCCTGGATGAACCGCTCGCAGGCGGTGACAAAGGCCGCCAGGCTGCCTTTCATATCGGCGGCACCCCGGCCCAGCAACATGCCGTTTTCCACGCGGGCCTCAAAGGGGGGATGCTGCCAGTGCTCCTCCGGCCCGGTGGGGACCACGTCGGTATGACCGGCAAACGCCAGGAGCGGACCGGAATCGCCCCGGCGCGCCCAGAAGTTATCGACATCGCCAAAGCGCAGGCGTTCAACCTGAAAACCCAGGGCTTCCAGTCGACGGATCATGATGTCCTGGCAGCTGTCGTCCGCGGGCGTCACCGAGCGGCGCCGAATCAGCTCACAGGCCAGCTCGATGGTGGGGGATAATTCAGAAGGCTGGGAGTGCTCTGTCATCATTGGTTCGCGTGCAGCGCCTCGTTTAGTTCAATGGCCGTCTTGTTAATCTTGCATTCCACCTGGCCGTTGAGGGAGTTACGGCGAAACAGCAGCTCGTTCATGCCCGCCAGCTCCCGGGCCTTCACAGTCTTGATGGGCTGGTCCTGTTCGTCGAGTAAGACCACTTTGGTGCCGGCAGTGACATAAAGGCCGGCTTCCACCTTGCAGCTGTCGCCCAAGGGAATGCCGATACCGGCGTTGGCGCCGATCAGACTCTTCTTGCCGACCGAAATGCGGATATTACCACCTCCGGAGAGGGTGCCCATGGTGGAGCAGCCACCGCCCAGGTCTGAACCCTCACCCACCATCACCCCGGCGGAAATCCGGCCTTCGACCATCGAAGTACCTTCGGTACCGGCATTAAAGTTAACGAACCCTTCGTGCATCACGGTGGTCCCTTCGCCCAGGTAAGCACCCAGACGAACCCGCGCGGCATCACCAATACGCACGCCATTGGGCACAACGTAATTGGCCATTTTCGGGAATTTGTCGACGGCAAAGACTTCCAGGTTGCGCCCTTGGATTCGTGCCTCCAGCTGGCGCTGGGCAAGCTCTTCCGCGTCAATGGCGCCGTCGCTGGTCCAGGCGGTGTTGATCAACAGGGCAAACATGCCATCCAGAGCGACTTGGTGGGGTTTGACGAGACGGTGAGACAGCAACTGAAGTTTGAGATAGACCTCGGGTGTCGAGGTGGGCTTGTCGTCGGTTTCCAGTACCGTGATGACCAGCGGACGTTCACTGCGGGCCAACTGTGCGGCCAGGGCGGCCTGATCGCCGGTGAGCTGGTCGCTTAACTCACGCATCTGGGTTTGGCTGACTGGAATAGCCTGGTTGCCGCCCTGGTAATTCAGGATCTTTTGAACGGCGGCGAGCAGGCTGGGTTCGGGAGAAAGCATGGGTTTGGGATAGTAAACCTCCAACCACAGGCCTTTTTGATTACGGGTGCCGACACCCAGTGCGAGTGCGAATGTCATTGTGGGTCTATCTCTCTTTGGTTGTGGAAAATGGATGAGTGCCTTCCAGTCGCGGGAAGACCGATCAGTGAGTCTGTGTTTGGTTTGCCGGCTCCACGAAGAGGAGTGGCTGGGGAGGGCGAAGCGAATTGATGCAAGGGTTTTCTTGGTCTGTTTCTGCAAAATGAGAGGAAGGCACATCGCCTGGGTGGGATGTGCCTGTCGAGGCCTTCCTGAAGAAGGCGGTTTGCTAGCTGCCTATCAAGCACCAAAGTGAGCCTGGTAGCTGGCGTCTGAAAAGCCGAGCAGGAACTTGTCGCCGTCGACCAGCAGTGGGCGCTTGATAATGGATTGATTTTCCAGCATCAGGGCACGGGCCGAGTCGGCATTGATATTTTCGCGAACCTCTTCAGGCAGCTTACGCCAAGTAGTGCCGCGACGGTTCAGCAGGTCTTCCCAGCTCAGTTGCTGGAGCCATTGGTCCAGTTGGCTTGGCTCAAGCCCTTGCTTTTTGTAATCGTGGAACTGGTAGGGAATGTTATGGGCATCAAGCCAAGCCTTCGCCTTTTTGATGGTGTCGCATTGGCTGATTCCGTACATGGTTAACAAAACAGATCTCCTTCTAACTTCTAGGATTGGTTTGAATGTCTCGTTGCTGCCGTGCTTACTCCTTCTCCCTTGAGGGCGGGCCGCCCCGTATCCTGTCTGCAAGCGTCATTGCCGCTTTTACTCCCTCTCCCTTGACGGGAGAGGGCGGGGGTGAGGGTGGAGCAGACCCGTACC
>CAZEWG010000091.1:0-6986 GCA_964514485.1 uncultured Pseudomonadales bacterium
GTTTCCTCAAACATGCTCAACGGCCTCACCCACAGATCGCCCTCGCCATACAGGGGACGGTACACCACAAAGGGCTCTTCTGTTTCCGAATGTCGGGCCACCCCGATCACCTGATAAAAACGCCCCTTGAAATGCCGGTATTTACCTGGCTGCAGCATGCTTCAACCTCCTCTGCCACCCGCCGTTCACAGTCGGTCAGGGCGATGGCGAGTCGCCTTGACCCTCTCACAGGCGACGGGTCGCCCATTTCGCCGTTTCAGGCCCGGACAATCATAGCCCCACCTGTTGCGATACTTTAGAATACGCCCTTTTCCAGGGACGCGAGTTCCCTGTTTCTTGCTCTGCCATATGACCCGGGGGCTACCGACAAGTGAAAAGCTGGACGCGCGACGACGTTTTAACCGCCTACAATATCCCATACTGGGGAGAGGGATACATTGATGTCAACGGGGCCGGTGAAGTGTTGATCCGTCCAAACCGTGAAGAAAACGGCTGTATCAACCTGCCCCACCTCACCCAGCAGATCATGGATTCCGGCCTGTCCCTGCCGGTCTTGGTACGTTTTAGCGATATTCTGCACGACCGCGTCAACCGCCTCTGTGACGCCTTCAACCAGGTGGCCGCCCAACAGGGTTACCAGGGCCACTACTCGGTGGTCTATCCCATCAAGGTCAACCAGCAACGCCGGGTGGTGGAGGAAATCCTCAAGGCCTCACCGGCGATGGAAAATGGCCAGGTCGGCCTGGAAGCGGGCAGCAAGCCGGAACTGATGGCGGTGCTGGCCCTGTCCGAGCGGCCCGGGTCCACCATTGTCTGTAACGGTTACAAGGACCGGGAATATATCCGTCTGGCCCTGATCGGCCGCAAGTTGGGCCATCAGGTCTATATCGTCATTGAAAAGCTCAGCGAGCTGGAGCTGATTCTGGAAGAAGCCACCTCACTGGACGTGCAGCCGCTGATTGGGGTGCGGGCCCGGCTGGCCTCCATTGGCAAGGGCAACTGGCAGAATACCGGGGGCGAGAAGTCCAAGTTCGGCCTGTCGTCCACCCAGATCCTGACCGTGGTGGAGCGTCTCAAGCAGGCCAATGCCCTGGACTCCCTCACCCTGCTGCACTTTCACCTGGGCTCCCAGATCGCCAATATCCGCGATATCCAGCGCGGCCTGAGCGAGTGCGCCCGCTTTTACGGTCAGCTGCGCAAGCTTGGCGCCCCCATCTCGGTGGTGGACGTGGGCGGCGGTTTGGGCGTGGACTACGAGGGCACCCGCTCCCGTAGCGCCTGTTCCACCAACTACAGCCTGCAGGAATACGCCTACCATGTGGTGCACGCCATTCAGGAAGAATGCGAGCGCAGCAGCTTGCCCCATCCGAATCTGATTACCGAGTCGGGCCGGGCCCTGACCGCCCACCATGCGGTGCTGATCACCGATGTGATCGACGTGGAGCTGGTGGAAGAGCGGGTGCTGGACGCTCCGTCCAACGATGCCCCCACCGCCCTGAAAAGCCTGTGGGCAGATTACCAGGCGCTGCAGGACACCCACGTGGGCCGCTCGCTGCTGGAAATTTACCATGATGCCGCCTATGCCCTGACCGAGGCCCAGGAGCTGTTTGCCCATGGCGTGCTCAGCCTGGAGGAGCGGGCTTATGCCGAGCAGGCCTATCAGTCGGTGTGCCTGCGCATCCGCGAGGGTCTGAACCGTAACAACCGGGCCCATCGGGAAATTCTGGATGAGCTCAATGAAAAGCTGGCGGACAAGTTTTTCGTCAACTTCTCCCTGTTCCAATCGCTGCCGGATATCTGGGGGATTGACCAGATCTTTCCGATCCTGCCCCTGACCAATCTGGACCAGCCCCCCAGCCGTCGCGCCGTGTTGCAGGATATTACCTGTGACTCCGACGGCCGGGTGGATCTCTACGTGGACGACCAGGGCATTGAGACCACCCTGCCGCTGCCGGCCTACGATCCCAATCAGCTCTACCTGATCGGCTTTTTCATGACCGGAGCCTACCAGGAAATCCTGGGCGACATGCACAACCTGTTTGGCGACACCAACTCCATTGATGTGGCCCTCAACCCCGATGGCAGCTATCGCCTGGAGCACCCGATTGAAGGCGACACAGTGGAAAAAGTGCTGCGCTATGTGAACCTGGACCCGGCCATCCTGCGGGCCGCTTACGTGCGTCAGCTGCAACGCGCCGAACTCCCCGCCGAACAGCGCGAAGCCCTGCTTCAGGAGCTGGAACAAGGCTTTACCGGTTACACCTATCTCGAACGCTAACCTCTCCAGCCTCTCTCTGCCTGGCCGGTGTCCTGACCGGCCGGGACCATCCGCCAGCCCAGCGCCCCAAATCCGTACTCAGGTTCCGGTTTTGTGCACTCCATGCTTTCTGCCTGTCGCACTTTAGCGTACATTTGCGCACAGGCCGTGCGGCAGCCCCTTCTGCCAACGTAGTCAGGCTTCGCCTGGCCGCCACAGATCCGTTCTGATCTGCAACAACGATAAGAAACTTTTGGAGAACCTCAATGAAAAGGAAAGCTATTGCGTCCTTGCTCGCGGGTGTTTTTGCAGCCACTGCATTTGGCACAGTTTCGGCTGCGGAGAAGCGCAGCTTCTGTGTGTGGGATCCCCTGGGAGCAACCGGTCCAATCTTTAACCAAATGAAAAACCTCAGAACCCAGGCTCTCTCCTGGGGCTATGACCTCACTCTCCGTTCCTACACGGATGAGGCCGTGGCCGGCAATGACTTCCGGGCCGGCCAGTGTGATGCCGTGCTGCTGACCGATATCCGCAGCCGGGATTTCAACAAGTTCACCGCCACCCTGGTGGCCGTTGGCGCGCTGCCCTCTTCCACCGAGCTGAAGATCGTGCTGGAAACCCTGGCTCAGGACCGCGCCGCGCCCTTGATGGTCAACGACCGCTATGAAGTGGCCGGCATCATGCCCTCAGGCGGGATTCACGTGTTTACCCGTGACCGCAAGATCCACAGCGTGGAAACCATTCAGGGCAAGAAGATCGCCACGTTCGACTACGACCCCTCGTCCATGACCATGGTGCAGCACGTGGGCGCGTCGGCGGTGCCGTCCAGCACCTCCAACTTTGCCGGCAAGTTCAACAACGGCAGCGTGGATGTCTGCTACGCCCCGGCCATTGCCTACAAACCCCTGGAGCTGTACAAGGGCGTAGAACCCAACGGTGGCGTCTACACCTTCACCTTTGCCCAAATGACCCACCAGATGATCGTCCAGAAGGACAAATTCTCGCCGGAGTTCTCCCAGCAGTCCCGCAGCTGGTTCTATAGCAACTTCGACCAGTTCATGGACTTTGTACGCCAGGCCGAGTCGGATATTCCCGATCAGTACTGGATCGAGCCGACTCCGAAAGACGCTGCTGGTTTCGACTCCATGCTCAAAGGGGTGCGGGTAGCTCTGAAGAACGAAGGTGTCTACGACCCCCGTACGCTGAACCTGATGCTGAAAGCCCGCTGCAAGGTTGACCCGACCCGCGCGGAGTGTGCTGAAGGCACGGAATAACACGTACCTATGCTCTGTTGAAAACAAAAAAGCCCAACGTCACGTTGGGCTTTTTTGCATCACGCAAGAATGAATTACAGCATGCTGCGCAGCATCCAGGCGGTTTTCTCATGGACTCGCATGCGATCGGAAATCAATGCCGCGGTCGACTCATCATCCGCTTCCTGGGCCAGGGGCAGGGCTTTACGGCAGGTTTGAACCACAATCTCATTGCCGTTGATCAGCTGGCGAATCATCTCCGCCGCCTCGGGCACACCCTCTGGCTCCTGAATGGACGTCAGTTTGGCAAACTCCCGGTAGGTACCCGGTGCCGGATAGCCCAGGGTACGAATTCGCTCGGCAATCTCATCCACCGCCGTGGCCAGCTCGGTATACTGCTCTTCAAACATCAGGTGCAGGGTGCGGAACTGGGGACCGGTAACGTTCCAGTGGAAGTTGTGGGTCAGCAAATACAGGGTGTAGCTATCCGCCAAGAGGCTCGCCAGGGACTGAGCGATTTGTTCGCGGTCTTGATCTGCAATACCAATATTTACCTTTGTTGCCATAGATCTCTCCATTACCGGAAGAATTTGGATTCAAGCATAACGAACGATCCCAAGGGCGGCAAATTCATTGCCCTGATCAGCGCCATAGCTTTCTGCAATTATAGCGTCCACTTACTGACATGGTTCAATCGCGCGGATCAAGTTTAGCGTGGGTGGCAGGGTATCAGCCCCGCTCGCGGAACTCGCGAGGTGAAAGCCCGGTCCAGCGCCGAAAGGCGCGGCCGAAATTAGACGGGTCCTGATAGCCCAATAGACTAGCGATCTCTTCCACGGTTTTGTCGGTCGTCAGCAGCAACTGCTGGGCACGCTGGCACAGCACCTCCGCCAACAAATCCTGATAACTGGTATCAAAACGCTGCAACTGGCGGCGCAAGGTCCGGGGAGTCACGCAGAGGATCCCGGCCACCTCGTCCATGCTGGGAATCCTGTCTTCACTGCTCTCCAGCATCTGACGCACCTGGGCCACCAGCGACTCCTTGCCCTGCAGCTCACGCAACTGCTCTTCGCATTTACGCTCGGCCAGCTGTCGGGCCACCGGATTGGCCATGGCCATCGGCAATTGCAGAAACTGCGCGGAGAAGCGGAGCTGGTTCAGGGGCTGCTCAAACACCACCTGATCCCGAAAAAACGGTCGGTAATGTTCCACGTAGTCGGGTTGCGGATAGCTCAGGTGAGTCATGCCCCCTTCGGTCAGGCGCGGGCCAAACAGTACCAAGGCGCCCTCAATGATGCTGACAAACAGCATCTCCACAATAAACGGCTTGAGGTCACCAAAGTTGATGTGTTCATCGAGCTGAATGACCGCGAAGCTTCCCTCAATGCTGAAATCCAGCGTAATCGCCGAGAACCGGGTCTTGTAGTATTTAACCACGATCTCCAGGGCCTGCTGGATGGTGGACGCGGTCATCACCGCCTGCCCGAGCACGCCATGGGTCATGGGATTGAGGCGCTGCCCGAAGAACACCCCCAGGGCGGGTTCATGGGTCTCCCGCAGGGCATTACGGATCAAGGAACTGAACTGTTGATAAGACAAACGCCCCTCGGCATTGGACAACACGGCCGGGCGGATGCCGGTGCCCTCCAGCAAACGTTCGCCATTACCGCCCCGCTCCACCACCAACTGGCGTAGAATCTCACCATAATGGCTCAGGACGATTTCGTCTTTCGGCGAATAAAGGTTGCGTGCGACTCGTTTGCTCAAGATCCAGCCTTCCCCTGTGCCGAAGTCAAACCGAGCATCCCGGTCGGGACACCCATGCTACAGCCAATACTCTAGCACTGCAGGAAAGTGTCCGAAAATGACCGACACCTTGTCAACTTTTGACCTTCTGCCTGAGACGGGATTAACGGAGAATCCCTGTTGTTGATTAGTGTCTCTGAACTAGTCCGATTTATCCCCGTCCGGGCGATAAAATACCTTGCTTTTTAGCCATGCCCTGCATGGCTTTTTTTATTTCCGCCGCAAAAATATCTCACCCTGAATTCAGGGCATAAAAAAACGGGGCACCGGGCCCCGCTCTTTTAGCTCATGGCGACGACGTTATTTGCTGCCATCAACCATATGCTGAACCGCATTGGTGACTTCTTCATCAGAGCACGCCATACAGCCACCCTTGGGAGGCATGGCATTGAACCCATTGATCGCATGGCTCACCAGGGTCTCCATGCCTTTCTCAATGCGCGGAGCCCAGGCTGCAGCATCACCCAGCTTGGGAGCACCAGCGGCACCCGTGGCGTGACACGCAAAACAGGCTGCCTGGTAAACGTCTGCACCGGAACGGGCACCACCCGCTGCTGCACCTGCAGCCGCTACCGGCTGGGCGGCCTCACCACAGTCCTGCCCTTCCACACAAACTTCGCCAATCGGCCGAATACGTTCGACAATTTTCTCTTCAGCAGCAGTCAAGGCATGTGCCGTACCTGCTAGCAGAGCCATAAGCCCCATGGCTGCTGCGGCGCGAACCAGAAATTTCACGAGATCACCTCACTCGGTTGCAAGCATCAGGATTAAACCGGCGCATTATAACGGCAATGAAGGTCCGCTGAAAGTAAGGGGCTGTCAGTCCTTAGACAGAAGATCAAGAATCAACCTGTTACACCCTTCATTTCCGCTTTTCAGCCCGCCACTGACCAGCGGTCTACCATGCAATCCCTTGATCCCTGACTAAAGCACACGGACAATACAACCACATAAACCTGAACCAGCGCGGCCGACCGGCCAGGGTAGCCCATGCAAAACAACCGCCTCTACCGTAATTTCCTGATTTTGGAGTTTGGTGCGCTCGCCGTACTCATCGCCAGCCTGTTCTGGATCGGCAGCCTGGCCCAGGACGGCCAGAGCCTGAATATCGGCCATCGCCTGTTGCCGGTGATTGCCAGCGGGCTGACCCTCACCGGCTTTTTGGGTTGCATGTATGTCCGCTGGCTGCGCGCCGCGGAAGCCTTCTCCCAGCCCAGACGCGTGCTGTTTATCATCTTCTGGGTGCTCGTGGCCGCCCTGTTCAGCATCTGGCTGATTGCCTCTGGTCAATGGATGATGAACTCCACTGTGATCTCCGGCATGAGCTAGCGGCAGATTTTCCTGCACGAAACCATGGACTAAAGCCCACAACATGCGTATGATTCGCGCTGCAGTTTTCCGATAACATCAAACTGCAATGCGCCCGTAGCTCAGCTGGGCGCAGACGGATTAAGCGAAAGCATGCTTTCGCCCGTCGAAGCGGCCATTGCGATGCAACGCAATGGACCGGACCCGAGGCTTACCGAGGGGAGCGTTGAGGAATGCCTAGCATTCCCGGCAACGCGTCTGGACACCGCAAATTGAGCCGGCTCGAACAAAGCCGATTGTCACTTACGCGCCCGTAGCTCAGCTGGATAGAGCGTTGCCCTCCGGAGGCAAAGGTCAGAGGT
>CAZEWG010000092.1:0-6522 GCA_964514485.1 uncultured Pseudomonadales bacterium
GCACGGTTCTAACCCGAAGCACTCAAACTCCCTCTCCCCTCGCGGGAGAGGGCCGGGGGGGGACGCCTAGTCTGAGGGGGCGGCGCAGCCGCTTAAACACGTACCCAGCTCCAAACGTCCTTTAAGGCACCACCCGCGCATCATCCCAAGCCACATAAACTCCTTCCGGCAGCCTCGGGTGTTCCAGCCAGTAATCATCCAGCTGATGGCCGATATGGGTGAGATAGGTTTGTTCCGCCCCAATGGCGCGCGCCAACTCCAACGCCAGGTTCAGGTCATTGTGATTACGTGGCGGCTCGGGCTTGGGCGGCATGCTGCAATCCAGCACCAGGGCGTCCGGGCGGTAACGCCGCAGCCAGGTCAAGGTATCTTCCGGCAACCCCACCGTATCGGTGAGATAGGCCAAGCTCTTGCCCCCGGCCCGAAACACATAGCCCAGCGTCACTTTTGAGTGTTGCAAAGGCAGCGCTGTCACCTCCAGCGGCCCAATCACCGTGGTTTCGAAGGGTTTGAATGGCGGGCGGAAATCCAGAATCCCCGGGTGCTTGTAGAGATCGTCACAGCCCACCGGATCATCCGGGCCATAGACCGGAATGGTCAGGTTGGCTCCCCAGCGCAGCTGGAACAGCCCCATCACGTGATCCATGTGATAGTGGGTCAGAATAATGCCCTGCAGCTCCCCCGGCGCAAAACGCTCACAGAGATCGGTGCGACCGGCGTCGATCATTAGTTTGAAGTCGCCCATTTCCAGCAAGGCGCTGCAGGGTTTGCGACGCAGGATCGGCCGCTGCTGGGCGCGCTCACAAGCGCGGCAGGTGCAGCCATAGACAGGGACTTGGCGGGCATCGCCGGTCCCCAGAAAACGCAGTTGCAAATTCATGAGCTTACTTTGTCTTGATCAGCAGGTCCCGGCTGCCCCCTTGATCAGAGGGCGCGCCGGAACCGATGAAATACAGGAAACCATAGCCGCAGGCTCTTTAGCCCGGGCTTCCCAACCACCGATTCTCGGTGGCCTTTATGTCAATTGGATGACCATCCTACTCCAGATCCACCCCTGACTTCTTGATCTGGGCCCCCGTTAAGGCCCCCACTGTCATCCCCCCGTCATAAAGCCCCGCCACACTGGCCGATCACGGCTTTATGCCGCTCAAGCATTCACTGTGTCAGTACTTTTATCTTTTCTATGACCGAACATCGGGACTTTCATTCCATGGCCGCGGTGCGGGAAGAACAGGCCCGGCGCGACAAACACCAGCGCCGCCTGCTGCGCACCTATTTACCAGAACTGGTTCAGCTGGAGCGTACCCTGACAGAGGCACCGGCGCAGTTTGCCGCCCAGGTGGAAACCCGCATCCACACCCGCGAGCTGGATCTTCCCCTGTATCGCATTGAGATCGGCCAGCCGGCTAAAGACCGTCCGGTCTTCCTGCTGGTGGGCGGGGTCCACGGGCTGGAACGGATCGGCACCCAGGTGATCCTGTCGTGGCTTCAGGCGCTTTCCAGCCGCCTGCGCTGGGACCGTCATTTGGAAAACCTGCTGGAGCAGGTGCAGATTGTGGTGGTGCCGATCCTGAACCCGGGCGGGATGTACCTCAACCAGCGCAGTAACCCCGCCGGGGTGGACCTGATGCGCAATGCGCCCATCACCGCCCAGGACGCCCCCACCTTCTTACTGGGTGGGCAGCGCCTGTCGCCACGACTGCCCTGGTATATGGGGCGGGCCGGCCAGGAGATGGAACCGGAAAACCTGGCCCTGCAAGGGATTCTGGATGAGCTGTTGCCGGGGCGTCCCTTTAGTCTGTCGTTGGACTGCCATTCCGGGTTTGGCCTGGAAGACCGCCTGTGGTTTCCCTATGCCTATCGCCGCCGTCCGATGCGTCGCATTGCCTCGATCCTGGCCCTAAAACTGTTATGGGAAGAGGCTTATCCGGCCCATAACTATCTATTCGAACCCCAGTCCAGTCATTATCTGACCCATGGGGATCTCTGGGATTACTTCTACAAACGCCATAACCGCCAACATCCCGGCCCCTTTATTCCGCTGACCCTGGAGCTGGGCTCCTGGCGCTGGGTGCGCAAACGCCCCCGCCAGCTTTTCACCCTGGAGGGGCTGTTCAATCCGTTAGTCCCCCACCGTCTGCAGCGGGTACTGCGCAGCCATCTGTTACTGCTGGATTTTCTGCTGGAAGCCACCGCCCAATATTCCCAGTGGCTGCCCAACGAACATCAGGAGCCGGTGTTACGCCAGGCGGCCTTGATGCATTGGTATAGCGACACCCGGAGACGCTGATGGACTGGATTTTATTACGGGGCCTGGCGCGGGAAGCCGCCCACTGGGGCAGTTTTGTGGAGCGCTTGCAACACAGCCGGCCGGCTGATGTGTTCCATTGCCTGGATTTGCCGGGTACCGGAATCCACCACCAGCTGTTAGCGCCCCGCTCAATCCCGGCCACCCAGCGTTTTCTGGAACAACGTTATGGGTCCCGCCCCCGCCCTTTTGGCCTGATTGGTTTGTCTCTCGGTGGCATGGCGGCATTGAACTGGGCCCAGCAGCGGCCCCAGGATTGTGCGGCGCTGGTGCTGATCAATACCAGTTCCAGCCTGAGCCTGCCCTGGCAACGGTTGCGCCCGGCCAACTGGCCAGCGATAGCCCGCCTTCTGCTCAGCCGGGATCTGAACCAGCGGGAGCAAGGCATTCTGGCCCTCACCAGTAATCGCCCCATCACGCCGCAAACCCTGACCCACTGGCACCGGATTCAGCGGGAACGCCCGGTCAGCCGCGCCAATGTGATGCGCCAACTCACCGCCGCCTCAACCTTTAAACCCACCAGCCCGCCCCCTGCAATGCCCACCCTGATCCTCACCAGCCTGGCAGACCGACTGGTGGACTGGCGCTGCAGCCAGGCCCTGGCCCAACACTGGCAATGCCCATTGGTTTGTCATGAAAACGCCGGCCATGACCTGCCGTTGGACGATCCCGATTGGGTCATTCAGCAGATCAACCATCACTTCGGCTAAGCTCCCTGCGGGCTCATCCGCCTTCCCCCGTCATCCCTGTCATCATTTTGTAAGCACTTTGTCACCAACTTGTCGCCAGTTCTCCATCTGCCTGCAACAAGGGCTCTCTATGCTCGAAAGCATCTCAAGGATATCCAAGGAGCCCACCGATGCAGGTTCAACCGCTAGTTTCCAAGCCAGGACGCGCTCTCACCACTCAAATCACCCGTGACCCGGCCCTGTTAATGGTCGCCCAGCAACTGCGCTATGAGGTTTTCTCCGAGGAGTATGGGGCGGATCTTGGCTCCGCCACTCCCGGCCTGGACACCGACCGGTTCGACGAACACTGTGAGCACGTGTTGGTCATTGATCAGGACACCGGTGAGGTGGTGGCGACCACGCGCATCCTGCACGGACGCGTCGCTGCCCAAATCGGCGGTTTCTATTCCGAAGAAGAATTCGATCTCAGCCGACTCAAAGCCAACCCCGGCACCTTTGCGGAACTGGGGCGCACCTGTGTGCACCCGGCTTACCGGAGCGGCTCCGCCCTCAGTCAGATGTGGGCGGCCGTCAGTCAGTATCTGGTGCGGGAACGAATCGACTACCTGATCGGTTGCGCCAGTATCAGTATGCTCGACGGCGGCGGCAAAGCCTGGCGGATCGCCCAGCAGTTGCAAGCTGATCACCTGGCACCGGAGTCCTTCCAAGTCACGCCCCGGCGCGCCCTGCCCCATCTGGCCAACACCCCGGTCAGTGCACCGGTCAAGATCCCGCCCCTGATCCGCACCTATATGCGCCTGGGCGCCGAGGTCTGTGGCGCGCCCTGCTGGGACCCCAGCTTTCGCTGTGCCGATATGCTGGTGTTGCTGAAGGTGGAACAAGTAGCCGGTCGTTTCGCCCGCAAGTACCTGCGTCAGTAACCGGGTGGCCCTATGTCCGGTCTGATGAAGGGCTTAAGGCTGGCCCTGCGCCTGCCGCTATTTGTGATGTTTCTGGTGGTTTGCCTGGTCAGTGTGCTGCTGATCCGGCTACTGGATCTGTTCCGCCACCGTCCCGTCGACCGCACGCCCCTGGCCCGCCTTTATCTCGCCGGGCTCTGCCGCCTGCTGGGGTTGCGCGTCAGGGTCTGGGGTACCCCGGCGAGCTCAACCGCCCTGCTGGTCAGCAACCATATCTCCTGGCTGGATATTGCCGTGCTTGGCGGCTGCCTTCCGGTGCGTTTTCTCGCCAAGCGGGAAGTCGCCAACTGGCCGCTGATTGGCTGGCTGGCCCAGGATATTGGCACTCTGTTTATTCAGCGCGGCGGCGGCCAGTCGGCCCAGGTTCGGGAGCAGATTGCCGAGGCGCTAGGCCAGGAACAGAAGGTACTGATCTTTCCCGAGGGAACCACCAGCAACGGCCAGCAAGTGCTGCCCTTTCATGGTCGCCTGCTGCAGGCCGCCGCCGACGCCGATCGCCCGATCCAGGCGGTCACCCTGGCCTACCTGCGACAGGGTGCGGCAGACCCAGTAGTGCCCTTTATCGGAGAGGAGAGTTTTCAGGCCCACCTGCTCAAGCTGCTGGTCAATCCGCCGGCCCGCGTGGAGTTGATCTTTCACCCGCCGCTATTGCCAAGCCCCGCGGCCCGCAATGACCAGCTGGCCAGCATCCTGCACCATCAGGTCAGCCAAGGCTTAGCGGAGCTGTATACCGGGCCCGCCTCCAACCGGATCGCTAAAGCTCGCCATCGCCCGGCCCATTAGCTGGCTGGGCATGGCTCTGGCTGCGACTCACCCCATCGCGGAAGCAGTCCACCAGATAATCGATCATCACCCGGACCTTGGCCGGCGGGCGCCGGTCCGGGGGATAGATGGCATAGATGCCATCCAACTCAATGGTGGGCTGATCCAGTTCCAGTTGCACCAGCTGCCCGGCTTGCAAGGCCTGGGCGACGATGAAATCCGGCTGATAAATCACCCCCTGGCCAGCCACGGCAGCAGCCAACAAGGCGTCACCGTTGTTCGCCAACAGATCACCACTGACCGGCACCCGGATACTGGCATCACGCCCGAAGCCCCACTCCTTGGCGCCCCCCAGAGGCGACAGGCTGTAACCCAGGCAGTTATGCTGGGTCAGATCCGCCACCCGGCGGGGCACGCCCCGCTCTTCCAGATAGGCAGGTGCGGCACACACCAGCAAAGTGCAGTCACAGAGACGCCGGGCCTGGACCGACTGGTCCATGAGTTTGCCGATCCGAACGGCCAGATCCCAACCACCATCAATCAGGTCCACCATGCTGTCCGTCAGCCCCAGCTCCACCCGCACCTTGGCGTGACGCCGGCTGAAAGCAGGAATCAGTGGTGCGATGTAACGCACCCCAAAGGAGAGGGGCACGTTCATCCGCAACAGGCCGGAGGCCTCAATCCGCTGGGAGGCGGCGCGGGCGTTGGCGTCGTCCAGATCCATCAAAATACGCTGGCAGTCTTCCAGATAAATACTGCCGGCTTCGGTCAGGGTCAGCTTGCGGGTGGTACGGTGAAACAGCTTCACGCCCAGCCGCTGTTCCAGGGCATCCACATGCTTGGTGGCCATGGCGGGCGACATGCCCAAATGCCGGGCGGCAGCCGACAAACTGCCGGCGCTGGCAGCTCGCACGAACACCCGCATTCCGGTTACTTGGTCCAGCACATTTCCTACTCTCAGTTAAAAGTGTTCGTCTATTTTACGTAATTCACCACCTATGGATAGCAGATTAAACTAGGTTAACCCTGAGATACTGGAGGCACCCTATGCCCCTCACTTCTGTTGATACCCCGTTAATGCCCACCCTGTTTGTCCCTCACGGTGCCGGCCCCTGTTTTTTTATGGACTGGAACCCACCCCATGCCTGGGATGCCATGGCCGCGTACCTGAAGGGGATTGCAACCCAGCTGCCGGCACCGCCCAAAGCTATTCTGATGGTATCGGCCCACTGGTGCGAACAGGATTTTGTGCTGACCGGCGCCAGTCAGCCCTCTTTGATCTACGACTACTATGGCTTTCCCGCCCATACCTATGATCTTCAGTATCCGGCACCCGGTCAGCCGGAACTGGCGGCCCGGATTGCGGAGCAACTGACCCAGGCGGGCTTCTCAAGCCGGCTGGACCCGCAGCGAGGATTTGATCACGGGATGTTTATCCCGTTAAAGCTCATGTTCCCTACCGCCCGGATTCCCGTGCTACAGTTATCGTTACGCAACGATTTCGATCCCCGGGCTCACCTGGAAGTAGGTCGCGCCCTGGCTGCCCTGAGAGCAGAGGGGGTGTTGATCGTGGGCAGCGGCATGAGCTTTCATAATATGCGCGGTTATGGCGACCCGCGGTTCGGACCTGTGTCTGATGAGTTCGACCGCTGGCTGACAGCCACGGTGGAGGCCGCGCCCGAGCAGCGCGATGCGGCTCTGGCGCAGTGGGAACAGGCTCCAGCTGCCCGACTCTGCCATCCGCCCCGGGCCGAGGAGCACCTGATCCCGCTCATGGTGGCAGCGGGTGCCGCCGGGGATTCGC
>CAZEWG010000093.1:0-6323 GCA_964514485.1 uncultured Pseudomonadales bacterium
GTCCAGGTCGGATGCTGTGGCCGGGGCAGGCTGGGTGTCGTCCAGTTCAAAGCCGTTGGTTTCCATTTCCCAGTGACGGATACTGCCTTCCGCGGTCAGAGGGTCACCGGTTTCATGAAACTTCTGGGTGAGCATCACCACCCCATAACGCTTACCTTGCAGTTGCGCCGGGTCAAACCCTTTGCTGGAATCCGTGGGGCTAACCTCCGCCCGTTTACTAAAGGCCGAGAAGCTGAAACGGTTCAGCTTTTCCAGGAGTTCTTCCCGCTTGTAGGGGGGCTGAACACCGCTTAGGCGGTAGGCAAGTCCAGTGCTTACTCGAGCGGACAGCAGGGCACCTTGCGCGCTTGCGTCGTAGAGGGAGGTGAAGTACGGGTTGTTCAGCCAGCCAATGGTATCCTGGGTGGCTTGCTTATCGCCGGTTACGGACTGGTGCTGCAGCAGACCATAGTCATAAGTGCCCCGCAACGTGTAGCCGGCATAAGCGTTGACTTGCTCAATCAGGTTCAATTCACCTTCCGGGCTGGAGGTGACTTCAGGGGCTGATCCAGCGGTGAGTGCCACGGTGTGATGGACGCTGGGTGCCGCACCGACCAGAAGGCTGGAAACAATGCCAAAGCCCATGTTGGCGACAGACATGGAGGGAGCCTGGTAAGTGATTTTGCCGTCGGTCTTAATTTCCGAGAAAACGGATGTCCAATGACGCACCGTGGCTGCATGCTTCTCCGGAACCATGCCCTGGTTCAACTCGAGTGCAAAGGAAACAGCGTTGTAGTTACCCACCACGCTATCGAGCACATCCGGAATCAGGCCTTCGACGGTCTGGCCGGCAATGGTTTTGGCCAGGACGGAGGTGCTGGCTTTCTCTACAAACCGGCGCAGATCCACCTGGTCGTCCAGGTAAGCCAGAGCTTCTCTCAGGTCGTATTGCTGCGGAATCGTGATTTCAAAATCACTGGCCCCCCCGCTGAGCGCCAGGAGATTGGTCAAGGCGATGGCGGCGTCCGTTCTACATTCTTGGGCCAGGGTGCAGGTGGTTAATTCATTAAAGCGTTGGGACTCGTATTGGCTTACGTGAGCAAAAAAGGCGCGCATGGCGTACTCGGTTCCCACGTGCACAGAGTGAGGGATCGAGGTGTTGGAGGATTCCGCCCTGGCGGTAAGAGGTAAGGGGCGGCGCAGCCTTTCGTCATTGGGCAGGACGGCCTCGATAGCCAGGTCGATGCTCGAGTTGTATTGGCTGGCGAAGTTAATGGTGTGAATGCCAGTGTGATGGTCATATTTCACCGAGTAACTCGGCACGGCGAGGTCGGTTCGCTCTTCACCGGAACTCCCCAGGCGGACGACCCTGATCTCTTTGACTTTAAGAGTACTTTGGGCGGCCAGACCCGCGAGTAAGTTGTTGTTCTCGCTGTTTAGCACCGCATCTTTCCCGGCCAGGCCTGGCGTGCCCTTGACCATTACTTCAACGGCGCGCCCATTGTCGGGGTTGCCGCCGTCGCCACCTTGGCCCGGAGTGTTGCCTTCTTTAACTTTGTCACCGGAGTCGGCGGCACTACCACAGGCCTGAATGAAAATGGCACTGACAAGAACCAGCAGGAGATGAAGAGTTCGGCGTAAAATCATGGTGCACATCCAAAAGCGGAAGAACATTCAACAAGTGCGTCACTTGTGTTGAGGGCTTGAAGCAAGAGTCTTTACCTCACAAGACGAGTGCTTGTCAGCGCAAAACCAGCAACTTCATGCGGCCAGAAGGTTAAAGTAAAACCCCATGGCATCTTGTATGAGTATTGGAGGTCTATTCGGCGCTGTCCAGAAACAGCCGTCGAATGTGAGATAGTTTAATACCTGACTATAGGTATTACAGTCCGTGACAGAAAGTGGGAGATGGCGGTTCTGTGAAGCGGTTGTGGTTTCGGGCCAAGGAAGCCAGAAGTGGGCAGGGGCGGACGCTAGGGCCAGCCCCTGTGTCGGACACTGACCGTTTTTAGAAGAGGACTTTAAAGCCGAATACCAAACCATCGTTCAGCGTGATAAAGGAGTCATGCTCCACATCAACACGAACCTCCCGGTAACCCAGATACACATCGGCATTCTGGATGATTCGGTAGGTCAGGTTGGCGTCCCAGCGATAGAAGTGGTCTGCATCACCAAAGGAGGTGATTGAAGGGGCATAGTAGGCGCTCAGATCAATACCAAGGCCGGGCACTGCTGGAATGTTGATCCGGGTAAAGCCGCCAATACCGATGGCGCCACCGTCAATGGGATCCTCATCAAACCAGTTGAACTGCGCGCCAATTCCCACGGTGGTGGGCAAGTTGCCGATTGCGGTTCTGCCCCGGGCGTGGAAGTCCAGGTTAGCGATGTGGGTGCCGCCTTCCTGATAGATATAACCTGCGCCAAAATCGATGCTGTGGTTCGCTGGAGTGATGGTGACACTCGCGTTAACGCTGTCATCGCTAAGATTGAGGTCGAACTCGGAAGCCTGGCTGCCGGTCGCTGCGATCATCAGAGCCAAACACAAGCTAAAACGTGATTTCATGGACGGTTCCTAGTTACGAGCTAAGTTATCCGGTTCATCATAGCCACTGGGGTCAGGAGGCTCAAGTTGAGTACTGTTCTCGTTTTTGTCTAATGCGTAAATGCCGGTGGCCAGGCTTAAAACCCGTGCCGTAAGACGGCGGAAAAAGTGATATCGGGTGTCACCGTGGTGGCAAAATCTTCACTGATCGCCAAATCAAGCCGGGCCTTTGGCGTCAAAAACCAACTGAGGCCGGCGGTGAACTGTAAGGCATGATCCCCGATGGCGCGTAAGGGGCTGTCATACACAGCCGTATGATGATCCAGCTGCGCTTTTAGGTGAAGGTTGGGGCGGGGCGCCCAGCCCGCGCCGACCCGGGTCACCCAGACCCAGTGGTTTTGGCTGCGAGCCAGGGGCGAGTCCGCAGCGCCCAGATAAGCGAGTGCGCCACCCCAGAAAAGCGTTGTTTGGTAATTCGCCAGGCGATCAGCATCCCGGACCATGGCCGCCAGAGAAAAGTCCCACGAGCCGCTGCCGGTGAGCTCGTTCACTTCACCGGTGGGCAGCTTGGTGTCGAAAGTGACAAACAGTTGTTTGGTGGCGAGGGGCACATGATGACTGAGGCTCACTTGGATATCACCCAGGCCCCGTGATTCGCGGTTTTGATAATGCAAAACCTGGCCGCCCGAGCGGTAGTCGTAGAGAAAGGCATTGTGCGGCCGCCGGTTGCGATTGCCTTCTGGCATGCTGAACCAGTCATGCCACTGATCGATCAGTCCATCCAAATGGCCGGCTTGGTGCTGGATAAAGGGCAGGTCGATGTTCAATAACCAGTGCTGGGCAAGCCCATAATCCAGAGTTAGGGTAGTGCGCCAGACCTCGCCATCCAGAATCAGGCTTTCCTGATTTCTGCTTTGCAAGGCGAAAATGCTGGCTACTTCTTGTTGTAGCGCCAGGCTGGTCTGTCCTGCGGCCCAGGTTTCCGGCAGTGCCGGGGAGGGGAGCGCGAAAATTTGAGTGAGCGGATTGAGGCTGGGCGTGTTAAAGGGAGTGACCTCAAACGCCTGAGAGCCTTGCGCCGGGTTGGCCAAAATCAGGGTGGCGACGAGTAGGCGATAGGGATGCATGCGCCGGAGTCGGTCAATCGTTGGCAAGAAGTTTTTTATCATTATTCTGAGGGCGTGGAAGCCGGCAGCCGTGAGAGAAGGGAATATTATCGAGTACCCGCAGGGCCACGTAAAACGGAAATGATAAAAAACGGCGGTGCTAGGTATTCCTTCAGTAAAGAGCTCATAAGCGTATTGATTTTCTGCTAAAATCCAAAAGCTTCAACCTATCGGATTATCCTACAGAGCGTCGCCCATGGACGGAACCCAAGCCTTTTCATCCCGCATGCTGGACCGTATTCCTCGCGTTGCACGGCTGACGTTGAGCATACTGGCGATCTCCCTGTGCCTGGCCATCACCGCTACGGCGATTCACTTGTTGTTTGAGTATCGCGCTGAGAAACAAACGCTTCAAAAGCGGCTTGATGAGATCGCTGACAGTGTCTCTGCCAGTATTGCCGAGAGCCTGTGGAATGTAGAGCGAGACAGCCTGCGGACCCATCTGTCGGGCTTGATGCGTTTTGAAGAGCTTGCCTACGCAGGTTTAACCAACAAGTACGATGAAGCCTTTTCGGTTGGCCTGATGCCCCGGGCCCCACACGGGCTGCAGCGTGTTTATCCCATTTATCATGCGGAAAACCCCGCTTTAAAGCTGGGGGAACTGACCCTGGCTGTTGCATACAGCCCGTTATACGACCGTCTGATTCGCTCCGCTTTTTCCCTGCTCGGGGGCTATCTGTTGGTTATTGGGTTGACGGTGGCGGCCGTGCTCCTGCTAGTACACAAACTTTTTGCACGGCCGTTGCGCCAGGCCCTGGAGCATGCCGACCGCTTGCAAGCGAGCATGCGTCCCAGTGAAACGGGGCCAGTGTTTTACTCTGACACTGACGATGGAATCGACCGCCTGGCCGAGGTGCTGGCCTATCTACAAGGGCGAATCGACAAGCACTTCAGCCGTCAGGCCGAGAATGAGCGGCGCAGCCTGTTGGAGCGCCAGTTGGCGGAGCAGGCAAACACCGCTAAAAGCCTGTTTTTGGCTAACATGAGCCATGAGCTCCGTACCCCCATGAGTGGCGTGCTGGGCTACTCATCGCTGCTGTTGGACATGGAGCTTTCAGTCGAGCAGCGGGAATATGTGCAGTCGATTCACAGCTCGGCGGAAGCCCTGCTGGGAATTGTGAACGATATTCTGGATATTTCCCGTCTTGAAGCCGGTCGCCTGCCTCTGGAACAGGTTCCGTTTGATCTTCGGGATGTCATGAATGACGTGGTGGGCCTTTTGGGGCATAAAGCAGAAACCAAAGGGTTGGCCATGGAGGTCAGGATTGATGCGGCCACCCCGGTATTTCTGGAAGGGGACCCGATTCGGATTCGTCAGATCATTATCAATCTGGTGTCCAATGCCATCAAATACACTCCCCATGGACATGTGCTGATTACAGCGGAGCCGGTACGGAGTGCCGAGGGGCGAATCCGTTTCGCGGTGGAAGATTCCGGGCCCGGCCTGGATATGGAGCAGTGGGAACAGATCATGAAGCAGGGCCAGTCCCTGGTGTTGCCATCCCGCAATGCGGGTACCGGGCTTGGCCTGGCAATTTGCCGTCAGCTGGTGGAGCTCATGCATGGCACCATTGGTGTGGCCAGTGAGCCGGGCCAAGGCACGGCCTTTTGGTTTGAGTTGCCCCTAAAACCGGCAGAGGTCAAACCCGTTGCGGTAGAGCTGGATAAGGACGCACTGAAAGGGGTCCGGGTGCTGGTGCTCGACTCCTATGAGCTGAGCCGCAAGATCACCATGGAGCTACTGGAGCTCTGGGGGGTTGAGTTCGATGGCGTGCGCAGTGCGGGTGAAGCCCTGCGCCTGCTCGAGCAATCCCAGGACACCGGGCACCCCTATGATTTGATCCTGCTGGACGACTTCATGTCTGATATGGATGGCTTGGACTTCTGTCAGATTGTGCGTTCCTCACCCGGCCTGCATGGCATGCGAATGATTTTGCTGTCTTCCAACCCCCAGCGGGGAGATGTGATTCGCTATCGCCAAGTCGGCGTGAATGGCTTTTTGGGCAAACTGTTAAGAGAGCAATACCTGAAACCGATCATGCAGCGGGTGTTAACCATGCCTGACCCTCAGGCGGGAGAAATCATTACCCGTTTTGATCTCTCGGTGCCCAAGACGGCAAGCTTTCAGGAAGCGGAAGGCCAGCCGATGAATGTTCTGCTGGTTGAAGACGACGAGGTGAACCGGCGCTTGGCAGCCCGCATGTTGGAACGCTCTGGCTGCAAGGTGGACTGTGCTAGGGATGGCCTGGAAGCCCTGACCCTATGGCGCCAAAAAGAATACCCTCTGGTGTTGATGGATTGCATTATGCCGGTCATGGATGGCTATGAGGCCGCTCGCGCTATCCGCCAAGAGGAGGGCGTGATGAAGCGCACCGCCATTGTCGCACTCACTGCCAGTGCCCTGGAGGGGGAGCGTGAGCGCTGCATTCAGGCTGGGATGGATGAGTTTGTGTCAAAGCCTGTCAAGCTGGCCGATATCCGTGCGCTGATTCAGCGCTTTCAGGATGAAAAGACCAAAAATAAGGGCAAGATAAAGAAGGCTTAGGGGAGAGCTCTATAACCACATATGCAGGCCTGTTAGCCCCCCTTTCGTAAAGGGGGGTAGGGGGGATTTCCAGCGGCCAAGTCGTACGCTT
>CAZEWG010000094.1:0-5995 GCA_964514485.1 uncultured Pseudomonadales bacterium
CTTCGTGGCGGTCTTGGCGGTGGACTTGCCCTCCGCCTTGGCGGTCGTCTTGGCAGCCTTCTTGGCGGCCGGCTTCTTGGCGGTGGACTTGGACGCGGCCTTCCCGGCAGACTTGGCAGACGTCTTGGTCTTGGAGTCGTTGCTGGACTTGGCGGCCGTGCCCTTCGCCGGCTCTGCCTTCGACTTACTGGCAGCCGCCTTCTTGGCGGGCGCCTTCTTGCTCTCTTCGATCTTCTTGGTATCGGCCACGCTTACCTCCTGAGCTCGCCCCGTACGCTGGAGACTCTCCTGCTGTCATTGTTTCGTTGGTTGATGCTGCTGGATGTTGGTGAGAAGAGACGGACGGCCCGCCGGTCAGTCGCCTGCCGCCGGTCTCCCACTTCTGGATGTTCGCGACATCTGACGTCGGTCACCTACTCGCTTGACTAGGGCGCCGGGGTGGCTCTATCAGCGGCGCTCGCCGGCCCGTCTCCGGCCGGAGGACACGATGCGCCCACCCCTGCAGCCTGCGAAAAAGAAGTGTACCACGTGCAAGCGGAGGGGGCAGTAGTGCCTGTAGCGGGCGACCACGCACGCGGTGCGCGGCCCGGCTGATATGACGCGTTCAGCGCTCCCAGAGTAGCAGGTCGTCGAGGGCGGACGTATCGGCCCCCTCCGAGGGCAGCGGCATCACCGCTGGGCGCTGCTGACCCAGCTTCTCGGGCCGCGCCCGGTGGCCTGGCGCCATGGGCTGCCCCCGGTCCAGGAACTTCTGCACGCTGGGCTGGATCAGGTCGCGGGCTCTGGCGGCCACCTCGCTCCCCTCCATCTCACGGTGCTCGGCGGTGACACGGCGGAGCAGGTCCTCGGCCTGCAACGGCTGTAGCGGCCGCGCGAAGAAATAGCCCTGGGCGCAGTCGACCTCGAGGCGCCGCAGGTAGTCTCGCTGGTAGGCGGTCTCCACCCCTTCGGCCACGACCTGCTTGTTGAGCTTGTGCGCCATGGCGCAGATGGCCTCGACGATGGGCCAGGTACCGTTAACGTCCTCGTCCACCGCGCTGATGACCCCTTCGCGCCCGATGCCCCCCTCGGCGTAGCGCCGCCCCGCCGTGGCGCGTAGTGCCGAAGCCCCCCCGGTGCTCCGGAGGGAAGTGCCGGCGTGGGGTACGAGGCCTTTGACGAACGACCGGTCGATCTTGAGCGTGTTGATGGGCAGCCGCTGCAGGTAGGCCAGGGACGAGTAGCCCGTGCCGAAGTCGTCCAGAGCGGTGCGGACACCCAGGCGCTCCAGCCGGAACAGCGTGCGCACGGCCAGGTTGTGGTCGCGGACGAGCACGCTCTCGGTGACCTCGATCTCGAGCAGGCTGGGATCGATGCCGGAGTCGTTCAGCGCACCGCGCACGGTCTCCACGAAGGTGGCCTGGTGGAACTGCAGGGTGGAGACGTTGACCGACATGCGGATGGGCATGAGGCCCTGGCGCTGCCACGCCTGCAGCTGCAGCGCGCTCTCGCGGAGCGTCCAGTGGCCTATGGGGCCGATGAGACCCGCCTCCTCCGCCACGGGGATGAACTCGGAGGGCGACACCATGCCCAGCTCGGGGCTGCGCCAGCGGAGTAGAGCCTCGAAGCCTATGAGGGAACTGTCGTCCAGCCGAACCTGAGGCTGATAGGCGATCTCGAACTGGTTGTCGGCCAGGGCGCGCCTGAGCATACGCTCGAGTTCCAGGCGCCGGCTCAGACGCGTACGCACCTCCACCGTGGAGAAGTGGTAGGCGTTCTTGCCACCCTCCTTCACTTGGTACATGGCGGCGTCCGCGCTGTGGAGCAGCTCCTCAGCGTTGGCCCCGTCCCGCGGGTAGAGGCTGATGCCGATGCTGGCGGACACCTGCAGCTCGCGCTCCTCCACCGCGATGGGTGCGCCCAACTCCCGCACCAGGCTGCGGGCCACCTGACCTGCGGAATCCTCGTCGGTCACGCCCAGTAGGGCGACCATGAACTCGTCGCCACCCACCCGGCCCACGATGTCGTTGGCGCGCACGTTGCTCCTCAGCACGCGGCCGACCTCGCGCAGCAGCTTGTCACCGATGTCGTGCCCGAAGGTGTCGTTGACGAACTTGAAGCGGTCCAGGTCCACGAATAGCAGGGCAAGGCCCGAGCCGTTCTCCGCCGCCGCATCCAGCTCCTCGCGCAGGCGCTCCTCGAAGGTGGCCCTGGCCAACGTGCCCGTAAGGGGGTCGATCTGGGCGCGCTGCGAGATGGAGCGCTCGTGTCTGAGGTTCTTGGAAAGGTACTGCAGCCAGCCCACCACGCTACCGACGCCTGCGTACGTGAGCAGGGCGAAAGCGTGGTTGACGCTGTTGTTCATGTCGCCCACCCACGGCGCCACGCCGATGCCGAAAGCCCGCAACTGCATCAGCACGTAGCCGATCAGACCACCCAGCAGGCCCGCCCAGGCGCCCCAAGCCCACCCCGTGACCGCTACCGGGAACAGTCCGACCAACGGCGCGAAGGCCCCGACCCACTCGTAGAGTTGGGGGTAGCCGGCCAGGAAGCCGAACCAGAGCAGCAGTGGCGTCATCCGCCTTGCCCAAGAAGTCATAGTGTCGTGATGGTAATCCACGTTCCGTGACAGGACTCTTACGTGGGCGTGTGACATTAGCTACATCGCGGGTGCCCACCCAGCCGTGGGGTCAGCATCGGCGGCGACCGCGGAGCCGACCCGGAGACGCGCGTTTCCGTGCAACTCTATAGGCCAAGAGCAACACAGAGGGCATCCTGGGGCGAAGGCCCGAGTTGGAGGCAACATGAACCGTAGGCGCACCAACAAGCTCGCACTCTACGCACTCGTATCCCTACTTCCCTTCCTGGGCGCCAGCGCGCTGGCGCAGACGCTGACGCTGGCCATGAGCGCGCAGCCCGACACGCTGGATCCGCAGGTCACCGCTGCCACCGCGGCGTTCCAGGTGAGCAAGTCCATCTACGACACGCTCCTCGAAGTGGACAAGGATGGCAGCCTCGTGCCCGCCCTGGCTACCTCGTACGAGGTCAGCGAGGACGGCCTCACCTACACGTTCGAGCTGGCGCAGGCCACCTTCCATGACGGCACGGCCTTCGGGCCCGAAGACGTGGTGGCCTCACTGGAGCGCATCCGCGCCGAGGAGACCGCGTCGCCCAAGGGCAACGAGTTCGCGGCCATCGTCTCGGTCGAGCCGGTGGGCGAGAACGCCGTCACCCTGACCCTCTCCGAACCGCAGCCCGCGCTACTCGCCAGCCTGGCCTCGGGCTGGGGCGCCATGCTGCCCAGCGAGAAGCTCGCCTCCGGCCACGACTTCGGCAACCAGCCCGTGGGCACCGGCCCCTTCCGCTTCGTCGGCTGGACGCGGGACAACGCCGTCACGCTGGAGGCCAACCCCGACTACTACCAGGGCGCCCCGCAGCTCGAGCGCGTGGTCATCCGCTTCGTAACGGACAGCGCCGTACAACTCCAGGGTCTGCTGACGGGCGAGTTCGACGTCATCGACACCGTGGCGGCCGCCGACAGGCCGTCCGTGGAATCGAACCCCAGCCTGGAGCTTGTGCGTGAGCCATCCGGCCTGGTGCTGGTGGCCGGCCTCAACACCCGGCGCGACTACCTGTCGGACGCGCGGGTGCGCCGGGCCCTCAACCTGGGCGTGGACACCGCCACCGTCATGGAGGTGGCCTACGCCGGCGGCACGCAGGTGGGCACCTTCATGGAGGCCGGCAGCCCGTGGTACCCCGACTCCGTGGAGCCCTTCCCCTACGACCCCGAAGCCGCGCGCGCGTTGCTGGAAGAAGCGGGCGTACCGCAGGGGCTGACGCTGGACATGGTCCTGCCACAGCCGTACGAGGAGCACATCGTGGCCGGTCAGGTGGTGCAGGACTACCTGAAGGATCTGGGCATAGACGCGCAGATCCGCATCGTGGAATGGGGCGTGTGGCTCTCTGACACCTACGGCGGCCCGCGCAACTTCGACATCACCGTGGTGGGCCACACCGGCAAGCTCGATCCTTCCGGCCGTCTCACTGGTCTGGGTGGGCCCAGCAGCAACTACACGGGTCTTGACGATCCTGAGCTGGTCGAGCTCATAGCCACCGCCAACGTCACGCCGGACCAGGCGGAGCGCGAGGAACTCTACGAGCAAGCGTTGGTGCGCATCCACGAGCAGGCGCCCTTCATCTTCTTCGGCACGCCCGACCGCGTTTACGCGCGCCAGGCGTCGGTCGAGGGCTTCTGGATGACGCCGCTGCTCGACAGCTTCGACTTCCGCGAAGCCACCATCGAATGACGCCGTAGGCTCGCAGAGGGATAAGCCGCTTGCCACGCTACTTGCTGACCCAGAGCGTCTCGTTCGTGGTGACCCTTTGGGCCGTCCTCACACTCGTCTTCTTCGCGGTGAGAGCGCTGCCGGGCGACGCCGCCACCATCATGGGTGGCCTGGACGCCACCGAGCAGCAGGTGGAGTCGTTGCGGGAGCGCGCGGGCCTCACTCGCTCGCTGCCCGCGCAGTACGGCGCCTACTTCGGCGGCCTGCTGCAGGCGGACCTGGGAACTTCCTTGCGCGAGCGGCGCCCCGTCGTCAACGTCCTGCTCGAGCGCCTGCCCGTCACGCTCAGCCTGGCGGGCATGGCGTTCGTGCTCTCCCTACTGATAGGGCTGACGGCCGGCATCGTGGCCGGCCTGCGGCCCGGCGGACTGCTGGATAGGATCACCTTGCTCTTCACCACCGTGGCGTTGGCCATCCCCGAGTTCTGGTTCGGTTTCCTCCTAATACTGCTCTTCGCCGTGAACCTGGGCTGGTTCCCCGTGCTGGGCCTGCCCCCCGAGGGGCTCACCCTGGCTTCGAGCTGGAGCCTGATACTGCCGGCGCTGACGCTGGCCATACCGCGCGCTGCCCAGGTAGCGCGCCTCACACGGGCGCGGGTGCTGGAGGAGCGTGGCTCGGACTACGTACGCACCGCCCGCGGCAAGGGGCTGCTGCCCGCCGCGGTGGGCCGGCACATCGCCAGTAACGCTCTGCCGGGTGTGCTGCCCCTCCTGGCGCTGGAACTCGGTGGCCTCCTCACGGGCACCATCGTGGTGGAACAGGTGTTCGGCCTGCCGGGCCTGGGACTCACCATCCTCGGCAGCATCTCGGCGCGGGACTACCCGGTGGTGCAGGGCGTGACCATCGTCGCCGTCACCGTCTACGTTCTCGTGAACTGGCTGGCCGACCTCCTGCAACTGGCCGCCGATCCCCGGCTACGGAGCCCGGCGTGAAGCGGACCGTCGCCGGCCTGGTGCTGCTACTGCTGGTGGCGGCCTCCGCCTGGCTCTCCGCCTGGCTGTCGCCTTACGATCCGATCGAACCTGACTACCGCAACCGCTACGCCGCCGCCAGCAGCGAACATCCGCTGGGCACGGACGGGTTGGGGCGGGACGTGCTCTCGCGCTCGCTGGCCGGCGGGCGGGTCTCGCTGACCATCGCACTGGCCGCCACCTTGCTCACGGTGACGCTAGGAGCGCTGTTCGGGGTGTTGGCTGCCGGGGTGGGCGGCCTGACGGACACGGCGCTTTCGCGCTTGTTCGACGCCCTGCTGGCCTTCCCCGGTTTCCTGCTCATCCTGCTGGCGGTGGCCATTCTAGGCGGCGGCAGCGTGCAGACGGTGCTGGCCATGGGCGTGGCCGGCTCCCCCATCTACTTCCGCCTCACGCGGGCCTTCACCCGCAGCGAGCTGCGCTCGGAGTACGTCACGGCCGCGCGGGCCCTGGGCGCCTCCCGCAGTCGCCAGTTGTGGCGGCACGCGGCCCCGAACTTCCTGGGCAGCCTGGCCGTGCAGGCTGCCAGCACGGCTGCTACCTTCCTGTTGGTGGAGGCGTCGTTGTCCTACCTGGGTCTCGGCGTGCCACTGCCCACTCCCAGCTGGGGCAACGTGCTGCAGGACGCGCGCAGCTACCTCACACGCCAGCCGTGGGCGGCCGTGGGGCCTGGCATCTTCCTGGCCGCCGCGTCGCTCT
>CAZEWG010000095.1:0-5660 GCA_964514485.1 uncultured Pseudomonadales bacterium
CTATTACATGTCGCCGGAAGATCCCGTTCCCCGGTTTTTCTCCTTCCTGCTGGCCTTTATGGCATCCATGCTGGGCGTGGTGCTCTCGGGCAACTTGATTCAATTAGTGGTCTTCTGGGAACTGACCAGTGTCACCTCGTTTCTGTTGATCGGTTACTGGCACCACCGGGTCGATGCCCGCCGTGGCGCGCGCATGGCATTTACCATCACCGGTGCCGGGGGGCTGTGCCTGCTGGCTGGTGTGTTGCTGATTGGAAACATTGTCGGCAGTTACGACCTGGATGTGGTGTTGGCGTCCGGGGATCTGCTGCGTAATCACGACTGGTACCTGGCGGTGCTGATCCTGGTAGGACTGGGGGCGTTGACGAAAAGCGCCCAGTTCCCATTCCACTTCTGGCTGCCCCATGCCATGGCGGCGCCAACCCCGGTTTCTTCCTACCTGCACTCCGCCACCATGGTGAAAGCCGGGGTGTTCCTGCTGATGCGCCTGTCGCCGGTGCTGTCCGGCACGCCTGAATGGGTGTGGCTGGTTGCCGGAGCAGGGGTGTGTACCATGCTGATCGGCTCTTTCTTCGCCATTTTTCAGCATGATTTGAAAGGCCTGCTGGCCTATTCCACCATCAGTCACCTGGGCCTGATTACCGTGCTGCTGGGGATTGGCACGCCGCTGAGTATTACTGCGGCCATTTTCCATACCATCAACCACGCGATCTTTAAGGCCTCTCTGTTCATGGCGGCGGGCATCATTGACCACGAGTCGGAAACCCGCGATATCCGGGTGCTCAGTGGTCTTCACAAGATGATTCCCATCACCGCCACCCTGGCGATTGTGGCCAGTGCCTCCATGGCCGGTGTCCCGCTGTTGAACGGCTTTTTGTCCAAGGAGATGTTCTTCGCCGAAACCGTCCTGGTGGGTGGCTCCGAAAACTGGTGGATGTCCTGGGCCGCGTTGGCCATGGGGATCTTCAGCGTGACCTATTCACTGCGTTTTATCAGTGTGTTCTTTGGGCCGAAAGCGGAAAACCTGCCGAAAATACCCCATGAGCCGCCTCACTGGATGCGCTTTCCAGTGGAGTTTCTGGTCTTGCTCTGTCTGGTGGTCGGCGTGGTGCCAAGCCTCAGCGTAGAACCCTTGTTGCACAGTGCTATCGTGGCCTTGTTGGGAGATAACGCGCCCGAGTTCGACCTAACCCTCTGGCACGGCTTCAATTTGCCCTTGATGATGAGTATCGCGGCTTTTGTGGTCGGGGTAACGTTGTATGTGGTGCTGCGGCGGTTCTTCGACCTGAATAACCGTAGCCAGGTACCACTGCTGCATCCCATCAGCGGGGCCAAGATGTTCGAAAGCGGTCTTCAGCGTTTGGTGATGGTGACCGAAACGCTGATCCGGTGGTTCGGAACCCGTCATTTACAGCCCCAGTTGCTGATGATCATGCTGGGCTTGCTCGCGGCTCTCCTATGGCTCGTTGCCTTTATGCCGGGTATGGAGCTTAAAGCGCCGACTGAACTGGACCCCTGGTTTGCACTGGTGTGGTTGATCGGCATGGTCTGCGCCATTGCTGCGGCTTGGAGCGCCAAGTATCACCGCTTGGCGGCGCTGGTTCTGATTGGCGGTACCGGTATTGTTGTGAGTATGACCTTTTTGTGGCTGTCCGCGCCGGACTTGGCACTCACCCAGTTGATGGTGGAGACGGTCACAACGGTCTTGATCTTGCTGGGGCTGCGCTGGCTGCCGCCGCGTTTGACCCCCGAGGAGCTAAATCTACAGGAGCGCCGCCGAATTCAGTTGCGGCGTTTGCGTGATTTTGCCATTGCCGTGGCCTGTGGCCTGGCAATGGCGGGAGTCAGTCTGGTAGCGCTGCTGCGACCCGGCAGCCAGAGTATCTCCGATTTCTTCCTGCTGAAATCCCTGCCCGAAGGGGGCGGCACCAACGTGGTGAACGTCCTGTTGGTGGATTTCCGGGGCTTTGATACCTTTGGCGAAATCACCGTGTTGGCCATTGTGGCGCTGACGGTGTTTGCCCTGTTACGCCGCTTCCGGCCGGCACCGGAGAGCAGGGAGATTCCCGCCCAGCAGGCCAATGAAATCGATCCGGCCACCCAGCAGACCGTTCTGGAGCATGTGACCCATGGCTACTTGCAGATGCCGGCGGTTTACTTGCGTTTTCTGCTGCCGTTTATGGGCATGGTCGCCGCTTACTTCTTCATGCGGGGCCATAACCTCCCCGGCGGTGGCTTCGTGGCGGGGCTGGTGTTCTCCACCGCCATCATCATGCAGTACATGATTGGCGGCACCTTGTGGGTAGAGTCGCGGCTACGTATGCAACCCTACAAGTGGATTGCCTGGGGACTGCTGGTGGCTGGCGGTACGGGCCTGGGCGCCTGGCTGCTGGGATATCCGTTCCTGACCAGTCATACCGCCCATGTGGAGCTGCCGATTTTGGGTGAGCTGCATGTGCCCAGCGCCTTTATGTTCGACCTGGGCGTGTTCATGGTGGTGGTGGGCGCCACCATGCTGATTCTGGTGGCGATTTCTCACCAGACCCTGCGGGGGCATCGTCAGGCTGCCGGGCTCACGGCGGAGGCGAGTGCGGATGTATCTTTATCGAGGAGCAATAACTGATGGAAGTTGTCATCGCCGTTGCCATTGGTGTTCTGTTCGGCTCTGGAGTCTGGTTGATCCTGAGGCCGCGCTCCTTCCAGGTGCTGACCGGGCTGCTGCTGATGTCCTACGCGGTCAACTTGTTCATCTTCAGCATGGGGCTGCTGGCCATTAACAAGCCACCCCTGGTTCTGGAACCGGGCATGCCTGACCCGGCCAGCTATGCCGACCCGCTACCCCAGGCGTTGGTACTCACCGCGATTGTGATTGGCTTTGCCACCACGGCCCTGTACCTGGTGCTGATGATGGGCTCTCGCGGGCTCACCGGCACTGACCACGTCGATGGACGGGAGCCGAATCAATGAGTTTGAGCTGGAGCCAACAGCTGATCCTGGTGCCGGTCCTGTTACCGTTGTTCTGTGGAGCAGTACTGATCCTGATTAATGAAAGCCGCCATCAGCTGAAGTTCGCCCTGAACTTCGGCTCGGTGCTGCTGCTACTGGTCACCGCCATCACCCTGATGTGGCAGACCGACAGTGGCCGCTGGCCGGAGGGCCTTGGGGTTTATCTGGCGGCCAACTGGAGTGCCCCGTTCGGAATTGCGCTGGTGGTGGACCGGCTGGCGGCGCTGATGCTGCTGCTCACCGCAGCTCTGGCGACCTGCGCGCTGCTCTACTCGCTGAAGCGCTGGGGGCGGATCGGGGTGCATTTTCACTCCCTGTTCCAGTTCATGCTGATGGGGCTCAATGGCGCCTTCCTGACCCACGACCTGTTCAACCTGTTCGTGTTCTTCGAAGTCATGCTGGCGGCGTCCTACGGGCTGCTGCTGCATGGCTACAACGTCAACCGTATCCGGGCGGGCATGCAGTTCGTGGCGATCAACCTGGTCGCTTCACTGCTGTTTCTGATCGGCGTGGCGCTGATCTACGCCAATACCGGCACCCTGAATATGGCCGATGTCGCCGCCCGAGTCGCGGCAATGGATGCCGCCGAGCTTGGCATGCTGCAAGTGGGCATGGTGGCGTTAGTGATGGTGTTTCTGGTCAAGAGCGCCATGTGGCCGTTTGGATTTTGGTTGCCCACCACCTATTCGGCGGCGTCTCCGCCGGTGGCGGCAATGTTCGTGCTGATGACTAAAGTCGGGATCTATACCACGCTGCGGGTTTGGTCGCTGGTGTTTTCCGACGACGCCGGCGCCAGTGCCGGATTTGGACTGGAACTGTTGTTCTGGGGCGGGATCGTCACCATCGTCTTCGGCGCCATCGGCATGCTGGCCAGTGAGGTGCATGGGCAGCTGGCCGGTTATTCCGCCATTGTCTCATCGGGAACCTTACTGGCGGCGATTGGCTATGGCTTGGACCCGCTGGTACCGGCCTTGCTGTTTTATCTGGTCAGCTCGACGCTTGCCGTAGCGGCCTTTATGCTGCTGATTGAGCTGATCGACCGGAGCCGCAACCCGATTCAGGCCATGCTGGAGCTGACCAAAGAGGCCTTTGAGTTCGAGGAGGCGCCGGATCAGCCCGTGGGCGTGGGCATTCCCGCGGCCGTGGCGTTTTTGGGCTTGTCCTTTGCAGGCATTGCCCTGGTGATCGCGGGCTTGCCGCCCCTGTCTGGCTTTATCGCCAAGTTCAGCATGTTCCATACGATCATCGGTGGTGACGGGGCAGGCTTCGGTGCTGCGGGCATTACCTTCATCGCCGTGGTGATTCTGGCTGGACTGGCCACCATTATTTCGCTCATTACCTATGGGATCCGTACCTTCTGGAGCAGCGGCATGGTGCCTGCCCGCTTGCACGTCACGGAGGTGATTCCCATCGGTGCTCTGCTGTTGGCCTGTGTGCTGTTAACCCTGTACGCCAGTCCGGTGCTTTCCTACCTGGAGCGTACCGGTGCCGAGCTGCAGCAGCCTGGACTGTACATTGAAGGGGTGCTGTCGGCGCCCGTCGTTGAATCCCAGGGAGGACAGCAATGACTCTGAAGCGATGGCTGCCCCTGCCGATTACCTCGGTCGCCTTGTTTATCACCTGGCTTTTGTTGAACCAGACCTTTGCGCCGGCCCATATTCTATTGGGGCTTTTTCTGGCGCTGGGCCTGCCGCTGCTGGCGCGCCCCCTGCAACCGTTGGGCGATCCCCGGATCTATCGACCCTGGGCGCTGGTGCGCCTGCTGGCCGGCGCCTTTGTGGAAATCGTCCGTTCCAGTTTCAACGTCGGCCGTATCATCCTGTTTGTTAAAGCCAAGGATGTGAGGTCGCAGTTTATCCGGATTCCCCTGGATCTAAAGGACCCCTACGGGCTGGCCTTGCTGTCCTGTCTGATCAACTCCACGCCAGGTACGGTCTGGGTGGAGATCCTGCCGGATGGGCACGAGCTGGCGTTGCACGTGTTCGACCTCCATGACGAGCAGTGGTGGATCAACACCATCAAAACCCAATACGAGCAGCCCATCATCGAGATTTTTGAGGGGAGGAAGGTGTCATGACAGCCCTGCTGACTTTTTCCATGAACTTCATTCTGGTCTGCGTCATCCTCGCCATGCTGTGCTGCACGGTCCGCCTGTTGCTGGGCCCGGCGGCTCAAGACCGGGCCCTGGCCCTGGATACGCTGTGGATGTGCGGCATGCTGCTGGCCCTGGTGCTTGGCATCCGGTTTGGCAGCGAGATCTACTTTGAAGCCGCCATGCTGATCGCCCTGACCAGCTTCGTCTCCACGGTGGCGCTGGCGAAGTTCCTGTTGAGGGGGGAGGTGGTCGAATGAACGAAATTGCCGATCTGCCCCTGTGGGCAGCCCTGCCGGTCAGTCTGCTGTTACTGCTGGGCGGGGTTATTATTTTTACCGGCGCCTTCGGGCTGATGCGCCTGCCGAACTTCTACCAGCGTATCCATGGCCCGGCCATCACCATCACCCTGGGCGCCGGCTGCGTGCTGATCGCCTCGATGATCTTCTTCTCGGCGACCCAGTCCCGTCCGGTGATCCACGAGCTGCTGATTACGCTGTTCGTGCTGATGACTGCACCCGTGGTGTCCATGATGCTCACCCGTGCGGCGGTCTACCGCGAT
>CAZEWG010000096.1:0-5643 GCA_964514485.1 uncultured Pseudomonadales bacterium
TTCTCCCAATACGGCGCCCGCAGCTCTCGTTTCAACACCTTGCCGATGGTGCTGCGCGGCAGCTCGTCCCGAAACTCGATCCCGCTCAGGCGCTGGCTTTTGCCCAGCCGTTCGTTGGCCCATGCAAGCAGTTCAGCCTCATTGATCGACGTATCCCGACGCACCACCAGTCCCAGGGGTGTTTCGCCCCATTGGGCGCTGGGAATGCCGATCACCGCTGCGTCCTCCACACTCGGATGTTCCAGCAGTACCTTCTCCAGATCCACTGCGTAGATGTTGAACCCGCCGGAAATAATCATGTCCTTGCGCCGGTCCAATACGTACAGAAAGCCGTCCTCATCGAAGCGGCCCATGTCGCCGCTGCGGTAGAACACCTTGCCGTCCGGGCTGTACCAGAGCATCTCGCGGGTCAGCTCGGGTTGTTTGTAATAACCCTGCATCATGGCCCCGGCGCGGCCGACGATTTCACCGATCTCGCCCTGGGGCAGCTCGCGGCCCTCTTCGTCGATGATGCGGATTTCCGCGCCTTCCGTCGGCTGGCCCACGGAATCCCATTTGTCAGGATGGGCGCCGCAATCCAGGCCGGCGGAAATACCGCCCTCGGTCAGGCCATACATTTCCCGCAAGTTACCGGGCCAGCGCTGCATGACTTCACGAATCACATGGCTGTGCAGCGGTGCACTGGTGGAGAGTTTGAGCTGGTAACTGGACAGGTCGTAGCTGTCGAAGTCCGGCACCGCCAGCAGGCGCTCGTACTGCACCGGCACCAGCATGGCGAGCGTCACCCGGTGCTGTTGGGACAGCTCCAGGAACTGGCGGGCGTCGAACTTGGGCATCAGCACCAGGGTGCCGCCGTTGAACAGGGTGGGCAGTACCGACACCAGCGTGGTGTTGGAATACAGCGGGGTGGACACCAGGTTGATGGCGCTGCCGTCCAACCCGTAGGCGGAGATGCGCTTGATCTGGCGGGAGCGAAAACGGTAGTCGTGCAGAATGCCTTTGGGCGTGCCGGTGGTGCCGGAGCTGTAGATGATGTTGAACGGGTCGTCGAGAGTCAGCGCCACCGGCGTGAATTCCCGCGAGGCGTCCCCTATCCAGTCGTGCAGACTCCGCCAGTCCCAGTCCTCAAAGTCCAGGGCGATCTGGGCCTGGGAGCCGATGTTGGGCAGCCGGCGTCGAAAGCCTTCCACCAGCGTGCGGTTGCGAGCCGAGACGAACAGGAAGCGGGCATCGCAGTCGTTGATCATCAGCTCCAGGGTTTCTTCGCTGGCCATGCCTGACAGCGGCACCATGCAGCCGCCCGCCGCCAATGTACCGAGATAAAGCGCCACATACTCGGCGCTGTTTTCAGACAGCCCCGCCACCTTGTCGCCGACCTGTAAGCCGCAGGCCCTGAGCCGATTGGCGATGGCGTTGACCTGATCCACCAGTTCCCGCCAGGTGATGCTACGACCTTGGTCGTAGAGGGCCACTTTGTCGGGTTGGTTTAGCCCATACTCCTGAATCCGCTGACCGATGGGGTCGAAAGTTTCATTTTCAAAAATAGGGGCATAGACAGTTATTTCTTGGATTGTGGTTGGCATTCTTCAGCTCTTTGTCCTATTTTGGTTTTATTCTGCGAAACTAGCTTTCAATAATGTTGACTCTAAACCGCATTGCTGACAAATTAAAGGCAAAATAACCATAAAACTCGTTCCAAAGAGAACGAAGGAGCCTGAAGAGTATGCGATTTCAAGGCTGTGTAGCGGTCATCACCGGCGCTGGCAGCGGCATTGGCCGTGCGACGGCGCAGCGCCTGGCGGACGAAGGAGCCCGTTTGGCCCTGATCGACTGGTCTGCCGAAGGCCTGGCGGAAACCGCCGCGCTGCTGCCCCAAACTGCCGAGGCCCTGACTCTGGTTCTGGATGTCTCCGACGAAGCTGCCGTGCAGCAAGCCGTCGCTGATGTTCTCGAGCGGTTCGGCCAGATCGATGTGCTGTGCAACAACGCCGGCATTACTGGCGGCCACATGGATATCACCGAGCAAGACCGGGCCCAGTGGGACCGGGTGCTGGGCGTGAATCTGATCGGCCCGATGCTCTTCATCAAGCATGTCAGCCCCCATATGCGGGCGCGCCGTAAGGGCGCCATCGTCAATACTGCCTCCGTGGCCGGCATCCGTTCCGGCGCGGGTGGCAACGCCTACAGTGCCTCCAAGGCCGGCGTGATCAATCTCACCATGACCACCGCCTGTGATCTGGGTGAAGCGGGCGTGCGGGTGAATGCGGTGTGTCCCGGCCTAGTGGAAACCGGCATGACCAAACCCGTGTTCGATTACGCCCGTGCCAACGACAAGGCCCACAAACTGGGTTCCCGCTGCGAGTTGCGTCGCTATGGCCGGCCGGAGGAAATCGCCGCCGCCATCGCCTTTTTGGCCAGCGACGATGCCAGCTACATCACCGGCCAGGCCCTGCCCGTGGATGGCGGCAACACCGCGTCCCTCAACATGCCGGGCATGAAGGTCTGAGGAGGTACGTGATGTCGGAACAACAGCAGTCCCTGGCCGCCAACAACATGATCAGCGGCGGCAAGGATCTCCCTGGTTTTCACAACCTGCTGGGCTACCGGCAGGTGGCCTGGGAAGACGGCCGCGCGGTCATTGAGCTGGAGATCCAGCCCCAGCACCTGAACCTGGCCGGTGTGATTCACGGCGGGGTGTTGACCTCCCTGCTGGATGTGGCACTCGCCGAAGCCGGCACCTACTGCCCCTATCCCGGGCGGATGCGCAAGGCCATCACCCTGTCTTTGACCACCACGTTTACCGGGCAGTGTTCCGGTGGGGTGATCCAGGTGACGGGCATCAAGCGGGCCGGTGGTCGCCGGATTTTTAACAGCACCGGCGAGGTGCGGGACCAGGACGGAAACCTGTTGGCCATTGCCGAAGGCACCTTCCGCCTGCGCTCCGGTAGTGAAGACCCCCAGGGTATGCCGCTCTAAAGGCGGCAAGCAGAGCAATAACAACGAAGGCAAACCAAAAGCCATGTCGCCAATCGGCGGCCCATGACAATAAGGATAACGATGATGTTTGAACTCTCGAAGAAAGCCCAGCAACTGCGGGAACAGTTGATTGCCTTCATGGATGAACACATCTATCCCAACGAGCACCTGTTCCACGAGCAGGTGGAGAACGCGGAAAACCGCTGGGCGCCGCCCCCCATCCTGGACGAACTGAAAGCCAAGGCCAAAGCCCAGGGCCTGTGGAACCTGTTTTTGCCGGAGAGTGAATTCGGTGCCGGCCTGACCAACTTCGAATACGCGCACCTGTGCGAAATCATGGGCCGCTCTCTGGTTGCACCCGAGGTGTTCAACTGTAACGCGCCGGATACCGGCAACATGGAAACCATCGCCCGTTACGGCAACGCCGAGCAGCAGGAACAGTGGCTCAAGCCCCTGCTGGAAGGCAAGATCCGCTCGTGCTTCTCCATGACCGAGCCGGCCGTGGCCTCCTCCGACGCCACCAACATCGAATGTGAAATCCGCCGCGAAGGCGACGAATACGTGATCAATGGCCGTAAGTGGTGGTCTTCCGGTGCCATGACCACCACCTGCAAAATCGCCATTGTGATGGGCAAGACCGACCCGACCGCTGAGAAGCACAAGCAGCAGTCCATGATCCTGGTACCTCTGGATACCCCAGGCGTGAAACTGGTTCGCCCGCTGACCGTGTTCGGTTATGACCATGCCCCTCACGGCCATGCCGAAATCCAGTATGACAACGTGCGCGTGCCCGCTTCCAACATCCTGTTGGGTGAAGGCCGTGGTTTCGAAATCGCCCAGGGCCGTTTGGGGCCGGGCCGAATTCACCACTGTATGCGTACCATCGGGATCGCCGAGCGTGCCCTGGAAGCCATGTGCAAGCGTGCCAACGCGCGGGTGGCTTTTGGCAAGAAGCTCTCCGACTTTGACTCCGTGCGCAAAGACATCGCCCGCAGCCGGATCGAAATCGAGCAGGCTCGTCTGATGACTCTGAAAGCGGCACACATGATGGACACCGTGGGCAACAAGGTGGCCCGTCAGGAAATCGCCATGATCAAGGTGCTCGCCCCCAGCATGGCGCTGAAAGTGATCGACCGTGCCATTCAGGTCCACGGTGGTGCTGGCGTCAGCCAGGACTCCTTCCTGGCCTCCGCTTGGGCCAAGGTCCGTACCCTGCGTCTGGCCGATGGTCCCGATGAAGTGCATCTGGACGCCATCGCCAAGCTGGAAATGCGTCAATACCGGGATCAGAAGTAAGAGGCACACCATGAGCAATCCATTATTCGATCTGACCGGTAAGGTGGCCCTGGTCACCGGCTCCACCAAAGGCATAGGCCGCTCCATCGTTGAGGAGCTGGCTCGTTGCGGCGCCAAAGTGGTGGTGTCCAGCCGTAAGGCGGACGCCTGTGAGCAGGTGGCGGACGAACTCAAGGCCCTGGGCTTTGAGGCCATCGCCATCCCCTGCCACGTGGGCAAAAAAGACGACCTGCAGAACCTGGTCAACAAGACCCTGGAAACTTGGGGCCGCATTGACGTACTGGTGTGCAACGCCGCCACCAACCCCGTGTACGGCCCCACCTCGGAAATGACCGACGAGGCCTGGGACAAGATCATGGAAACCAACGTCAAGGGCACCTTCTGGCTGACCAACATGGTGCTGCCGCAAATGGCGGAGCTGGGCGGTGGTTCAGTGATCCTGCTGTCTAGCATCGCTGGCCTGCGGGGCAATACCACCATCGGCACCTACGGCGTGTCCAAGGCGGCGGAAGCGGCCCTGGCCCGGAACCTGGCGGTGGAATGGGGACCGAAGAACATTCGCGTTAACAGCATCGCCCCGGGCCTGATCAAGACCGACTTCGCCAAGGCCCTGTGGGAAGACCCGGTGCGGGTGAAACGCGCCGAGGAGAAAACCCCGCTGCGCCGCATCGGCGACCCAGTCGACATCGCCGGACTCGCGGTGTTCCTGGCCTGCCCCGCCAGTGCCTACGTGACTGGACAAGTGATCGTAGCGGACGGTGGCGAGACGGTTTGTTGATTGAGGCTCGTGAAGGTCGGAGTTTTCAGACCAGCACATTGAGTTCCCCCCTTTGGTAAAGGGGGGCTAGGGGGGATTTCTGCAGAGCACCCGGATACATCCTACGCCGACTGTACCGCATGTTGTGGGATATGGGCTGGCAAGGAACGGGAATATGCAGCAGCTGATAGGGGCTTGCGGTTCCGAGTCTGTCTGAGGAAATCCCCCTCAATCCCCCTTTAAGAAAGGGGGAAGTATTAGTGCCGGCAGAGCCCTTCGTTCCGATGAACGCCATCTCAACCCAATCGCCCACAAATCCGCTTATAACCATTTAGGTGTAACAAAACCATGAGCATCGCTCCCCAACTAGTAGAAGTACTGGAAGCGCACCGACTCGACGAGCAGAAACTGGCCGCCTACCTGCGCCAGCACTTGCCCGAGTTCGAGGGTGAGCTGCGGGTGTTGCAGTTCCAGGGCGGACAGTCCAACCCCACCTACCTGCTGGAGGTAGGCCAGCGCCGCTACGTGCTGCGCAAGAAGCCGCCCGGCAAGGTGCTGCCCAAGGCCCACATGGTGGAACGGGAATACCAGATCATCCGCGCCCTGGCCGATCA
>CAZEWG010000097.1:0-5590 GCA_964514485.1 uncultured Pseudomonadales bacterium
CAATAAGAATCACCAATTCCTAACACTAATATTTAAATTGACTCACCTTAAATATTATTAATAATGGCAATGCCGCATGAAAAACAACAATGTTCCCTAACGCGGCCAATTGATCTACTTCAAGAAAAACTAATAAATCAGAGAAGATCGCCAGGATGGCAACTCATACCCTCAGCCCCCCTTCAGCAGGCGGGCCAACGAGGCGTGTTCTTCGTTGGTTCACGGCATCTTGCCTTTTATCCTTACATGTTGCTGCGCTCGGAGCGCCCGTAGAAGGCGGCGACAAACCGACCGACGCGCCTTATCGTGCAACTGCACGCACCATGTCCTTCAATGCAGCCGCGGCCGGCACCGGCTATCCCGCGCATTACGGCAGCTCGCCGTTCAGCTTTAGCGACGTATCGGCGCCCTCGGGTAGCACGGTGGTAAATGACCGGGACTCCGGCACGGTAGATCGCTACCTTTACCGCTCCGGCTCAGGCGCTGAGATAACGATCCCACTCCAGGTGGGCCGTTATGTGGGGGACAAAGAAAAGCTCTTGGCCAACAACCTCCTGTCACGGCAGGCGACCATTCTTTTCCCCGGATACGATATCGATTCCCAAAGCTCTCCCGTGAGTGATTGCGACGGCGACGGCATTCCTGACCAGTTGCGCCCAGAGGTCAATAAAGTCTATTTCAACGGCGAGTTGATCGGCGAAATGGTGGGGGATAACGGCATCTGGCGGATGCAACGGTTCACGGTCGATATCGACAAGGTGAACTTCCCCAGCTCTCCAGGCGCAACCGCCTCCAACGAACTCACCGTCCATATCGACACCGCCAACGCCGACGTGCCGCTCAGCTCGGGCGCGGTCGGTTGCGTGGTATGGGCGGTCGAGGTCGATTGGGCAGTGCTTCAGTTCGAAGTCGCGAGTCCGATCGTCCTCGTCCCTGGCCTTTCCGGCCGCACCGACTCGTTCGCGAATAGCGGCTATATCGAAACGATTCAGAACGAAACCGGCCTGCCGGTGGAACTCGTGGAACTGAGTCGTGGCACTCCCTCGCTGTCCGCCTGTACCGGCGAGGGCGCGGCTATGCGAAACCATGCGGAGGAGCTTCGCGAGAAGGTCGGCGAAATAGCCAGCAGGTATCGCACGGAAAGCGTACACCTCATCGGCCACAGTAAAGGCGGCTTGGATTCGCGCGCCTTTGTCGACTTGGTACGGCGCACCCAAATCCCGGTTCAAGTCGGCACGATGAGTGGGCAGCCGCTTAACGCTCGCCTGGATGTACCGTCGCTGGCTACTCATGGCTCACCGCACTTGGGTACCGCACTAGCGGATAGCTTCGCCGCTGATGTGAGCGTGCTCGCGCCGGTCGTTCACCTGTTATTCAGCGACCTCTGCGCGCTCACAACTTACGGCATGGAGCGCTTCAACCAGCAGTTCCCGACGCCTTCCAATTTCCGCCTATTCGCTATCGGCGCCGAAGCCGATCGCAATGGCAACGGCGTGATGGATGATGACGAGGCTGTCGGCAATCAGGTCTCGAATCCGCGCGCGAACAAGTGGTATCAGATCAACCGCAACACGGAGAGCATTGCCATCGAGTACGAGTGGATTCTCGACCCCATTTCTCTATCCCCGATCCCGATACCGCGACTCATAGAAACACCAACGAGCTCCCCACAACCGAACGACGGAATGGTAACGGTGGCCAGCGCGACTCAGCTGGGTGGCGCCACGCCGCACGTAGTCCCCGACGGGGCCAACCACGGCACCATTCTCGACCAACGCGTTCAACGCACCGTCATTCAAGCCGGCATCAACGGCGCTCTGCAGTGGGGGCAGAAATGAGAAACATGACTAAGCTGTTCCTCGGTGTCGCGATGGCCGCCTTGCTAAGCTCCGGAAGCGCGGCTGCTTCGTCTATCTCGCTCTCGCCCTTGTCGGCTCAGTACGGCGTCGCGCTAGAGGGCAACGGCCAAGGATCCGTAAGCTTCCCGCTCGTCGGGGGAGCAATACAGATTGATGTGCCGGCACCCGCGTCCGCAGTACTGGCACTGACGACGCCCTCCGGAACGACCTACCATAGCGGTAGCGGCTCTACCGGCGCGGTCGAGTTCCACTTCACGCCCGCGGAAACCGATCCTGATGCACTTGGTCCGCAGCAGGATTCGTGGCTAATCAACATACCGTCCGCACGGCCTGGCGAATACACGCTGGACATCACCGACAGCAGCCGCGCCGGCCAAGGCCTGCCGGTTAGCGTTCGCCACCTCGACAGCGCCCTGCGCACGGGTGCGTCGGTCGGGCTCGGCCAAGGTGCGCATCAGGTCGGCGAGCCGGTCGTGATTGCCGCATTCGTCTACGACGGCACTACTCCCGTTCCTGACGCAACGATCTCCGCATCGATGGTCATGGTCGACGGCACTCCGGTGGCATCCGCCGAACTGAGGGATGACGGCATCGCGCCCGATACCACCGTCGGTGACGGCACCTATGTCGCAGTCCTTGTTCCCAACGCTGAAGGCACTGCCGCGGTACGCATTGATATCCATGGTAGGACCGCTACCGGTAAGCCTTACCACGCCAGTCACGGAGCATTGCTCGCCGTAGGCGGCGCGGACGAGCTTCGACTCAGTGGAGAATTCCAGGATCAAGGTGTCGATCTCGATGGAGACGGGCTGTTCGACGAGCTCCGACTCCACTTCGGTTATTCCGGCGAGTTCGACCAGGCGCCTTATGGACTACGGGTCATTCTCGAAGCCTCCAACGGCCAGCGCGTCGACGGCTACGGCGAACTGATCGGCGGCGACTTGGTCGCGTCCATCCCTGCTTCGGTCATGGGGACGCTCCAGGTCGACGGCCCCTATGAAGTCGTCGCCGTTATCCTCGACAAAGAAGGCCGGCTACTGGAGCGACGCGATGATCTTGGCGCAACGGGTGATTACACCCGCAGCGATTGGGATCGGAACGCTTTGCAGTTCGGCAGCATGACCGAAGAAGCAGTAGACACCGATGCCGACGGCTTAGCCGACGAACTGCGCGTTACCGTGGCTGTAGAGTCGCTGGTTAACGGCAGCTTCGGCATGTCCCTGGATCTCAGCGGCGCCGATGGCAACATGATTGCCACCACCGCAATCTCCTCCACCTACCTCGAAGTCGGCACCAACCAGCTCAGCTTCGCCTTCCCCGGCGCGGCGATCGGCGAATCCGGGCAGGACGGCCCCTATCTCATCGGCAACGCCCTGCTCTACCCGAACTTCAATTCGGGCGCCACGGCCTTTGCCGATGTGCTCGGCAGCACTAGACCCTACCAGTGCCGAGAGTTCGTCGAATGCGACGGCGGCGACCCGCTCGCCCTGCTCGATATCCTCGACACGGAGGTCGGTCAGGCCAGCATGTCGTGGAGTGTCCGGCTCCTTCTCAAGCTGGAACTCGGTTTGGTTCGCGCCGCCATCGAGCACGGCTATCTTACGAAAGCGTCATTCAAACTCGACCACTTCGTAAGAACCGTTCGACTCACGCCGCGCTTCCTCCTTCCGCGGAGCACGGCTGAGCGTCTGCTAGCCCAGGCGGCGGACTTGCACGAAGCGCTCGGGAGGTAGCCATAAGCAGCACCCGTAACAACGGCGTGCCTGAGCAGCCCGGTAGAAGGCGACTCATTCGTCGCCTTCTACCGGCTTTTGCTGTCGGCGCCCTATCCGGGCTGGCTGTATTCTATTGGTGGGCGGAATGGGGCAAAGACGTCGGCACCTACGCCGTAAATGTAGCCGCGGCCGCCTATACGGTTATTTGCCTGGTTTTAGCCGCGATACTCACGATCGGGTACCGCTATCTCACCAAGGACACGAAAAAGCGGAGACTCAGCCGGCATACGCTACAAGGCTATTGCGCCGGATGGTTGCTGGTGTTTCCTCTCGGCCTATTACTCTTTCCCGCGGATAAGCGGCACTTCCCGCCTCCGCCACGAGTCCAGGCCATGGCCGAAGCTCTGCAGCAACAGCTCGCTGCAACGCACGCGCCCTGGGAGGCAAACATCCCCGCCCCACGAACCAACACAACGTTTACCTTACTACCCGCACCCAAAGCGGTCGGTCTGATGCCGGCAAGGCCGTGGCTCGCTCAATGGCGCAGCCAGTATTCCAACGGGAGCAGCACGGAGCTCGACTACTTCCTCAACGGGCTCGCGCCGCCCCGACTCGTTTCCGCGCAGTTCATTTATGCCCAACAGGTACTAGAGTCAGAAGACCCGCAAGCCTTGTCAGACCGCATTGTCACAAGGCCCGCCACGGCTCCATGGCGCTGGGCGTTAGCGAACCCCGACCAGTCGCCGACGAACATCGCCGCGAAAACTGTCGGTAACAATGGCATCCAGATTCAAGCGGATTATCCCGGCGGTATAACGATTCGTTGGAGCCGCACGCGGACCTTAGGCGATACCGTCGAGCACCTGAGCTACCACGCCCCGACTATGCCGCTGCCCTGTCGGGAGCCCTGGCAGCGCATGCACATTTGTGTGCCCTTGCGTTAATTGTTCAGCGCTCTGTGGACAACTTAACCCTCTCGCGGGAGTGCGCGGTTTTGCAGGTATAACGCAACTTGTGCGCCCCATGCATGGATGTCTCCAGGCGCGTTGTTAAAAGACCTACTCGTCGGTCGTCCCCTTCAGAACCTTTAGCAGCGCCATACCCAATACCATCACGGCACCCGCAACTATTAGCGACCCGCGATAACTACCCGTAAACGAAGCGATGTACCCCGCCATGGCCGGCGCGACGATTTGAGCCACGCCGTAGCTCAGGGTGAGTCGCGCCATGGCTTGGGCTGGGTTGGTCGGATAGCGGCGGCCGACGATAGAGAGCGAGAGGCTGACGATCCCGACCGAGGTCGCACCCCATAGCGCGGCACCCAGCAAGTTGAGCGAGGCGCTCTCGGTGAAGAGAGGCAGTACGATAGAAGCCGTTTGCAGAGCATAGGCGAACAACAAGGCCGGGATCTGGCCGAGCATTACGGCGGCGCGATCCCAGATAAATGCAGAGGGTATCGCGGCGGCACCGACCAGGAGCCAAATCCAGCCGCCTCGCCCGGAGAGCAGCGGCAGTGCTTCTAGTATGTCGACGATGAAAGTCGCGCTGATGACGTAACCGAAACCAGCGCAGAAGTAAGCGGCGGTCATCAAGTTGAGCCAACGCCGCGATGGCACTACTGCGGAACCTGCTGCGGGCGGGTGCTCGCCCGCCGGCTTCGGCAGCCAGAACCAAGCCGGCACGAAGAACACCACGCCCAGCAAACCGAGGCCGATCCACTGCCAATCCCACGGCAAATCCGCCATGGCGGCAACGGCAACAGCCGAAACGGCAATACCCACCCCAAGGCCGGAGAAGTGCAGGCCCAACTCCGGACGAAGGCTGTGCCGATTGAGCCAGTCCAATATCAGCCCGGACGCCAACACCAAGCCGGCAATGCTGGTAAAGCCCGCGATAAAGCGCAGCACGGCCCAGAGGTAGAGATTATCCGTCAGCCCCATCGCCGCCGTGCTAATAACGGCGGGTATACGGATTTAATGGTTGATGGGGCACCTTCACCCCATCAATCTGATACCA
>CAZEWG010000098.1:0-5462 GCA_964514485.1 uncultured Pseudomonadales bacterium
AAAAGCCTTTGTCCTGGCCTTATAGTGTACGCTTACTTACAATTGGCTCTGCTTGCAGGCCAGGACTACATCGCCGGGCCTTCACCCATTACCTGTAAAAGGGAATTTGCATATGAATGAGGGCATCATTCCAGACGTTTCGTTTAACGATAACAGCAGCCAACGTACCCCTTGCGTCCTGGTACTTGATGGTTCCGGGTCCATGGGCGGCGAGCCTATCGAACAACTGAACGAAGGTTTGCAACTTCTTGAATCTGCCCTGAAGGAAGACCCCACCACCGCCCTGCGTGTCCAGTTGTTGGTGATTCGTGCCGGCGGCCTGGATCAGGTGGAAATTCTGACGGACTGGACCGATGCCATCGACTTCCAGGCACCTACCGTGCAAGCCAACGGCACCACACCTCTGGGCGCGGCCATGAACCTGGCGCTGGAAAAGGTTGAGCAGCAAAAAGCCGCCTATGATGCCAACGGCATCTCTTCCACACGCCCCTGGGTGATTCTCATCAGTGACGGCAGCCCCACCGACCCAGGCTGGGACTTGGTTGCAGAACGCTGCCGGTTGGCTGAAAACAACCGCAAGCTCGTCGTCTTCCCCATCGGTACCGAAGGCGCCATTCTGGAAAACCTCGGTGCGTTTTCCAACATGGGTCCGAAAAAACTCAAGGGGCTGCAGTTCAAAGAGCTCTTTGTCTGGCTCAGCCGGAGCATGGCCACCGTATCCGTTTCATCGCCTGGGGAAAGAGTGCAGCTGCCAGCTACCAATTGGGCTGAGGTCGAGGTTTAGCGACTGGGGGGCTTTCACAGCCCCCAATTCAGCTCTCGCTCTTCACCGACAACAATTCACCTATCAAAATATCGTGCCATGACGAGCTGGAAAGTTGTTGCGGCCAGCATAGCTGGTCCCCACCATGTCCGAGACGGCCTCCCCTGTCAGGATGCTCATACCTACCGCCTGCAAGGTGACTATCTGATCGCCGTGATTTCAGATGGTGCCGGCTCCGCATGCTACTCCCAGCTCGGCAGTCAGGCGATTGCAGATACCCTGGTGCAGGTTCTCGCAGAGGCTGATCTCCAAGGCCTGGAGGCTCAGACCCTGCAGGCACTTGTCGAGGCCGGAGTCGAACAGTGTCGCCACAACCTCGTCGAAGCCCATCCCGATACACAGCTAGCCGATTTTCATGCCACGTTGCTGGGCGTCGTTGCAGGCCCAGAGGGGGGCTTCTTCTTCCAGATCGGCGACGGCCTCGGCGCAGCCATCCAAGAGCAGCGTTGGGCTCCCTGCCTACTGGCGCTGCCGGAAAATGGCGAGTTTGCCGAGGAAACCTTCTTCTTCACCCAAGACAGTTGGCGCAAGCACCTACGTCTGACGGCCATTCCGGCCGAGCACAATCAAATTATCCTGGTAACAGATGGTGCCTACAGCTTCACTTATAAGCCATCCGCCCAAGGCCTGGACGAAGCTTTCGTAGGACCGGTCTGTCGTTATCTGGACCATCAGCCGGCGGACGTAGCCCGGCTCGCCCTGGAACAGACCTTGAACCACCCCAACGCACAACGCATCTCCGGCGACGACAAGACGTTTCTATGGGCCAAACGCTCCAGCTAATTGGAACCCACGGGTCAAGCCGCATCCGCCTGACCGATCGCCCCTTGGGTCGCGGTGCCGATGCCGTGATTTATCGGATCGAAGGCCACCCAGAGCTCGCTGCCAAGCTTTATCACGACCCGACACAAGACCCAAGCCGACGGAGCAAGTTGGAAGCCATGCTGGCCAACCCGCCAGCCCTCCCGCCCTTCCGGCACGAAGGGGTCTCCTATATACAGATTGCCTGGCCCAATGCCTTACTGACAGACAGCAAAGGTTCACTGAGGGGTTATGCCATGCCCCTGGTGGATCTGTCGCGGGCGGCTCAACTGGAAGCCTTGCTGAACCGAAAAACCCGGCAGGCCTATAAATTTGCCGAACATGCCGGTTACCGGCTTTCCGCAGCGGCGAACCTGGCCAGGCTTGTTGCCGAGTTACATGCCCGCCAACACCATATCATCGATTTAAAGCCGGCAAACCTGAACGTCTACCGGGAAACCTATTTTGTTTCCTTGCTGGATTGCGACGGCTTAAGCGTTCAGGGTAACCGCCAACGTTACCCCGCCCATCAGTACACCCCGGATTACATCGCCCCAGAGGCGATCCGCCACAATCTCAAGCCTGAGGAACTGGGCGAGCAGCAAGACCGGTTTGCCTTGGCGGTGATCCTGTTCCAGCTTCTTAACCAGGGAATCCATCCGTTTCAAGGGACGCCCCGCGACCAACAGACTCTGCCGTCCACCAACCATGAACGGATCGCCGAAGGCCTGTTCGCCTATGGCAGCAAAGCCCATTCCCGGATTGCGCCCTCTCCCTGGAGCATCCATGAAACGCTGCCGGATCAGACGCTTCGCTACTTTGACCTGGCCTTCGGTGAGGCCCATGGAAATCGCCCCAGTGCTCGGGAATGGGCCGATCATCTGGCCGAGTTAGCCGACCCCAAATCAGCCTTGGCCCGCCCTTGTTCGAAAAACCCGGAGCACCTGACCTACGGTAAAGGCTGTGGACTCTGCCGGCTCGACGAGTTGGCCGAAAAATCCAGAGCCGCTCAACGAAGACGAGCAGCACAGGCACGTCGCTACTCTGCCGTCTCGCCAGCCGTGCCGCTCCGCTATCCAGGCGTCATGGGGCATCCGGCCGCCCCGGCTCCCGGGGCTCGCACTCCTGCTGCAGGGAACACCCCGGCACTGCCCCCGTTAGCCCCGCCCGCACCTCTTATAACCTGGCCGATGATCAAGGCAATCCCCGGCCAGTTAAAACGATGGTATTCCGGCTGGAGGCTTCGCACCAAAATGCTCTGGTGGGCGTTTTCAGCCTACCTGCTGCTTAGCATCCTCATCGCCCCTCTGATCAACAGCATGATCAGAAACATTAGCTGGCAACCCCTCACCAAACTGGCATTAGACAGGGGCTTGTCGCCCTGCACCAGTTACACCAGTGACCTGCTTTACACTGCCATCGATAGTAAAGACCCAACAGATTTGCAGCTGGTCCTGCCCTATGTTCGCAACTCTACGTGCCTGTTTGCCCGTGCAAACAAGCTGGCGAAAGACGGGCATCCGGCCTTCTGGCAGTTATTGGAGCGTACCACCGAGATACCTGAAAGTTACTGGATTACGCTTGAGGCTTACCAAAAGGCCAGTGACCGGGGAGCCCAACTCGACAACACCCGCCAGGCCCTTGAGCAATGGCTGGTAACGACGGCTCCAACTCCGCAGGATTATTCAGACCTGAGTGAAAAAATTCACGCCCTGGCGGTTAAAAAAGCCCAGGTGGCCGAGCAGGAAAAGCCCTGGACAAACCAGGAAGAGGGTTCGTTGGAGTTATTCATCAACGCGGCCTTACAGCTGCCATTGTGGAATCTTGCCATCCACAATCAGTCCATGACGTCGCTGGAAACCTTACTACCGGATTCCAGCCAGCTCCCTCTGTTCGCAGCTGAAGAACTGGTTACCACAACAGCCCGCCAATACCCGAAACGGTTAAAGACTCTTCTCTCCCATCCAGCCATTGGCTATAGCGGTCACATCGCAACCAACTCCCGTGACCTGGCCCTATTCAACGCGGCCCTGAATGCCTCAAACCTGCGCCAACTGCCCGCCGACTTCAGCCAGGTGAAGCTAAATTGCGAGCAGCTTGCCAATTCTCTGGGTTATCTGGTTGAACCTAAACGCTGGCCTGACAAACCCAACGAGGCACCGATCGGACATAACCGCCCCGGTGATTGGAACCCCATCAGACTCAAACCGGGGGCCAAACCTTTTCTGCTGGCACAGGATTCACTGTCATGCGCTTTGTATAGCCGCGTACGGCAAAGTTGGCCCCACCAAGGCATCAGTCATGGCTCTCACGCAGAGGATATGGCCCGCTTGGTGGAAAGGCTGGATTCGTTCCGGAATGGCACCAGAGCCTCTTTGATCTGGGAGCTGGCCCAACAGGCACCGAGTTGGCAGATGGATAAGTCGGGTCAGCGCGCCTTAGAGGCTTTGCTGAAGAACTTGCTACGCGACAATCGACTGAATGACAGCCAAGATGCGGCAGGCAATACCCTGACCCACCAATTGGTATCCTGGGCATCACCAGACTTTATTAGCCGATTGCGTTACCTGGGCGTGCCATTCAACATCCCAAACCCTGCCGGAGCACTGCCCTACCATCTTTATCAACAACGGCTTGAAACACAGGACAGCATTAGCAGACAAGAACAGGTGGCCCTGGAGCATCTGGGCGACTTGTCTCATTTGGAGTTGGTGGATCAATACTTTTTCGAGTCGGCAGACTTATGACAAAGTCCACCCAGTCCGTTGTCTGGATACTTGCCCTCCTCCTCCTCAGCTATTCCCATGCACTGTTTGCAGGCGAGGATCTGAAACAGCGTAAGGCCCTGGCCATTATCAACGCCCCGAACATTCTGTACGGTCCTGAGAGGTCGTTGGGACCACGTCCGCCCGATGCTCCCTCTCTCCAGACCGCCAGCTCAGGCAGCATGCCTACTTATTCCAAGGAAAATACGATCAATTCCCAGGGTTACTCCCTGTTGAACTTCTTCATTCCCGAACAGGACCTCCAGTCCTACATTCAGGCCAAACGCCAGGGTGTCGAGTACTGGAACCACTATCCCGCCATGGTCCGGGCAATTCGGGACGCACGACTAACCGGCAATCCTGCCTTGGAAATGCTGGTTCAGTCAGATGTAGATGAGTGGCAGTTGGTGCACAAGCTTGCCGCCCGGAACAAGCTGGCTCAGTTAAAGGCACTGGACCGGGAACAGCTGTTGGCCCGTACTCATTTCGGCCGCAACGCCCTGATGATCGCCATTCAGTATCGCCATCAGGAGGCAGCGCGTTATTTGAGTCAGTATGAGGAATTATTGGACCATAAGGATGACTTTGGCTTCACGCCGCTGCTTTATGCGGTTGCAACTCACAGTCAGGCAATCCAAGACTATTTGCTTGATCTCACCCCTAGGCCTCGCGCTATCACTAAATTTGGCTACTGCGCTTCTTACACGTCCTATTGGCTCAGAACCACCAGATCCAAGCAGCTCACTTATCAGCTGACTCGGGACACAGCTGCCAATATGTTTCTTCAGGACTTTGAATTTCACCAAAAGCTGGCGTCAGTAGCCGAAGCCATTAACCCCCAGAAAACGCAAAGCTCCTGTGAATACGCACATAGTCCACCACAGTTGTCCTGGCATATTTTCTTGGCCAAGCCCCTACCATAGCTTGGGCATTTCGGAAGGATGGCGCCACTCTGGCTGAAGTTGGTAGACACAAGGGACTTAAAATCCCTTGTGTAATCGCCTAGAAGGCGCGCCAGATAAGGGCCGAAATCGTGACGGATTGGTTTGTGCCACATATGTGCCACAGTTGAA
>CAZEWG010000099.1:0-5329 GCA_964514485.1 uncultured Pseudomonadales bacterium
TGGATATCGAACGGCAGACTGGTGGAAATCCCGTTGGGATACAGCTCGTGGGTGGTCAGCCCTTCCGGCTCGATAAAGATCTGGTGGGAGTCCTTATCGGCAAAGCGGTTGATCTTGTCCTCAATGGACGGGCAATAGCGCGGCCCGACACCTTCGATCTTGCCGGTGAACATCGGCGAACGATCAAAGCCGCTGCGGATGATCTCGTGAGTCCGCTCGTTGGTGCGGGTGATATAGCAATTGATCTGCTGGGGATGCTCGTCCACGGAACCCAGAAAGGACATCACCGGCGTGGGGGTGTCACCCGGCTGGGCTTCCATTTTGCTGAAATCCACCGAACGGGCATCGATGCGCGGCGGCGTACCGGTTTTTAACCGTCCAACCCGTAAGGGTAACTCCCGCAAACGATGGGCCAGGGCAATCGAGGGCGGATCACCGGCCCGGCCACCGGAGTGGTTTTGCAAGCCAATGTGGATCACCCCACCCAGGAAGGTCCCGGTGGTGAGCACCACGGCGCTGGCGTGAAACCGCAGGCCCATTTGGGTCACGGCCCCTTTCACGGTCTCGCCTTCCACAATCAGGTCGTCCACCGCCTGCTGGAAGATCCACAGGTTGGGCTGGTTTTCCAGGATCTCGCGGATCGCCGCCTTATACAGCACCCGGTCGGCCTGGGCACGGGTGGCGCGCACCGCCGGCCCTTTACGGCTGTTCAGCACCCGGAACTGGATACCGCCCCGGTCGGTGGCACGGGCCATGGCGCCGCCGAGTGCGTCAATTTCTTTCACCAGGTGACTCTTGCCAATCCCGCCAATGGCCGGGTTACAGGACATCTGGCCCAACGTCTCGACGTTGTGTGTCAGCAGCAAGGTCTTACAGCCCATGCGTGCGGAAGCCAAAGCGGCCTCGGTACCGGCGTGGCCACCACCGATCACGATCACATCAAAACGACTGGGATAGTCCACGAATCACCTCGAATAAAAACAGGAATGAGGAACCCCGACAGGGTAACCCGATATTTTAGCGGCCCGGCCTGATGAATGGAACGACGAGCCGGTGAAAATATAACCAACTCCCGTATATTTACGTACTTTGGGCAAAAGTGAACAAACTGTAATTATTTTAGCGATCAAGGAGTTAGTGCCCCTACTTGAGTAACGTTATTAAGAAAGTTATCCACATTCACCCACCCTCAAAAAACCGCCAAAATTCAAATCATCTAATTGATTTAAAAGGATTTTTTAAAATATTGCACAAGTCATCATGAATTTATGAACAAAGTTATCCACAACTCCTCCAGCCACCATCCCGACGATTAAGGAAAAACCCGCATACCGCCCCGATTGCTGTGGGAAAGCCCGGCAAACTTGTCTAAAGTTTCATCAAATCCCGTTTACTGGTATAAGCAGTTTTCCATGGCTTGAAATGTCCAGGTCGGCCTGCGGAGAAGGGAGCACTTGAAACCAGAATTCGTACCGCTTCCACCACCTTGATCAGCTTCATGGAACTCTTTTGGGATGCCAACTCAAATAGTGTTTGCCAATGGCGTCTAATTTCGGTACAACCGGCGCTTTTTATGCTCACGGCCACCCTTGTTAGTCGTCCAGTCCCCCGGGGGTTAAATGAAGTAGCATGACCAAACCTGCCGATATCCTGCTGCAACTACGCAATATCCAGAAAAGCTTCGGGTCCCGGACGGTACTCGACCACGTCGATCTGGACATTTTCAACGGCGAGTTCCTGACTCTGCTGGGGCCGTCGGGTTGCGGCAAAACCACCATCCTGCGCCTGATTGCCGGTTTCGAATACCCCGATGGCGGCGAGATTCTGTTAAACGGCCGCCCCCTGTCCCATGTTCCGCCCGAACAGCGCCCCATTAACACGGTGTTTCAGAACTATGCGCTCTTCCCTCATATGAGCGTGTTCGACAACGTGGCGTTTGGCCTGAAAATGAAGCGGCTGAGCAAGGACGAGATTCATCGCCGGGTGATGGAGGTGCTGACGATGGTGCGCCTGCAGGATTACGCCACCCGCCGCCCCAACCAATTATCCGGTGGCCAACAACAACGGGTCGCCCTGGCCCGGGCCGCCGTCAACGAGCCGGCCTTGCTGTTGCTCGACGAATCCCTGAGCGCCCTGGACTTCAAGCTGCGCAAGCAGATGCAGATGGAGCTCAAGGCCCTGCAACGCCGCCTGGGCATTACCTTCGTGTTCGTCACCCACGACCAGGAAGAAGCCCTGTCCATGTCGGATCGGGTCGTCGTGATGCGGGAAGGTCATATCGAGCAGATCGGCACCCCGCGCCAGATCTACGAGCAACCCCGCACCCTGTACGTGGCCAACTTCGTGGGCGACTCCAACATTCTGGAAGGCCATATCATCCGCCGCCAGGATGAGCGCTACGTGGACGCCGAGGTAGAAGGCCTGCCCTGTACCCTGTTGGTCAGACAACCCCTGCCCGATGGCTCCCCCATCAAGGTCCTGCTGCGCCCGGAGGATTTGCGGGTGTATGAGCTGCACGAACCCCACCAGTTGGAGTTCTGGTTCGACGGCCAGGTGATTGAGCGGAACTACAAAGGCATGACCCTGGAATCGGTGATCCGCCTGCCCAACGGCAAGCAGATCATCGCCAGCGAGTTCTTCGACGAGAACGATCCGGATTTCGACTACACCCCCGGCGAGAAAGTGCGCGTGGGCTGGGTCCGTAACTGGGAACGGGTAATGACCGATGACTGAAAAAAATCGGCTGCGCTCACTGTCGATTCTGCTGATCAGCGTCTGGCTGGTCCTGTTCGTGTTGATTCCCAACCTGATGATCCTGGTGCTGAGTATCCTCACCCGGGATGAAAGTCAGTTCTACCGTTGGGACTACACCTGGGAAAACTACCAGCGCCTGTTCGATCCGGTCTATTTACAGGTGTTTATCCACTCCCTGTGGATGGCGGTGGTCACCACCCTGCTGTGCCTGCTGCTGGCCTATCCGTTCGCCTACTTCGTCGCCCAGGCGCCGAAGCGCTGGCGTAACCTGCTGTTGTTGCTGGTAATCATTCCGTTCTGGACCAACTCCCTGATCCGCACCTATGCCATCAAGGTCATTCTCGGCACCAAGGGGCTGCTGAATACGGTGTTGCTGGAGCTGGGCCTGATCGAGACGCCCCTGCGGCTCCTTTATACCGAAACCGCGGTGATCCTGGGGCTGACCTATCTGCTGCTGCCCTTCATGATCCTGCCCCTGTTCGCGGTACTGGAAAAGATCGATCCCAACCTCAACGAGGCGGCGGCTGATTTGGGTGCCAACGCCTGGAAGCGGTTCTGGCGCATCACGGTGCCCTTGTCGTTGCCGGGCATCATCGCCGGCAGCCTGATGGTGCTGCTGCCGGCCCTGGGCATGTTCTATATTTCCGACATCCTGGGCGGCGCCAAGAACCTGGTGGTGGGCAACATCATCAAGAGCCAGTTCCTGGATGCCCGCGACTGGCCGTTCGGCTCGGCCGCCAGTGTGACCCTAACGGTGGTGATGGCCCTGATGCTGCTCGCCTATTACCGGGTATCCCGCCATCAGAACCGGGAGCTGATCGACCGATGACACGTATCCTGAGACAAGGCTATCTGGCCTTGGTTTACCTGTTTTTGTACATCCCCATCGGGGTGCTGATCCTCTTTTCCTTCAACGAGTCCCGCTACACTCATCAGTGGACCGGCTGGTCGTTGAAGTGGTACGAAAGCCTGGCCAACAACACCATGCTGATCGATGCGGCCATCAACTCGCTGTTGGTCGCCGTGGTGGCCGCCACGCTGGCCACCATGATCGGCACCCTCACTGCCGTGGGCCTGTACCGCTACCGCTTCCGGGGCAAGCAGGCGCTCACAAGTCTGCTGTTCGTGGTGATGATGTCGCCGGATATCGTGATGGCCATTTCCCTGTTGGCGCTGTTTTTGACCCTCGGCATCTCCCTGGGGTTCTGGTCGCTGTTGATCGCCCACATCACCTTCTGTCTGCCGTTTGTGGTGATCACCGTCTACTCCCGGCTGCGGGGCTTCAACCCGCACCTGATTGACGCCGCCAAAGACCTGGGCGCCAGCGAGTTTCAGGCGTTCTGGCGGGTGATCGTGCCCCTGGCGGCCCCGGCGATTCTGGCCGGCTGGCTGCTCAGCTTTACATTGTCCTTGGACGATGTCATCGTGAGTTTTTTCGTAACCGGGCCCGGTTTCGAAATCCTGCCCCTGAAGATCTATTCCATGGTTCGACTGGGGGTCAAACCTGAAGTAAATGCCCTGGCGACGGTCCTGTTTGTGATCTCGTTGGTGTTGGTGATCACCTCTCAACTCTTGCTGAAGGAAAAACGATGAAGAAACTTCTTGCTTGCGCAGCTCTGCTGACCACCTCCATGGTTGCCAGTGCAAACGGCCAGCTTTACATCTACAACTGGTCCGAGTACATGCCGGAGGAAGTCCTCAACCGCTTTACCAAGGAGACGGGTATCAAGGTGGTCTATTCCACCTACGACTCCAACGAAGCCATGTATGCCAAGCTCAAGTTGACCGGTGAACGGGGCTACGATCTTGCCGTGCCCTCCACCTACTACGTCAATAAGATGCGTCAGGAAAACCTGCTGCAGAAAATCGACAAGAGCAAGCTCACCAACTTCAAGAACCTGGACGCCAAACTGCTGAATGGCTCCTATGACCCGAACAACGAGTACAGCGTACCCTACCTGTGGGGCACCACCGGCCTGGCAGTGAACGCCGCCGAAATCGACCCGAGCCAGGTGACCAGCTGGGCAGACCTGTGGAAGCCTGAGTACAAGGGCCAGATTTTGCTCACCAACGACCTGCGGGAAGTATTCCACCTGGGCCTGGCGACTCAGGGCTATTCCGGCAACACCACCAATGAAAATGAAATCAAGGCCGCCTACGAGAAACTACGCAGCCTGATCCCGAACGTGCGCCTGTTCGATTCCGAGTCACCCAAGCAGGCGTACCTGTCCGGTGAAGCCAACATCGGTATGATCTGGAGCGGCGAAGCCTTCATGGCCAACCAGGAAAACCCGGACATCCAGTACATCTATCCCAAAGATGGCGTGATCATCTGGGTCGACAGCCTGGTGATCCCCACCAACGCCCGCAACCCTGAAGCAGCCCACAAGTTCATCGACTTCCTGCTGCGTCCGGAGATCGCCAAGATCATTGCCGAGGAAATCGGCTACTCCACACCGAACCAGAAAGCCGTGGAACTGTTGGATGAAGAGGTCCGCAACAACCGGATCGCCTATCCGACCGAGGAAGACCTGAAAAAGTCCGAGTTCCAGAACGACGTCGGCAGCGCCATTAC
>CAZEWG010000100.1:0-5144 GCA_964514485.1 uncultured Pseudomonadales bacterium
CTCTGTTATCTCTGTCGCAGATCAGGCCACGCCTGAACGGGATCACTTGAAACTTTTTGTTCCGGCCAGCATCTAATCAGCACCTTTGTCGTTGCTGAGCCATTCGCCCCTGGCGGATATCCGGAACGACCGTTCCGCCCGCAACGACCTCACTGTGAAAATCTCTATCAAACCAGCTTGAAAGAATCCTTCTGCAAGAAAGGAGATAGCTTGTCATGATCCGTGTTGAGGCGCTTAGCCGCAATTACGGCGACTTTCAGGCGGTCCGGAACGTGTCGTTCCAGATCCAGCCGGGAGAGATCGTCGGCCTGCTCGGCCACAACGGGGCCGGCAAAACCACCATTATGAAAATGCTCACCGGGTTCATCGAACCTTCCGCCGGCAATATCCTGATCAACGGAAAAAACCTGCGGGACCACTCCTCGGAACTGCGCCGGGACATGGGCTACCTGCCGGAAAACCCTCCCACCTATCCGGAAATGACGGTATGTGATTATCTGGATTACGCCGCCCAACTCCGAGGTGTTCCGGCGGGTGAGCGGGTAGCCGCGGTGCGCAACGCCATTGCCCGCACGGAACTTCAGGACAAGGCCCTGCAGCCCATCAACACCCTGTCCCGGGGCTATCGCCAGCGGGTCGGCGTGGCCCAGGCGATTATCCATTCCCCCAAGATCCTGATCCTGGACGAACCCACCAACGGCCTCGACCCTTCCCAGATCCAGCATATGCGGGAACTGATCCGCAGCATGCGCCAACAAGCCACCGTGATTCTCTCCACCCATATCATGCAGGAGGTGAATGCGGTCTGTGACCGGGTGCTGATGATCCGCCATGGGGAGCTGGCCCTGGACTCCACCTTGGCAGAGCTGCAACAGAGCAACCGGGTGCTGCTCACCACCAGCCTGGCACCGGACGCTCTCCGCCAGGCGTTGGAGGGTGCAGCCCCCGTGCAAAGCATCCAGCCCCTGGAGACAGACACCGAACGCCCGCGCTACCGGATCGAAATCCAGTCCGACAGCGAACTTCACGAGGCCTGCGCCCACTTGGCCCAGCGGGTGATCCAGGCCGGCGGCCAGCTTTATGCACTGACTCCGGAAATCCGGGATCTGGAAACCCTGTTCCGGGAAATCAACCAAGCAACCCGGGAGGTGGCCCATGCAGCCTGAGCGCAGTCTGTTCCGGATCGCCCGTAAGGAGCTCACCCTGTTCTTCTCTTCGCCGGTGGCCTTTGTGTTCCTGGCGACCTTCCTGGCGGTCAACCTGTTCGTGTTCTTCTGGGTGGAGTCGTTCTTCTCCCGTAACATCGCCGACGTCCGCCCCTTGTTTGAATGGATGCCCATCCTGCTGATCTTTCTGGTGGCCGCCATCACCATGCGGCTGTGGAGCGAGGAGAAGCGTCAGGGCACCATCGAATTCCTGATGACCTTACCAGTCAGCACCATCCAATTTGTGCTGGGCAAATTCCTGGCCTGTATGTTCCTGCTGGTGCTGGCTCTGGTACTGACCCTGCCTGTTCCCATCAGCGTGGCGATCATGGCGGATCTGGATTGGGGGCCTGTGATTGGTGCCTATGTGGCGACCCTGTTCCTGGGTGCGGCCTACACCTCCATCGGTCTTTACGTGAGCGCCCGCACGGAAAGCCAGATCGTCAGCCTGATGGTGACGGTGCTGATTGGCATGGCCCTCTATCTGGTGGGCTCAGGCCTGCTCACCAGCCTGACCAGCGTGGAGATGGCGGAATTCCTGAAGAAACTGGGAACCGGCTCCCGCTTCGACTCCATCACCCGGGGTGTCATTGATGTGCGGGATCTCTACTACTACCTGAGCATCCTGGGCATCTTCCTGACCCTCAACATCCTGGCCTTGGAGCGCCAGCGCTGGGCGAAGGATGGCAACCGTCAGCATCATCGGGGCTGGTATGCCGTGGCCGGGCTGTTTATTGCCAACTTCGTGGCCGCCAACCTCTGGCTCAACCCGCTGCACAGCCTGCGGGCGGACCTGACCCGGGGGCAGATGTACTCCATCAGCGATACCACCCGGGACTCACTGCAGCAACTGCAAGAGCCCTTACTGATCCGCGGCTACTTCAGTGCCAAGACCCACCCGCTGCTGGCTCCGCTGCCCCCGCAGCTACGGGACCTGATCCGGGAATATGAGATCGCCGGCCGGGGCAAGGTACGGGTGGAGTTCGTCGACCCGCAATTGAATCCGGAACTGGAAGACGAAGCCAACACCAAATACGGCATTCGCCCGGTTCCCTTTCAGGTCTCCGACAAATACCAGGCCTCGCTGGTCAACTCCTACTTCCACGTGCTGATCCAGTACGGCGACGAGTTCGAGGTCCTGGGCTTTGAGGACCTGATCGAAGTGAAAGAACGCAACCAGATGGAGCTGGACGTGAAGCTGCGCAACCCCGAATACGACATCACCCGCAGCATCCGCAAAGTCCTCCACGGCTTCCAAAGCAGTGGCGACCTGTTTGCCACCCTGAACAAGCCGGTGCAATTCACCGGGTATATTTCCGCGGATGATCGCCTGCCCAAAGAGCTGGCAGATCTTCGCCAGGAGCTGGAACAGGTGCTGTCTGAAATGCGCGCCCAGAGCAACGGCAACTTCAGCTATGAGATTCAGGACCCACAAGCCGGTGATGGCGAACTGGCCCAGACCATTCTGGAGAACTATGGCCTGCAGCCCATGATGACCAGCCTGCTAAGCCGGGACAGCTTCTATTTTTACCTGATGTTGTCCGACGCCCAGCAAACCGTCCAGGTCGCCATTCCGGAAAGCCTCGACCAGGATGGCCTCAAACGTAACCTGGAAGCCGGCCTGAAGCGCTTCTCCAGCGGCTTTACCAAGACCGTCGCCCTGGTGGCGCCCCAGCCGAACCTGCATCTGCGGCAATTCGGCGGACAGTTGGACAAGAGCTTCAATCTGTTAGAGCAGAAACTGGCAGAGAACATGACCGTTCTGCATACGGATCTGAAAGACGGCCAGGTGCCCGCCCAGGCGGATCTCCTGGTGGTGGTCGCGCCGGAAAACCTGGACGAGAAGCAGCTGTTCGCCATCGACCAGTTCCTGATGAAAGGCGGCACGGTCCTCTTGTCCACGTCTCCGTTCACCACCGAGATGACCCGGACCTCTCTCACCGGCAGACAGCAAACGACCGGCCTGGAGCAGTGGCTGGAGCATCACGGCCTGGCCCTGGAAAACAGCATGGTGCTGGACCCTCAAAATGCCCGCTTCCCGGTTCCCGTCACCCGCACGGTGGGCAGCTTCCGGTTCCAGGAACTACAACTGCTGGACTATCCCTATTTTGCCGATATCCGTGGTTCCGGCCTGAACCAGGACAACCCCATCACCAGCGGCCTGCCCCAGGTGACCATCAACTGGGCTTCGCCCATCCGGCTGGATGAAGAGAAACACAACAACCGCCAGGTCACAAAACTGCTGCATAGCTCTGCCAATTCCTGGCTCTCCGACACCACCGAGATCGTCCCCCGGGTCACCGAAAGCGGCAATACCGGATTCCGCCCGGAGGGCGAGCAAGGCAGCCACCTGCTGGGTGTGTTGGTGGAAGGCAAGTTTGACTCCTACTTTGCCGGCCAGTCCTCACCGCTGCTGGAAGAGGGTTCTGAAGACGCAGAGAATAGCGAAGATGCGGGAGCGCCGAGCAGCGTGATCCAGCGCTCGTCCGACTCCGCCCGGATCATCCTGTTCTCCTCCAGCGATTTCCTGACGGACCAGACCCTGAACATGACGAGCGCCGCTGACCGCAGCCTGTACCTGAACTCGCTGCAACTGGTGCAAAACGCCGTGGAGTGGTCCCTGGAAGACCGGGGCCTGCTGCACATCCGCAGCCGCAGCCACTTCGCCAACACCCTGCCGCCCCTCACGCCTGAGGAGCAGCAGTTCTGGGAGTACCTCAACTATGCCCTGGTCGTGATCGGCCTGCTGATCGTTTGGGGTGTTTACCGTGCGTTCAAGAACGCTGCCCAGAAGCGGTATCTTGCGATGCTGAACCTGAAAGGAGCCTGATCCATGAAACAGAACAAAGTTTGGACTCTGTCAGCGCTTCTGGCCCTGCAACTGGTGGCAGCCATCCTGCTCACCCTGGACTATCGCCGCCAGGATCAAAGCCACACCCAGGGCCCGTTGCTGGCCCTGGAGAAAGAAGCGGTAGACCGCATCCTGATTCAAGAGCCGGACGAGCCGGCCCTTGAACTGATCCGTCAGGACAACCGCTGGATCCTGCCCGGTTACTACAACCTGGCCGCCCAGCAATCCCGGATCAACACCCTGCTGAACAGCCTCGACGCCCTGGAGCGCGACTGGCCTGTTGCCACCACGGCAACCACCGCCAAGCGCTTTGAAGTGACCGAGGAAAAGTACCAGCGCAAACTGCAACTAAAGCAGGGTGACAACACCTTGGCCACTCTCTACCTGGGCACCTCCCCGGCCATGAACAAGACCCATGTGCGGCTCGATGGCGAGGACGAAGTCTATGCCCTGGGGCTGAATCACCATGAAGTCCCGGTCCAGGCTCAAAGCTGGGTGGATACCGGGCTGCTGAAAGTGGACACGGAGCAACTGTCTGGCATCCAAGGGCCAGACTTCGTCCTCGGCAAATCTGATCACCTGTGGGAGTTGGACGGCTTGGCCGAACAGGAAGAAACCAACAACCAGGCGGTTCAGGATCTGCTCAGCGGCCTTGGCAACCTGCGCTTCCAAGAAGCTTTAGGAACCGAGGCGAAGCCCGAGTATGGCCTGGAACAACCGGTGCTGGCCCTGGACCTGCAAAGCGACGGCAAGACGGTCAGCTACCAGTTTGGCAAACCTGAAGATGGGGACTACTACGTGGTAAAAAGCTCGGAGCTGGCCCCCTACTTCAAGGTATCCGCCAGCCTGGTGGACAAGCTCGTTAACCTGAAACGGGATTCCCTGGCGAAGCTCAAGGAGCAGCCCGTGGAGAATGAAAGCCCAGAGGAAGAGCAAGCGGCTGAGGCTACGAGCTGAGTCCCATAAATTCCCTCTCCCGCCTGGGGAGAGGGTTAGGGAGAGGGCGCAAGTTCTCAAGCCCGTAAGAAGTTCTGTGTTGGTTTGGGGCCTCGGGCCCTCTCCCCCGGCCCCTCTCCCCAGGAGGGAGA
>CAZEWG010000101.1:0-5115 GCA_964514485.1 uncultured Pseudomonadales bacterium
TATGCCAAGTCCGAAATTACTGCGCTGTTATCAGGAAAGTAATTCTAATAATAACTTTCAGGAAGGAATCCCATGACACGAGTTGCCGCCCTCCAAATGGCCGGACGGGTTGCCGATCTGGACTATAACCTGGCCCATGTGCGCGAGCTTTTGACAGAGGCCGTGCACCAAGGCGCCAAAGTCATCTCCGTACCGGAATTCTTCACCACACCCATCGTGCAGGATCGCAGGCTCTGGCACTGCGCCCTGCCGCCGGAGAACCGGGCACTGGATTTGCTGCGGGAATTCGCCCAGGACCATCAGGCCCTGATTGGCGGCTCCTATCTGGAGCAACGAGGCGACAACATTTACAACTGCTATACCCTGGTTCGCCCCGATGGCACGGTCAGCCGCCATGACAAAGACCTGCCCACCATGATCGAAAATGCCTACTACGTGGGCGGTCAGACCGATGGGTTCCATGACACCCCGCTGGGCTCTGTGGGCACAGCCGTGTGCTGGGAAACCATCCGCACCCAAACCGTACGACGACTGGCAGGCCGTATTGATTTTCTGATGACCGGCAGTCACTGGTGGTCGACCCCTTACAACTGGAAACTGGGGCGCCGTTTTTTTACGGAAATGGACCGCATGAACCGGGACTACATGAAAGCGGCACCGGGAACCCTGGCACGCCTGCTGGGGGTGGCGAACCTTCACGCCGGCCATTGCGGCCCCCTCAAGGGCACTATTCCCATGCTTCCCCGGAACTGGCTGGACCTCCCCTTCCATACCCAGCTGATGGGCGAAACCCAGATCATCGATCGGCAGGGGCAGTTGGTGGCCAGGCTCAGCCCTGAAGATGGCCCAGGAGTGATCACTGCTGACATAGATCTGACTCCCGGCACACCTAGTCTTGAGTGCCCGGAGCGGTTCTGGATTCCGGATCTCGCGTTGCGCTTCCGGTTTTTCTGGTGGCAACAGAACTTATGTGGAAAGAGCCTGTATAGGCAGCGAGAAATCAGCAAGCTGTATGATCCAGCAGTTCAGGAATAAGAAGACGGGCCTTCTCCGCTTAAGCGGTCAGATTGATCAACGGATTAACTGCCCCAGGGCCAGCACCGTCAGCAGCCACCGGAACAGCACCTTGAACCTCTGTTCCGGAATCCTGCCCAGCAGCTTCAAACCCACTTTGGTGCCCATAAAGCCAGCAGCAATCATTGCAATCAGCAAGGGAATCCAGGGTGTATAGACAAAGCCCGCCAGCCCGAAGATCAGGATTTTGAGGCCGTGCTGCAAGCTCATGCAGGCAGCGAAGTTGGCAGTGTAGGTCCAGCGGTCGATGCCGGAACGGCCCAGCCAGGCGGAAACCAGGGGGCCGGTGGCACCCACCAGTGCTGTGATCAGGGTGGTGAACAGACCGCCCAGCACCAGCCCGGGTGAGGTGCGGCCAAACCGGAACTCAGGCATGGGTCCCCAGCACAGCCAGAGAATGAATACAGACACCAGCAGCGGAATCCACTGGGCATCGATCACCCGGTCCAGCAGGTAAACGGCAGCCAATGCCGCCAGGATCGCACCGATGGCGAAGAAGCCCACAATACATGGCTGGATATGGTGTCGGGTCAAGATGGCGCGATTGACGTTGGAGCCCATCTGCACGATGCCATGGAGGGGAATCAACGCCAGGGGCGGCACCAGGGTGGTCATGACCATCAGCAGAAAAGCGCCACCTCCGACACCTACCGCTGCGGTCATCAGGGAGCCGAGGAAACTGCAGGCCAGCAGCAGTGCGATTGTCCAGCCCGGTAAAAGGGAAAAGCTTTCCGCGACCAACACCTTGATTGCTTCAAAATCTGCGGGCATGAAGATCCGGCTCTCCGAGTAACATGGCTTCAAACGTCACCATTAACCAGACGTCATCAAATAAACCTGCATCTTACGGGTAAAACTGATAGAGTGTCCTCCTGCGGCATTTCTGACCAGTCCTCTTGCCGCTGCCTATCCTGGCTTTTCCACTCCCATCTGGCTATGACTGGCGCCCCTTGGCGACAGGCCGATACTGAAATCTTTCGGAGTTCTATGTCTTTTTCTGCCCTCGGTTTATCCGATGCAATTGTGCGTGCCGTTTCCGAACTCGGCTACACCCAACCCACCCCGATTCAGCAGCAGGCGATTCCTGCGGTGCTGACCGGTGGCGATCTTCTCGCCGGTGCCCAGACAGGGACTGGCAAAACGGCAGGTTTCACGCTGCCGATCCTGCAACAATTGTCCAGCCGCCCGTCCAAAGGCAGCCGGACCCAGGTCCGGACTCTGATCCTGACCCCAACCCGGGAGCTGGCCGCCCAGGTTGAAGACAACGTGCGCGCCTACGGCAAATACCTGAAGCTGAAGTCCATGACCATTTTCGGTGGTGTGGGCATCAACCCCCAGATCAAAGGCCTTCGAAACGGCGTGGACATTCTGGTGGCCACACCGGGCCGTCTGCTGGATCACGTCAAACTGGGCACGGTGGACCTGTCGCGGGTCGAGATTCTGGTGCTGGACGAAGCGGACCGCATGCTGGACATGGGCTTTATCCGGGATATTCGCAAGATTCTGGACCTGCTACCCAAGCAACGGCAAAACCTGTTGTTCTCGGCCACCTTCTCGGACGAGATCAAGGCGCTGGCTGACTCCCTGCTGAACCGCCCCACCATGATCGAGGTTGCCCGGCGCAACACCACGGCGGAAACTATCAGCCAGAAGGTGTACCCGGTGGATCGCGAGAAAAAGCGCCACCTGCTGGCCCATCTCATCAAAGAACATGGCTGGCACCAGGTTCTGGTGTTCACTCGCACCAAACATGCTGCCAACCGTCTGGCCGAGCAGTTGAGTCGGGAAGAAATCCCCGCCATGCCGATTCACGGCGGTAAAAGCCAGGGCGCCCGTACCCAGGCACTGAGCCAGTTCAAGAGCGGCAAGCTGCAGGTACTGGTGGCCACCGATATCGCCGCCCGCGGTATTGATATCGACGAACTGCCTCACGTAGTGAACTATGAACTGCCCAACGTGGCGGAAGACTACGTGCACCGGATTGGCCGTACTGGCCGTGCCGGCGCCGAAGGTCAGGCAGCCTCCCTGGTGTGCATCGACGAGCACAAACTGCTGGCGGATATCGAACGCCTGATCAAACGCCAGATTCCCAAGGAAGTGGTGGCGGGCTTCGAGCCGGACCCCAATGCCAAGCGGGAGCCGATCCAGAACGGTCGTAACGGTCGCCAGCAACGCTCGGGCAACAGTGCGGGGCGCAACAACGGCCAAAACCGCAATGCCGGTCGTAGTACGGGCTCTGGCCGTTCTCAGGCTGCAGCCGGCGCTCATCGACAAAGCCGGAGCGGCACTGGCAACCGCAGCAATTCGCAGCGGGCGCGCGCCACCAGCTAATAAAGCTCCAGCCTTGCTTACAATCCCGCTCTGCCTCGGCAGTGCGGGATTTTTTTATACCTGCTTTCCGGCCAGCGAATGCCTGACCTCTTCACCACCATGATTCCCACCTTCCTCTCTCGGAGCGGTCCCACCCAGTACTCTTGCCGGGAGCCGGCTTAGTTCAATAGATGTTGAACTGTACGATTGGGAAAACCGGCACGGGGATAGTTCAGGCTGTTCCCCATGGGCCCATCACTGGAGGATGACTCAACGTGGCCACCGCTCCCCCTCAGAACGGCGCAACCGCACATCCAGAAGCCTCTCGCATGTTGTTTATGTCCACCTTCCTGTGGGCTATTGCCTTTGCCGCCTGGATTTTGTTCTCCATCATCGGTGTCAGAATTCAGGAAGAGTTGGGGCTCTCCGAAGCCCAGTTCGGGCTGCTGATTTCCATGCCGGTGCTGACCGGCTCCATTACCCGACTGCTGTTGGGCATTGCCAGCGAACGGTTCGGCGGGCGCCTGATCAGTGCCCTGGCCATGCTGATCAGTGCCCTTTCCACCTGGCTTTTGACCACCATGCAAAGCTATACGGGGATTCTGATTGCCGCATTGGGTCTGGGCATCTCCGGGGCAGTATTTTCCACCGGTATCGCCTTTATCTCCCGCTGGTATCCGGTGAGCCAGCACGGTACCGTGTTCGGCCTGTTTGGCGTCGGCCAGATCGGCGCGGCCATCACCAACTTTGGCGCCCCGCTGATTATGGCGGCCATGGGCTGGCAAGGCACCGCGCGGGTCTATGCCATTGTGCTGGTGGTGGTGACGGTGATCTTTTGGGTGATGACCAAGGATGACCCGGCCACGGTTGCACGCCGTAAAAGCGGCGCCAAAGGCTCCAGCCTGGCGGAGCAGCTGAAACCCTTGCGCTATATCCGGGTGTGGCGCTTTGCCCTGTACTATTTCTTTTGCTTCGGCGCCTTTGTCGCCCTGGCCTCCTGGCTGCCCCGTTACTACACCGGGAAGTATGAGCTGGATATCGGCCAGGCCGGGATGCTGACCGCACTGTTCTCCCTATCGGCCGCAGTCTTTCGCGCTTTTGGTGGCTGGCTCTCCGACCGCTGGGGGCCGCGCAACGTTATGTACCTTTCGTTTTCCGCCTCCCTGTTGTGCCTGTTATTCCTGTCCTACCCCCCGACTCGATTCGTTGTGGAGGGCATGCAGGGCCCGATTGAATTCACCATTGCCATTCCCTTGGCACTGTTCACCACCATCACCTTTGCCCTGGGTTTTTTCATGTCTCTGGGCATGGCGGCCGTGTACAAGCACATTCCCCACTACTTTCCAGACAACGTGGGTTCCGTAGGCGGCATGATCGGGATGATTGGCGGGCTGGGTGGCTTCTTTCTACCGATTCTATTCGGCATGCTCAACGACTGGACCGGTATCTGGACCACGGCTTTTATGGCCCTATTCGGCCTGGTGACCGTCAACCTCATCTGGATGCACGTTGCAGTACTGCGCATGGAGCATCGCCTGAGCCCAGAGCTGGCAGAACATAAGTACCTGCCGGAGGCCATTAGTCGAGCGCGCAAACAACCTGGCTCTACCCCTTAGGGGGCAGGGCCGGGCTATCTGGTTCGGAGATAAAGCGCGGGCAGGAGTGGAGCTAAAAGATAAATATCACGAGGGCGATAATAACGCAGGCGATGGTAACAATCGCCCAAATCAG
>CAZEWG010000102.1:0-5007 GCA_964514485.1 uncultured Pseudomonadales bacterium
CCAAGGCCCACATGGTGGAACGGGAATACCAGATCATCCGCGCCCTGGCCGATCACACCGATCTGCCGGTGCCGCCGGCCCGTTTCCTGTGCGAGGACGACAGCATCATCGGCACTCCGTTCTACGTGATGGATTACATTGAAGGTCGTATTGTCAGCCACCCGGCCTTGCTGGCGGTGGACCGGGCGGAGCGTCAGCCCATCCACTTCTCGGCCATCGACACCCTGGCGGATTTGCACCGGGTGGATGTCAACGCGGTGGGATTATCCGGTTACGGCCGCCCCGAGGCGTATGTCGAGCGTCAGGTGAGCCGCTGGACCAAGCAATACCTGGCGTCCCGCACAGGTGACATGCCCGCCATGGAAAAACTCATGGCCTGGCTGCCGGAAAACATCCCGGCCACCGACGAGTGCGCCATCGCCCACGGTGATTTCCGCCTGGGTAACCTGATCCTTCATCCGACCGAACCCAAGGTTATGGCCATTCTCGACTGGGAACTGTCCACCCTGGGGCATCCGTTGGCGGATCTCGCTTATTTCTGCCTGCCCTATCACCTGCCCGCCGAAATCAAAGGCATGCGGGGCCTGGTGGGCGAAGACCTGGAAGCCCTCGGGGTGCCCGAGGAGGCCGATATTCTGGCCCGTTATTGCAAGCGGGTCGGGCGTGACAGCATTCCCGACTGGCATGTGTTCCTGGCGTTTTCCCTGTTCCGGCTCGCCGCCATCGTGCAGGGCGTCTATGCCCGCGCATTACAAGGCAACGCGGCGAATGCCGATGCCCTGGAAGTGGGCCAGCGGGCCAGCATCCTGGCGGAAGCCGGCTGGCGCATCGCCCAAAGCGGAGGCAAATCGTGAGCGGGTACCTGTTCAAACGGATTCTGCTGACCAACGACGATGGCTTCGGCGCACCGGGCCTGGTGGTGCTAGAACGCATTGCCGCCCGTTTGGCCGAGGAAGTGTGGGTGGTGGCGCCGGAGCATGACCGCAGCGGCGCCGGCCAGAGCATTTCCCTGCACACCCCCCTGCGCCTGTATCAGCACGGCGAGCGCCGCTATGCCCTGTCGGGCACCCCGGCCGACTGCGTGTTTTTCGCCCTGGGCGAGCTGATGAACCAGAATCCGCCGGAGCTGGTACTGTCGGGCGTCAACTGCGGTGCCAATATCAGCGACTCCGTACAATATTCAGGAACCGTTGGCGCGGTACTGGCCGCTGAACACATGGGGCTGCCCGCCATTGCGCTGAGCCAGGCCTATTTTGACCGGGATCTGCTGGACTGGTCGCCAGTGGAAACCTATGCCGAGCCGCTGATCCGTGAGCTGTGGCAACACTCCGCACCCAACTGTTGCTGGAGCCTGAACTTTCCCGCCTGTGCCGCCAGTGTGATCCGTCACGCCCGCCTCACCCAGCCGGCACAAGGCTCCATCCGCCGTCCGCGGTTACGGGCCGGCGAAGACAGCCGTGGCTTGCCGTACTGGTGGCTGGGCTTTGAGCGTGATTCCAAACATATCCTTGCACGCGAGGCGGATGTCACCGCCCTGCGCGAACAGTGCATTTCCGTCAGCCCCCTGCGCAACGCTCGGGGATGGCCGGCCTCCGGCGACACGCGAAGCACCAGCGAGCTTGCGGGCAAGGCTGAATAAGAGAGGAGTTGATGACTATGTTTTCTCGACATTTCGAACACTGGCCGGCCAACCTGCCCAAGACGCTGTCTCTGCCGGAGACCAGCCTGTTCACCAACCTGGAAATCAGCGCCCGTCGCTATCCGGACAAAACCGCCATCGTCTATTACGACACCGAGATCAGCTACCGTGAACTGCTGACCGAGGTCGAGGCGCTGGCCGGCTACCTGCAACAGCAGGGCGTGGAGAAGGGCGACCGGGTGCTGCTGTATATGCAGAACTCGCCCCAGTGGGTGATTGGCTATTACGCCATCCTGCGGGCCGATGCCGCCGTGGTACCGGTCAACCCCATGAACCGGGCCGCGGAACTGGAGCACTACATTGCCGACACCGACGCCAAGGTCTGTATCTGTGGCCAGGAGCTGGTGGACCATGTGAAGTCCTTCGTTGGCATGGGCGACTTCAAAACCGTGATTTACAGCGCCTATGGCGAGTATGTCCGCAAGCCCACCGAGCTGACCCTGCCCGCCGAAGTGCAACTCAAGGCCGAAGACATTGATGCACCGGGCTGTGTCAGCCTGCGTGCGGCACTGGCTGCCGGCTGTCAGCCTGGCCCCCATACCGCCGGGCCCGATGACCTGTGCGTGATTCCCTACAGCTCCGGCACCACCGGCCTGCCCAAGGGCTGCGCCCACACCCATCGCTCGGTGATGTCCACCGCGCTCCACCGGGTACTGTGGAACGGCGTTAACAGCGAGTCAGTGATTCTGGCCACCCTGCCTTACTTCCACGTGACCGGTATGCAGGGCGCCATGAACGGCCCGATCTACGCGGGTTGTTCCTTTGTCATCATGACCCGCTGGGACCGTACCGTGGCGGCGGAGCTGATCCAGCGCTACCGCATCACCGCCTGGGTCAACATCGTCACCATGGTGGTGGATTTCCTGTCCAACCCGGACATCGAGAAATACGACATCTCCAGCCTGCGCTCCATCGGCGGTGGTGGTGCGGCCATGCCCAAGGCCATTGCCGAGAAGCTCCACCAGATGACCGGCCTGAATTACGTGGAAGGCTACGGACTGTCTGAAACCGTCGCGGCCACCCACATCAACCCCAACCACCGGCCCAAGCCCCAGTGCCTGGGAATTCCCGTGTTCGATGTGGACGCCCGCATCATCGACGTGGAAACCCTGCAAGAGAAGAAAGAGCCCGGTGAAGTGGGCGAGATCGTCAGCCACGGCCCGATGATCTTCCAGGGCTACTGGAAGCGTCCGGACGAAACCGCCAAGTCCTTCATCGAGATCGACGGCAAGCAGTTCTTCCGCACCGGCGACATCGGTTACTTCGACGAAGAGGGTTACTTCTTCATGGTCGACCGGGTCAAGCGCATGATCAACGCCTCCGGCTTCAAAGTGTGGCCCACCGAGGTGGAAAGCCTCATGTACCGCCACCCGGCGATCCAGGAGTGCTGCATCATCTCCGTGCCCCACGAGCGCCGCGGTGAAACCGTCAAAGCCTGCATCGTGCTCAAGGCCGACTTCGACGGCAAGGTGAGCGAGCAGGACATTATCGACTGGTGCAAGAACGAAATGGCCGCCTACAAGGTGCCGACCTATGTAGAGTTCATGGAGTCGCTGCCCCGTTCCCCCACCGGCAAGCTGCTGTGGCGGGAGCTGCAGGATGAAGCCTGGGCCAAGGGGCCGGAGAAGGGCTGATTCGGCGAGTATAAAGGGATGTGAAAAAAGGGGCTTCGGCCCCTTTTTTGTTTGAAGCGGGAGAACTCCAAGATCGAACTTGGTGGCCTTGTTAGCTTGGCTACTGGCCAAACCTGAAAATGGTTTCACCGCTTAATAATCCGGGTCGCAAAATCCAACTGAAGCTTGATATTCTCCTCAAACCACGGCTCGAGATAAGGGTCAAAATGGTTGGCGTCGATGGTACGAATTTCAATCGTCTCGGAAGCCATCATCCATACTTTGGCTTCATCAAATGGCGCGACGGTATCGCGGGTGGCGCCAATGATCAGAGTCGGAATCTGGATCGACCGCAGGTGTTTGAAGGGACGATAAAATGCCATCGTTGCCAGGGATCGGGCCGCGACACGGTTGTCAGGAAGCTGCTTCAGGTTAGTCCTTACCCATTCGTCTACCCGCCAGGCGCCGTCGCGATCCATCGATGAGTAACCACCGGCCTCGGAGACAATGGGAATATAACGGGTGCCGAACGGGTTGAGCAGATCCAGCAGGATGTCGAGGCCAAATCGCAGCTGACGGGCCAGGGGCACGGCCTTGACGGCGAGCAATCCATCCAGCATGGGCACCTGCGCAATGGCGCCGCGTAATTCCGGGTGTTCCGCGGCGATCCTGACAACATGCCCGCCACCGAATGAACTGCCCCACAGGATGATATTCGTCGCATCAACCTCAGGCAGTGACTTGGTGTAGGCCAGCGCGCTCTCAACGACTTTTTCACGCCGCCACGGGCTGATGACATTGCGCGGGAAGCCCTCGCTGTCTCCCCAGCCGGGGTAGTCAAAGGTGACCACAGCAAACCCCGCATCATTAAACGCGGCGATGTAGTTAGTGACCAGTGTGAGTTGGGTGGCGCCCCACCCGTGAACGAGCAAAATGGTCGGCCACGGTGACGTGCCAGCATCCCGAGGTTTATGCAGCGTTGCCGCGCAGCGTACATGCTGGTGGATAAATGAGCCTTTCTGGCGGTTCGACTCTGTCATGTTGTTAACCTCTTTTTGTGACAGCAATCCCTGGATTCCTTTTTTCTAGAATGGCATTCAAGATAAATTGAATGTATCTTGAATGTCAATCAACAATGACGCTCACAGGCCACCAGTCGGCCCCACAGGAGGTAGCCTTGGCCCGTAACAAACGCCACTTGGATCCGAAGGTTAAAAAGGAAGATATCGAGCTCGTAGCCACAACGCTGTTCAAGGAAAAGGGCTACGAAAACACCTCGATGGCCGAGATCGCCAGAAGCGCGGGTGTGGCCGCCAATACCATTTACTGGTACTTCGAAAACAAGGACGACCTCCTGATTGCGGTGCTGAACCGAGAGGTATCCCAAGCCATGGCTGAGGTAGTCGCGCTACGGGAGCAACCGCTCGGAACACGGCTTCTGAAGTTGATCGCCCAGGTGGAGAGTTCCGGTTCATTGATGGCCGATGTCCACTCCCGCGTAAGCCACTCCCCCAAAGTGCAAGCCTGGCACGATCAGTTTCATAGGATGGTGGAGCAGTTGTCGGTGTCAGAACTGGTCAACGCCGGGGTGTGCGTGACTGAGGCGCAACTTGATGCCAAGTTACTGATTTACGTGATCGAGGGACTGCTCGCTCATCCGCACAAGTTGCAGGAAAGGGAACAGATTATTGATCA
>CAZEWG010000103.1:0-4963 GCA_964514485.1 uncultured Pseudomonadales bacterium
CCGAAAATCGAGATTCCCCGACTGGGATTGTAACCCTTCAACCAAAGGACAAATTGATGAGCACTCTTTTTGATTTCTCCCTTACCGACATTCAGGGAAACGCCCTGCCCCTGGACCAGTTCAAGGGAAAGACCCTGTTGGTGGTGAACGTGGCCAGCCAATGTGGTTTGACGCCCCAGTACTCGGCCCTGGAGCAGCTCTACCAGCAATACAAGGATCAGGGTCTGGTGGTGCTGGGCTGCCCCTGCAACCAGTTCAAGGGCCAGGAGCCCGGCACCGAGGCGGAGATCAAAACATTCTGCGAAACCCACTACGGTGTGACCTTTCCCCTGACCAGCAAGCTGGAAGTGAACGGCGACAACCGTCACCCCCTCTACCAGTTCCTGATTGGTGACGGCGACGATATTGAGTGGAATTTCGAGAAGTTCCTGGTCAATGGCGAAGGTCAGGTCGTGGCCCGCTTCTCACCGCGCACGGTTCCCGACGACCCGGCGATTGTGGCCAAAATTCAAGAGCAGCTGAGTTGATCAACCGCAGCGGCGGCCTCCGCCGCTGCCGGATGGCGTGGAAAGGGGCCTACAAACCGCTCTACCAGGCGCTCTGTACCAGGTTCTGAGTCCGAGCCCACAGGGTCTGGAGATTGCCTTCCATGCTTTGCTCCTGCACCGCCTGAGGAATCTCGCACACCTGCTTGAACTCAGGCAGCGGCACCACCCGCCGGACAAAGTCGCCGATCTCCCGAATCGCCTGATCGCCTTGGGGCAAAAACCGGGCTGCAAAATGCCAGACATGGAACATCTGGGGCCAAACCTGCAGCTCCAGTTGCATCCGGCCTTTGGCCCGTCGACGCAGTTGTTTGCTCTCACTGAGCAAAATCTCGTCTCCTCCCACTTGCACCAACACCGGTGGCAGGTCGTGCAAATCACCGTACAGAGGTGAGATACCCGGCAACGCCGCATCGTGGCTGCCAGCATACAACTTGGCAAACATGCAGATTCGGCTGGGTGTGATGATCGGATCGCGATGAAGACGGGGTGAGTTAGAAGAGTGGTAACAGGTCAAGTCCAGCCAGGGACTCAAACACACCGCCCCGGCCGGTGAAGGTAGCCCCTGCTCCCGCAGGGCCAGCAAGGTGGCCATGGTCAGCCCACCACCGGCAGAGTCGCCGGCAATCACAATCTGATGGGGCTTGGTACCGTTGTTGAGCAGCCAGCGATAGGCCTGGACGGCATCGTCCACCGCCGCCGGATAGGGATTCTCCGGGGCCAGCCGGTACTCGACCATCATGGTCTGGGCCTGTGCCGCCCGGGTAATTCGGCAGGCCAGCTGCAAATGGGTCCGGTTGGAGCCAATGGCGTAGCCGCCCCCGTGCAGATACAAAATCACCCGCGACGTGCATTCCCGCTTATGACTAACCCAGATGGCCGGCAGCTGGCCATCCAGCAGGAACGGCTCCGTGCGGAAGTTGGGCAGCTCGGGGAACAGCCAATGTCCGCGCCCGGCAACCAGGCGGTAGGCATGGATATGATTCGGCACACATCGCATGCCCAATCGGATCATGGACTTCAGCGTTTCAATACGACGCATATTCAGCAGATCGGCTTGGCTCATAGCGACCTCCCAGCCCGATTACTATCGTCTTTAAGACAGTCAATGCAGTTCCCGTCTCTGCTTTTATCTTGCAGTTAGAGAATACGGTTACCAAATATTCATGACCAAAAAGTTCATGAAGTGACCAATTACTATGACTATAGACCAATATTTGAGCACTAATATTTTTTTCGAGACAATCCGTCAGCTATGGCCCGGAAGTGTTCTGGCGGTCAGTGAACAACCGCCCGTTCACTTTTTCCTCGCCAAAGCCAAGCTGCCGTGGGAGCGGGGATCCGGTATACTAGCGCCTCTGCGCTCAATCCCGGGATCCGCTTGTGAATCTGTACCTGGAAAGCCTCGCTTTTGCCGCCAATGTTACCCTGCCCATTTTCTTTCTCGTGCTGCTCGGCTGGCTGTTTCGCCGCACCGGACTGATCAACGAGAGCTTTATCGAGACCGCTTCCAAGCTGGTGTTCACCGCCGCGCTACCGGCGCTGATCTTTATCAATATCGTCCAGCTGGACATCGGCGAGGTGCTGCACACCGTCCAGATCAGCTACGCGGTGCTGTCCACCCTGCTGGTGTTTCTGCTGCTGTGGTGGGGCGCCAGCCGCTGGATTGCCAGCGGCGCCGACCGGGGGGTCTTTATCCAGGGAGCATTTCGGGCCAATCTGGGCATTATCGGCCTGGCCCTGTGCGCCAACCTCTACGGCAAGGAGGGCCTGGCGATCGGCTCCATTCTGCTGGCCTCCGTCACCCTGCTCTATAATGTGCTGTCGGTGTTTATCCTGACCGTGTCGGTGCAACAATCGGCCCGCATCAACTGGCGCAAACTCTTGCTGGACCTGGTGCGCAACCCGCTGATCATCGCCATTTTGAGTGCCCTGCCACTGGCTTGGCTGGAGCTGCGCCTGCCCGCCATGCTGCTGCAAACCGGCCAGTATTTTGCGGATCTCACCCTGCCCCTGGCGTTGCTGTGTGTCGGGGCGTCCATCGACCTGCGTGCCCTGCACAACACCAGCGGCTTGTCCTCCAAGGCAACCCTGCTACGGCTGGTGCTGATTCCGGCGGTACAAACCGTGGGCGCCTGGTGGCTCGGCCTACCAGCAATCATGCTGGGCACCCTGTTTCTCATGCTGGCCAGCCCCACCGCCACGGTCAGCTTCATCATGGCCAAGGCCCTGGGCGGCAACGCGCCACTGGCCGCCAATATCGTCGCTCAAAGCACGCTGTTGTCAGTGCTAACGCTCAGTGGTGGGCTCTTTTTGCTTCGGCTGTTTCAGTTAATTTAGAAAAGGTGGCGAACGCCGACTGGAATCTAATGGCCCGGACGGGTGAATGAACCAACATCCGGAACACCTGTCACACTGTTAGCTTTCCATAGAAAAGAATTAAATGATGCTGTCACAGGATTACTTTATGATGATGGCAGTGATCAATTCACGATCACTTGGAACAACTGTACGCCGAACGGCACACTCAACATAAAAGGGTTAAAAAAATGTCCGCACACCTGACCACCAAGGCCAAGCGTAAGATCGAGCCGGTCTACAGTATGGCGGAAGAAATCGTCAACAGCCTCACCCACGGGATCGGCGCGGCCCTGAGCATCGCCGGTATGACCTTGTTGCTGGCCTATGCCGCCCTGGACTCCGACCCCTGGAAAATTGCCAGTTTCGCCATTTATGGCATTACCCTGACGCTTCTGTATCTGGCCTCCACGCTTTATCACAGCTTCCAAAACCCGGCTCTGAAACGGGTGTTCAAGATTATCGACCACTGTGCCATCTACCTGCTGATTGCCGGTACCTACACCCCATTCCTGCTGGTCAACATGCGCGGCTCGGTGGGCTGGACCTTGTTTGCCATCATCTGGGGGCTGGCCTTCGCCGGAATCTGCTTCAAGCTGATCTTTGGCGCCCGCTATCGCATCCTGTCGGTCGCCATTTATCTGCTGATGGGCTGGATGATCATTTTCGCTTCGGCGGAGCTGGTGCAAAAAGTCGAACAAGGAGGGGTGACCCTGATTGCCGCCGGCGGTATCGTCTATACCCTGGGCGTGATCTTCTACCTGCTCAAACGCATGCCCTTTGCCCACGGCATCTGGCACCTGTTTGTGCTGGGCGGCAGCATCTGCCACTTCTTCGCGGTGTTTAACTACGTGTTACCGGTCTCGGTTGCCGCCTAGGCACGGACGGTTGATTTAGTGAATACTTTAAAGGGCACCCACAGGTGCCCTTTCTTCTACCACTGAACAACACAAGGACGCTCTATGTACAGGGACATCACCCAACGCCTGCTGCTGATGCTGGGATTGCTGTGGACACTCAGTGCTTTCGGACAATCCCCGGCCACTCAGGCGGAACAGAGGCTCGCGCCATTACTCACCGCCATCGCCCAACAGAACTACTCCCAGTTCGTCGCAGACGGGACCGAGCAATTCGAGGCGGAGATTTCAGAGCCGCAATTTCAGGCTGTCGCCTACCAGCTCAGCCCGCGCCTGAAAGAGGGCTATCAGGTGCATTACTTGACCCAATTAAACCAGCAAGGCCATGAAATTCACCTCTGGAAGATCAGCTTCACGGATCAGGGTGACGACCACCTGGCCAAGCTGGCGCTGAAAGACGGGAAGGTGGCGGGCTTCTGGATTCAGTAGCCCGCTAGTCCCTTAGGCAGCGGAAGCCCGCAGCAGCCGTTCCTGCCCCTGCAGGGCCTGCTCAATGATGGGCCAGAGCTTATCCCGGGAGCTTCGGAACATATCGATATGGCCGATCGTCGGGTACCCAAACGCCTGGGGCTTGAGAGCCACCGCCTGCCGGGGTGCATTGGGATAGAGCCGTAGCAGATCCTGCACGTTGGCCGCCGTGGCAATCCAGTCGTCGGTGGCGTGCAGTACGGTAATAGGGAAGCGGATCTCCTGATGAAAGTCCTGCTCGATGGTCTTGCCCAGCCCGTTGAAGATGTAACCGGGCTTGCTGCACCAGTCCCGCCACTGCAGGGCCACCCCTCGGGGCAGGTCCTCGCCGAAACCGACTGCCTTGGCGCGGCCGTACTTGAAGAGCTTCACGCTCAGGGGCAGGTAGCCTTTCATCAGCACCTTTGCGGTCACCCGCATCTTGCCGGGCATCCCGTTAAAATAGCCGGTCGACCCCGCCACGCAGACCGCCCGGGCAATGCGTCTGTAATTGGGCAAAATGCCCATCATCTGGCCACCAGCGCTGTGACCCAGCAACAGCACCTGCTCCTGGCCGGTGCGCTCCAGCAGCCAGTCCAGCGCCGCTGCCTGGTCCCGCTCCCCCCAATGCTGCAATAGGGCATCACTGTCCCGGACATGGCCGTACAGCGACTTGCCGATGCCCCGGTAATCAAA
>CAZEWG010000104.1:0-4951 GCA_964514485.1 uncultured Pseudomonadales bacterium
TCCGGCATCAAGATCATGTCGGATTCGTTAATATGCTTCCAGCCCGCGATGGAGGAGCCGTCGAACATTTTGCCGTCGACAAACATATCGGCATCAACGTCTTTGGCTGGCATGGTCACATGTTGTTCTTTGCCCTTGGTGTCTGTAAAGCGCAAATCGACCCACTTGGCTTCACTGTCTTGAATCAGTTTCAGAGTGTTCTCTGACATTGGCTTACTCCATACTTTCGATAAGAAGACGATGCCGGAAGCGCTCTTCCCGAGCCTTTTGATAAGGGGTCGGAAGCGACTGGTTTCGGAGAATATCCGGTATTTTTTTCATGGCGAGAGAGCATATCATGACTCTTTTTGCCGTGCTCCTGATTTTCCTGATGCAACTAATTTGCCAAACTTTATTTTATGCCAGAGAACACCGGCCAAAATAGGGCTTGGAGCTGGACGATACTTTATTCTGACGGTGCAATTTGCACCAGTATGGATCATCCGTATAGCGGGCGCTCCGAAATGGTGCGCGCGGTTGGGTGTGTTTTAAAAAAGTCAAGATGTAGGTAGTTCTCCGCTGCGATTTCTGTACATTCCATGGTCACTTTTCTGTATAATGCGCGGCCCATTCTGTCGCTGCACCGCTGCGCCACAAAAGGAACTGTCCCGTTCGAACGGATAAATTGGCAAGCCTAGGCTAAGTCAATACAGCCTCTTGATGTGGTGGGCTGTCACTACAGATGCTCGTTTTCTATCTTTGGATTGATACCCGTGATTAATAAGCTTCGAAATATTGCCATCATCGCACACGTCGACCATGGCAAGACCACGCTGGTCGATAAACTGCTGCAACAGTCCGGAACCTTGAACCGTCGTGATGCTGGTGCAGAACGCATCATGGACTCCAACGATCAGGAACGAGAACGCGGCATTACCATTCTGGCCAAAAACACCGCCATTAACTGGAATGGTTACCGCATTAATATCGTCGACACCCCAGGCCACGCCGACTTCGGTGGTGAAGTGGAGCGGGTGCTGTCCATGGTGGACTCGGTTCTGCTGCTGGTGGATGCGGTGGAAGGCCCCATGCCCCAAACCCGCTTCGTGACCCAAAAGGCGTTCCAGCGCGGCTTGAACCCCATTGTGGTGGTGAACAAGGTCGACCGTCCCGGTGCCCGTCCGGACTGGGTGATCAACGAGGTGTTCGATCTGTTCGATCGCCTGGGAGCCACTGAAGAGCAGTTGGACTTCCCCATTATCTACGCCTCTGGCCTGAATGGCCTGGCCGGCCACGCGCCGGATCAGCTGCATGAGGACATGACACCTCTGTTTCAGATGATTGTGGACAAGGTGTCGCCGCCCCAGGTGGATCCAGAGGGCCCCTTCCAGATGCAGATCAGTGCGCTGGATTACAACAGCTACGTGGGCGTCATCGGGGTCGGCCGTATCAACCGCGGCAAGATCAAAACCAACACCCCGGTCGCCATCCTGGACCGGGAAGGCAACAAGCGGAATGGCCGGGTGCTGACCGTAATGGGCTACCTGGGCCTGGAACGGACCGAAGTGGCCGAGGCCCATGCGGGTGATATCGTCTGTGTGACCGGCATCGACAGTCTCAACATTTCCGATACCCTGTGCGACCCGGCTGCACCGGAGCTGATGACGCCGCTTTCCGTTGATGAGCCGACTGTGAGCATGACCTTCCAGGTCAACGACTCACCGTTCGCGGGTAAGGATGGCAAATTCGTCACCAGCCGTAATATCAAGGAGCGCCTGGAACGGGAGCTGATCCATAACGTGGCGCTGCGGGTAGAGCAGGGCGACTCGCCCGACAAGTTCGTGGTGTCCGGCCGGGGCGAGCTGCACCTGTCGGTACTGATCGAAGCCATGCGTCGGGAAGGCTTTGAGCTGGGCGTGTCCCGTCCGGAAGTGGTGACCAAGGAAATCGATGGCGTCCTCTGCGAGCCGTACGAGCAGGTGGTGATCGATATCGAGGAATCACACCAGGGCTCCATCATGGAAGAGATCGGCAACCGCCGGGGTGAGCTGCAAAACATGGTGCTGGATGGCAAGGGGCGGGTTCGTCTTGATTTCATCATGCCGGCCCGGGGCCTGATCGGCTTCCGCTCCCTGTTTATGACCCTGACCTCCGGAACCGGGATCCTGACCCATATCTTCGACCACTTCGGGCCGATCAAGGAAGGGGTCAACGCGGGTCGGATCAACGGTGTGATGGTGTCCATGGTGGCTGGCAAGGTACTGGGCTATGCCCTGTTCAACCTGCAGGAGCGTGGCCGTCTGTTCGTGGAGCCGGGGGTTGAGGTCTATGAAGGCATGATCATCGGTCTGCATAGCCGGGATAATGACCTGGTGGTGAACCCCACCAAGGCCAAGCAGCTGACCAACATCCGCGCCTCGGGTTCTGATGAAAACATCATCCTGACCCCGCCCATCAAGCATAGCCTGGAGCAGGCGCTGGAGTTCATTGAAGATGACGAGCTGGTGGAAGTGACGCCCAAGGCGATCCGTCTGCGCAAGAAGTTCCTGAAAGAGCACGAGCGTAAGCGCGCCGAACGGGCGGGTTAAGATTTTCCAAACCGCTGACTCCCCCCTCTCCCTTGATGGGAGAGGGTTGGGGAGAGGGTGGAGCGGACACGAACCAGGCTTCGGGCGGCTTTGCCGCCACCCCTCAAATTAAGGCACTCCTAACTCTCTGCCTGTGCGGCTCATCCGCAAGGGGAGAGGTTCAGTTGCTTCCTCCCTTCAGTTTCCCCTCGCCCTGCGTATAGTAAGAGCATCGCCCGACAACGGAAGAAAGGACTGCTTATGCTCACGCTATTCCCTGAAATTCGCCCTTATGCCGAACACCGCCTTGCGGTCGACGACATCCATACCCTGTATGTTGAAGAGTCCGGCAATCCCAACGGAATCCCCGTGCTGGTGGTTCATGGTGGTCCGGGGGCGGGGTGTCAGGAATATCTGCGCCGCTTTTTTGATCCCCAGCGCTATCGCATCATTTTGTTCGACCAACGGGGAGCAGGGCGTTCCACACCCCTGGCGGAGTTGCGGGACAATACCACCCAGCATCTGGTAGCGGATATGGAGCGGATTCGTGAGCTGCTGGGCCTGGAGCGCTGGATGCTGTTTGGCGGCTCCTGGGGCTCGACCCTCAGTTTGGTCTATGCCCAAGCCTATCCCGAGCGGGTATTGGGACTGGTGTTGCGGGGGATTTTCCTCTGTCGTCCCCAGGATCTGGACTGGTTTTATCAGGCCGGCGGCGCCTCCCGGGTCTTTCCGGATTATTGGCAAGGCTTTCAGGAGCTGATTCCGGAGGCGGAGCGAACAGACTTTATTGCCGCTTATTACAAACGGCTAACCAGTGAAAACGAACTGGAGCGGATTCAGGCCGCGAAAGCCTGGTCGATCTGGGAAGGACGTTGCGCCACCCTGCAGCCCAATCAGTCGGTGGTCGATCATTTTGCCCATCCGCACGTGGCGATATCCCTGGCGCGGATTGAATGCCATTACTTTATGAATCAGGCGTTTCTTCAGCCTGACCAGATTATCCGCGATGCCCATCGGCTGGCGGATATTCCCGGCATTATCGTGCATGGCCGCTACGACATGGTGTGTCCCATCGACAATGCCTTTGCCCTCAATCAGGCCTGGCCCGGTTCCGAGCTGCATATTATTCGAGAGGCCGGGCATTCCGCGAGCGAGCCGGCGATCCTGGATGCCCTGCTCAAGGCCAACCGCCAAATGAGTGACCGTTTGGGAGCATCGGCCAGTTAATCTGGGGTGTTCTGAGGGGAGGGCTGCCGCAACGGCAGTCAAAACCTACGGGAAATTACGGACCTTTCCGGGTCGCTCTTTGCTTCATTGAGGGCTGTTCGCCAACCTGAGATTGTGTATTATTCTGCGCCATCTTGGTGAATGGATGGATACCTGCTCTCAATGAAAGGCTTAATCCAGCGCGTCACACATGCCTCCGTCACAGTGGACGGTGAAACGGTTGGTGAAATCGGGCCGGGCATTCTGTTGCTGCTTGGCGTCGAACAGGGAGATGACCCGGACGTTGCCGAACGTCTGCTGGAAAAGGTGCTGGCCTACCGGATTTTCTCGGATGACGCCGGCAAGATGAACCTCTCCTTGCGTGACGTGAACGGCGGCCTGCTGGTGGTCTCCCAGTTCACCCTCGTGGCCGATACCCGCAAAGGCCTGCGGCCCAGCTTCTCCAGTGCGGCAGACCCCGCCACCGGTCGGCAACTCTACGACACTTTTCTCTCTTTGGCGCAATCCCGTTACCCCAACGTACAGGCAGGGCGCTTTGGTGCCGATATGAAAGTCAGCCTGTTAAACGACGGGCCGGTGACCTTCCTGCTGGAGGTGACCGCGACCAAAAGTGACCGGTATCAAAAAAAAATGTCATTGGATTGTCATAATTAGGGTGAAAATGAGCAAATATTTTGTTCTTTGCTATATTCGATAGGAATCGCTCTGCTCTGAAATGAGGCAAGTGACTTTCCGGTGTGCTTTAAATCGGGAAGTTGAACGGGTGGTTAGTTGTACCGGCAGCCTCAGGAAGAAGCGATTTTTTTCGGGTAAGCTTTTGATGTGGCTGGATTATGGATGATCTGGTACTAAAAGTGCCTAACGCATAGGGACAAGGGAGGTGCTCCCGCAACTGGGGGATGCAAGCCAGGACGGAGTGTTTAGCAAAGTGTCACAAAGATGACACATAAACAGCATATAACGTTGCACAGCAACGATAAGAACACGCAAAAGCGTTTCGCTTAGGGTTCACAGAAAAACTAACCAAACCTCTTCGCAAGAAGTTGATTTACCCACAAAAGGAAGACGAAATGAAAAAGACTCTGATCGCTTCAGCAGTAGCTCTGGCTACTTTTGCTTCAGCCGGTGTTAGCGCCCAGGAAGTCAATCTGCCGAAAATTTACGGTAACATTCAGTTG
>CAZEWG010000105.1:0-3507 GCA_964514485.1 uncultured Pseudomonadales bacterium
TGGTTGTGAGGTTCAGCTCGGCCATTCCCAGCCGGCATGCTCCCCGGCCTGCCTGATCCACTGGCGCATCTCGTCCGTGTCGGCCTCCGCCTCGGACTTCAGCTTGATGTAGCGGCTGCTGTCGCCGGAGTCGCCCAGCGGCGGCGGATCGTCGAAATCGCCGCCAGCTAGGAAGACCACGTTGACGGACACGTCGTAGGCCACCATCTCGATGACCCAGCCCACGTCCGGCAGGCCGTAGTAGGCCTTCTTCCACTTGATGGCGTAGCGGAGGTCCGAGTGCGCCTCGCGTATGAGGGCGTCGACCCGCTCCACCAGCGGCTGCAGGCTCGGCACGAGGTTCTGCATCCATTCCTCGATGGGGTCGTGGCTCTTGTCCGGCTCGGGCGGTTTGCGACTGCTTCCCGACTTGCGGGGCTTGGGCATGACGGCGCCTCCTGGGTGGCATGGTGCAACAGGTGGGGGCTGGGCGCAACCCACGGTCTTCCCGAACCGGATGCCCCGGCCGTGTACCGCGTGGCCACACCGGCCCGTCGCCGGGGCGCCCTCGACCCAGGCGATGCTCAGCCGGTCAGCCCCAGTCGGCCTTGGCTCAGCTGGCCCCGCCGCACCTTCGATTCGTGCTTGACCTCGTACATGCGGTCGTCCGCCGCCTTGATGAGCTCGTCTATGGTGCGGCCGTCGCGGTGGTAGGTGGCGGCGCCGATGTCCACCCCCAGGCGCAGGCCCTCGATCTCGATGCCGCTCACCACCTGCTCGAAGCGCTGCACCACCGCCGCGGCGCCTTCCTCGTCGGCGCCCGGCAGCAGGGCCACGAACTCGTCGCCGCCCCAGCGCCCCAGCGTGTCGCCCGGCCGCGTTGCCCCCGACAGTGCGCTGGTGACCATCTTGAGGGCCTCGTCGCCCGTGGGGTGGCCCAGCGTGTCGTTTACGCGCTTGAAGCCGCTGAGGTCCATCACCAGCAGCGTGAACGGCTCGCCGCTGCGGTCGCTGCGGGCGTGCTGCCGCTTCAGGTGGAAGGTGAAGCCAGCCCGGTTGTCGAGGCCCGTGAGCGGGTCGGTGCGGCTGGCGCGGGCCAGCTCCTCGCGGTGCTGCACGCCGGCCAGGAGGGTGGCCAGCGGCAGGCGGAACAGCGAAAGAGAGTAGAGGCTGTCGTCGCTGAAGGCGGTGTCGCGCGTGAAGTTGTCCAGGTTCAGGACCGCCAGCACCTGGCCGTCGTAGCGGACCGGCATGCAGGCGGTGCCCTTCAGCAGCCCCACGCCGCCCACCTCCTCGAGGGTGCGCTTGCCGATGGCCTGGCGGCTGTGGCGGATGAGGTCCTGCTCGGTCTTCCTCAGCACGCGGACGGTGCCGGTATCCCAGTCCTCCTCGGTACCCGCGTACCAGGCGAACATGTTGGCCTCGCTGAACTCGATCGGCCTCAGCCTCTCCAGGTCGAAGCCGGTGGCAGCCACGTACTTGAAGGTGTCGTTGGCGTCGCGCCGGACGAGGAGGCTGCCGGCTTCGGCGCCGGGCACGTACTCGATGGCGGCGTCCAGGATCTCCTGGTACAGCTCCGGCATCTCCTGATGCAGCGCGCGGGTGTGGAGTTCTATCAGGCGGTTCTGCGCGCTGGCCGAGTGAGCCGCCGAGAAGGAGGCCGACAGCTGCCGGCTGACGCCCTGCAGCAGCTGCACGTCGGCGCCGCTGATGTGGGTGCCGTCGGGGAAGTGCAGGCCGAGGGCGCTGCGGTACGTGTCGTGCAGACCTATGGGCAGCGTGACGGCCGTGGGCGGCACGTGCGCCCGCAGCTCGTCCAGGCCGTCCGGGTCGCTGGCGTAATCGCGCGTGAAGCGCGGCTCGCCGCTCAGGCACGCCTGCCAGCCGAAGCCCTGCGGGTAGGGGGTGCCCGCCTCGAGCGCCTGCCACATGGTGCCGCCGTAGGTAGCCACCGGCATGAGCCGCCCGCACTTCTCCGTGAGGATCACGGCGGCCACCGCGCCCACCACGGGCGACATGATGTGCAGCGCCAGCAGGGTGGCGGCCTGCATGTTGGCCACGCCCGCTATCTCGGCCGCCAAGGCGGAGCTCAGGCGCCCCTCCGTGCTTTGACTGGCCTGCGTCAGCTGCTGGCTCACGCCGTTGGCGAAGAGTTCGATCACGCGGCGGTCCTCGTCGTCGTACTCATCGCTGCGCTCCACGTTCAGAACGGCCACCACGGAGTCGCGCTCGAAGATGGGCACGGCCAGCTCCACGCGGTAGCACATGCCCGCCACCCGCCGGTATGCCGGGTGCGCGCTGGTGTCCGTGAGGTAGACGCTTCCGCCGGTGCTGGCCACCTGCGCCACGACGCCGTCCGACGGGATGGTCGAGCCGGGCGGCAGGCGCGGGTCGTTGCTGGCGGCCAGCTCCAGCGAGCCGTCCGCGTGCCTTATGGTCACGGTGGCGTGGCCCTCGCCGTGCCGCGTGAGCACGTCGGGCAGCGTGGCCAGGGCACGCGCGCGCTCGCGCGGCAGCGTCGCCAGGGCGGCGAGAAGCTTGGTCTGATCTATTCCGGTTGTCATGGTGTTTCCTGTGTGAACGGGGGAGGGGGCATAGGTCGCGAGTCAGCGGCGGCGAACTTCTATGTTGGATTATCCACAAGGGGCTATTACGGGGAGCTTACGCACGCGGTAGCCGGGCAGGGGCGCGCGCCGTGGAGCCGCGCGGGCCTCGAGTGCCGCCGGTCCATGCGGGCCTCACCTACCTGCGGTCCGATACCCTGGGAGCGATGGCCAAGCCCGAGAAGCTGATGTGGACGTCGGAAGGCCCGAGCCGGGTGGTGCTGGGCGACAACCGGGAGGTGCTGCGCTCCCTGCCGGACGGGTCGTTCCAGCTCATCTACATCGACCCGCCGTTCAACACGGGCAAGGTGCAGCAGCGGCAGTCCCTCAAGACCACCCGCTCGGAAACCGGCTCGCGGAAAGGCTTCCAGGGCCAGGCTTACGAAACGGTCAAGGGCCGAGTGTTCGGCTACAACGATGCCTTCGAAGATTACTGGGGGTTCCTCGAGCCCCGGCTCGAGGAGGCATGGCGCCTGCTGAGCCCCACGGGCACGTTCTACCTGCACCTGGATTACCGCGAGTCGCACTACGCCAAGGTCCTGCTGGACGCGCTGTTCGGTCGCGAGTGCTTCCTGAACGAGATCATCTGGGCCTACGACTACGGCGCGCGGACCAGGAAGCGCTGGCCGTCCAAGCACGACAACATCCTGGTGTACGTGAAGGACCCCGCTAAGTACTACTTCGACAGCGAGGGGGTGGACCGCGAGCCGTACATGGCCCCGGGCCTGGTCACGCCCGAGAAGGCGGCACGGGGGAAGCTGCCCACGGACGTCTGGTGGCACACCATCGTCTCGCCCACCGGCAAGGAGAAGACGGGTTACGCCACCCAGAAGCCCGAGGGCGTGCTGCGCCGCATCATCCAGGCCAGCAGCCGGCCCGGCGACTGGGTGCTGGACTTCTTCGCGGGCTCCGGCACCACGGGCGC
>CAZEWG010000105.1:3607-4949 GCA_964514485.1 uncultured Pseudomonadales bacterium
CCGTCGCCGCGGCTCAGGCCGCTGATGGCCTGCATCTGCTCGGGGCTCAGCTCGAAGTCGAAGAGGTCTAAGTTCTGGCGTAGCCTCTCCTCGTTGGCGCTCTTGGGGATGGGCACATGCCCTAGCTGCAGGTGCCAGCGCAGGATGGCCTGCGCCGGCGACTTGCCGTGCGCCCGCGCCACCTCCACGATGACGGGGTCCTCCAGCAGCTCGCCGCCCTTGCCGATGGGGCTGTAGGACACGGTGGCTATGCCGTGCTCCTGGTGGTACTCCACGTGGTCCTCACGCGTGACGTAGGGGTTGAGCTGGATCTGGTTCACGGCCGGCACCACGCTGGTCTCGGCCGCCAGACGCCGCAGGTGCGCTGGCTTGAAGTTGGATACGCCGATGGAGCGCGCCTTGCCGTCCGCGTGCAGGCGCTCGAACGTGCGCCAGGTGTCCACGTACAGATCGCGGGAGGGCAGCGGCCAGTGGATAAGCAGTAGGTCCACGTACTCCAGGCCCAGCCGCTCCAGCGACTCGTTAAGCCCGGCCACGGCCTTGTCGTTACCCTGGAAGGGCCCGTCCAGCTTGGTGGTCACGTAGAGGTCTCCACGGTTCAGGCCGCTGGCGGCCAGGGCGCGGCCTACGCCGACCTCGTTGCCGTAGCGCACGGCCGTGTCCACATGGCGGTAGCCCATCTCCAGGGCGGCGCTGACCACGCGCTCCGCCTCCGCGTCGTCCAGGGGCCAGGTGCCCACGCCGACGCGCGGCATGTGGGTGCCGTCGTTGAGTTCGATTACCGGTGCTAGTTCGGTTGCGCTTCGTTCATCCGTCATGCTCTTGAGCTTAGACCGGAACGCGTCCGGCGCTTGGGTGGGTCTGCCCTCCCAAGCGCCGTAACGAACATGTGGTTGTCATGGCTCGGCGAGTCGCCACCCGTTCGAGCCCCTACGCGTGCCTACAGCCCGTACTGCTCCCGCGCCAGGTGCCCCAAGCCGGCGGCGTCGAGCTTATCCAGCGGTGCCAGGAAGGTAACCCGGGCCACGCCGGGGTTGCGGCCGATCTCGATGGCGCCCGTTACGGTGGCGCGGTTGCGGATCTCGGCCTCGGTGACGCCCAGCAGGCGCGCCGCGCGGGCGATGCCGTTGTCGGTGGCCACGTTGAGGTTGGGGCCCGTGCCGATAACGGAGATGGGAGCCGACTCCTCGAGGGGACCGGCGCCGTACTTCTCGGCCAGCCGCTGGGCGCTGGCGCGCTCCTCCGGGCTGAAGGGCACGGCTGCGGGCGGCAGGTCCTCCACCAGGGGGAAGATGACCGGGCCTTCCAGCGCGCGGTCCTTGATGACCTCCACCTGCAGGGT
>CAZEWG010000106.1:0-4916 GCA_964514485.1 uncultured Pseudomonadales bacterium
TCCTTCAGGGTGCTGTCATGGAAAATGACATAAGGCGGCACGCCCTGTTCCTCCGCCAGTTTTTTGCGGCAGGCGCGCAATGCCTCCCAAAGGGGCTCGGACTCGCTGTCCAGGGTGATTGGTGTGCGGGAAGCGCGGCGTTTGGGCTCCTGGGTATCCTGACGCAGGGTGATGGGCTCCTCGCCCCGCAACAAGGGGCGGCAGGTTTCATTCAGGCGCAGGGCGCCAAAACCGTCCAACTCCACACTGAGATACCCTCGGGCCACCAGCTGGCGGATCACGGAGCGCCACTGAGCGGCGTTCAACTCCTGGCCGATGCCAAAGGTCGACAATTGATCGTGACCGAACTGGCGCACCTTATCGGTGGATTCCCCCAGCAGCACGTCGATCAGATGATTGGCGCCAAAGCGTTGGCCCGTGCGGTAGACGCAGGAGAGTAATTTTTGGGCGGCCACCGTGGCATCCCAGGTTTGCACCGGATGCAGGCAGGTATCGCAGTTGCCGCAATGCTCCGGCGCCTGCTCGCCAAAATAATGCAAAATGGCTTGGCGCCGGCAGCTGGTGATTTCACAAAGGCCGAGCATGGCATCGAGCTTCTGGCGCTCCACGCGTTTGTGGAGCTCATCGCCGGGGGAGCCGGCCAGCATCTGGCGCAGCTTGATCACATCCTGCAGGCCGTAGGCCATCCAGGCGGTGGAGGGCTGACCATCGCGCCCGGCCCGGCCGGTTTCCTGATAGTAAGCCTCCAGGCTTTTGGGCAGATCCAAGTGGGCGACAAAGCGCACATCCGGCTTGTCGATGCCCATGCCAAAGGCAATGGTGGCCACCACGATCACGCCATCTTCCCGTAAAAACCGCTGCTGATGGCGCTGGCGGACCTCCGCCGGCAATCCGGCATGGTAGGGCAGGGCGGTGAAGCCCTGGGTGTTGAGCCACTCCGCGGTTTTCTCCACCTTGCTGCGGGACAGGCAATAGACAATCCCAGAGTCAGCGGCGTGTTCCTGCCGGAGAAACTGCAGAAGCTGCTGGCGCGGGTTCTGCTTTTGGGTGATGCGGTACTGGATATTGGGCCGGTCAAAGCCGCTGATAAACTGGCGGGCCTGGCCCAAGGCGAGGCGCTCGACAATCTCGGCCCGGGTGCGGGCGTCGGCGGTGGCCGTCAGGGCAATGCGGGGGATCTGGGGAAAGTGCTCGTGCAGCAGGCTCAGCTGCAAGTAATCGGCCCGAAAGTCATGGCCCCATTGGGACACGCAGTGGGCTTCGTCGATGGCAAACAGCGCAATAGGCGCGCGGCGCAACAGCTCCAGGGTGCGCTCCTGGGTGAGCCGCTCCGGGGCAATGTAGAGAAGCTCCAGCTCGCCGTTAAGCAAAGCCTGTTCCGTCTGAAACACCTCACTGGCAGACAGCGTCGAGTTCAAAAAGCTGGCACGGATGCCCACTTGAGTCAGGGCATCCACCTGATCCTGCATCAGGGCGATGAGCGGTGAAATCACAATCCCCACACCGGGGCGGGCAATCGCCGGAATCTGATAACACAGGGATTTACCGCCGCCGGTGGGCATGAGCACCAGGGCATCCCGGCCTTCCATCAGCTCATTGATGATCTCGTGCTGGTTGCCGCGAAACGCCTCGTAGCCAAAGACGTTTTGCAGAATCTGAAGGGGTGTGTCAGTCATAAACCATGTCCTTTGTGGTGACGACCCCGGGGGCCTACAGTCCGGTCCGGAAGTCCAAAGCGCGAGCCGATCCTTGGCTTGCGAATCTGTCGCGGCCATTTTACGGGAGGACGACCGGGCAGGGCAAAAGACCCGGCCACAAAAAAGGGGGCCGAAGCCCCCTTCAGTGACTGTCTGGTCAGTCGAAGTCGTAGCTGGGTGCGCCCGCTGTCGCTTTCTCTTGCGGAGCCTCCGTGATCATCGCTTCCGTGGTCAGCATCAGGCTCGCGACAGATGCCGCGTTTTGCAGCGCGGTACGCGTGACCTTGGCCGGGTCGAGAATGCCCATGGTGAACATGTCACCGTATTCCTCGGTCTGGGCATTGTAGCCCCAGCTGCTGGTTTCATGGCTGCGGACCTGGTCCAGGACCACGCTGGGCTCGATCCCGGCATTGGCCACAATCTGGCGGAAGGGCTCTTCCATGGCTCGCAGCGCAATGCGGATACCGGCTTGCTGGTCCTCGTTGGCGGCCTTGAGCTCGGCCTTGCGTACCGCATCGGCGGCACGGACCAGAGCGATACCACCGCCGGGCACAATGCCTTCCTCCACGGCCGCACGGGTGGCGTGCAGGGCGTCGTCCACCAGGTCCTTCTTCTCCTTCATTTCCACTTCGGTCGCGGCACCCACCTTGATCACCGCCACCCCACCGGCCAGCTTGGCGACCCGCTCCTGCAGCTTCTCCCGGTCATAGTCGGAGGTGCTGGCTTCGATCTCCTTGCGGATCTGGGCCACACGGGCGTCGATGTCGGCTTTTTGGCCCGCGCCATCGACGATGGTGGTGTGATCCTTGGTGATCACCACCCGCTTGGCGCTGCCCAGTTGTTCCAGCTCTACCTTGTCAAGCGACAGGCCGATCTCTTCGGAAATCACCTGACCGCCAGTGAGAATGGCAATGTCTTGCAGCATGGCCTTGCGCCGGTCGCCAAAGCCTGGCGCCTTCACTGCGGCGACTTTCAGAATACCTCGCATGTTGTTGACCACCAGGGTGGCAAGGGCTTCGCCTTCCACATCCTCGGCGATCAACAACAGCGGCCGGCCCGCCTTGGAGACGGCTTCCAGAACCGGAATCAGCTCGCGGATGTTGCTGACCTTCTTGTCGAGCAACAGCACTAAGGGGTTATCCAGCTCGGCCTGCATTTTGTCGGGGTTGGTGATGAAATAGGGTGACAGGTAGCCCCGGTCAAACTGCATGCCTTCCACCACATCCAGCTCGTTTTGCAGGGACTTGCCTTCTTCAACGGTGATCACCCCGTCACGACCGGCCTTTTCCATAGCGCGGGCGAGAATGTCGCCGATGTCGGTATTCCAGTTGGCGGAGACCGTTGCCACCTGGCCGATGGACTTGCTGTCGGTGCAGGGCTTGGCGAGCTTTTTCAGCTCTTCCAGGGCGGCGCTGACCGCCAGGTCAATGCCCCGCTTGAGATCCATGGGATTCATGCCGGCGGTCACGGCCTTGTGGCCTTCCCGCACGATGGCGCGAGCCAGCACAGTGGCCGTGGTGGTGCCGTCACCCGCCAGGTCGTTGGTCTTGGACGCCACTTCTTTGACCATCTGGGCGCCCATGTTTTCGAACTTGTCTTTCAGCTCGATTTCCTTGGCCACGCTCACGCCGTCTTTGGTGACGCGCGGGGCGCCAAAGCTTTTATCGAGAATCACGTTGCGGCCTTTCGGGCCCATGGTCACCTTGACCGCATCTGCCAGAATATTCACGCCCGCCAGCATGCGCTCCCGGGCGCTGGTGGAAAAGGTGATCATCTTTGCGCTCATGCTGCGTTCTCCTGTGCTTCTACAGCGTCAATAACAGCCAGAATGTCGGATTCACGAACGATCAGATAGGTTTCGCCGTCGAGCTTGATCTCGCTGCCAGCGTATGGGGCAAACAGCACCCGATCTCCCACTTTAACCTCAAGCGGGCGTTGGTTGCCGTTTTCCAGTAAGGCGCCGCTGCCAACAGCCAGCACTTCACCCTGGGTGGATTTTTCGGCTGACTTGTCGGGAATAACAATGCCGCCTTTGGTGGTGGTTTCTGCGTCCAGTCGGCGTACAACCACGCGGTCATACAGCGGTTTGATCTGCATTGAGGATTCCTCCTGAATGAATTCAAATCACTGAAAAACTTAGCGGAAACGGCGTTAGCACCGCCTCCTAGTCCGCGAAAATAGGTGCTTTTGTTGCGGTTTCAAGAGGGAGAGAGTCTTACCTTTTAAGAATATTTTGTTATTAATTTGGGTTTTTTTATTCATTGAAAAGGCCGGTTCCTGTTTTATAGTTAAGGAAGAGTAAGTCATGGGAGGGGCCGACATGTTGGAACGGGCTGTTCAAACCTTTGAGCGTACCTTGGCTGATTATTTTCGGGAGCGGTTGGTGGAAGGGGCCGAGGCACTGGAACCACGTCCCCAGGATGATACCTTGTGGTATGTGGGGTCGGTGCTGGCCCGCCTGGGCGACAGCCGCCAGTTATTCAGTTATGACCAGGGCCAATTGGATCTGCGCCCTTTGGCCTTACTCTACAAGGACGCCCACGAAGCGGCCGCCAATCATGAACGCTGCCTGATTTTGCGCCAACTGGGCGACCAGGCGCTCTTTATCGGGGCTCTGTTTCCCGAACGCTATGCCCGCAAGGGGCTACGCCAGGATTATTTTGTCGGCATGGGCGGCGGCGCTTACGACTACCTGGCCGGAAATGCCGCCAGCCACCGTCATGTGTTCGCCGAGCTGGCGGAACGCTTCACGGCCTTTCTGGATCTGGTCGCCGGTGCTTGTACCCGCAAGATCGGCAATAACCTGGAAGATATTCTGGCCCTCTACCAGCGATGGAGCACCACCGGCAGCGAACGGCTGGCCCAGCAGCTGCGGGCACTGGGAGTTAGCCTGGAGGGCGAGCGAAAGCTCCATTGAGGGTTGGTGCCGTCATGGTTCAACGATGGGCTTTGCCACTGTGGGAGAGGCTTTTCAAATAGCGGCTAGGGTAGATCAACCCAGCTCACCCACGCGCCGCTTGGCCCGTTGAGAAGCCCCATTGCGCACCGAGCTTCGCAGCACCTGCGCCAGCCCCTGCATCGCCCACCGAATGGCTTGTTGTTTGGGCCAGGACTGCTTCAGTCCGGCCATGGCCCGCGCCCAGTCCGGCAAAAGATCCACTGCCGCCTGGGTGACCAGATAACCCGCCGGCTTGGTCATCCAGTTGGGGGTGGGGGCGG
>CAZEWG010000107.1:0-4785 GCA_964514485.1 uncultured Pseudomonadales bacterium
CTCTCCCGTCAAGGGAGAGGGAGTAAAGTATGTCTGGTTATTCCATCCCCAGCTTCTGCAGCCGGTAGCGCAAGGCGCGGAAGCTGATCCCCAGCTTTTTGGCGGCCGCTGTCTTGTTCCAGCGGGTTTCCTCCAGGGCTCTCTCGATAGCTTGTTTTTCAATGGACTCCAGAAAGTGCTCCAAATTGCCCTTGGCGGCGCTGAGGTCTGGCATGGCGAGCGAGCCGTCTTTAGCCTCGGGTAAAAGATCTGGCTCGGGCAGCTGAATATCATTGGCGTCGATGCTGTCTTTTTCGCAGAGGGTGAAGGTCCGTTCGATGATGTTTTCCAGCTCCCGCACGTTGCCGGGAAAGTCGTACTCCTGCAGTTTGGCAATGGCCTTGGCCGTGAACTCCATGGCGGGTAAATCGCACTCCCGGGCAAGCTTGGCGAGAATATGCTCTGCCAGCAGCGGAATATCCTCTTTGCGCTCCCGCAGGCTGGGAACTTTGAGTTCGATCACGTTGATGCGATAGAACAGGTCCTGACGGAAGCGGCCTTCTTCTACTTCTTGTTTCAGATCCTTGTGGGTGGCGCTCAGAATCCGCACGTTGACGGGCATTTCCCGCTGCTCGCCGACCGGGCGCACGGCTTTTTCCTGGATCACCCGGAGCAGTTTTACCTGCATCGCCAGGGGCAGGTCGGCCACTTCATCGAGAAACAGGGTGCCCCCTTCCGCAGCCTGGAACAGACCGATCTTGTTGTCCGTGGCACCGGTGAAACTGCCTTTTTTATGGCCGAAAAACTCACTTTCCATCAGTTCGGAAGGAATGGCTCCGCAGTTGACCGGCACGAAAGGCTGGTCTGCCCGGGGGCCGTTTTGGTGGATCATCCGGGCTACCAGCTCCTTGCCACTGCCGGATTCGCCGCTGATATAGACCGGCGCCTGGGAGCGGGCCAGTTTACGGATTTGTCCGCGGAGTTTCTCCATGGCCGCCGAGCTGCCCAAGAGGCGGCTGGGCACGTCTTCGGCGGCCTCGGATGGGGCGGGGGCCTCGGTCATGCGCAGGGCGGTATTGACCAGTTCCCGCAGGCGGTTGAGCTCTACCGGTTTGGAAACAAAGTCGAACGCGCCCGCCTTGAGAGACGAGATTGCAGTTTCAATGCTGCCGTAGGCCGTGATGACGGCAACCGGAAGTTGTGGACAGGTCTTTTGGATATGGGCCACCAGCTCAATGCCGCTCCCATCTGGCAGATTCATATCGGTCAGGCAGAGGTGAAAAGATTCCCGGGCCAGGAGATCCTTGGCCGAGCTCAGGTCGGCAGCGCTACGGGTATCCACGCCCATACGGCCCAGGGTGATTTCAAGAAGTTCCCGGATGTCCGGCTCGTCATCAACAATCAGTGCCTTGTGCTTCATTCAATACGCCATCAGGTAATACGTTTGGGGTGTGCAAAAGTGATACGGAAACGGCTACCGCCGGTTGTGGCCGGCTCAGCGTCCAGCTGGGCCTGGTTGGCCTCGCAAAGTTCGCGAGAAATATAGAGGCCTAACCCAGTACCTTGTTTTTCGGTGGTGAAAAAGGGTTCGAACAGATGCTCCCGGTGCTCCTCACTAATTCCCGGGCCTTCATCCAGGATATCAATATAGGCCTGATCTTGCTCGGTCAGGCCCGTTTCCACATGCACAACAGCCTTTCCAGTGTTTTGCTCACTATAGCGTAGCCCATTGCCGAGTAGATTGGTGATGACCTGGGACAATTGGTTGGGGTCAAACCGGCCTTTGGGGGATGCCGGATCAAGGCGGCAGTGGATTTCCGCACGGGTGGTGCCCGCGGCGGTGAAATCCTCGATTTCCTGGGCCAGCCACTGGTTCAAGTCGAGCAGCTCCGGCTCGGGTTGCTTGCGACGTGACAGTTGCAGCACGCTTTCAATGATGCCATTCATGCGAGAGCTGTGGCGCAGGATGATCTCGCCCATCTTGCGGTCGCTTTCCGTCAGGGTCGGTGACTCCAGGAGCAGCTGCCCGGCATGGCTGATCGCACCCAGGGGGTTGCGGATCTCATGGGCGATGCCGGCGGTCAGCCGCCCGAGGGAGGCGAGCTTCATTTGCTGGGCCTGTTGTGTAATCTTGCTGGTGTCTTCCAAAAACAGCAGGACCTCTTTCTTGCCGTCTTTTTCCATCGGGGCAAAGTTGGCTTGAATGGGGGCTCGTTGTGGTCCGACTCGAAACGGCGAGGTGCGCACTGTGGGGTCAATCCGCCATTGAAACAGGCGCTCGAGTAGAGGGAGTGGCAAGACCAGCAGGGGGATTTCCAGCTCGGGGGTTCTCAGTAGGTCATGGGCGGCCTCGTTGATCAGGCGGATATTGCCTTGTTCATCGGCGACGATAATCCCGGTGCGCATCCGTTGAATAATCTTGCGGTTCAGCTGTTCGAGCTCGGCCACATCCCGGGCCCGTTTATGGGCCAGTTTTTCGCTCACTTGAAGGCGCCGGCTGATGCTTTGGATCAAGAAGGCCGTTGCAAAAAACAGCATGCCAATCAGGCCCGACTTGATGATGTCGTCGACGGCGCCCCGTCCATCCAGCATCAGCAGAATGGCGGCCGACATCACGCAGAGAGCGGCCAAAGCCGCAAAGAAGGTGCCCAGTCGGCCCTGAATCAGGATGTTGGCTGCCGCCACACTGACAAACAGCAAATTACTGTAGCCACTGGCGATGCCATTGCTGCTATAGATCAGTAGTGAGAGGAGGGCGATATCCAGTCCAAGCGAGAGACTGATCTGGGGGAGGCTGGGTTGCAGTTTCGCCAGCAGGAGCAGGCCGACAAAACCGTGAATCGCCAGATAGGAGGTGGTGGCAATCTGGTACAGGTTGAGATTGTGGTAGTTGGCGACTTCCTGGCTGGTGGCCCACAGCATGGCGCTGACCAGGAGCACGCCCATCACGATACGGTAATGGTTATAAATCCGAAACAGTCGGGTGGTTCGCTCCTGAATGTCTTCATTGAGTGTGGAAAGTGGTAAGTCCGTCATGAAGGGGTGATTCCAAAACCAAACGGGATCTGGTGGCAGCAGGGTTTTCCGGGCGTGCGATCAAGAGGGGCCAAGTCCTGTTGAAACAGCCGCCAGCGGCCAGGTTCTCCGGGATTGCATCCGCCCGAAGCCGGAGCACTCCAGGGGGGCGCGGGATGAAATACCGGGAAACTTTTCTGTAACTACTTAAGTATAATGCATCATTTGCACTTCGAAGCCGAGGATCACAGCAATGGCAGAAAGCATTCGGGTCGCCCTGGCGCAGTGGGATTTCCTGGTGGGGGATATTCCCGGCAATGCCGAGAAGATCATTGAGCTGGCGCAGCGGGCACGACAGGAACAACAGGCCGACTTGGTCGTCTTTCCGGAGCTGGCGCTGACAGGTTACCCCCCGGAAGACTTACTGCTGCGGCCCAGCCTCCAGGTGAGGGTTGAAAAAGCCTTGCAGACTATCTGCCAGGCGGTGACAGAGGTGGCGTTGATAGTTGGGTTGCCCTGGCGTGATGGTGATGCCCTTTATAATGCGGCGGCGCTGATCGACCAGGGGCAGGTTAAAGGGCTGTATTACAAGCAGTGTCTTCCCAACTATCAGGTCTTTGATGAAGTGCGCTACTTTCAGCCGGGGCAGTTGCCGTTTGTCGCCGAGCTCAAAGGTATCAAGATTGCCATCAATATCTGCGAAGATCTCTGGCAAGAAGCCCCGATGCGTCAAGCGGCGGAAGCCGGCGCCCAGTTGCTGGTCAGTCTCAACGCTTCACCCTTTCATGTGGGTAAACAGCAGGAGCGCTATAACCTGGTTCGCAAACAGGCGCGGGACAACCGGTTGCCGGTGATTTACCTCAATACCGTCGGAGGCCAGGATGAACTGGTTTTTGATGGCGGCTCGTTTGTGATGGATGCCGCCGGCGAGCTGGCGCTGGCCGCGCCCCAGTTTCAGCAAAACCTGTTCGCCGTGGAGTGCCGGCTGGAAGCGAGTCGGGTGATTCCCTTACAAGAGGAGCGCCATGAGCCGTTGACGGAAGAGGCCAGTGTCTATCAGGCCCTGGTCATGGGGGTGAGGGACTATATCAATAAAAACCGCTTCAAATCAGTGGTATTGGGCTTGTCGGGGGGGCTTGATTCCGCGGTGACGCTGGCGGTTGCCGCTGATGCCTTAGGGGCGGATCGGGTGCGGGCGATCATGATGCCCTTTCGTTACACCTCCAGCATGAGCCTGGAGGATGCGGAGTTACAGGCCAAGACTCTCGGTGTGCGTTATGAGGTACTACCGATTGAGCCGGTCTACGATGCGTTCATGAATGTCTTGAGCGAGCCCTTTGCCGACTTGCCGGCCGATACCACGGAAGAGAACCTGCAAGCCCGGTGCCGGGGCGTGCTGCTGATGAGTATTTCCAACAAGACCGGCGCTCTGGTGTTGACCACCAGCAACAAAAGCGAAATCGCGGTCGGTTATTCCACCCTGTATGGGGACATGGCGGGCGGGTTTGATGTGCTCAAGGATGTGCCGAAAACCCTGGTGTATCGACTGGCGGACTATCGCAATCGCCTTTCCCCCTGCATTCCACAACGAGTGATTGATCGTCCCCCTTCCGCGGAATTGGCGCCGGGGCAGGAGGATCAAGACAGCTTGCCGCCGTACGATGTGCTGGACCGGATACTGCACCTGTATATCGAGGAGGATCAAAGTGCCGACGCCATCGTGGCGCAAGGCTTCTCCCGGGAGGAGGTCTACCGGGTGCTGCGTTTGGTGGACATCAGCGAGTACAAGCG
>CAZEWG010000108.1:0-4725 GCA_964514485.1 uncultured Pseudomonadales bacterium
CTTTTTTTATGGTCCGGAGTTACTGCCGGTCGGGTTGAGGGGCGAAACTTGGTTCGGCAGGAGCCGGGCAAGCCCTGTCTGACCCGTTTCAAAAGCGCTCTGCGGTTTCCCCCGGATCGAGGCTTCGCGCCCCCAAAAAACGGAGCCGGCTGGGGCGTCGGCAGCTAAAAGCACTTCTGCCCTGTTGGATATCAGGCAGTCAGTTCAAGATAGAGCCTGTGCCCTCAAGAAATGGCGGTTCTCCAGATTTGTCTGGTCGCGGGCCTTTAAAGGGCGGGGGCGACCGGACTGCCCGCCTTCCGGTTACCTGCAGCTTTCTCCTGCCTGCAAGGAGGTTTACCATGAATCATTCTTTTCGCCGAACACTCACTACTTTCACTCTCTTCTCAGCTGTTGCCTTTGCGGGTATGGCCGTGGCCTCTCCTAAGTGCACGGACGAGTCCCAGGATAAATGGCAGAATGCCGAGACCTTTCAGGAAAACCTGAAAAAACAGGGCTACAAGATCAAGCGCTTTCTGATCACCGACGGCAACTGCTATGAGATCTACGGCTGGGATGAAGCCGGGAAGAAAGTGGAAATCTACTACAATCCGGTTGATGGCTCGGTGGTGAAGAGCAATATTGAGAAGTAAACCTGTCATGACGCGGGGTGTTGTGGTCTGGGACCCGCTGGTGCGGATCTTTCACTGGAGTCTCGCCACCGCCTGTGTGCTCAATCTGTGGGTGCTTGAATCGGGTGAGGCGTGGCACCGGTGGACCGGTTATTATGCCGCCGGTGCCGTCGTTGTGCGCATCCTGTGGGGGTTCGTGGGCACGCCTTATGCCCGGTTCAGCTCGTTTTGGCCAACGCCCCGCCGCCTTTTATTTTATCTGCGCGCGCTCTTGCGGGGCGAGCATCCCTACTACGTTGGACACAATCCCCTGGGTGGTCTGATGATCCTGGCGCTCATGGGGTTGGTGCTGGCGCTCGGGATTTCGGGTTGGATGATGGGGCTGGACCGGTACTGGGGCGAGGCCTGGTTGGAAGAGCTGCACGGGCTGTTTGCCAACACCCTGATGGTGTTGATCCTGATTCATATCGCCGTGGTGGTGCTATACAGCCTGTTTGGGTCGGAGAACCTGATCAGGGCCATGATTACCGGGCGCAAGGATGAGCATCGCTAAACCTCGGACCTGCTCAGGTTAAGCGGCCGGTTTCGATCGCGGGCCGCAGATGCCGCCCATCCGCGCCCCGCAACAGCGAGTGGGCGGATGGTTAATCGTCAGCTCCCTCGTCATCATCACCTCCCATGCCCAGCTCCTTGATCTTGCGGGTGAGGGTGTTACGTCCCCAGCCCAAAAGCAGGGAGGCATCCCGGCGGCGGCCGGCGGTGTGCTTGAGGGCGGTTTCGATCATGATGCGCTCGAAATCCGGCAGAGCGGTATCCAGCAGGCCTTTCTTGCCGTGCCTGAGTTCCTGTTCGGCCCAGGCGCGTAGGGCGTCCTGCCAGTTGCCGGCGGGGCTTTGCACTTTTTCCTGCTCGGCCAGTTCCGGCGGCAGGTCGCACACATGCACTTCCCGGCCGGAGGCCATCACGGTCAGCCAGCGGCAGGTATTTTCCAGCTGGCGGACGTTGCCGGGCCAGGGCAGGCAGGTCATGTACTCCTTGGTTTCCTGCTTGAGGATCTTGGGTTCAACCTTGAGTTCGGCGGCGGCCCGCTTGAGGAAGAAATCCGCCAGCCGGGGAATATCCTCCTGACGTTCGCACAGGCGGGGGATATGAATCCGGATCACGTTGAGCCGGTGGAACAAGTCTTCCCGGAACCGGCCGGCCTGCACCAGCCGCTCCAGGTTTTGGTGGGTGGCGGCGATGATGCGCACATCCACCTTGATGGGCGAGGTGCCGCCGACCCGGTAGAACTCGCCATCGGCCAGCACCCGCAGCAGCCGAGTTTGAGTCTCGGGCGGCATATCGCCGATCTCGTCGAGAAATAAGGTGCCGCCATTGGCCTGCTCAAAACGGCCCTGACGCTGCACACCGGCGCCGGTGAAGGAGCCTTTCTCATGGCCGAACAGTTCGGATTCGATCAGATCCCGGGGAATGGCGGCCATGTTGAGGGCAATAAAAGTGTTGGCGCGGCGCGGACTATGTTGGTGCAGGGCGCGGGCCACCAGTTCCTTGCCGGTGCCGGATTCGCCATTGATCAACACGGTGATGTTGGATTGGGACAGCCGGCCGATGGCGCGAAACACCTCCTGCATGGCCGGCGCCTCGCCGATGATTTCGGTGGTCTTGCGCAGGTCTTCCTGGGCCGACTGCTGGCGTTGGGCCTTTTGCTCCTGGGAGTGGGCGACCGCCCGCTGGGCCAGCAACACTGCGTCGTCCACATCGAAGGGCTTGGGCAGGTAGTCGAAGGCGCCGCGCTGGTAGGAGGACACCGCGCTGTCCAAGTCGGAATGGGCGGTCATGATGATGACCGGCAGCTCCGGATACTGGGCATGAATTTCGTTGAGCAGGTCCAGCCCGTCGATCCCCGGCATGCGGATGTCGCTGATGATGGCATCAGGCTGTTCCCGTTGCAGACGATTGAGGATACCTTCGCCGCTGTCAAAGGTGCGGGGTTTGAATTCGGCCTGTTCCAAGGCCTTTTCCAGCACCCAGCGAATGGAGCGGTCGTCATCGATAATCCAGATGTTTGCTGATTTCATCTTGCTCTCCGCAGTATTCACCCAGGCTTCCGTTGCAGGGGAATGTAAATAATGAAGTCGGTGTGGCCGGGCTCGCTGACACACTCCACCAGGCCCTGATGCTGACCGATAATGCTTTGGGTAATGGACAGCCCCAGCCCGGAGCCTTCCGGGCGGCCGCTGATCATGGGATAAAACACGCTTTTCAGCAGGCTGTCGGGCACGCCCGGGCCGTTGTCGATGACGTCGACCCGCAGGGCCAGGCGATGGCGCCGGTGGCCGATGGTGACCTGGCGCAGAGCCCGGGTGCGCAGGGTGATGCGGTTATCATTCTGCGATTCCTGGTGCAGCAACGCCTGCATGGCATTACGGGCGATATTGAGGAACGCCTGGATCAGCTGCTCCTTGTCGCCTTCGAACTCCGGGATGCTGGGGTCGTAGTCCCGCTGGATCTGGATACGGCCTTCGCATTCCGCGGCGATCAGTCCGCACACCCGCTCCAGCACCTCGTGAATGTTGATGGAGGTCAGGCGGAAGGCTTTGTTGGGGCCCAGCATGCGGTCCACCAGATTGCGCAGCCGGTCGGCTTCCTCAATGATGATGCGGGTGTAGTCGTGGAGTTCGTCGTCCACCAGCTCCCGGTCGAGGAGCTGTGCCGCGCCGCGGATGCCGCCCAGCGGATTCTTGATCTCATGGGCCAGGCCGCGTACCAGCATGCGGGTGGTTTCCTGGTTGGACAGCAGATCTTCTTCGCGACTGATCCGCAGCAGCCGGTCGCGGGGCTGCATCTCGATCAGCAGTCCCTGACCTTGGTCGAAGGTGATGGGGGTGACGGTGTAATCCAGCCGGATCCGGCTGCCATTGTGCAGCATGAACTCGGCCTCCCGCTTGGTAAAGGGATGGCCGGTGTGCAAGGCGTCCAGAAAGGCGGGCAGGCTGTCCGGGTCTTCGGTGAGAAACTCGCTCAACTTGGCACCGACCAGACGGCTGCCACTGATCTCCAACAGCATTTCCGCCGCCGGATTCATATATTCCGTCTGTAGCTCTTCATCCAGCAGCAGGATGGCTGTGGAGAGATTTTCCAGAACGCGCTTTTGACGGGGGCTCGATAGCATGACTGTGCTTCCATGGTTGAAGCAGGCTAAGTAACTAGCCCATGACCTACTGCACGACTTCCGGGTTGTGTTGGGCTAGACGCAATAGACTGCGCTCCGGCGTTCGGCCCGCCTTGCCCAAAAGCTGCTCGCGACAGTGATGAGACAGCTAAGCAAAAAGCAAACCAAGACCTGCTTTTCAGAGAAAGTCAGGAGCCAGGCGGCGCGTTTTGCCGAGCGGGCTCCAAAGGCCCGAGGCTTGAGTCAAAGAGTGCACTATTTTGGTGCTAAATGCACTATCTTGGTGCAATCCTGGCGCGATTGGGATGCAGCAGGGAGGGCCTGTGCACCGTAAATGTGACGGGGGAGCTGTTTTGAATCACGGTGCCGTCTTCCACCACTTGCAGGAGCAGTTGATGGGTGCCCCGGTCGATATTTTCCATCAGAAAATGTCCGGCGTGGCTTTGGGCGTAAACCTGGCCGTTGAAGATCAGCCGCAGCTCATGACTGGGCCGCAGGGGCGGCTCAATGTCGGTGGTGACCGTGAAGGTGCCATTGCCGGAATGAAAGGCGCTATCGTGCTCCGGATAGCTGATTTCGACGCGCCGGTAGCGAAACTCTTCCGGCTCCTCGGCGTCCTTTTTGGCAGTGGGAGTATCCAGGGTTTCCCGGTTGGGCTCGGGCAGGGAGATGGTGGAAATCGGGCCAACCTGGACCGGTTGGGCGCCGGGGCGAGCCTCATCCGAGAAGTGGACGGTGCCGTTGGCGTCGACCCAGCGGTAGATCTGGGCTTGGGCTGGAAGTGCCAGGCCCCACAGGAGCGCGGAGACGGTTGCGGCAACGCCGATGGTTCGGGAAGAGAACAAGCCACCCATCCGTGACACCTCTTGAGAGTCAATTCTAGGGTTTACTCTAGCAGATGTGTTCTAAAAAAAAAGCGACGGTAGACAATTCCCTCTCCCC
>CAZEWG010000109.1:0-4656 GCA_964514485.1 uncultured Pseudomonadales bacterium
CCACCATGGCCAGATTCCCCCGCAAGGCCTGCAGCATCGCGTCTTTTTGCGGCTGCGGTACCTGGTCATCCTCCTCCAGGGCCGAGAGCTGGGCCTTCAGCATTTCGATGTCCGCCTCCCGCCCTTCCAGTTCGTTAGCCAAATAGGCCTTGATGGTCCGGATCGTCACATCCGCCCATTCCTCGGGGCTGTTAAATCCATATTCATCCATAACCGACGCGGCTTCTTCATAAAGCCCCGACTCGCGCAGAGAGCGCAACATATTGTCGGTGGATTTCAAATCACTGAGCTCATCTGCGGACTCATAGGGCTCCAACTCATCCTTATGCTCCATTGCCCAGGCCTGTAGTGCCGGCTGGGATTCAAGCCAACGATCCAGAACATCGCCAGTCAATTCCTGCGCCTGTGCCTGAAGTACAAACAGGCCCCCCAAAGAGCACAGCAGCCAGCCTATCCATTGCACTGTTTTTCTGTATCCAGTCATCGATCCATCCCTTTCGAAGTCCTACCGGCTTTTCTGGCTCCTCGAACAGCCTGCGTCCAGAAAAGATTTTCACAAAGGCAATTTCAATCTAAGGTAGAGCTGACAAATTGACTACATTTCCACCAGTCTTCGGGCCTTGCTTCATCCCCTCTCGGAAACCCCGGCAAACAACGCCAAATCAACCCCGCCATTCCGGTTTTATAGATATTGCAGGTTATCAACCAGTTACTCCTGCAGCTTCTCAACCGTACCGACAACCCGTCAGCTTTCTCATTGCAAATTCGTAATGCCTCAATATACTGTATATTTAAACAGTACTAGATTCTGATTTTTGACGTATGAAGCCCATGACTTCGCTAGAACAGATTCTGGCCCACCAGCACATCTGGCAGGCCAACCAGTCCGCCACCGCCATCCCATCCGGGGTTCCCAGCGGCTATCCCGAGCTGGACGCGGTTCTGCCCGGTGGCGGCTGGCCTCAAGGGGCTCTTACTGAAATTCTCCATGACCGCCCCGGTATCGGCGAGTTAAGGCTGATCACCCCGCTGCTCTCCCGATTAAGCACGGAACCGGCTTGGCAGCTCTGGATCAATCCCCCCTGGCAACCTTATGCACCGGCTTTGGCACAAGCCGGTATCAAGCTGGAAAATCAGCTTTTGGTGACAGGCGGGCTACCCCAGGACTTTATCTGGGCCTTCGAACAGGGGCTTCGCAGCGGGGCCTGCAGCCTGGTGCTTGGCTGGCTGCCACGCCTCAAGGCCAGTGAGCTACGTCGCCTGCAACTAGCCGCTGCGGCTTCCCGCGCGGTCGCCATCCTGTTCCGCCCCAGCGAACAAGCCCAGCAATCATCACCGGCAGCCTTACGGATTGCGCTGGAGAGACTAAAGAACGGACAAACCGGCCTGACCATTGTGAAGCGCCGGGGTGGCTGGCCGATTCCCCAACAACTGCTTAGCCTGCCGTCCCCTTTTTAGCGGAGCCTGCAAATGAGCTGGATGTTCGTGCATTTGCCCCGTTTCGCCCTGGAAATCCGTACCCGGGCTCAACCTGAAGACAGAGCCTTTGCCCTGGTCGAAACGAGACGCCATGAAATCCTGCAGGTTAATGCCAAAGCCGAGCAGGCCGGCATTCAACCGGGCATGTCCACCAGTAGTGCCTGCGCCCTTTATCCCGACCTGCAACTGATTCCCCGCCAGCGGGATCTGGAAGACCAGGGATTGCTGGATCTGGCCCAGGTGCTGCTGGGCTACGCCGCCCAAATCAGTCTCAAACCTCCCCAAGGGTTACTGCTGGAAATCGCCAGTATGTTGCGCCTGTTCGGCGGCCTCGAACCCTATTGGAGGCAGGTGCGAGAGTGCATTCAGGAGTCTGGGTTTCAGGCCTGGACGGCTGTCGCCCACACTCCCCTGGCAGCTCAGTTGTTAACCCAACAAGGAGATGGCAGCCCCACGTTGGATCAGGACTGGCTGCAACGCCAGTTGAGGAATTTACCCATCAGCCAAAGTCTGCTGCCGGCCCCGACCATTGAGCGGCTGATCCGCATGGGGATCAAACACCTGGGACAACTGTTGGATTTGCCCCCGGCCGAGGTGGGTCGCCGTTTTGGACAAGAGACACCCCTGTTTCTGGAGCGCCTGCTGGGTACAGCGCCCGACCCTCAGATATTCTTCAAACCGCCGGAGCATTTTTACCGGCGCCTGGACTTTCTGGAAGAGATCGAAAGCATTAGCGGCCTGCTGTTTCCCTTGCAACGTCTGCTCAGAGAGCTTCAGGCCTTCCTTCAGGTGCGCCAGCAAGCCGCACTCCAGATCCTGATCGAAATCGGTCATCATCATCGGGACAATACCCAACTAGAAATCCGCAGCGTACAACCTGAATACCGTGCGGAAGAGTGGCTGCAACTATGCCGACTCCGACTGGAGCGGGTTCAGCTGTATGCAGGCGCCCTGAGCCTTGGCCTGAAAGCAGTTGTTTTACAACCCTTACAACCTGACAGCGACGACCTGTTTCGCCAGCAGCAAGTGCAGCAGCTAAGCCGCCAACAATTACTGGGTCGGCTACAGGCCAGGCTAGGTGCTCAGCAGATCCAAGGCCTGGCCGTGCAGGCCGACCATCGCCCGGAGCAGGCCAATCATCTGACTACTCCCGGAGCTTCAACCAGCACCTTGCTGGCACAAAGTTCACGCCCCCTGTGGTTGCTGCCCGCCCCACTCCCCGTGGCTGGCTATCAACTTCAACTGCTACAAGGCCCCGAGCGCATTCAGGCGGGTTGGTGGGACCAGAAACCACCCCGGCAGATTTGCCGTGATTACTATATTGCCCAGACCCACGACGGCAGCTTGTGCTGGGTCTACCGCACCCCTGAAGAATACTGGTTTATTCAGGGCTGGTTTGGCTGATGGGCTACGCAGAACTTCACTGCCTCAGCAATTTCAGCTTTCTACGGGGAGCCTCCCATCCGGAAGAGCTGTGTCTCCAGGCTGCCCAACTGGGTTATGAGGCCCTGGCCCTGACTGACGAATGCTCGGTGGCGGGTGTGGTACGTGCTCATCGGGCGATCCAGGACCACAATTTACCCCTGAAACTGATTATCGGCTCCGAGTTCAGGCTTCCAGAGGCCGGCACCCTGATCCTGCTCTGCCCCAACCGGGAAGCCTATGGTCAACTGTGCCGGCTGATCACCCGAGGGCGGCGGCGAGCAGAAAAAGGCCATTACAATCTGAGCCTGGATGACTTCTCCCAAGGGCTGGAGCAATGTCTGCTATTGTGGAAACCTGCCCTCTTGGGTTCAAACTTTGCGTCTGATAAAGACAAGCAAACGGGATTCAATCGGGTTCAGGAGGCCGAACAGACTGGCCTGCGTCTTCAGCAATGGTTTCCACAACGACTCTGGATCGCCCAGGAGCGGCTACTGGAGAACGGGGAACCACACTACTTCGCCTGGCTCAAACAGCTTGCCCAACAGCTCGGCCTGCCCCGGGTGGCCTGCGGCGATGTCCACATGCACCTTCCCAAGCGCCAGCCCTTGCAGGATGTGTTAACCGCCATCCGGCTAGGCTGTCGGGTGCAAGACGCCGGCATGGCCTTGTTCGCCAATCGGGAGCGTCACCTGCGCCCACTCGCCAAATTGCAAAGACTTTATGACCCGGAACTCCTGGCGCAAACCCTGGCTATCGCAAGGCGCTGTACCTTTTCACTCACTGAACTCCGCTATGAGTACCCGAAAGACTTGGTGCCCGCAGACTACTCCGCCGCCGATTACCTGCACCGCCTAGTGGATGATGGTATAAAAATGCGATATCCCCAGGGGGCACCCGCTCCAGTCCTGGCCCAAGTGCACAAGGAACTGGCCCTGATTGCGGAACTTCAGTACGAACATTATTTCCTGACCATTTGGGATATCGTCCGCTTCGCCCGCGCCCAAGGCATTCTCTGCCAGGGCCGTGGCTCTGCAGCCAACTCCGCCGTCTGCTATTGCCTGGGCATTACCGAAGTAGACCCGGCTCGACTCAACCTGTTGTTTGAGCGTTTTATCTCCAGAGAGCGCCGGGAACCACCGGATATCGACGTGGACTTCGAGCACGAGCGCCGGGAGGAAGTCATCCAGTACCTCTACCAACGCTACGGGCGCGAGCGGGCCGCGCTGGCGGCAACAGTGATCACCTATCGGACCAAAAGCGCCATTCGGGATGTCGGCAAGGCGTTGGGGCTGGATTTACATCAGCTGGACTACTTCATCGCCAATATGGACTGGCGGGATAAAAGCTATGACTGGGGCGAGCAGCTCCAGCATCTGGGGCTGAATCCACAACGGGGGATTGGCGCCCATTTTTGCCAGTTAGTGCGGGAGCTGATCGGCTTCCCCCGTCACCTGTCCCAGCATGTGGGTGGCTTTGTGATTGCCGCCGAAGAGCTGGCCTGGCTGGTGCCCGTCGAAAATGCCGCCATGCCGGAGCGCACCGTGATCCAATGGGACAAGGACGACCTAGAGTCTCTGGGCCTGATGAAGGTAGATATTCTGGCGCTAGGGATGCTCAGTGCCATGCGTCGCGGTCTGGAGCTGGTCAGCCAGGATCGTGGCCGCCCCCTGACGTTGGCTCAGATTCCCGCGGAAGACCCGGCCACCTATGCCATGCTCCAGCAGGGAGACAGCATCGGCGTGTTTCAGGTGG
>CAZEWG010000110.1:0-4481 GCA_964514485.1 uncultured Pseudomonadales bacterium
TTGCTCGACAGGCAGTGCCTGGACAGCCCGGCCTTGCAGCAGCCGTAACAGCTCCGGTTGCTGCGCATCCACGACCAGGGTGACGGGAAGCCCCAGGCTTTCCGCCACCTCCAGACTATGTAAAAGCATCGACCGGCCATCAGCGAGGGGCTGCATTAACTTTTGACTACCGAATCGGCGGCTTTGGCCGGCAGCCAGCACTAAAACCCCGGCAGACTCTGAGCCCGCAGCCCCGCCGCTAGCCATTGACCGCCCGTACCGAGGATGATGGTATAACCTGGCAGCCGGAACGAATCTCGCTTGTTCCCACTGCCGCTAATTCCGACTCTGCAAGGCGAGCACGCTGCCGGCTGCGCTCGGCAATCACATGGGCCAACACGGAAATCGCGATTTCTGCCGGTGTTTTACTGCCAATAGGCAGGCCGATCGGGGCGTGGAGGCGCGCTAATTCGGCCTCAGTGAGCCCTAGTGCTGTTAACCGCTCCCGACGAGCTTGCGAGGTTGCCTGGGAGCCCATGGCACCGATGTAGAATGCCTCCGTGCTCAACGCCTCCAGCAGGGCCATATCATCGATCCGGGGATCGTGAGCCAGAGCCAGAATCGCACAGTGTGGATCATGAAAGCGCTCCCGGATCAGATCGTCCGGCAAACATTGCACTGCTTCCACGTTGGGCAGTGTCCAATTCTGGAAGAAAGACTCCCGTGGATCACAAAGGGTAACCTCAAAATCCAGGGTTCGGGCAAACTGTGCCACGTAGAGCGCCACCTCCCCCGCTCCCACCAACAACAAGCGGTGGGCCGGAGCCAGGGGATGACACAAGGAGCTTTCGTCACAGGAAAACACCGCCGCCGGGTCCACCTGTATGGTGCGGTCACCATTGATGAGGCTCACATGACGTACCACCGGTTGACGCTGAAACAAGGCTTTTAACAAGGCATCAAAGTGCTCAAGTAACCCAGGTTCAGGTTGCAGTTCTTCCAGCAACACCTGAAGCTCACCGCCACAGGGGAGCGCGTAGCGGATTTGCTCTTCTTGCGTCACGCCATAGCGCAGTAGTACCGGAAGCTCGGCAGGCCCTGGGGCTTGCGATGCCAGCATGGCCTGAAGATCTTCCTCGATACAACCTCCAGACAAAGACCCCAAAGTGCCTCGCACAGGATTGAAAGCAAAGAGCGAGCCGACCGGTCGGGGCGACGAGCCATAGGTACGAACGACCGTGGCCAACCAGCAGCGTTCGCCCGCCTGTAGCCAGCCTAAAACCCCGCTCAGGACCCGCTCATTGAGAGCTTCCACATCTAGCTCCCGCGAATCAGGCCAGTCGCAGGGGCAACTGACGCAGACGTTTGCCGGTGGCGGCAAAGACCGCATTGGCCACCGCCGGCGCTAACGGTGGCAAACCCGGTTCACCGACCCCGGTGGGCGACTCATCGCTTTCCACAATCACCACTTCGATTTCAGGGGTTTCATTCATGCGCACCACCTGATAATCATGATAATTGCTCTGCTGAACCTTCCCATCCTTGAAGGTGATATCGCCATAGAGTGCAGCGCTCAACCCAAACAGGATCCCCCCTTCCATTTGAGCGGCGACCATATCAGGGTTTACCACAGTGCCACAGTCCACGGCGCAGACGACTCGCTTCACCTTGATCTGGTTATTTTCCACTACCAGATCCACCACCTGCGCTACGTAGCTGTTGAAACTCTGGTGGCAAGCAATACCCTGCACGACTCCCGGCGCCTTGGGTTTGCCCCAGCCCGCACGCTCCGCTGCCGCGCGCAAAACCTTGCGGTGACGGGGTTGATCGGCCAGTAGCTCATCCCGAAACTCAAAGGGGTCCTTGCCTGCCTCATGGGCCAGCTCATCAATAAAGCCCTCCACCACAAAACCATTGGTGGAATGCCCGACCGCCCGCCAGTAGGCAACGGGAATGCCGCTATCGGCCTGCACATGACGCACGTCGATATTGGGAATAGCATAAGGCAGATCCGAAGCCCCCTCGTAAGGAGAAGGATCGGGGTTGATCAGAGGCGCCATGGAAGCGGCCGCCTTCACCATAAAATGGGGTGTCCAGCTGGGCGCAATCACCCCGGCTGCATCCCGGGCGAAGTGGTCCAGAATACGGGGGCAGACAATCTGATGCTTCCAACCGGTCAATTTGCCATTTTCATCGAAGGTAGCGCCAAGACGATGGTAGCTGGCGGGACGGTAGACATCATGCTGGATATCCTCTTCCCGGGACCAGATCACCTTCACCGGTGCTTTAACCTGGCGCGACACCGCGACCGCTTCGGCCACATAGTCCTGGGATAGCCGTCGCCCGAACCCGCCGCCAATCACGGTGGTATTGATCTTGATCCGATCCACCGACAGCCCCGACTCACGGGAGGCCACATAACGGGCAATATCCGGTGCCTGAGTCGGTGCCCAGACTTCGCAGAAGTCATCGGTCACATGGGCTGTACAGTTCTGGGGCTCCATGGTGGCATGGGCCAGAAACGGCGCTTGATATTCCACCTCCACCACTTTGGCAGAGGCTGAATGCGCCTTGGCGAAGTTGCCCTCTGAGCGCACGGCACTGCCCGTTTCCTGCTCAGCCGCGCGACGATACAGGTTAAATACATCTTCCGTGGAGGGTGTACCGACCTTGCCCGGCGTCCAGTCAATCTTGAGTGCGGACTGGGCCTTGCGAGCCCGCCAGTAGCTATCCGCCACCACGGCAATGCCTTGAGGGGTCTGAACCACCGCCTTCACGCCCGGCATGGCCTGGGCCGCCGCGGCGTCATAGCCCTTCACTTTTCCGCCGGGCATGGGTGGACGGCTGAGCACGGCGTAGAGCATTCCCGGAAGCTCCACATCAATGCCATAAGTGGCCGTGCCAAACACCTTGGGCGAGGCGTCCAAGCGCTGGTTATGTTTGCCAATATACTTGAATTCAGCAGCCGGCTTCAGCCTGGGCTTGGCTGGCACTTTCAAGGTGGCCGCCACCGCTACCAGATCCCCATAGCTTAACCGGGCGCCAGACTGGCGATTGATACAGTAGCCATCTTCCGTGGTCACTTCAGCAAGGGGTATTTGCCAACCCTGGGCAGCGGCGGACTCCAGCATTTCCCGCACCGAGGCCGAGGCGGTTCGCAGCCGTTCCCAGTTGCTACTGAGGCTGGTACTGCCGCCGGTGATCTGCATTCCAAAATCCGGCTGTTTGTAGTGCTCTGCCACAGGTGCAAAGATCACCTCGATCTTCTGGGGTGGCACATCCAGTTCCTCGGCAACCAGGGTGGCCATGCCGGTATAGGTTCCCTGCCCCATTTCCACCCGGTCCAGGGTCAGAATAACCCGATTGTCGGCGGTAACCTCGACCCAGGCATTAGGGCGCAGCGAGTCTTCGGCCAACCCTTTAGGAAAGCGGCTGGCACACCCTGGAAGGCTAAATCCCACAATCAGGGTACCGCCCGCCAGGCCCGTCGCCTTCAGCAGTTGTCGGCGACTCATTTGTATCTTGTTCATATCCTTCTCCCTCTCCAGAAATGCAAACCCGAAACCGTTAGGCCTTCTTCGCCATGGCATCGGCGGCAAGATGAATGGCCGCCCTGATGCGCGGATAGGTTCCGCAACGGCACAGATTGCCGGACATGGCCGAGTCGATCTCCTCATCGGAGGGATTGGGATTCTGCGCCAGCAAGGCGCTGGCCGACATGATCTGGCCAGACTGGCAGTAGCCACACTGGGGCACATTCAGTTCTTGCCAGGCTGCTTGGAGGGGATGGGGTTGCTCCGGGGTGCCAAGGCCCTCAATTGTTGTCACGGACTGGCCTTCCACGGCACTGATGGGAGTACTGCAGGAGCGAATGGGGTTGCCATTGACATGCACCGTGCAAGCGCCACAAAGCGCCATGCCACAGCCAAACTTGGTGCCGGTGAGCTTTAGTTCATCCCGCAGCACCCAGAGTAACGGGGTGTCTGGTTCGACATCGTCCAACAACCGCTCCTGCCCATTAATTATTATTTTCATTGCTGTTGCCTCGTCCTTTTTATAGGTTGCAGACGTCATACCAGAATCAACCAGCCTTGAATATGGCGGCAATGGCCGATCTTCAGCGTCAGGAGTAAATATCAAACATCTGTCCGAAACGACTGCGGGACATACTAAAGGAGGGTAAATGGCTTGTCGAACCCGGCTAATCGGGTTTAGGAAGGAGTCTTCAAAAATGGCTAATCGGTTGATGAGCTCATCTGTAACAGGGCAGCTTCCAACAGCTCCGCCTGCGATAATTGACGCACCCGATCCAGGGCATACTCCCAACGGCCTTCACCACAGAGCCCGAGGATACCGGCCTCTTCATAGGCCTGAATTAACTGACTCAGGCAGAAGTCACGGACTTTAAGTAGATCAGGCGAGTTTTTTTGCGTCATTTAGAAAGTCCCACGTCAGGTTCTTGCATGCACAATACTATTCCCTCTCCCCTTGCGGGAGAGGGC
>CAZEWG010000111.1:0-4329 GCA_964514485.1 uncultured Pseudomonadales bacterium
GCACCCGTCTGGTACTCCGTCACCCGGGTTTCGAAGAAGTTCTTCTCTTTGCGCATGCTCGCCTGCTCGTCCAGCCAGGGCAGGGCATTGGTGGCGCCCGGGAAGGGTTCGGCCACTTTGAGCTGCTTGGCGCGGCGGTTGGCGATAAAGCGGAACTGCTCGATGTGATCCTGGGCGGAGTAGCCCAGAATGGGTTCCTTGAGCAGATACTGGGCGTAGCCTTCCTCAGCGGCTTCAGCCTCCTGCCACATTTGCGCCAGGGCTTTCGGATCCAGGGTGATGTTTTCTTCCTGCAGAATCTGGCGCACCACCCGAAGACCGAAGGCACAATGCATGACCTCGTCCCGCATGATGTATTGCAGCTGCTCGCCGGTACCTTTCATCAGGCCCCGCCGCTGTAAGGCGAAAATGGGGCTGAAACCGTTGTAGAACCAGCAGCCCTCAAACACCGCAGCAAAGAATACATAGGCCATCACAAACCGCTCCAAGTCGTCCCGGTTGCGTAGGTCGATGTCGGTGGTGAGGATGGAGTTCAGCCGCTCGTTGCCCATCTTGATCTTGCGATAGATGGCGGGCACCACCCGATAACGGTTGTAGATCTCGCTCTGATCGAGGCCGATGGTCTCGATACAGTGTTGATAAGTCCAGGTGTGTAGGGCCTCTTCATAAACCTGTCGGGCCTGGTAGATCTGTAGTTCCGGCGCGCTCATCTTTTCCATCACCGCCAGGCCGATATTGCGCATGGCGAGAATATCGGAAGTGGTCAGGTAGGCCAGCACGTTCTCATACACATGGCGCTCTTCCAGGGTGAGTTTGTGGTGATAGTCGTGCACGTCCTGGGACATGTTGATGTCTAGGGGCGTCCAGTGGTTTTTGTTGGCGTTTAAAAAGAACTCCCAGGCCCAAGGGTACTTGAAGGGCGCCAGCTGGTTGATATCCGTCAGCCCGTTGATCACCCGTTTATCGTCCGGGTTGACCGGTTTCAGGGCCTCTTCGGGAATAGGCATTTCCGCTGAAGGATCGGCTGGGGCGGGAGTCACCAGTGATTGCGCAGGCGTGGTAAGGAGCGGCGGAATGGCCACAGCCAAAGGGTCGTCCCAGTTGGCGAGTACAGATTGCAGTTGATTCATGGTCGTGGTCCTCATTGGCAGGCCTCACAATCAGGGTCGAGAATGGAACAGAACTTTTCCGTGGGCTCTTCGGTCGCATCCGCCATCGGTGTTGCCTCTGTAAGAGTGTTCACCGAGACTTTCTCGATCTGGGTGGCTCCCAAAGAGCGCAGGTAGTAGGTGGTTTTCAGGCCGCGGGTCCAAGCCAGCTTGTAGAGGTTGTCCAGTTTTTTGCCGGAGGGTTCCGCCATGTACAGGTTGAGGCTCTGGGCCTGGTCGATCCATTTTTGACGGCGGGATGCCGCTTCCACCAGCCAGCGGGGATCGATCTCGAAGGCTGTCTGGAACAGTTGCTTTACATCCTCTGGTACCCGGTCGATCTGTGCCACTGAGCCATCGAAGTACTTGAGGTCGTTGACCATCACCGCGTCCCACAAGCCGCGCTTTTTCAGCTCCCGGACCAGCCAGGGATTGACGACTGTGAACTCGCCAGACAGGTTGGATTTGACGAACAGGTTCTGATAGGTGGGCTCGATAGACTGGGAAACCCCGACGATGTTGGAAATGGTCGCCGTGGGCGCGATGGCCATGACGTTGGAGTTACGCATGCCGTGCTCGCGGATCAGTTGGCGTACCGGTTCCCAGTCCAGTTGCGCTACCTTGTCCAGCACGCAGTAGCGGGAGCCGCGCTGTTCGGCCAGCAGCTCCAGGGAGTCAATGGGCAGAATGCCTTGATCCCACAAGGAGCCCTGGTAGGACGGATAGGCGCCGCGCTCCTGGGCCAGAAGCGCCGAGGCTTGCAGGGCATAGTAACTGATCAGCTCCATGGACTGATCCGCAAAATGCACCGCCTCGACACTGGCATAGGGAAGGCCCAGGGCATAGAGAGCATCCTGGAAGCCCATGATGCCGAGGCCCACCGGCCGGTGCTTCAGATTGGCCTGACGGGCCTGGGGCACCGCATAAAAGTTGATGTCGATAACGTTATCCAGCATCCGCACTGCGGTGGTGATGGTCCGCTGCAGGTGCTCCCGGTCCAGTTCGCCGTTACGGATATGGTTCACCAGATTGATGGACCCCAGGTTGCACACGGCGATCTCGTCGAGGCTGGTGTTCAGGGTAATCTCGGTGCAAAGGTTGGAGGAGTGCACTACGCCCACGTGCTGTTGGGGGGAGCGGATATTGCAGGGATCCTTGAAGGTGATCCAGGGGTGTCCGGTCTCAAACAGCATGGACAGCATCTTGCGCCACAGAGCCTTGGCTTCCACCTTGCGAAACAGCTTCAGTTCGCCCCGCTCGGCCATGGCTTCGTAATGTTGGTAGCGCTCTTCAAAGGCGCGGCCGTAGAGGTCGTGCAGGTCCGGCACATCGTTGGGGGAGAACAGGGTCCAGTCCCCATCCTCGAACACCCGCTTCAGGAACAGGTCGGGAATCCAGTTGGCGGTGTTCATGTCATGGGTACGGCGACGCTCATCACCAGTATTCTTGCGCAGTTCCAGAAATTCCTCGATATCCAGGTGCCAGCATTCCAGATAGGCACAGACCGCGCCTTTGCGCTTGCCACCCTGGTTCACGGCAACGGCCGTATCGTTAACCACCTTCAGAAAGGGAACCACGCCCTGGGACTGGCCATTGGTGCCTTTGATGTGAGCACCCAAAGCCCGCACCGGTGTCCAGTCGTTACCCAGACCTCCCGCCCACTTGGATAGCAGGGCATTGTCGCGGATGGCGCCATAGATGCCTTCCAGGTCGTCCGGTACTGTGGTGAGATAGCAGGACGACAACTGGGAATGGCGGGTGCCCGAATTGAACAGGGTGGGCGTGGAGCACATATAGTCGAAGGACGACAGCAGGTTGTAGAACTCGATGGCCCGTTCATTGGGTCGATCCTCTTCCAGGGCCAGTCCCATGGCCACCCGCATGAAGAAGATCTGGGGCAGTTCCAGGCGGGTGCCTTGCCAGTGCAGGAAATAGCGGTCATAGAGGGTTTGCAGCCCCAGGTAAGTAAACTGGTGATCCCGCTCCGGCTGCAGTGCCTGACCCAATTGTTGCAAATCGAACTGAGCAAGCTTCGGAGAGAGCAGCTCCCGCTCCATACCCTGCTGGATGGACGCGGCAAAAGCGGCGGGATAGAGAGTGGTCATTTCCTCTGCGGTCGCTTCCGGAACCAAACCGAGAAACTCCAGCACTTCTGCCCGTAAGCCATTGAGCAGAAGACGGGCGCAGACATAAGAATAATTGGGCTCTTCTTCAATCAGAGGCCGGGCGGCCATGATGAGAGCGGTGGTGACTTCACCAGCCTTGATGCCGTTGTAGAGGTTCTTCAGGGCGGCTTCCAGGACTCGAGAGGCATCCACATCTTCCAGCCCCTGGCAGGCTTCCTGGATCAGGGTCTGCAACCGGCCTAGATCCAAGGGCTTGGTAGAGCCATCCGGCTGCAGTACCTGAATGTCGGGATGATTCAGTTCCGGCTGGGGTGCGAGACGTTGCCTGGCCCGTTCCTCCCGGTATAGAACATAGGCGCGGGCGATCTTCTGGAAGCCCTGGCGCATTAGCCCCAGCTCCACTAAGTCCTGGATTTCTTCGATATGAATGGTGCCACCCTCGGGAAAGCGCCGTTGTAGGCGGGCGGTAATATCGTCGGCGAGGCTTTGGGCGGCATCGTGGACCCGGGCGGAGCCGGACGCCTGCTGCCCTTCCACCGCCAGAAAGGCCTTGGTGATGGCGATGGCAATCTTGCGAGGGGTATAGGCCACGGCCTGACCGGTCCGCTTGATCACCTGGAGTTGCGCCGGAGCGCCGGAATCGGAAGAAGGGCCCTGGGAAGACGGGCGGGTTACATGACTGCTAAGCATGGCAATGTCCTGTTCGCGTTGGCTTGATACCTTCGCGACTCAGGTCTTTGACCATGAAAAAGCACAGGTCCGCCGAGAACGGGCGGACGCCAGGAAATGCTCTTTCATTACCCCAAATCGCGAAGGCATGAACTCCCTCAGCCAGGCTGAGGACTTTGGCAGGTCTTCGGACTTGGGGGCTGGGGTCATCCAGTGATGACCGGGCCTAGGGCGACGGCTTCCCATTTGCCATGCAAACAGTGCCTGAGCTGGAGCTCCTGTCGCCTTCGTTCCCCCTTACCGCTGCGCGTCAGTTCCGGATTTGCACCGGATTCCCTGAACACCACAAGATGTGGGTTTTAACCAAAGTGCGGAAACTATATATG
>CAZEWG010000112.1:0-4094 GCA_964514485.1 uncultured Pseudomonadales bacterium
GACAGCTTCTCGATCTGGGCATCCAGGTTCAACAGCGCCTGCAACTGATGGGGCAGCTGTTTCAGCCCGGCCACGATTTCCGCTTCCTTCTCACCGCTCAGGCCAGTGCGACGGGCCAGTGCAATGGTCACCAGCATCAGGGCCGTCAACTGGGTGGTGAAGGCTTTGGTCGATGCCACGCCGATTTCAGGGCCGGCATGGGTCATGATCACCAGATCGGACTCCCGGACCAGGGAGCTGCCCGGTACGTTACAGATTGCCAAGGCGGCCTTGAATCCGGCTTTCTTGGCTTGGCGCAGGGCGGCCAGGGTGTCGGCGGTTTCACCGGACTGGGAAATCGTCACGAACAGGCAGTCCTGGGGAATCACATGCTTGCGATAACGATATTCGCTGGCCACTTCCACCTGACAGGGAATGCCCGCCAAATCCTCAATCCAGTAGCGGGCGACCATGCCGGCGTGGTAGCTGGTGCCGCAGGCGACGATCTGCACGCACTTCACGCCGTCCAGGATTTCCTTGGCCTGGGTGCCCAGCGCCTGCTCCAGGATCCGGTCACCACTGAGGCGGCCTTCCAGGGTCGCGCCGACCACTTGGGGTTGCTCGTAGATTTCCTTGAGCATGTAATGACGGAACTCGCCTTTCTCAGCGGCTTCCATACCATGCTCGAAACGGGTCACCTCGCGCTGGACCGGCTCGCCGGTTACATCCCAGATGCGGATGCTTTCCATGGTAATTTCAGCGATGTCGCCCTCTTCCATAAAGAGGAAGCGGTCCGTCACCGGCAGCAAGGCCAGCTGGTCGGAGGCAATAAAGTTCTCGCCGATACCCACACCAATCACCAACGGGCTGCCTTCCCGGGCGCAAATCATACGATTGGGTTCACTGGCGTGGATCACTGCCAGGGCATAGGCACCCCGCAGTTGCTTGATAGAACTCTGGACCGCGGCCAATACGTCCTGACCCTTTTTGAGGTAGGAATCCACCAGGTGCGCCACCACTTCGGTATCGGTTTCGGAGGTGAATTCATAACCTTGCTGCTGCAGCGCCTGACGCAGTTCCTCAAAGTTCTCGATGATGCCGTTATGCACCAGGGCAAGTTTCTCACCAGACATATGGGGGTGAGCATTGGAGACACTGGGCTTGCCATGGGTAGCCCAACGGGTGTGGGCAATGCCAATCCGGCCAGGCAGAGGCGCCTTATGAATCAAGGCCTCCAGCGCGGCAACCTTGCCCACTTCACGGGCCCGGGCCAACTGCCCCTGCTCATTAATGACTGCCATCCCGGCAGAGTCGTAACCCCGGTACTCCAGCCGCTTCAGTCCTTCTAACAAAATCGCTGAAACTTCCCTTTGCGCGACCGCGCCTACAATGCCACACATGATGGAATTCCTGTTTTAAAAATCGTTATGAACGTATTCGCCCCTCTCCCGACTGGGAAGAGGGGGTGCGGGCCACTTCCAGGTCTGAACCTTTTCCTTGCCTTAAAACGCAGGCTCTCTCCCTAACCCTCTCCCCAAAGGGAGAGGGGATGATCAAAGCATCGGAAGACAGGATGCACTTTCTACTTTTTCTTCACCGGCCGCTGCCAGCCACTGATATTGCGCTGCTGGCCTCGGGCTACCGCTAACTGGGATGGTTCCACATTCTTGGTAATGGTTGAACCCGCCCCGACTGTGACATCTTCGCCGAGCTCCACCGGCGCGACCAAAGCGCTATTGGAGCCCACGAACGCCCGGCTGCCAATAATGGTTTTATACTTATTGGCCCCGTCGTAATTGCAAGTAATGGTACCCGCGCCGATGTTTACATCCTCACCCAGCTCGGCGTCGCCGACGTAACTCAGGTGGTTAATTTTAGACCCTTTGCCAACTTTCGCATTCTTGGTTTCAACAAAGTTCCCCACCTTGGCGCCTTCCGCCAGGGTCGTGCCGGGACGAATCCGGGCAAAGGGTCCCACATGGCAGCCGGCACCAATGACGGCATCCTCAATCACGCAATTGGCCAGCACTTCCGCACCCGCTTCAATCCGACTATTGCGGATCACACAGTTAGGGCCAATCTGGACATTGGAGGCAATCTCCACCCGACCTTCAAGGATCACATTGACGTCAATACTGACATCCTGACCACAGCTCAGCTCACCCCGCACATCCAGCCGGGCGGGGTCGGCCAGGGTCACCCCCGCCGCCATCAGGGCCTCGGCCTGCTGCCTCTGGAACCAGCGCTCCAGCTCAGCCAGCTGGCTGCGGTTATTCACCCCCATCACTTCCTGCTCACTTTGGGGCTGCACCGCCTGTACCGCCACGCCGTCCTGTACCGCCATGGCGATAATATCGGTCAGATAATATTCGCCCTGGGCATTTTGGTTGGAAAGCTGGGGCAACCACCGCTTGAGCAATTGGGCCGGCGCCGCCATGATGCCGGTATTCACTTCCTGGATGGCCAACTGCTCGGCACTGGCATCCTTGTGCTCAACAATGGCAACCACGCGCCCTTCTCCATCCCGCACAATCCGCCCGTACCCGGTGGGATTGTCCAGGGTGACCGTTATCACACCCAGATTTCCCGCCTCGGCGACAGCCAGCAGCTCCTGCAGGGTGGTGTCCCGGGTCAGGGGCACATCGCCGTAAAGAATCAATACGGTGCCGCCGTCGGGAATATTCGGCAGTGCCTGTGCCACCGCATGTCCGGTTCCCAGCTGCTGCTCTTGAACCGCCCACTGCAGATGATCACCCTTCAGGGTTGAACGCACTTGGTCGGCGCCATGACCGATCACCAAGTGGATACGATCTGCCTGTAGTCGGAGTGCGGTATCAATAACATGCTGCGCCAGGGGCTTGCCGCCAATCGGATGCAATACTTTCGGCAGGCTCGACTTCATGCGCGAACCTTGACCAGCCGCCAGAATCACGACATCAGTGCTCATAAACGAAAGAGTCCTTCACGGATGGAATAAGTAGTCTACAGGTGTAAGTGGGAGGCACGGCGTCAGGCCAATCCATAACAACATGGTTCATCTATGGATATTACTGAGAAAAGTAAGTGCTGACGAATGTTGCGGATAGGCTGCATCACCTGATGTTCATCCTTGTTCAGGCTTCCCTCCTCCTGGAAGGCTTTTATCTCACAACCCGTCGTGGGTTGCAGCTTGTGGTAATCCGTATAGCTTGTGGTAATCCGTATAGATAGTACCTTCACCGCCGGTCTGGGATGTGCCTGAATCCAGACTGAAAACCTCGACCTGCTGAGGGAAGCACTGCACAGAGGTACCGGGATAATCTGAGTCGGTCAAAAAACAGAAAGGAAGGTCTCCCTCCCTTTCATGTCTTTCTTACTTGCGGAGCTTGTTACGAAGTTGCTGAATGGTGCGCAGTTGCGCAACGGCTTCGGCAAGTTCTACGGCCGCTCGTGAGTAATCGAAATCCGCAGACTTATTCGCCAGTGCTTGTTCGGCTTCGCGCTTGGCTTCCAGAGCTGCCGCTTCATCCATATCGGCTGCCCGGAGTGCGCTGTCAGCCAGCACCGTCACCAGATTCGGCTGAACTTCGAGGAAACCGCCAGATACGTAGTAGACCTCCTCGCCACCGCCCTGCTTGATCACTCGCACAGGTCCAGGCTTGAGACTGGTCAGCAACGGCGCGTGGCCCGGTGCCACACCGAGATCACCTTCAGAGCCAGAAGCGATGACCATCTCCACGAGCCCGGAGAAGATCTGTTCTTCCGCACTGACAATATTACATTGCACGGTTATACCCATATTGTCGCCTCTTAGCCCTGCCCCTGCCTAAACAGGGGCAGGTCCGGTTCTTACAACTTCTTAGCTTTCTCGACTGCTTCTTCGATGCCGCCCACCATGTAGAACGCTTGCTCTGGCAGATGGTCATACTCACCGTCAAGAATGGCTTTAAAGCCACGGATGGTTTCTTTCAGGGGCACATACTTACCAGGCGCGCCCGTGAACACTTCTGCCACGTGGAAGGGCTGAGACAGGAACCGCTCGATTTTACGGGCGCGGTATACGGTCAGCTTGTCTTCCTCGGACAGCTCATCCATACCCAGAATGGCGATGATGTCCTTCAGTTCCTTGTAACGCT
>CAZEWG010000113.1:0-4054 GCA_964514485.1 uncultured Pseudomonadales bacterium
CCAGCCGCCACGCACACGGTATCCCGGTCGGCAGCCGCGTCGACAGCGGTCTGGATGGTAGCGAACGGCTCCACGATCGAGTTACCGCTAGCCTCGTCCGAGCCGGTCTCGGCCGACACGAACCAGTCGGTGCCCACGGGGCAGTGAGCGAACTCCCTTACGGCGTTGCCGGCCTGAACTTCGAGACCAAGCTTCATCTGCAGGGTAGCGCCGCTCTCCAGCACACCATCCATGACCAGGGTGTGGTTACCCAGGGCGAGGCCTGCGGGCAGGCCGAAGGTGCCGGAGAACTCACCGCTGGCGTCTGCCACGAGCGAACCGAGCCAGGCGGGTTCGGAGAAGAGCCACACGTCAACGGGGGAGCCGGGGCCGTAGCCGCTACCGGAGATGGTCACGGAGCCGTCAGCGGTGACGCGCGGGACGCCGCCGTTTGCCACGGCGAGCTGCTCGCCATCGCCGGCCGCGAAGCCTACGGCGAGCTGGCTGTCGCCGACCTGCAGCGTGACGGAGCCGTCGTCATAGTCGGTCACCACCGTTGCGGGTTCGCCGTCCACCTCGGCGTCGGCGTCGCCCGGCTCCACAGGAGTGACGTCAGGGGCTTCTATCACGACGACCGTAGCGGAGCCTTCCTTGCTCTCGTCCACCACGCTGGTGGCGCGGATCTCCGCGGTGCCAGCGATATGCGCGGTGACGACACCTTGGTCGTTCACGGTGGCTATGCCTTCGTCGCTGCTCGACCAGACGACTTCCTGAGAGGCGGCACCGGTCACTTCTACCGTGGCCTCGAGGGTCGTGGTCTCACCGACGGCCAGCCTCAGCTGCTCCCCGTCGACGCTGACCGACCGGATCTCGGCCACGCTGCCGCACGCGGCCAGGATGGCCACCAAGGCAGGTAGTAATAGGAGGGAAAATCTTCTCACCATCGAACACCAACTCCAATGCTGTTGGGCTTGTCCGTCCGGTTTCGTGGCTCAGAGCTCCACGGTGGCCGTGCATGGCCACGGTTCGGCCTAAGGGTGCGCTGCCTGCGTTCCCCGTTTCCCTAACCGCTCAACACGCGGTTCTAGTCAGGTAGAAGGTGCATGTTCCAACTAGCTGTAGGACTCTGAACTCGAGCCGGATGGACTAAGCCGTCCAAGTCCGAGGGTAAGACGTTAGATGTGTCGAGTTTCTTACAGGAGAGACTTCGTAACCGCACGTCAGAGCAACTAACCCGCTCTAGCAGGCATGTTCCGAGGAGTGCCGGATTAGCATCAGCGCATCAGAGATGGTGACCGGAGAACCCTCACCTGGCCATCCACCGCGCCCTGATCTCCGTACTACTCACGTCCCGCCTGAAATCGTCCTCGGGCAACTCCTCGAACAGCGAGGCGCAGCTGCTCGGCAAGGTCAGGTGCCGCAAGGTCTTGTAGCCCTCGTCGGGGTCCAGCCGGCCGGCCACCAGGAAGCGGCAGCCATGGGAGGCGATCTGGTCCAGGGCCCGGTCGCGGCCCTCCTGGCCGCCGTAGAAGCGTGGCTCGAGGATCCGCTCGGCGGTATCCAGCCCCACCACGAACACGCTGCCAGGGAAGAGGCTGGCCTTCTCCAGGAAGAGCGGCGCTCGCGTCAGGGCCACGCTGCCCCGCCCGGCGAACTGCTGCGCGCGCCTCCGCGCCTCGAGCAGGCCGATGGGCGCTTTCTCCGCGTTGAGGAGCGGCAGCTCGAACAGTGCTGGCAGCCCCACGTGGCGCTCCGCGGCGGCGGCCAACTCGAGGTGGCCGCGGTGCAGGGGGTTGAAAGAGCCGGAGAGGATCACGTGCTGCTCCGCATCGGACCGCGAGACCAAAGCGCCGTCGGGGCGCATGACCACCATCTGGCGGTCGCCCTCCTCCAGGTCGGCCAGCAGGTCGGCCGCCATGAAGGTGGTGTCCACCCGCTCATCGGCCACCAACGGTAGGTCGGGCCTCGAGAGAACACCGCAGGCGTCGGCTGCAGCGGCGAGGAGCAGGAGGCTGACTATCTCCTCCTCGCCCCCGCGGTCACGCGCGTCCTTCTCCAGCGTGAGGTAGTACGTCACCGTGCCGAAGGCGTCGTTCACGGCGGCCGCCACGCGGTGTTCGCCGCGCTTGGCGCGGTCCGTGGCGATGGTGGCGGTGCTGGCCAGCCCGAAGACGGGGTCGGCCGGGTTGGCGAAGTCGCTAGCCAACGCGCGGGCCCGGCGGGCCATGGCGCGCGCCACGCGACGCGAGGTGAAACGGGCCGGCATGAAGCCCACGAGGGCCGCCATGCTGGCCGGGGTGTAGATGTCCAGCGCCGCGAGCACGGTGCGGCTCGAGCCGCCCACGCTGTGGAGCCACGCCAGCGACTGGGCCCCCGCACCCGCGAAGGCCATGACCATCTTGTGGGGCGTGGCATGGATGGCGGTGGCTAGTTCCGTGGGCGTGGCCGGCCGCAGCGTGGGGTCCAGACCGTTGCCATCGCCGGCCGGCAGGTTCCTGCCCCGACCGTTCCCTTCGGATCGGGTCCGGCGGACCTCGCCACTCGCCTGATCGAGCCTGGTCATCCGCAACATCATGGCACGGCGCCCCGGCGGGACGGGGCAACGTAGGTTGCGGTCACGCCGGGGCCGGAAGGGGCTTAGGTCGGCCGGGCTACTCCGGCGCCGGCTCGAAGCGGATGACCTCCGCACCGCCGAAGAGGTAGAGGTGGCCGTCGATCATCTCGTAACCCCTGACGCCGTCCAGCGCAGCCATGAAGCGCGTCTCCTGCGCCATCAACTCTTCCTCGCACGCCATCAGAGTGGAACCGGCCGGGCCGAGCTCGAGGCCGCCCTCGGTAAGGATGCTGGCGGGCGCGAAGTACGAGTTGCAGCCGGTGGTGCCGTTGATCATCCCCTGCCCGAAGGAGAGGGTGGGCGCGGCGCCCTCGATGGGCGGCGCCATGCCGGTGCCCCAGGACGACAGCACCCAGTCGACGCGCGTCAGGGGCAGTTGACCGTCGATGATCTCAACGGCCACTCGCCGCGTCGCGCCGCTGGCGGCCCCGTCGACGTCCGTGCTGGCTACGTCCACGTGGTAGGAGCGGGGGTCGTCGTCAACCATCCTGTTCACGGAGCCGAGGACCAGGGTTCCGTCGTCGCATCCGTAGGAGACGGGGCGCTCGGTGCCTGCAGCGTTGGCCTGGTCAGCGGGCGTGCATACCGCGCCGTTCGCCAGAACCAGTCGCTGCACGCCGAATTGAGCTAGGCGCGATCCGCTCGCCTCTCCCTGCTCCGTCAGTTCCACCACTTCCAGACTCACCTGGCCGGCGCTCTCCAGCACGCCGCCCACCAGGCCCCGGGGAAGGCCGTCGCTACACAGATGCTCCACCGCCTCGCCACTCGCGAGTCCGTCGGTGGCCGCTGGTAAGCAGCGCGTGCCGTCAGGCAGAACGATCACGGTCCCGGCGACAGCTCCGCTGGCTTCGGCCGAAGCCCCGGCGTCGTGATCCGTGTGCTCGGCTTGGCTGGACTGCGCGAACACGGCGCCGCTCAGGCACACCGCCAGCGCGGCAACGATGATCGGCCCGCGCCAGTTGGCGAAGGGTTTGGTCGAACTTCTGTTCTCGGCACTATGCATGTTGCGCTCCTCCCGCCCTCATCTCCGGGCCCGGACGGACTCCCGACCCGGACTCCCTCGACCCGGACTCCCTACCTAGACGCCGGACCTAGACCCCGGACCTAGACTCCGAGCTTAGACCCAGGCCCGGACTCCGGACCATACTTATGCCGACTCTAGGGCCGTGCGCATGAGCCTCATTAGGCAGGGAACTACGATTCTGAACCCACCGTTCATATACGTACCCTCACATGCGGTAACGTTATCCGGTGCGCCGAAGCACGGTTTTCGCCCGGGGGTCAGCGGCTCCCTAGCCATTTCAGCTACCTCTCCGGTGGCGAGCGGGACTTCGGCGCGTACAAGGGCGCGCCTCAGCACTTGTGTTCTCCGCCCTGAAAGGAGCTCGTCGTGGCCTCCATCCCCACTCTCCCTGGCATCGACTCCCGCCGCGTCGGCACCCCCCGTCTGACCATCCACGC
>CAZEWG010000114.1:0-4034 GCA_964514485.1 uncultured Pseudomonadales bacterium
TAAATATCACGAGGGCGATAATAACGCAGGCGATGGTAACAATCGCCCAAATCAGGGGCCAGGCAGCGCCTTCATCTTTCTTGACGGAGATGGTTTCCAGGGGGTCGGAACCATCCTGATCCGGAGTGAAGGTCTTATCAACTTCCTTATTCAACGCTGGGTTCAGTGGGGCGTCAGCCTCCCGCGGAGATTTGGTCGATGACTTGTTGATCATGATTCCTTCCTCGGTTTCGTCCTTTGAAACATCTTCCTTATGTTACAGCAGCCTGCCCATCCAGATTCCAGCGCAGCATAAATGCCAGACAGTCACTGCCAGGGTCGTCACTGTCACGCAGAATTCTGGTAAGCCGTGCCCAATCCTCTTCTTGGGCGAACCGGCTAAAATTGGCGACCGCCATTCGGGCAAAACCCGAAACCGATACCCCCGTCTCTTGCGACGCCTGATCAATCCTCCGGGCGAACTCAGGATCTTCCATCTGTAACCAACGTTCAATACCGGAGGCCGAGCGTTTGGCCGCCCCCAAAATCTCACCCAGGGTGGCCATGATTCATCTCCGCCACGGCCGGGTCGAGCAAGATTCCCTCCACTTCGGCAGACTGAGCCAGCTCCGCCACATAACGGGTGGCGGCCACGGTCCAGGCCCGCGCCTCCAGCATCTCCGCAATCCGCTCACGAGCAGCCTCAAAGGGCAAGGTTTGCCCTGGAATCTTTCGCTGCAACCGAATCAAATGCCAGCCAAACCGGGAGCGTATTGGCTCACGCCCTGTCGTGCCTTCCGGAATCGCCTCCAGCGCCTGCTGCACCGACTCCACCAGTTCGCCACGGCGGATTTGCCCCAACGAGCCGCCCTGTTGCGCAGTCGGACACCGGGAGAACTCTCGAGCAGCTGCGGCGAACACTTCCGGATCATTCCCAAGCTCCGCCAGAATCGCGCGAGCCTCCGCCTCCGCCGCCTGCCAGGACGCATCATCCTCACCGCCTGGCTCAATCAGGATATGGGAGGCCTCGAACAGGTCCGGGGTACGAAACCGGTGGAGATGCCCCTCGTAATAACGTCGACACTCCTCTACCGTCACCGGCGTCAGGGCTAGCTGTTGCTCCAACAACATCCGAATCAGCGCGTCTTCTGGAGTTTCCTGGCGGCCGGCGTCATCTTCCTCAGGCTCGGCAGTCATACCGAGCCGCTTCGCCTCCTGGAGCAACAGCTCACGCAGAGCCAACGCCCGGGCCGCCCCCTGCCAGGCAGTTTCACCATCCGGCGCCGGGTGGTGCTGAATTTCCTGGGCGATCTCCTCCGGATCAATTTCCACCCCATTGACCCGCACCACGCCAAAGCTGGGTGGCGCCGGCCTCAGCCGCGGGTCGGGTGCAGTGCCGCCACAGCCGCCACTTTGGCAGGCACTGGGCATCACCGGCTCTGGCCGGGCAGGAATTTCCACATATTCGATAACGGGGGACTTACTCATTGTTGTACGCCCTTTTATTGCTGTCCGCTTTCACTGCGGGCCCGCATGGCGGCGTCTCCACCAATCACCGGAGCCGGGCCGGCGGGGCCACTCACCGGCGTTGTGGTAGCGCCAGTTTTTGAGCGGGAGCGGACAATTTGATAGCCCGGTCGCATCAGATACCAGATGGGAACGCTCCAGATGTGCACTAGCCGAGTAAAGGGCGTGATCAGAAACAGAGTGAGCCCCAAGACGATGTGCAGCTTATAAACCAGATAGGAGTCGATGATGAGGTTAGCGGCACTAGGCTGAAAGGTAAGAATCCCCTGGGCCCAGCCCATAAACAGCACCATTTCCTCGCCATCCATATGGTCGATAGTCCAGAAGGTACTCGCCAGCCCGATAAACAGCTGCAACCACAAGAGCACTAACACCAGGATGTCGCCCAAGGATGAGCTGCGCCGGATCCGGGGTTCAAACAGGCGACGGTGCAACAGCAGGCTGCAGCCGATAAACGCCAAAATGCCCGCGATACCGCCCACTACGAGCGCCATCCACTGTTTAAAGCTATGGGTGATGCCCAGGGTGTCAAACACGTTGATGGGTGTCAGCAGCCCGACAAAGTGGCCCATGAACAACATGATCACGCCCAGATGAAACAGGTTCGAGCCCCAGAGCATCTGTTTGCGCCGTAGAAACTGGGAGGATTGGGAGCGCCAGGAGTACTGGGCCCGGTCGAACCGCAGGATACTGCCGACAATCAGTACCGTAATGGCCACATAGGGATACCAGCCGAACAGCATGTAGTTGAGGAACTCGTTCATCCCGCTCTCCTTTACCCTTTGATGGCGGTGCTGATGGCATCCCGGGCAGCCTTCAGCTTGGCGATGACTCCAGGGGCCCCGCTCTCCTGCATGGGGGCGGTAAAATCGACTGGAGCGTCTTCCCACTCCTGGTCAATGGACTTGCTTTCCTTCTGGCGGATTCGCTCTTGCAATTCCGCCACCGCCTCCGGGTCCGGCTGGACATTGGCGATGTTGAGCAAACCCTGAAAAATGGCGGCATAGGGGGTGTCCCGTTCCGCCAGCCGCTGCTCTAGCACGGTGAGTACATGAGCAGGCTGACCCAGCCAATCCCGGATTTCGGCTGGAGGCTGATAAGACAGGAACTCCAGAAACATCGGCAGAAAATCCGGTAGCTCCCGCCCCTCAATCAGAAAGCCGCGCGCAATGTACTGCTCGCCGAGATCAATCATGGCCTGTCCCCGTTCCCGGCCCTCGCCGTGAACATGCTCGAACAAGTGCAGGGACAAGGTACGGGTCTGATCGAATAGCGCCGAATAGGCGATCTGTACGTCCAGCAGTTCCTGGGTCTCAAAAGAGCGCAGCAGAGGCTCCAGTCGCTCCAGCACAGTGCGCGGCAGCACGGCCTCTTCATGCAGGGCGGAACGCACCTCGCCAATATGGGCCTGGAGTTCTGCGGTGGGGTAGTCCAGCAGAGCAGCCAGTGCTCGCAACGTTAGCTTCATGTGGGAATGTCCATATAGGGTTTGCGCGGCGTCCCCTTGGTGCCACCGAACAGGTTGAGCTTGGTCGCACCATTGTTGGGCTCATTGAACCCGAAGCCGGTGGAGCCCCGCAGGTGGTAGGCATCTTCATGCAACTCCCGGTGACTGGTGGGAATCACATAGCGGTCTTCATAGGCCGCCAATGCCATATAGCGGTACATTTCCTCCACCATAGCCCGGGTCAGTCCCACCTTCTCGGGAATGCTTTCATCAATTCGCCCATCCACGGTTTTGGCCCGCATATAGGCCCGCATCGCCAGCATTCGCTCTAGCGCCGCCACGATGGGTTCCTCCGCGCCCGCGGTCAGCAGGTTGGCCAGATATCTGACCGGAATCCGCAGGGAGCGCACATCCGGCATGCCGTCTTGCACCGACATTTTGCCGGCCTCGGCAGCCGACTGGATCGGCGACAGGGGCGGCACATACCAGACCATCGGCAAGGTCCGGTATTCGGGGTGCAGCGGGAAGGCCACTTTCCATTCCATGGCCATTTTGTAGACCGGTGAGCCAATGGCGGCCTCCAGCCAGGCTTCGGGAATGCCTTCCCGACGGGCTTGCTCCTGGATCGCCGGATCATTGGGGTTCAGGAATACGCCGAGCTGGGCCGGATACAGGTCTTTGGGATTCTCCACGGAGGCCGCGGCACTGATGCGATCGGCGTCATACAGCACCACGCCCAGATAACGGATACGCCCGACACAGGTTTCCGAACACACGGTGGGCTGCCCCGACTCGATCCGGGGATAACAGAAGATGCACTTTTCGGACTTCCCGGTGGACCAGTTGTAATACACCTTTTTGTACGGGCAGCCGGTGACACACATCCGCCAGCCCCGGCACTTGTCCTGATCCACCAGCACGATGCCGTCTTCCTCCCGCTTGTAGATCGCCCCCGAAGGACAGGACGCCAGGCAGGAGGGGTTCAGGCAGTGCTCGCATAGCCTGGGCAGATACATGAGAAAGGTCTTCTCGAACTGGCCGTAGATTTCCTTTTCCACGCCGTCGAAGTTGTAGTCCTTGG
>CAZEWG010000115.1:0-3837 GCA_964514485.1 uncultured Pseudomonadales bacterium
CCCTGTATGGCGAGGGCGATCTGTGGGTGAGGCCGTTGAGCATGTTTGAGGAAACCGTAGAGCGCGACGGTGAGCTGATCCGGCGTTTTGAGTATGTGGGGCCGGAATAATGACATGGCTGTGGGGCCGTGGGGGATAGAAAGGGAGTTTTTTCACCAGACGAGCTGAGCTATAGAATGAAGCCAGGCCCATGGAGTTTAAGTGAACTTCAGCAAACTGGAGCGGGCCTGATAAATAACAGGCAGAGATAAATACTAGGCAGAGATAAATAGCAGTCAGAATAGTTGGGAAGCCCCCGCGCAACGGTTAGAATAGCGGGTTTTAACCAGGCAGGTGATGGAGAACGTCATGAGCGAACAGATGAAGGGCTGGTTTACCGAGATTTTCCAGGATTATGGCACCGGCTTTTCCCTCAAGATTAAGGCGAAGCTGCACGAAGAGAAAAGCCAATATCAGTTTATCGAGATCTATGACACGGAAACCTTCGGTAACCTGATGGTGATCGACGGCGCCGTGATGCTTTCCACCCGGGATAACTTTCTCTATCACGAAATGATGTCGCACCCGGCCCTGTTCTGCCACCAGGATCCGAAAAAGGTGGTGATCGTCGGCGGTGGCGACTGCGGCACCCTGAAAGAAGTGCTCAAGCACCCGGGTGTGGAAGAAGCCTGGCAGGTGGAAATTGACGAGCGGGTCACTCGTCTGGCCGAGCAGTACTTCCCGGAGCTGTGCACGGCCAATGACGATCCCCGGGCTAATTTCTTCTTCGGTGATGGCATCAAGTGGATGGCCGAGGCGGAGCCTGAGTCCATCGACGTGATTATTATCGACTCCACGGACCCGGTGGGCCCGGCGGAAGGTCTGTTTGCCGTTGATTTCTACCGTAACTGCCAGCTGGCCCTGCGGGAAGGCGGCATTATTGTGCAGCAGAGCGAATCGCCCCTGCTGCATGCCGAGACCATTATCAAGAAGATCCACCAGGACATGAAAGCGGCCGGTCTGGATCATGTCACCACCCTGCCGTTCCCGCAGCCGGTGTATCCGACCGGTTGGTGGAGCTGCACCATGGCCGGCAAGAAAAAGCGGGTCGATCTGTTCCGTGAGGAAGACGCCGCCGAACGGCCGTTTATCACCCAATACTACAATGCGGATGTCCATCGTGGAGCCCTGGCCCAGCCGGAGTTCCTGAAGCGGGCTCTGAGCGACGAATAAATCTGTCCCAGCACCGGCGCCTCAGGCGCCGGTGCTGTATTCGCTTGACCGATGCTCTCCGGCTTCTTTCTTTGCCGGGCATTTCTCCACATTTTCTCTCGCTTTTTCCCCGCAGATTCTGGCAACCACGTGGCCTTGCCAGAGCCCGCCCTAAACGTTTTGTGCGCTCCTTCTGATTTTCCACCCCGGCGTGATTTGCTAAAAACCATACAGTGACTAGGCTTAAAAAAGCTTTTGTTCACCATGAAGGACGTCAACAATGACAATAAAAAGTTGGGCTAATCTGGGCTTCCGCTGGAAGCTGAGCCTCCCGATTGGGCTGATCGCGGCGGTGATTGTCGCCACCGGGATCGCTAACTACTTTCTGTTAAGCAAAATCCAGACGCATGTGGAACAGGTGATGGAAGCCGACATGCCCGGCACTCAACTCCTGTTGGAAATGGATCGTGACCTCTATCAGGTGTTGATGGCGGAGCGTTCCCTCCTGGTACTGGAGCCGGGTGATCCGGCGCGCCGGGCGCACCTCAAAGAGCACCGGGAAAACCTGGATCAGGTGGAAACCCGGGGCGCGGAAGCCCATCGCCTGTTTGGCGACAGTGAAGCCAATACCTTATTGACCCAGTTTTTACAGGATTTCCGCCAGTGGCGTCAGATGACGGAGCGCTTTGTGGCGGCCTCCGAGCAGATGGAGGTGGAAGCTGGAACCGAGCAGGCGTACTTTGACCGGGTCCGCAGCTTTTTGGATCAGGCGGTAGAGGCCGCTCAGGAAGAGAGCATGGCCCGGGCAGTCGAGGCCCAGGCGTTGATTTCCAAGGAGCTGACTCAGCAGGTGCTGGCTTCGACCGTGATCCTGGTGGTGTGTTTGGGCATTGCCGTGGTGATTCCAAACTTGGTGCTTCGGCCACTGCGTGACATGCGGGCCCGTTTTGAGGATATGGCGCAGGGCTCGGGTGATCTGACCGCTCGGCTCCAGGTGAACAGTCAGGATGAGGTGGGCCAGGTGGGGCGGGCCTTCAATCAGTTTATGGAAAAGCTGCATAAGCTGATGACGGATACCGCCCAACTCACCAATGATTTGGGACAGGCGGCGATCAGTCTGGCGGCGACCGCCCGCCAAACCAGCACAAGGGTGGCGGATCAGCATCGTTCCATCGACATGGTGGCCACCGCCGTGAATGAAATGGGCGCGGCTGTTCACGAGGTGGCGGTGCATACCGCCGATGCGGCGCGGGAAGCCAAGCGTGCCGATGACAACTCCGGTCAGGGCAGCCTGGTGCTGGATCGGGCCACCACCGAGGTGCGGGATCTGGCCTCGGATGTGGAAGACACGGCGGGCGTGATCAAGCAGCTGGAGCGGGAAACCGCCAGCATCGTCAGCATTCTGGAGCAGATTCGCACCATTGCCGAACAGACCAACCTGCTGGCGCTGAACGCCGCGATTGAAGCGGCGCGGGCCGGTGAACAAGGTCGCGGCTTTGCCGTGGTGGCCGACGAGGTGCGTAGTCTGGCCAGTAAAACCCAACAGGCGACGGCCAACATCAATGATTTGGTCGAGCGGCTAAACAAAGGTGCCAACAGCGCGGTCTCCGCCATGGAAGCGGGCTGTGAGCGCGCCGGGCAGGTGGTGGCCACCGTTGACCAGGCCACGGCGGCCTTTGCCGAGATTACCGCAGCGGTGACCCAGATCAGTGACATGTCGTTGCAGATTGCCAGTTCCGCCGAAGAGCAAAGCGCGGTGGTGGAGGATATTAACCGTCACCTGACGGAGATCAGCCAGATCTCCGAACAAAGTGCCCAGGGCGCGCAAACCACCCTGAACTCCGCCGAGCACTTGCAGGAGGTTTCAGGCCGGTTGAGCCAGATTATCGGGCAGTTCCGGTTGTGATGGCGGCCTGGTAGAAAACAGAAGAACCGCCCTTGGATACATCAAGGCGGGTATAACCAGAACAGGGCGCCAAGGCGCCCTGTTCTGGTTTGGGAGGATGAATTTCTAGTCGCGGCTGAACTCGGGGTAGGCGTCGATGCCGCATTCCACGCGGTCCACACCTTCGTATTCGTCTTCCTTGGAGACCCGGATACCCATCACCGCCTTGAGGATGCTCCACACGATCAGGGAGACCGCGAATACCCAGGCGAAGATAGTGAGAGCACCGACGATCTGACCGAGCAAGCTGGCATCAGCGTTGGTGACCGGCACCAGCAGCAGGCCGAGAATACCGCAGCTGCCGTGCACCGAGATCGCACCGACCGGGTCATCAATTTTCAGACGATCCAGGGTCAGGATGCTGAAGACCACCAGGACGCCACCCAGGGCACCAAAGATGGTTGCCTGCAAGGGAGTGGGACTCACGGCTTCGGCCGTGATGACCACCAGACCAGCCAGGGCGCCGTTGAGCAGCATGGTTAGGTCAGCCTTGCCGAAGATCAGGCGTGAGGTGATCAGGGCTGCCAGAGCACCACCGGCCGCGGCCGCATTGGTGTTCAGGAAGGCCAGGGCCACCGAGTGGGCACTGGCGATATCCCCCAGTTTCAAGACCGAGCCGCCGTTGAAGCCGAACCAGCCCATCCACAGGATGAAGGTACCCAGGGTCGCCAGTGGCAGGTTGGCACCGGGAATGGCGTTGA
>CAZEWG010000116.1:0-3820 GCA_964514485.1 uncultured Pseudomonadales bacterium
CACTATAACGAGAAGGAAGACTTGCAACTGCGAGTCGGGTTTGCATTTGTGCGTTAATGAAGCGATCACTGATTCCCCTCTCCCTCCTGGGGAGAGGGGCTAGGGGAGAGGGCTTGAGCTATCAGAATGCGCACAAACACTCAGCCAGGCAGGAACATTCCCCTCTTTGATAAAGGGGGGTAGGGGGGATTTCTGCAGAGCACCCCGATCTGTCTTGCCCTAACGGTGTGACATAATGCGGGAAGGTCGGGCTTTCAGATTAGGGACTAATCAGACACCAAGTGCTGATCTGAGACTTCGAGCCCTCTCCCCCGACCCCTCTCCCCAGGAGGGAGAGGGGAGGTAACGTGCGCGCTGCGACCTCGAACAGAAAAATTTCTTTCCCTCAAAGCTCCACCGTATCGTGAATTTCCTTTATAACGAGAAGGAAGACTTGCAACTGCGAGTCGGGTTTGCATTTGTGCGTTAATGAAGCGATCACTGATTCCCCTCTCCCTCCTGGGGAGAGGGGCTAGGGGAGAGGGCTTGAGCTATCAGAATGCGCACAAACACTCAGCCAGGCAGGAACATTCCCCTCTTTGATAAAGGGGGGTAGGGGGGATTTCTGCAGAGCACCCCGATCTGTCTTGCCCTAACGGTGTGACATAATGCGGGAAGGTCGGGCTTTCAGATTAGGGACTAATCAGACACCAAGTGCTGATCTGAGACTTCGAGCCCTCTCCCCCGACCCCTCTCCCCAGGAGGGAGAGGGGAGGTAACGTGCGCGCTGCGACCTTGAACAGAAGAAAAATTTCTTTCCCTCAAAGCTCCACCGTGTCATGAATTTCCTTGCCGGCTTTGGGCGTATCACCGGTGACATAGGCCTTCGCCGCCTGAAAAGCATATTGGATCTTGTTGGTGCCCCGTTGGTCCCAGTATTCACCCCGCTGCGCCCGGAAGCGGAGCAAGCGGATATTGGGATCGTCCGGGCCTTGGGAAAACCAGATCCGGTAAGGCTCTTGCCATAACGCCTTGACTAACTCCTGGTCGCGAACGATCTCGACCGTGCCGCAGATGGACAACCAGCTGTCGTTCTTGTCCTGGGCGACGACCATGGAGCCTGGGTTTTTCTTGAGTTCGGTGATCTTGCCGTCACTACCCGACATAAACCAAAGGTCGCCATTGTCTTCGGCTTTGGCAATGTGCATGGGGCGGGCGTCGAGTGTTGCGCCATCATGGGTGATCAGCATCAGGTTATCGAACGATGCCAGCAGTTCCAGAATCTTTTCCTTACCTTCAGCCATGGTGCCTCCTCGCCTGGAATACAGGACCTTGCGTAGGGTATTGCAGCTCAGCCCGAGCCCTTGGCGTCAGGCGCAGGGGATGAACGGTTATCCGTTGTTATGCTGTTCTTCTGGAAAAGATCCAAGGACCATGGAGAATCTTTTAGGAAAGATTATTCATGGTCCTTGCGAGGTTGTGGTTAGGGCAGTGACTGCTCGATGGCCTTGGCATCAATCAAATGCTGGTTGACGATGGTACGCATCTGGGTGAGATAGCCGCGAATCCGGCCATTTTGGGCTGAGGGAATCAGCCGGTCGTCCAGTTCGGAAAGCGCTTTCTCATGCAACTTGATCTGGCCTTTCATGTAAGCCCGGTCGAACTCCTGACCGTCCTTGGTTTTCAGCTTAACGGTCATCTCCTGGGTTTTCTTTTGGAGCTTGGAACTGGTGTCGTTGGGAAGCGGAGTCAATCGGGCATCACGGGCTTCCCGTTCCAGATTCTGAATCTCTCGCTGGTGATCGGATACCATCCGTTGGGCAAACTCACGAACCTCGGCATTCGAGGCTTTTTCCACAGCCGGTTGGCTGGTGTCCACTTCACCCTGGTTGAGGGTGCGGGCCACATGGACGATCTCGGCATCGGTCATTTGCGGAGCATCCGAAAACGGATTCTTGAGATGTTGGCAACCGGCGAGGCTTACAAAGATCAGGCTGCAGAGCCAGAGGAGCGGCAAGCGAAGTGGGCGATGTGCAATGGTCATAAAACCTCCTGAGTCATCCGGAAGAACTGCCGGAAATTCCCATATCCCATGAAATCCTGTGCCTTATCCTGATTTAGGCTAGGGCTGACAGGGAGTGGATTCAAGAAAGAGTCGGTTAAAGCCAGAGCTCACCAAACGCCTGTGCGGGTTCGCGACAGATGATTACCTTATACGGGAGAATGGATTGCCAAGGATTCAGGGGATGATTATGCAAAGAGTATCCATGTCCGGTGCCGTGTTTGCTTGTACGGCAGTCTTGCTCGCGGGCTGTTTCGATGGCGACTCCGATGATGATGACCGGGATGAACTGCCTCCGCTGGTTCAGGAAAGCCGCAATGTCAGTATTGTCTCGCCTGACGGCACGGAAATCGCCCTGACCTTGTTTCAACCCCAACTGGCGGAAGGGCAGAGGGCTCCCGTGTTGCTCTATAGCCATAGCTGGGGAAGCAGCCGTTCGACGAGTCTCGAGGGCGATGATGTTCTCGAACAGGTCGCCCGGCGTGCCTGGGAGTCTGGCTACTTTGTGGTGTCCTTTGACGCGCGGGGTTTTGGTGAAAGCACCGGTGAAGTGAATTTACAGGACCCGGCCCTGGAAGGTCAGGACACCAAGGCAATCATCGATTGGGTGGACGCCAATTATGGGCGGCATCTGCGCAAGCAAGAGGATGGTGACCCCTGGGTGGGCGCCCTCGGGGTGAGTTATGCCGGCGGCTTCCAGCTGACGGGCAGTTTGGTGGACCCCCGCATTGATGCCATCGTACCGGCGGTGACCTGGCATGATCTGGCTGACAGCCTTGCACCCAGTGGTGTTGCTAAAAGCCTCTGGCTGACCTACCTGTATGCGGGTGGCCTGAGTGAGGGACGGGTAGCCCCTTGGATCGATGAGTTGTTTGACCAGAGCTGGGACGGCAGTGTTTCCCCGCAGCTGCAAGCAAAGCTGTCTGAACATGGTTGGAGTACCTATTGCTCCGGTCAGCGTAGCGACGGCCAGGGAGTACCCCGGGTCGATGCGTTTTTTATCCAGGGCATCAACGACACCCTGTTCAATGCCAACGAGGCGATCCGCAATTTTGAATGTCTTCGGGAGTCTGGTCAGGACAGCTATCTGGTGGTGGCCCGTGGCGGCCATTTGCTACCAAACCTCCAGGATGGCAGCCCCGGTGACTTTGACGCCACGGTACGTTGTGGCGCTGAGGAGTATTCGCTGACGGAACTTGCCTGGAATTTTCTGGACAGCAAATTGCGTAACCCCGAGGCCACGTTGGAGATCCCGCGTATTTGTGTGGTCCTCAGCGATACCGAAGGCTTAGTGCTGGACCAGATTCCCAAGGGCGGAACCGTATTCAATCTGACGACCAGTCTGGACTTGGAGCCGGTGGATAGTTCGATTGCTGATCTGGCCGAAGATCTTGGCATTCTGTTAGGCCTGCTCGATGACCCGGTGGAACCCAGTCAGTTCATTAACCTGTATGAAGCAACTGAAGCCGGGAACTTGGTTGGAATTCCTCAGATAGCTTTGGAGGTACAGGCTGAGGCCGGGCTGGATGATCCTCGCTTCTGGGTTGGCGTGGGGGTACAGCGTGCGGGGAGTGATGACCCAGAGCTACTGCATGATCAGGTCTGGCCGCTCCGCGGCGCCGGTCCGGTCAGCACCGACCTGATTGCGGTGGCCACTCCATTGGCGGCAGGGGATATTGTTGGACTGCTGCTGTATGACTTTCATCCTCAGTATGCACGCAGCTATAACCGGGACGAGGGAACCCTGACGATGAATGGGACAGTGGAGTTGCCGCTGCA
>CAZEWG010000117.1:0-3700 GCA_964514485.1 uncultured Pseudomonadales bacterium
GAGTTGAAGACATAGCCCGTTGTCAAAGCCATAACAACCAGCATAGCGGCACAATAAACCAGCACTTGACCTGATTGCTTTGTCCTAAACCCAGAAACTTGACTCATTTCCCTATCCTTTCCCGAATACGCTGCCTGCGTCTCAATACAATAGTCAATGCCAGCCAACCAGTTATTACTTATCCCAGTTAATGCATTTATATCCTTGCAAAGCGGTAAACTGAATAACAATCGATGCAGTAAATCCAAACTGATCTTCGTCATCATCCCGATCTACAATCACTACCCTTATGTCCGGGTCTTTTTTATTTACAAAGACCATAAAACTGTCAGTAATCCTGAACAGCTCAAATGAATCAGACCCAAGTGTTGCTTTATAAAATGTTATTATTTTAGAAATATCATCATTGGTACCAAGACTAAGCGAGCAGTCTGTATCCTTGTGCCCACCATTTGGCCCTAAAATTGTCAGCTTTGAACCTGGGTAGGGAGGTATTCCCACATGACGCAGTTCCAGCTGTGGCATATTGGGCGGAGCCAGCTTAATTCCCTTTTTACCCTCTTCCTTCATCCAGGCATCACCCCAGCCAGCCCATTCAGCATAGGGGTCCGCCTTTAAGCCACTGAACACCAAAAACAACAGCATGACACTTATTATGCGGACAGCACTTTCCATAATCGTTTCCCGTATCAAACCAGGACACCTACCGAGTTTTCAAATCGGGTGTTCTCGTTAGAGTCTATCCAGGATGGTTATACATAACCCGTTGTTACAGCCAGAACAACCAGCATCGCGGCACAATAAACCAGTACCTGACCTGATTGCTTGGCCCTAAACCCAGATCCTTGACTCATTTCCCTATCCTTTCCCGAAAATGCTGCCTGCATCACCATACACTGATCAATCCAAGCTAAACGTCTTAGTGCAGGTGTATCCTTGCAACCCTTTAAAGTGAATAATGATTGTTTTGGTAAATCCAAATTGATCCTCTTCGTCCTTCCTTTCTACAATAGCTACCCCCATACGAGGATTTTCCTTATTTACAAATGATGAAATTTGATCAAATATTTTGAAAAACTCAAATGAGTCAGAATCTAGTTCCGTTTTGTAAAAATCGATTATCTTGGAACCATCATCATTAGTGCCGAGCATAAGCAGGCAATCGTTATCTGAATGCCCACCATTCGGCCCTAAAACTGTCAACTTTGCGCCAGGATATGGAGGAATTCCCACATGGCGTAATTCCAACGGTGGTGCGCCAGGCGGTTTCAGCTTGATACCCTCTTTACCCTCCTTCTTCATCCAAGCATCACCCCAGCCGGCCCATTCGGCATAGGGGTCTGCTTTTAAACCACCAAATACGAACAACAACAGTATGCCGCCTATTAAGCGAATATTACTTTCCATAATCAGGTCCCGCACCAGGCGGTGCCGGGAAGCAACAACCTCCCGGCAGCGTTAAAGATATACAATCTTAATTTTGATTTTTGTTGTAGTAGTTCGACAGGTTCTTCTGAGTAGTACCTGCGCTTTCGGCCTCTTTTCCATAGTCGATGGCCTTATCTGAAGCCGCTTTACCTGAGGTACCCGCCATCTCCTGCGCCAATCCCGCCATTTGGGAGCGAATGGTGTCACCAAACAAGCGATAAACACCAATTGCCGCAACAGCGATGAGGGCTACGATAATGATGTATTCGGTCATGCCTTGACCACGCTGGAGATTTTTCAACATTGAAATGTCTCATTTCACTCTCCTTTTGAAAAGAAATACTATTATCTGTATTGGCCGTGCACATCCAATAAAAGCAGATACGCCATACGGCCATCAATTAAGGTTTGTTTAGCTAATCGGAACTTGATTTAAAGGGCAGGGAGAATGAGAGGAATGTTTATTTCCGAATAAGTCCCTAACTTTCCTTCATCTCTTCCGTGAGCAAGTAGTATTGCAGGTGTGGCTCGACGAGGATTGCATTCGTTAAACCGAGAAGCAGCAAAATTCACGTTCAAAAAACGAGAAACACCACACACTTATAACAGGTTTTAATTTCCATTTATTAATCTTCGCAAAAGTAGATAAGCAGGTTATTGGCACTAAAGATCCATTTTCTGGATAGCCTTAGCAAGCACTCAAAATGCTCCTAAGCATATTATTCTTCGTCGTCGGGAATGGGCTCACTTACAGGGCATTGATAGCCTCCCCGCCCTCGAAAGCCAATAAAAATCTGTGTTTGGTAGCCAGGTACGTCACTTACGTCGATAGCAATCCCTTCCCGCATATCTTCCTTGCTGCGCAGCAGATAATAATCTTTGCTTGCCAGTCCCAAGATCGATAAATCGATGGGCTCATGTACATAGCGTCCATGAGTTGCTTTCTGGTAAAAGGCTTTTACGTCTGCGATAGAATCCTTCGAAACAAGAACCATTTCACAGGACTCACCTTCTTCAGCCTCCTGGGCGGGATAAACCAGTTTTGCGCCGGGATAAGGCGGCACACCAACATGAGCTCTGTCCGGTGTCCCCGCTACGACTAACTCCTTATCTAGCAACTTCTTGGCCTCCTCATGCCATTCGGCAAACGGCTGCGACCAGGCCGGTGCGGAAAACCACAGCGCTGAAACTGCAACTGCAACTCGGCGCGACATTTTCAACATTCTGCTATACCTCCAATCCCTGATTCGTGCACCACACAACCGCTGTCGCAGGAAATCGTACGAACAACAGTTTGCCAGCCCTCTCATAGACTCATTGCTTCACCAATTCAACCCGACGGTTCCGGGCACGGCCTTCGTCTGTAGTATTGGCCGCCACAAGTGCTAGCGAGGCAACTCCGTGGGCATTTAGGCGATCCGGTACAATGCCGTAGGCGTCGATCAGATGTTTAACGACCGCGTCAGCCCGACTCTTGGATAGCCGCAAGTTATGGGAGAAATCACCATTGCTATCGGTATGGCCTACCACATGCAATCGTAAATTCGGATCCTGCTTCAGTATCGACGCCACTTTTTTGATCGCCTCTTCGGACTCAGACTTGAGCTCCGCCTGATCATGATCAAAAAAGATACCGTCCAGCACCACATGCCCCTGATCTTCAATGGCCCGCACAAGCTCTTCGGCTGATGAAACAGCCACCAGATTGTTAAGCTCTCCGCGCTCCACAATATTCAAAACCAGTCTGTTTTCCCTGCTCATCCCCTGTGCCAAAATCGCAACCCGTATCTGGTCATCGGCACTTGCGGCGGCGAGATAACGAAAATCGGGTGAATACCCCATGTATCTATCAACTTCTTTGTATTTATGACGATTCCCACATTTTTCGTTTTTACAGGAGAAGATTTCGCGAAACCCAGCCTGATTTAGTGACTGCTTATAAGAATAAAAAAGCTCGGCGACACTTGTTTCAGATTTAACATGGTAAATAATTCGTGTAACTTTTTCCGACCAGCGCCTCTGCTTCTTCTTCCACATCAGCAGTTAATGGCTGCGTCACATGCCAATATTCGTCGAAAGTTTTCTGATCATAACGTTCTATCCAGGCGTTCGGATGACGCTTGAACATAGGATGATCACTAGCGCCCTCAACATCTTTGCCCTTGGCATTTACCTAAAATGGTATAAAACAGAGAAGTATCAATAAAAGTTTGTCACGCATGAGATAACTCCTAACTTCCATATTTAGAGTCGATAAAAGTATCAATTTGGA
>CAZEWG010000118.1:0-3699 GCA_964514485.1 uncultured Pseudomonadales bacterium
ACCAGCCCGAACTCGCATCCAGAAAGACTGCTCAAAAGGAGTCGCTCTAGATCACAGTTCACGTGCCCTATCTCTCATTCTCGGGGTGACTAAAGGTCTTTTCTTTAATGTCTTTGTGGTCATGCTGCTCATCCTTGAGCCTGTTGTAAGCATAAATTCTTCCAAGCTTACGAGAAGCTCAGGTGATACCCCAGCTTCGACAGATACTCCGCTTCTGCATCCAGATCCGCCTGGGTCAGGGTATGGGTCTCCAACCAGCCCGGTTCGAACTGGAGCTGGATCTTCTTCTTGCTCACATGAATCGTCAGCGGCGGTATGTCTCCACTGCGGGTATGCTGTAGCAGTACCGCCAGACGCAACAGAATCGCCAGCTTCTTCAGAGGCTCGGCCTCGTCGCTGGAATATTCGGCAAAAATCAGATCGGTGAGTTTGCGACGGTGGGCCCGGATCAAGACCGACAGGGCTTGTTGTGCCTGGCGGGTGAAACCGGGTAAATCGGAGTAGCGCACCACATAGGCGCCATGTTTGTGGAACTGGGTGTGGGAGATGGCGAGCCCCACTTCGTGCATCCGGCAGGCCCAACGCAGGAGGTCGGCATAGACGGATTTCGCCACGCCCCAGTCCTTCGCCACCTGCTGATAGGCATGTAAGGCAGTGGCCTCCACGGCCTGGGCATGGGCTTGATCGACACAATAACGCTCGGCCATGGCATTCACGGTTCGTTCCCGCACGTCTTCGTGCTTGATACGGCCGATCATGTCATACAGCACCCCTTCCCGGAGCGCCCCATCGCTGAACCCCATCCGCTCAATACGCAGCACGTCAAAAGCCGCAATCAAAATCGCCAGTCCCGATGGAAAAATATTGGCGCGTTCCTTACGGATGCCTAGTTTTTCCAGCTGATCGACATGGCCTAACTCCAGCACCCGGCGCTTGATCTCCATGAGCGCATCCCAGGTGATCCCGGCATTGCTCAGGGCGTGGTTATAAACCACCTGTGAGACGGCCTTGATAGTGCCTGAAGAGCCAACACAACTGCTCCAGCCCAAGGTTCGATAAGCTTTCTGGATCACCTGCAGCTCCATGGCCGCCTGGGTGATCGCCCGCTCAAACTGGCCCTTGGTGATATGACCATTTTGAAAAAAACGATCCCGGAAGGACACACAACCCATGTGCATGCTTTCCAGGGCGCGGGTTTCAAAGCGCTCACCGATAATAAACTCGGTACTGCCCCCGCCGATATCCACCACCAAACGTCGCCCAACGTCATCGGCCAAGGTGTGCGCAACGCCCAAATAAACCAGGCGGGCCTCTTCACGGCCGTTGATCACTTCGATGGGGTAGCCGATCACGGCTTCGGCGCGGCGGATAAACTCCCGGGTGTTACGGGCCAGCCGCAGCGTGTTGGTGCCAACGATCTGCACCGCGTTGGGGGGCATGCCCTGGATGCGCTCGGAGAAACGTTGCAGACACTCCAAAGCCCGCTGCTGGGCTGCTTCAGTGATCAGGTTGTCATGGTCGAGACCGGAGGCGAGCTGAACCTTCTCGCCCAGCTTCTCCATAATGCGGATTTCGCCCTGAACTACCCGGGCAACAACCATATGAAAACTGTTGGAACCAATATCTATTGCCGCTAGCAGGTCTGGTGGTTCCTGCTGCACGTCGGAGGAGGGCTGAATTGTCATCAGCTATCTTGAAATCCTTGGGTTTAACCGTATAGTTAGAAAAGCGCGTCAAATGATAAGCCAATCTCACCATAGATTATAGTCGAAACCCCTACATGACCAAGATTGGCTCTCGCCGAGCATAGTTTTTCGCCTTGGGCTCCCCAGATAGAGCTCACGGGCACCATCGACCATTGATTCAGGGAATTTCCTAACCATGAGTGCAAATATCATCAACGTCACTGACGAAACCTTCGAAGCCGAAGTATTGAAAGCAGAAGGGCCAGTCCTGGTCGACTATTGGGCAGAATGGTGCGGTCCCTGTAAAATGATTGCTCCCGTGCTGGAAGAGATTGCCGAGGAATACAACGGCAAGCTGAAAGTCTGCAAGCTGAACATCGACGAAAACGAACAAACTCCACCCAAATTCAACATCCGTGGCATTCCCACCCTGATGCTGTTCAAAAACGGCAACGTGGACGCGACCAAGGTGGGTGCTTTGTCCAAGTCGCAACTGGCAGCATTTATCGACAGTAATATCTAAGAAAAACCTGCCGGAAAGCCCACCACCCCGGGCTTTCCGGATAATTTGGCTAGTAATTAATCCCTACTGGACGAAATCCGCTTTCTGTTATAGACTACGAAAGCTACTATTCAGGTAACGATCCCCTCCCCTTCGTTGCCCTACTGTCGACAAGCAGCAGTTGATTCTTCCTTCACTGAATAACAACCACATATCGTCCTCTCTATATACGAACACATTCGAGAACCTATGAATCTTACCGAACTCAAGCAAAAGTCCGTTCCTGAACTTCTGCAAATCGCTGACGAAATGGGCCTGGAGAATATGGCCCGCTCACGCAAGCAAGACGTTATCTTCGCTATCCTCAAGAAACACGCCAAATCAGGCGAGGACATCTATGGAGATGGCGTACTGGAAATCCTGCAGGATGGTTTCGGCTTTTTGCGTTCGGCGGACAGCTCCTACCTGGCCGGCCCCGATGACATTTACGTCTCCCCCAGCCAGATTCGCCGCTTTAACCTCCGCACCGGCGATACCATTTCCGGTAAGATCAGACCTCCGAAGGACGGTGAGCGTTATTTTGCGCTGTTGAAGGTCAATGACATCAACTACGACAAACCCGAAAGCTCCCGCAACAAGATTCTCTTCGAAAACCTGACTCCACTCTTCCCTCAGGAGCGCCTCAAGCTCGAAGCCGGCAATGGCAGTACTGAAGACCTGTCTGCCCGGATCATCGACCTGGTTGCCCCGATCGGTAAAGGCCAGCGTGGTTTGATCGTGTCCCCGCCCAAGGCCGGTAAGACCCTGATGATGCAGAACATCGCCCAGTCCATCATCCGTAACAACCCCGAGTGTTACTTGATGGTGCTGCTGATCGATGAGCGTCCGGAAGAAGTGACCGACATGCAGCGTTCCGTGCGCGGCGAAGTGGTAGCCTCCACCTTCGACGAGCCGCCCGCCCGTCACGTTCAGGTGGCCGAAATGGTGCTGGAGAAAGCCAAGCGCCTGGTGGAACACAAGAAAGACGTGGTGATTCTGCTGGACTCCATCACCCGTCTGGCCCGTGCCTACAACACCATCATCCCCTCCTCCGGCAAGGTTCTGACCGGTGGTGTGGACGCCCATGCCCTGGAGCGCCCCAAGCGTTTCTTCGGTGCGGCCCGGAATGTAGAAGAAGGCGGCAGCCTGACCATTATCGCCACCGCCCTGATCGACACCGGCTCCAAAATGGACGAGGTGATCTACGAAGAGTTTAAAGGTACCGGTAACATGGAACTGCACCTCGACCGCAAAGCGGCCGAGAAGCGCATCTACCCGGCCATCAACATCCGCCGTTCCGGTACCCGCCGCGAAGAGCTGCTGACCACCGAAGACGAACTGCAACGGATGTGGATTCTGCGCAAGCTGCTGCACTCCATGGAAGACGACCTGGGCGCCATCGAGTTCCTGGTGGACAAACTCAAGGACACCAAGACCAACGACGAATTCTTCCTGTCGATGAAGAAGCGGTAA
>CAZEWG010000119.1:0-3640 GCA_964514485.1 uncultured Pseudomonadales bacterium
CGGCGGTCTCCAAAACCGCAGGTTGGGGGTTCGATTCCCTCCTGGCCTGCCACTGATTAACGGTAATAATAGAGGCTTGAATGGCAGTCAACTCCGAAGTGAAGCAAGCTCGCTTTGATGGCTTAAAGTGGTTGCTGGTCGGTCTGTTGGTGCTCGTCGGTGTGGTTGGCAACTACATCTATGCTGGCGAGTCTCTGTTATACCGGGTGATCGGCTTGCTCGTGCTGGCCGTGATCGCTGCAGTGGTAGCCTTGCAAACAGTTAAAGGCCAAAAGTTTGCAGAACTTCTAAAAGAAGCTCGGGTCGAAATTCGTAAGGTCGTGTGGCCGACGCGTCCCGAGCTCACTCAAACCACATTGATTGTGGTTGTGTTTGTTCTCTTCGTCGCCCTTATCCTTTGGGGGTTGGATTCTCTGGTCAGTTGGGTCGTATCCCTCGTAATTGGTTAGGAGAATCGTCTGATGTCTAAGCGCTGGTATGTAGTGCACGCCTACTCAGGTTATGAAAAGCAGGTAATGCGTTCCTTGAAGGAGCGTGTTGCGCTTAAGGGGCTTGAGGATCGTTTTGGCGATATTTTGGTCCCCACTGAAGAAGTGGTGGAAATGCGCGATGGCAAAAAGCGCAAAAGCGAGCGTAAATTTTACCCCGGTTACGTACTGGTCCAGATGGAGATGGATGACGAAACCTGGCACTTGGTCAAGTCTACGCCTCGTGTAATGGGCTTTATTGGTGGTACGCCAGACAAGCCGGCTCCTATTAGCGATCGGGAAGCGGATGCCATCCTGCAGCGTGTTGAGAGCGGTATCGATAAGCCGAAGCCGAAAACGTTGTTTGAGGCCGGTGAGGTGGTGCGTGTTATCGACGGACCCTTTGCAGACTTCAGTGGCGTGGTGGAAGAGGTTGATTACGAGAAGAGCCGTGTCAAAGTGGCGGTTCTGATCTTTGGGCGCTCCACGCCGGTTGATTTGGAATTCAGACAAGTCGAAAAAGACTGACTGGATTTTAGAGAAACGGCTCGCCATGCGCATCTGTATGGCGGGCTTTTTGTGTCTATGACGGGGAGCACTTTGTGCGCTTGAACCCGCAGGAGGAACTATGGCAAAGAAAATCGAAGCCTATATCAAGCTTCAAATCAAGGCCGGCCAGGCAAACCCTAGCCCCCCCGTTGGACCTGCTCTGGGTCAGCGTGGTGTGAATATCATGGAGTTCTGTAAGGCGTTTAACGCAGCGACTCAAAACCTTGAGCCAGGCCTGCCTACGCCCGTGGTAATCACGGTATATAGCGACCGTAGCTTTACCTTCATTACCAAGACTCCTCCCGCGACTGTACTGCTCAAAAAAGCTGCAGGCATCAAGAGCGGAAGTGCACGCCCCAATACCAGCAAAGTTGGAACGGTTACCCGCGCTCAATTGGAAGAAATTGCCAAAACCAAAGAGCCCGACCTGTCCGCTGCAGACCTGGACGCTGCGGTACGTACGATCGCTGGTAGCGCCCGTAGCATGGGCCTGAATGTGGAGGGGCTCTAAGATGGCAAAGTTAACTAAGCGTCAAAAACTGATCCGTGAAAAAGTACAGCCCGGCCAAACTTACTCCGTCGAAGCGGCCGTTTCGCTGTTGGCTGAATTGGCTAAGCAGGTCAAATTCCGCGAGTCTATCGACGTGGCAGTCAACCTGGGCGTTGATGCACGTAAATCCGACCAAGTGGTTCGTGGCTCCTCTGTTCTGCCTAACGGTACCGGCAAAACTGTACGTGTAGCCGTATTCACCTCCGGTGCGAACGTGGACAAGGCCAAAGAAGCTGGCGCGGACATCGTTGGTATGGACGATCTGGCTGAGCAGGTTAAAGCGGGCAACATGGATTTTGACGTTGTGATCGCAACGCCAGAAGCGATGCGTGTCGTTGGTCAGCTGGGTCAGATCCTGGGACCGCGCGGTTTGATGCCGAACCCGAAAGTTGGCACCGTTACCACTGACGTGGAAACTGCGGTGAAGAACGCGAAGGGCGGTCAGGTGCGCTACCGTACCGATAAGAACGGTATCATTCATTGTACGCTGGGCAACGTGGAGTTCTCTCCCGAAGCGATCAAGCAAAACCTGGAAACGTTGCTGGCAGACCTGCGTAAGGCCAAGCCCGCAACCGCGAAAGGTGTGTATCTCAAAAAGATTACCCTGTCCTCCACTATGGGGCCTGGCCTGGTAATCGATCAGAATTCAGTATCGGCCTAAGCCGATACTGTTTAATTTGGTAGTCTGAAGGCGTGAGCCATAGGCTGTCAAAGACCGCAGGTGTCAGTTCACTGACTTAATCTTGCCTGCGCAGACGGTGTAAACAGTGATCTCACTGCAAGTTAACACCGTTGGGCGGTCCGCCTCGGCGGACCAAACATGGGCGCTGGTTAAACTCCAGCAAACATAGGAGAAATCCAGTGGCAATTGGACTCGAAGACAAAAAGGCGATCGTCGCTGAGGTCAACGAGGCTGCCAGTGGTGCCTTGTCTGTGGTGTTGGCCGACTACCGCGGTATTTCTTCCGCAGGTATGACCGGTCTGCGTGCCAAGGCTCGCGCCGAGCAAGTGTATGTGAAAGTAGTTCGCAACACGCTGGCTCGTCGTGCGGTCGAAGGTACGGAGTTCGAGTGCATCAAAGATGCGCTGGTCGGACCCACTTTGCTTGCGTTCTCTATGGAAGATCCTGGTGCGGCGGCTCGTCTGCTGAAGGATTTTGCAAAAGACAACAAAGCATTTGAGATTAAGGCACTTGCCGTGGGTGGCGAACTGTTGGGTGCGGATCAGATCGATCGTCTGGCCACACTGCCGACACGCGATCAAGCTCTGGCTATGCTGATGAGCGTAATGATTGCCCCTGTCACCAAACTGGCACGTACTTTCAAAGAAGTTCCTGCGAAAGTAACACGCGTGGTAGCTGCGGTCAGAGACCAGAAGCAAGAAGCGGCCTAATTACCCACTTTACAGTTAACTTGTTTAAATCAGGAGATATGAGTCATGGCTCTGTCCAAAGAAGACATTTTGAATGCAATCGCTGAAATGAGCGTTATGGATGTTGTAGCGCTTGTTGAAGCTATGGAAGAAAAATTCGGTGTTTCTGCCGCTGCTGCTGTAGCTGTTGCTCCCGCTGCTGGTGGTGCTGCTCCTGCAGCTGAAGAGAAGACTGAGTTCGACATCGTTCTGCAGTCCGCCGGCGAGAAGAAAGTGAACGTGATCAAAGTCGTTCGCGAACTGACCGGTCTGGGCCTGAAAGAAGCGAAAGACATGGTTGACGGCGCTCCTGCGACTGTTAAAGAAGGCGCAAGCAAAGCTGACGCTGAAGAAGCTAAGAAGAAGCTGGAAGAAGCCGGCGCAACCGTCGAACTCAAGTAAAAGCTGGAGAATTCAGCTTTTGCTGAGCTTATGCTCCAAGCGGCTGGTAGCGATTCGCTACCAGCCTTTTTCCGTTGTATGTGCTAACTGTGGACCTGCACCGAGTCATCAACACGCATAGATCCGCGATGGGCGATACAAGCCGTCGTTAACACACCAATTCGATTGGTGCGCGCTCCTAGCGCGAATAGTCAGTTGAACAAGCTGGGGAATACTGATGACCTACTCGTATACTGAGAAGAAGCGAATTCGTAAAGATTTT
>CAZEWG010000120.1:0-3590 GCA_964514485.1 uncultured Pseudomonadales bacterium
AGGATGAAGGTACCCAGGGTCGCCAGTGGCAGGTTGGCACCGGGAATGGCGTTGACCTGTCCATTGGGACCATACTTACCGTGACGCGGACCCAGCAGGAGCACCGCAGCCAAGGCCGCCGTGGCGCCTGCCAAGTGCACAATCCCGGAGCCGGCGAAGTCGGAGAAGCCAAGATCGCCCAGGTTATAGAGTCCGAACACGTCGTTGCCGCCCCAGGTCCAGGAACCTTCCATCGGGTAGATAAAGGAGGTCATGACCACCGCGAAGGCCAGAAAGGCCCAGAGCTTCATCCGCTCGGCCACTGCTCCGGAGACAATGGACATGGCGGTTGCCACAAAGACGACCTGAAAGAAGAAGTCTGACGCACCGGAGTAGATCGAGGAGCCTTCAAAGCCGTCTTCCCGTGTGGCGAAGTCGCCCAGGATGGCGGCGGTGTCCACTTCCATGATGCCATTTAGGAAGAAGCCGCCGCCGTACATGATCTGATAGCCGCAGATCAGGTACATGGTGCAGGCCACTGAAAACAGCCCCACGTTTTTGGTGAGAATTTCGACGGTATTTTTGGCTCGAACCAGACCGGCTTCCAACATGGCGAAGCCGGCGGCCATCCACATGACTAACGCACCGCACACCAGGAAATAGAAGGTGTCCATTGCGTACTGCAATTGAAAGAGATGAGTTTCCATTCTAAGCCCTCCGCACTAGGCTTATTTAGAAATAAATGGTTAGGAAATCGGCAGCTTAGATTGCGTCGGTGCCGGTCTCGCCGGTCCGGATCCGGATCGCCTGTTCCAAGTTGAGCACGAAGATTTTGCCGTCGCCGATCTTGCCGGTATTGGCGGCTTTGCTGATGGCTTCGACGACCTGGTCGAGCATTTCATCAGCGATGGCAACTTCAATCTTCACCTTGGGAAGAAAGTCCACCACATATTCCGCGCCACGGTAGAGCTCGGTATGGCCTTTTTGACGTCCGAAGCCCTTCACTTCGGTGACCGTCACGCCCTGCACTCCAATCTCGGACAACGCTTCACGAACGTCGTCGAGTTTGAAGGGCTTGATAATGGCAATTACCAATTTCATCTGCCTTCTCCTTAAATTCCCGCCTTGGTTGTAGGGGTTGGTTCACATTTAGAGCTCGTCACACACATGGAAATCATGTGCGGATTTAGTGCATGACAAGGCATGTGCTGTGCCAACCATGAAAATCTTTTGCAAAACAAGAGGATGTAAAAGTTGCACGCGGTGCGGCGCGAGAACCTTGCACAATTATAGCGCAAGGCTATTGAGATTGAACCGAGACAGTGCGTCGTAATATACCTACGAAATCGGCCCGCTGGCCGGTGGCAATGTTCGACCCGGTGGGTGACTCCGGGTAGAATATGGCCATCGACGGATAGGAGCATCATCATGGCACTTTCTCCCAATCAATTGTTCAATACGCTGAACGAACAGTTCGGCCAGCTGTTACCCGGCATCGCCCGCTCCGCGCAGGAAGATGTGCACAATCATGTGAAGGCCATTGTCACTGGCATGCTGTCCCGTCTGGATTTGGTGACGCGGGAAGAGTTTGAAATCCAGCTGGAAGTGCTGCGTCGCACCCGTGCCAAAGTAGAGGCCCTGGAGCAGCGAGTGGCCCAGCTGGAAGCATTGGTCAAGCCCGCTGAGCAAGACGGTAAAACCGAATAAGCCCGTTGCGTTGCGCTGAATCAGAGTGCTTTTGAATCAACGACCAGGACGGTCGTTTCTGAATTATAAGTCGTGTATGAATTATAAACGGTGCCCAGGCTCCGGCCCGGGCACTCAGTGGATAACCAGGGAAGGTTATGAATCTCGCCATTGTACGCACCCGTGCGAAATCCGGGGTGTCCGCGCCCCAAGTCTTGGTGGAAACCCACCTCTCCAACGGCCTGCCCGGCCTGTCGATCGTCGGCTTGCCGGAAACCGCAGTCAAAGAAAGCAAAGACCGGGTCCGCAGCGCCATTCTCAATTCGGGCTTTGAGTTTCCGGCCCGTCGCATCACCATCAACCTGGCGCCGGCAGATTTGCCCAAGGATGGCGGCCGCTTTGATCTCCCCATTGCGTTAGGCATTCTGGCAGCCTCCGGCCAGATTCCTCTGGAGCGTCTGGAAGGGCTGGAGTTTCTGGGCGAGCTGGCCTTGTCCGGCGCGCTACGACCGGTCAGTGGGGTGTTACCGGCCGCGATTCAATGCCAGCGGGTCGGGCGAGGTTTGCTGCTGCCCCGGCGGAATCTGGCGGAGGCCGCCCTGGTCTCGGAAATCAGCCTTTATACCGCCAACACCTTGTTGGAAGTGTGTCATCTCCTCACCGGGGAGGCACCCCTTGAGCCTTATGTGCCGGAGTCCACGGAGAGCCGGCCCGCGACCAGCTCCGGCCCCGATCTGGCCGATATCAAAGGGCAGTATCAGGCCCGGCGCGCCCTGGAAGTGGCCGCCGCGGGCTGTCATAACCTGTTGTTTTATGGCCCGCCCGGCACCGGAAAAACCATGTTGGCCTCCCGGCTGCCTAGTATTCTGCCCCCACTGACCGAGGAAGAAGCCCTGGAAGCGGCAGCGGTGGCCTCGGTGGCCGGCATGGAGATCCGGGCCGATAGTTGGCGCCTGCGCCGTTTCCGGGCACCCCACCATACCGCCTCCGCGGTGGCCTTGGTGGGTGGTGGAACCCATCCTCGGCCCGGCGAGATTTCGCTGGCCCATCATGGCGTGTTGTTTTTGGATGAGTTTCCGGAGTTTGATCGCAAGGTACTGGAAGTGCTGCGGGAACCGTTGGAATCCGGTGAGATCTCCATTGCCCGGGCCGCCTCCCGCCTTTCCCTGCCGGCCCGCTTTCAGCTGGTGGCGGCGATGAACCCATGTCCCTGCGGCTATCAGGGACACCCCCGTATCCAATGTACCGACTCCCTGCATCAGGTGCAGCGTTACCGGCAGAAGATCTCCGGGCCTTTGCTGGATCGGATCGACTTGCATGTGGAGGTGCCGGCGGTGACCGCCCAGGACTTGCAGAACGCCCCGGCCGGGGAATCCAGTGCCCAGGTACGGGAACGGGTGATCCTGGCCCGGGAACGACAACAGGCACGGCAGGGCAAGCCCAACCAGTATCTGTCCAGCCGGGAACTGGAAGCCCATTGCCGACTGGGTCCTGCCGAGCAGCGTCTCCTGGAGAATGCCATGAACCGCCTGGCGCTCTCGGCCCGGGCCTATCATCGCATTGTGCGGGTGGCCCGCACCCTGGCGGATCTGGCCGGGTTGGAGCACCCGGAAGGCCCCCAGGTCATGGAGGCCTTAGGGTTTCGCTCTCTGGATCGGAAGGTAATGGCTTAGTCGCCGCGGAAGAAACAAATTTTCGCCCAGTTCGGGAGCAGCGCTCACGCCAGAACAGTTCCCTCTCCCTTCTGGGGAGAGGGTTAGGGAGAGGGCTAGAGTTATCAGGCCTGTAAGGTGTTCCGTGCTGGTCTGAGGCTTGGGCCCTCTCCCCCGGCCCCTCTCCCCAGCTGGGAGAGGGGAGAAAGTGCACCCCACCGGTTGTTTCAACAAACTGGCCGGGTAAACTCAGCGGATTATCGGGTCCTTAAC
>CAZEWG010000121.1:0-3582 GCA_964514485.1 uncultured Pseudomonadales bacterium
AGGATCGCTTCCCGGGCGATGGCGGTATCCCGTGCGGGGCTTAACAGTTCAAGATGATGCTTGGGCAGAGACATGGGTATGACCAGATGAGTGCAAAGGGCGGATTGTAGCCTGAGTCGCCTGCAAGTGCAGCAACACACCGGAAACCTGTCGCAAGATTCATCGAGGCGGGGTCGGGGGGATGTCGGGGATGGGCCGGCTCAGCCAACCCATCCTGAAGATCGAAGGAGTATGGAACGGCTAGGGCAGCGCGGCAATAAATTGCTCCAGAGTCGTCACCACCTCTTCGGAGAGCTGGAGGAGTCGTTCGGCCTCCGCTTCCATTTTGTTGGAGACGGCGCCCGATCGGGCCATTTCCACCAAGCGCAGGCCGGTCTCATGAACCTGCGGATGCACCACATTGTAGAGGCGGTCATAGCCTGGCAGGGTCTTCAGGAGCTCACCTCCGGGGCCGTCGAGGTATTTGCCCAGCCGGCACTGGTGGTGGTTTTTCAGCTCATCGCTGGACAGGCTCTCCCGGCCATCCACCACATGGCTGATGACCCGGTCGACCCAAAGGACGTGGTCTGACTTGGCCAGGGTCAGCAGCATCTTGGTATCAGGCTTGCGGCCCAGCACCTGCAACCCGCCCTTGGAGTCTTCCAGCAACTGTTCCAGGTCGGACATCAAACCTTGGAACAGGCCTTTCAGGGCGTCCATGCGGTCACTGACGGACTGGGTCCGGTGGGCCATTTCTTCAGAAACCGCAGCCTGCTCGGTGGCGGCGGTGGCAATCTGGACGGTGGCGGACAGCGACTCCTCGGAGGCGGCATCCACCTGGGCAATGACTCGGGCCACGGTATCACGCAGCTCGACGATTTCGGTAAAGACCTGGATGGTGTGCTTCATATTGCCGAACAGGGACTCGGCACCCCCCACCACCTGGTTCACGATGGAGTCAATTTCGTCAGCGGCCAGCGCGCTGCGGTTGGCCAATTCGCGCACTTCACCGGCCACCACCGCAAAACCACGACCATGCTCGCCCGCCCGCGCTGCTTCAATGGCAGCATTGAGCGCCAGCAGATTGGTCTGGTCGGCAATGGCGTTCACATCCGCGGTCAGGCGCACGATGCTCTTGGTTTGCTCCACGAAGCCCGCGAATTGCTCACCCACGCTCTGGATGTTGGACTCGATGTGTTCCAGTCGCTCAATGAGCGCATTCAGTCCATGTTGACCTTCACCCGCCAAGGCTTGCAGGGCTTCGGCGCGAAGCCGGGCGTCTTCTCCCAGGCTGGAAATTTCATTGGCAGTGGCTGCCATTTCCTCAACGGCCGTGGCCATGGACTGGGTCTGCTCGACCACTTCGTCAAAGTTCCGATGAAACGCCACACCTTGCTTGCGTCCGGCGATGGCAGAGCGCATGGCGGTGAGGATCGCCTGACCCACCTCCACACTCTCCTGGCGTTTACGGGCCAGCTCTTCCATCACCGGCTGGGCCCAGGCGGGCACCGGCAGTTTGGTCCGAGCAGGATCGAGAAGTTGGGAAATGATGTTTTGAACAGCACGCTTGGATAGAAACATCTCGTTATCCTTTTTGCGTTAAGCCTTTCAGGAAGCTGTCGAACTAGAGCCCGTGCCGGAACAGTGCCAGCGGTTTTCTAGACAATGGATGAATGGGTAGCAGCCTTGCTTATTGTTCTTTAGCCATGCGCCACGAGCGGAATATCAGGTGGGCCTAGACTGCATTGTTGCAGAGAAAGACTTTGAAAATCTTGCTGTGCATCAAGGCTGTTAGTGTAGATGAAATTTTTATGACGGGTTGCTTTGGGTCATGAGTTCAGCCCGTTTCCACGCCGGCATCATAAAACTGGTGGATCAGGGTACGGGCGGCTTCCAGCTCATCATCATGGAGGATGGTGTTGAGGGTTACGAATACCCGGGCCCGATACTGGTGAGCGAATTTCACCAGTTCGGCGATCTCCGCCACGCTGTTTTCGGCATTGTGCCGGGCGCCGAAACTCGGCCCGCCAATGTACACGGCATCGGCTCCGTGCAGGATCGCTTCCCAGGCGATGGCTGTGTTGAGACTGCCAAAGGCTGAGCAGACCCACTGGAGGGTAGCCTTCTGAAAAACTTATAAGGCTACCCCTAAGTCAGGTGCTGTCACTGAGCGCTGAGTGCGTGGAATGAAGTATAACGAGCTAGCGTACCTCTTCTTCCAGGCTTGCATCCGGTTTTGGAGTTTTCGGATCACTGGAAGGCAGTATAGGCAGAGTGATTTGCGGCTGCTCGCCGGTTAGGCTGTGCAGGAAGGCGGTGATGGCATCAACCTCATTGGGTTTCAGTTCCCGCCCCAGCTGGCTGTCTCCCATAATAGCCACGGCCTGCTCGAGGGCCCAGCCCTCTCCACTATGGAAATAGGGGGGTGTTAAAGTGACGTTGCGCAACGGTGATGCGCGGAAAACATATTCATCACTGGCAGTATTGGTGACTGCAAAGCGTCTTTTGTCGTCTTCGTAGTGCTTGGTCTGCATACGCCGTACTGATCATCAGGGTTATACCACTGAGCAGACAAGACGATAGAGTCAGTTTTTTGTGGTTTCTCATGCCGGTGCTCCTCATCTTCCGGGTGTCGAAAGCGCATAAAGAGGCAACGCGCAACCCTCGTTGTGGTAATGAGCATCTGCAATGTTCACAGGTTGAGAGCCTATTGTAGAGATTGTGAGCCTACCTTCAGGCACAACCCCATCTCTTTCTCGGCTTTTGCGGGTCAGGCTTTAACGTTGACCAAACGGCCTTTGGTTGTTGACTCTCTCCCAGGCCGTGAATAGAATCCGCCCGGAGTTTTGCCCGGTCTTCCGCGCAAAACTCTTATCAAGGATGACAACCTCAGTCGTACAGTCTGGGGTTCACACAGATGTATAGGGACATACGGTCATGAACAGAAAAAACTTCCTGCTTTCTTATATCGCTTTATTTGTCGTCACGTACCTCGTTCGCTACGTCGTCATTTTTACCGGCGGAACGGTGGGCTTTTCGCTCGGTGCTGGCGATTTTCATGAGAGTAGCTACATCGGGACCGCCGAAACGATGCTGCTGATCATTTACGCGCTCATGATCTTCGTGTGCTTCAAGCGAGGTCAGGAAAACGGACGGGGTTATCTGCTGGCTTTTCCCCTGGTGGGCGGTTTCTTCGACGTGTTCTTGCCGCTGATTGTGTTCGTGCCCACCATCTTGAACGCCTTTGGGTTGGCCTTCGGAATTCCCGACAAGGCCTCCTCGTCCAAGAAGTTGGCCACGTAAGGGCTTAGCTGACTTGGATTGCCCGGCATACCGCCGCCTCTCTCGACGTTGGGAGGCGGCAGTATCTTGAGCTTGTCGTCACTGCTGCCGGGTTACGAAAAGCCGTCAATCATCCCGCGTTAGCACTTCCAGCAGCTCAATCTCGAAGATCAGGTTGGAGTTTGGTGGAATTTTCCCCACCTTGCGTTCGCCGTAGCCCAGATGCGCGGGCACCCATAGTTTGCGCTTGCCGCCGACGCGCATCCCCATTAGGCCCTGATCCCAGCCCTGGATTACGCGTCGCGTACCGATCACGCACTG
>CAZEWG010000122.1:0-3573 GCA_964514485.1 uncultured Pseudomonadales bacterium
CCTTGATCCAGCAGGGTCTGAACCACCGCCTCATTTTCCTCGGTCCGGAAACTACAGGTGCCGTACACCAAATAGCCGCCCGGTTTAACCGCTTGGGCGGCCTGATGCAGCAGTTGTTGCTGGAGAGCGGTCAGCTGCTTGAGATCGGTGGCCAGCTCCCGAAGCCGCACTTCCGGGTTGCGCCGCCAGGTGCCGCTGCTGGAGCAGGGGGCGTCCACCAGCACCCAGTCGAAACCACCACGCTGGCTCACTTCTTCCGGTAGTACCGGGAGGGCCTTGCCGTCCCAGTGCTGGGTGTGCAGGTTGTGAAAGCCCGCTTGCTGGCTGCGTTTACTTAGTTCCTTGAGCTTATTGCTGCGGATATCACTGGCGACCACCAAGCCTTGGTGCTGTAGGCGGGACAACAGTTGCAGGGTTTTGCCCCCGCCACCGGCACAGGCGTCCCAGACCTGATCGCCGGGCTGGCAGAGGACTGCGCCGCCCAGCTGCTGGCTGGCGAGATCCTGCACTTCCAGCCAGCCATTTTGGAAACATTTGAAGTTGTTGAGGCTGCCTTGGACGGAGAGCGCCAACGCGTCGCCTTCTTCGGCAATAACCAGGTTCTCCAGCTCGGCCAGCACCTCGGCCCGTCGCTCGGGGTGATTGATCCGCACCCAGACCGGCGGGCGCTGGCTTTGCTGGGCCAGCCAATGGCGCAGGGTCGGCTGATCCCAGTCACTGAGGGCGGCACGGGCCTGAATGGGGGCGAGATAATCCAGGGGAATGCTCTGCCAGAGCAGCAGCGCCGGAATCTCGCTCTCGGCCAGCTCGGCCAAGGCCTGATAATGCCCCGCCAGGGGCTCTGGCAACGGCTCCGGTTGAGGCAGCAGCCCTTCATCCTGGCGGCTATGGTGATAGCGGGTTTCGACCAGGGTGAAGAACAGGTCTGCATCCAACGTGCGCCAGTGGGCGGCTAGCCGGTGTGGGTCGGTGGGCTGGCGGCTTAGTTCTTCCAGATGCTTCGCCAACGGCTTGGCGCCATTTTGCGCCGCCAGATCCATTAACGTGGACGCCAGGGTGCCAAAACGCAGGGCCGTGAACAGCCACTCCCGATACAAGGCCCGGTCCCGCTTGCCAAACCGGCCGTGCTTCTTGAATTCGGTGGCCAGCCAGCGGTCGAATTGGAAAAAATCACCCGCTTGCAGATAGCTCTGCCAAAGGTGCTGGGCGATTTGACGCTGGCGGGCAAGACGGGAAGAGAGGTTGCTCACGGTTGACGATTACCTCTTGGCTTTATTGAGTTTCAGGCGGCCGGAACGGGGCTTGGCCGGCGCGGCCTCCACCGTCCGGGTCCCACTTTGGTGCTGACGCCAAAACTCGCCCAGGATGACACCAGTGGCGGTACTGACGTTGAGGCTTTCGACGCGTGAACTGCCGGGAATCTGTACGCAGAGGTCAGCGGCTTTCAGGGTGTCGGTTTTCAGGCCACGGGCTTCTTCACCGAAGAAGATCGCCATTTTGTTGGGCAACTCCGTGCGGTAGAGATCCCGCCCCTGATGGCTGGAGGTGGACAGGATACTGAAGCCGGCCTTGCGCAGCTGCTCCAGCAGCTCATCCACGGAGTCATATTGCACGGTCTCGACCCATTCCGCGCCGCCTTCAGCCACCCGGGCGGCCGCGCCGGATTGCAATAGATTGGCGTTTTCCACCAGCACGGCCGGCACGTCAAAGTGAGCGCAGGAGCGCAAGATGGCACCCAGGTTATGGGGGTTGCCCACGCCTTCCAGCACCAGCAGGCAGAGGTTGGGGCGGTCGGCGGTTTGCTCGAGCAGCTCCTGGAGGGACAGGGGCTGGCGCTTTTTCATCAGAAAGCAGACCCCGCCGTGATGGGATGAGGCGGTGATTTTTTCCAGCTCCGCGTCTTCCACCACCCGGTAGGCTTTCTTCTGCTGGGCCAGATAACGCATGGTTTCACCGAACTTGCCGGCAATGCTCTGGCTGAAGTAGCCGCGGATGATGTCTTCCGGGCGCTTCTTGAACACCGTCATACAGGCATTGACGCCGTAAACCTTATACTCATTGGAGCGGTCTACCGCAGGGTACTGCTCCTCGGTCTGGAACGGGGCATCGTCCTGGAAAGATTCAGGGCGGCGACGTTCCCGGGACGGCTGATCGTCTCGTGCGCGCTTGGGGCGGGAAGGGCGAGCCGGCTCTGCCGCCCAGGGCTGTGACGAGTCGGCTTTGCCGGAACGGGGGGCCTTGGATGGGCGGCGACGGGTGTCTGAATCGGCGTGCCGCTCCCGGGCCACTGGCGCCTTTTTGCCGGAGCCGGGACGGCGCTCGGGCTTGGCTGGTGCCTCCTCGTGAGGCTGCGGTTCAGTTGCTTTGGGGCGTGCTTTACCCCAGGGATTGGATTGTTCGTTCGCCACGGCCAGTACTCATTGCGGAGAAAAGCGCCATTATACCAGTGTTTGGAGGTAACCCCATGCGTAAATACCTCGCAACCTCTCAGGGCCTGCAGACTCTTTTACTGCTGTCGAGTTTGGGGCTGCTGGCGGCCTGTGCCACGTCGGAGTTCAACGAGTCGGACATCCAGGCTTCCGAGCGTCTGGAATGCCAAAAGCTGGCGCCACCTGATTACGAAGCCTGCCTGGAACGAGCCCGAACAGGCACCGTGCTCTATGTGCCGGACTCCGTCTGGCGGCGGGATCGGAAATGGAACCCGCAGCCCTTTGACTGAGCCGGCTCAAACCCTGATTAAACCCCAGTTAAGGCTGAGGCCGGGCCGCTTGAGCGGCCATGGCCGCCATCGCCTGCTTCAGCGAGGGCGACAGGCTCGACTCCAGCAGGGCCATGCGCTGCTGACGGTCACTGTCGCTCAGGCTCGGGTCTTCCTGAAGCGCCCGGCGTGACAGCATATAGACTTCATAGCGATGCTCGATGCCATAGAAGGCTTCGGCGGCTTCCATGCCCAACCGGTCTTGGGCGAGTGCCTGACGCTGGTCGATCAATCGGCGGATATCTTCCACTGTGCCATCGTGTGGGGGTAAGGCGGACAGTTCAACCTGAAGCCTCAGGTACTGCTCCAAGAGCGTCCAGGCCTGTAAGGCTGCGCTGGAAGGCAGGCTGTCGGCAAGGTACTGGGCCAGCCGGGCCTTGATGATATCCTGGCCGTCCTTGCCAAGGCTGCTCCGGAAGTGCTCAAAGAGTTCACGTACCTCGGCTGAAATTATCAGGTCGCCCTGCTCAGTGGTTCGGAGGGGGTGACTGACTCTAAGAGGGTGCAAACTGGGAATCTGGCTTTCCAGGTGACTGGCGAAGGCCTGGTATTGGGCAAAACTGGTGGCGCTATCCTGCACCGGAGTGGTCATCGGGTCGTCGCTAGACTCGGCAGAGGCCGGCTGTTCCGTCAGGGAAGGGCTTTGCAGAAGGTAAAAGCCTCCGGCAAAGGCGGCAACGATCAAGGCGCCGGAAAGAGCCTTTGGAAATGTCCTTATCATGGTCGGTTCTCTTATTGTTCTAAGGTGAGTCGAAGCAACAGCAAGGCGACCGCCCAACATCCTTGCTTTGATCAATCTTCCGGCAAAGATTTTC
>CAZEWG010000123.1:0-3572 GCA_964514485.1 uncultured Pseudomonadales bacterium
GGGGCGAGATGAGCCTGGGCAAAGAACTGGCCGCCAGCAAAGAAACCGTGCCAGACCATGAATACTGGATGGGGCAGGCACTGGAACTGGCCAAGCAGGCAGCGGCCGCCGGCGAAGTTCCGGTCGGTGCCCTGGTTGTGCTTGATGGCGAAGTTATTGGTCGGGGATGGAACCGGCCCATTTCCGCTCATGATCCCACGGCTCATGCCGAAGTCCAGGCATTGCGTGAAGCCGCTGCCCGCCTCGGAAACTATCGCATGCCGGGGGCGGTGCTTTATGTCACCCTGGAACCCTGCACCATGTGTGCCGGGGCCTTGATTCATGCCCGTATTTCCAAGTTAATCTATGGCGCTTCCGAGCCCAAGGCCGGGGCAGTGGCGAGTCGTGCCCAGGTGTTGGAGCAGCCTTGGATGAACTGGCGGATTGAGGTTGAAAGCGGCGTGCGGGCACAGGAATGTGCAGAGGTGATGAGTTCATTTTTCCGGGAGCGCCGCCTCAACCGTAAGGCCGGGGTATAAAGGCGCTGTGGTGCTGTCAGGCAGCCAGCTATAGTATTGCAGGCTGAAGGATCAGCAAGGGTGAGAGTGACGCTTTTAAAGGCTACTCAATCAGATAAAAAACAAGGACTGAGTATGAAATTGTTAGTGACAGGCGGTGCTGGCTACATTGGTAGTCATGTGGCCAGGCAGTTAGGCGAGGCCGGCCATGATCTGGTGGTCTACGACAATCTCTCGACCGGACACCGCTGGGCCATCCAGCACGGTGAGTTCGTACTGGGGGATTTGGCGGATCGGGATCAGCTGGAGTTGGTGTTCGCCCGCCACAAGTTTGATGCGGTATTGCACTTCGCCGCTAATATCGTGGTTCCTGAATCCGTTGAAAATCCCCTCAAGTATTACAGCAACAACACCCGCAACACCCTCAATCTGCTCAGTGTGATGGATCAGTTTGGCGTGGACAAACTGGTGTTCTCCTCCACCGCTGCCGTGTATGGAATGCCGGATGTGGTGTCCTTGACCGAGGATACGCCCCTGGCGCCGATCAACCCCTATGGCGCTTCCAAGCTGATGAGCGAGCGGATGATCATGGATCTGTCCAACGCCAGCCCCTTGCGTCATGTGATCCTGCGTTACTTCAACGTGGCCGGTGCCAACCCGGATACCAAATTAGGACAAGCCACGCCTGAAGCGACCCATTTGATCAAGGTGGCCTGTGAATGCGTCAACGGTGTGCGGCCGGGGATGAAAATCTTCGGCACCGATTATGACACCCGCGACGGTACCTGTATCCGGGATTACATTCACGTGGAGGATCTGGCCAAGGCTCATGTGATTGCCCTGGATTATCTGCGCGAAGGCGGCGCCTCGGAGGTCCTGAACTGCGGTTATGGTCGCGGCTTCACCGTCCGTGAGGTGATTGATGCGGTTAAGCGTTTGTCAGGCGTGAACTTCCCGGTGGAGGAAAGTGGCCGCCGGGCGGGCGACCCGGCCGCGTTAACCGCTGAGAATTCTCGGATTAAACAGGTCTTGGGATGGACTCCTGATTTTGATGATCTTGATGTCATTGTGGAGACGGCTCTGAAATGGGAAGCCGAATGGCAACGGCGTCAGCGTAGTTAACGTTTATTCTGGACGACTACAGCCGTCTACTTGGGCGGCGACAATAAGGGACTGCCATGAAAATCACGATCTTTGGAACAGGGTACGTGGGCTTGGTGACAGGTGCGTGTTTGGCCGATGCAGGCCATCACGTGCTGTGCATGGATGTGGACGAGAAAAAGATTGAAGGCCTGAAAAACGGGATGATCCCGATCTTTGAGCCGGGCCTGGAGCCGATTGTTAAGCATAACTTCGAAGCCGGGCGCCTGCAGTTTACCACCGATGTGGAAGCTGCAGTCGAACATGGCGAGCTGCAACTTATCGCCGTTGGTACGCCGCCGGACGAGGACGGCTCGGCCGATTTGCAGTATGTGCTGGCGGTGGCCCGGAGCATTGGCCAGTACATGAGCGACTATAAGGTGGTGGTGGACAAGTCCACGGTGCCGGTCGGTACCGCCGATAAAGTTCGCCGCACGATTGCCGAAGAGCTTCGGCGGCGGCAAGTGGATCTGGAATTTGATGTGGTCTCCAACCCTGAATTTCTGAAAGAGGGGGCCGCCATCAATGACTTCATGAAGCCTGACCGGATTGTGGTCGGGACGGATAGCGATAGAGCGGCGGCGTTGTTGCGTGAAGTCTATATGCCTTTTAACCGTAATCATGACCGCATGGTATTCATGGATATCCGCTCGGCAGAGTTGACCAAGTATGCGGCCAACGCCATGCTGGCGACCAAAATCAGCTTTATGAACGAGATTGCCAACCTGGCCGAGCAGGTGGGGGCGGATATCGAGGCGGTGCGTCTGGGGATCGGCTCCGACCCCCGGATCGGTTATCACTTTATTTATCCCGGTTGTGGCTACGGCGGTTCCTGTTTTCCCAAGGATGTCCAGGCCTTGGTACGCACCGCTCAGGGCATTGGCTTTGAGGCGACCTTGCTCAGTTCCGTGGAGGCGGTGAATGCCAGGCAAAAGCACCGGCTGTTTGAAAAGGTGCGGGATTTCTTTAACGGCGAGCTGGAAGGCAAGGTGGTGGCGATCTGGGGGCTGGCCTTCAAGCCCAACACCGACGATATGCGCGAAGCACCTAGCCGTTATCTGATGGAGGCGCTATGGGCCGCCGGTGCCCGGGCTCAGGCCTTTGACCCTGAATCCATGAAAGAAACCCAGCGCATCTATGCCGATGAAGAACGGCTGATGCTCTGTGGAACCAAGGAACAGGCACTGAAGGGAGCCGATGCTCTGGTGATTTGCACCGAGTGGAAAGAATTCCGTTCGCCGGATTTCAATCTGATCAAAGAATGCCTCAAGCAGCCTGTTATTTTTGACGGTCGTAACCTTTATGATCCGGAACTGCTGGCGGCCCGTGGGATTCAGTATTACGGCATCGGCCGTGGCCTGAGTGTGAAACAACCTTCGTGAAAGCAGTTTTCGTGAAAGCAATCTTCGTGAAAGAAAGGGGAGGAGGCGGAAATGAGCCATTTTGAATTACATGAGCGCCTGCAGCAGGATACGCTGGAGGTTATCCGCCTGCCCCTGTGCCGGGTGTTGTTAATGAATAACCGGCACTTTCCCTGGTTGATTCTGGTGCCGCAGGTTCCGGATATCCGGGAAATCCATGAGCTGAGCGAAGAGCAGCAGGTGCAGTTTATCCGGGAGTCATCCCTGGTTGGGCGCAAGCTGATGGAGCTATATCAAGGCGACAAGCTCAATGTGGCGGCACTGGGGAATATGGTGCCGCAACTGCATGTGCATCATATCGTCCGTTACAAGACCGATCCTTGCTGGCCGGCGCCGGTGTGGGGTTCGCCCTATAGCGAGCCGTACAGTGAAATTGAGCGACTGTCGCGGATTGAAGAGCTCCGTTTGGCGCTGACCTGAAGCCTGCAGGTCTTTCTGGCGGTCTGTCCGGGTAACATTTTCAAGCGTTCAAGCGTTCAAGCGTTCAAGCGTTCAAGCGTTCAAGCGTTCAAGC
>CAZEWG010000124.1:0-1962 GCA_964514485.1 uncultured Pseudomonadales bacterium
CACGCCAGTACCCAGTGCGATATCCGCACCCTGGAAAAAGCCAAATTCCTGGGCCAGGCGGGCTTCTCCCAGCTGGTCCTGGCCCGCGAGCTGAGCCTGCCGGAAATCCGTGCCATTTATGAGCAGGTGGACACGCCGCTGGAGTTTTTCATCCATGGCGCGCTGTGCGTGGCATTCTCCGGCCAGTGCTATATCTCCCATGCCCAAACCGGGCGCAGCGCCAACCGGGGTGACTGTTCCCAGGCCTGTCGCCTGCCCTATACCCTGAAAGACGACCAGGGTCGGGTTGTAGCCTATGAGAAACACCTGTTGTCCATGAAAGACAACAACCAGAGCGCCAACCTACGCGCCCTGGTGGATGCGGGCATCCGCTCCTTCAAGATTGAAGGGCGCTACAAGGACATGGCCTACGTCAAAAACATCACCGCATACTATCGCCAGCGCCTGGACGAGATTCTCGCCGACCGCCCCGACCTGGCCCGGGCGTCCAGCGGCCATACCGCCCATTTCTTCGTTCCCGACCCGGACAAAACCTTCCACCGGGGCAGCACCGATTACTTCGTCAATGACCGCAAGGTGGATATCGGCGCCTTTGATTCACCGACCTTTACCGGCCTGGCGGTGGGTGAACTGCTGGAAGTCCGCAAACAGGATCTGGTAGCCGTGACCCACGAGCCCCTGTCCAATGGCGACGGGCTGAACCTGCTGGTCAAACGGGAAGTAGTGGGCTTTCGGGCCAATATTGTGCAAGAGCTTGCCCGCTACGAGGAAGACGGCCAGCCCCGCTGGAAGTACCGTATCGAACCCAACGAGCTGCCGGAAGCCTTGCGTCGCGCCCGCCCCCACCAGACGCTGAACCGCAACCTGGACCATAACTGGCAACAGGCACTACAGAAGACGTCCGCGGAGCGCCGGGTTGGTGTGAGCTGGCAGGTGGCCCTCAGCGATCAGCAACTAACGGTCACGGCCACCAGCGAGGAAGGCGTGACGGTCAGTGCTGAGCTGTCCGGCCCCTTTGAGCCGGCGAAAAAGCCGGAGCAGGCCCTGGAGCAACTGCAGGATTTACTCCGCCAGCTGGGGACCACCCTGTATCATGCGGTGGATGTCAAAACAGAGGCGTCGTTTATCCCCTTTGTTCCCAACTCCCAGCTCAAGGCCCTGCGCCGCGACCTGATCGAGCAGTTAACCGACGCCCGCGTCGCCAGCCATCCCCGGGGCCAGCGCAAACCGGTCAGCGTGCCACCGCCGGTCTATCCGGAGTCACACCTGACGTTTCTCGCCAATGTTTACAACGAGAAAGCCCGGGCGTTTTATCAGCGGTTCGGCGTGCAACTGATTGACGCCGCCTACGAAGCCCACGAAGAAACCGGCGAAGTGCCGGTGATGATCACCAAGCATTGCCTGCGCTACTCTTTCAACCTCTGTCCCAAACAGGCCAAAGGCGTGACCGGGGTGCGCACCAAGGTGGCCCCCATGCAGTTGGTGCATGGCGATGAGGTGCTGACCCTCAAATTTGACTGCAAACCCTGTGAGATGCACGTGATCGGCAAGATCAAGGGCCACATCCTCCAGCAGCCATTGCCCGGCAGTCACGCCAGCTCGGTCGCCGGCGCGATTTCCGTGGATGAGCTGCGCAAAACCATCCGTCGCCCGGCGCGGTGACCCACCACTTCTGACGGCTCTGAGGGCATCGCAGAGGCTCCCCAGAGCCGTGCCCTGCTGATGAGACCTCCCGAATTTCCGGTCAATTCAGAAGGTTACAAACGCCCTCGAAACCGGCTAGAAAACACTCGAATAACGACTACACTCAAAGCTATCCGCTACGGCCATAGGCGAAGCAGTAGTAGCAGGGATATCGCATAGCTGAGAAACAATTATTGGAGTGTATTCCATGACTTTGCCATTTCGAAAAAGTGCTCTAATTCTGGCGACCTCACTGGCAATTGCTGCCTGCGGTGGCGG
>CAZEWG010000124.1:2062-3560 GCA_964514485.1 uncultured Pseudomonadales bacterium
CATTGTCACACCGGCAGATATCGCCAATGGCAAGACCACCCTTCAAACCAATATCCTGCAAATTCTGCAAACTCTGGATGCCGATGGTGATCCGAGCAATGGCATCACAATCCGGAAAGATGCTGCGGACCATTTTATCGGCGCCGAACTGAAGCTAGAGGATGAGAGCTTCGATACCGAGGTTGCTGGCATCCTGAAAAATATTGACGAAAATCTTGTCTTGGTCGATGAAGACAAAGCCAATGAACACTTTGGTCAAACCTTACGCTCCATGCTTCTGGGTAGCTGGGTGTTTAGCGAAGGTGATAGAAAGCGTAACGTGTTGACCTTCTTTGATGACGATGACTATATCATCATCCACGAGCACAGCGACGAGTCGGCTGATAGTGGCTCCCAAACTGCCGGCTCCGTAGAATTCGGGACTTATCGCTGGGATACCAAAACCAGCGAATTCGAAGTTTCCGAAGTGCTTGAGTCAGACGGTTCAGGCGGGCTCTGGCACGACCGTTCCACGGTCACCGCGGCCAAACTTGCTGGCAATACACTGACGTTGACCATTGTGGATAGCGATGGCGAGGACGAGGACGAGGTCCGATTCACCCGTGTGACAAGTGAGACCAATCCTCTTATCGGGGGCTGGTACCTGTGGGAAGATTTGGATGACGGCGCTGGCGGTGATCCCAACGGTAGGGATAACGAAAATATCCTCACCTTCCTGTCAGGTTCTGAATACGCGATCGCCCATACCAACAACCAGGAAAACTACGGCAATGCGCCAAATCAGCCTCTCTCCGGTGAGTTCGGCACCTATAAACTGGATGGCAATAATTTCTACCCTCTCAGCGCCCATGTAGATACTGATGGCGAAGGCGGCCTCTTCAACAAGGAAAATCCCTCAGACAACGAAGGCGAACGTCTAATCATCACCCCCTGGGGTGACCTGAACTTCATTGACGCGAACGAAGGCACCTACACATTTATTCGCATTGGCAGCTTCCCGGTTGAACTGCATGCAAAGGGTAAGCTTGGCACCATTCGTGTGGTTCGTGACATCGGCGACTTTGACGAGGATGACCTGCTCGGAGCCGAGTTCAGCATTGCCGTTAAGTTTGCCGATGGCTCAGCAGAAACCTACCACTTCGCATTTTCTGAAACCACGGTTTACGACAGTGAGACAGACACCAGCATAGGCTCGGTGAAGGTCAGCGCTGCCAATCAAAAAGCCTCCTTCACCGGGGAGTGGACACGCAATTCCGCCGGTACCGCCCTGATCACTGGCGAAGGTGGGATTGAAGTGGCAATTGCTGCCATAGAAGACGACAGAGTTCTGCTCTCCTGGAAATCTCCGGACCTGGAAGCGCTCTGGGAGTCCAAGATTGAAGGTTGGTCCTACTAACTTTCTCAACGAACGGCGAATCGGATCCCCTTTTCGCCGCCTTCACCAAAAGCCAATCCGGGCCACCGGGTTGGCTTTTTTGTTTGCCACGCCGAGTAGTGC
>CAZEWG010000125.1:0-3547 GCA_964514485.1 uncultured Pseudomonadales bacterium
TGGTGGGCCCAGTAGGATTTGAACCTACGACCAAAGGATTATGAGTCCTCTGCTCTAACCGCTGAGCTATAGGCCCGGAGCAAAGCCGCAGGAATCGCGGCTTTCAGAAACGGAACGGGCGCCATTATAGCGAGAGGCGCCCGTGGAGAACAACAAGTTACAGCGACTACTCGTCGATGAAACTGCGCAGATGGTCGGAACGGCTGGGGTGACGCAGTTTGCGCAGCGCCTTGGCTTCGATCTGACGAATCCGCTCCCGGGTAACGTCGAACTGCTTGCCGACTTCTTCCAGGGTATGGTCGGTATTCATCTCGATTCCGAAACGCATCCGCAGCACCTTGGCTTCCCGTGCGGTCAGGCCGGCCAGTACCTTGCGGGTCGCTTCCCGCAGGCCTTCGCTGGTGGCGGAGTCGACCGGCGATTGCGCCATGGTGTCCTCGATAAAATCGCCCAGATGTGAATCTTCATCATCACCGATCGGGGTTTCCATGGAGATCGGCTCCTTGGCGATTTTCAGCACCTTGCGAACCTTGTCCTCGGGCATGTCCATGCGCTTGCCAAGCTCTTCCGGCGTGGGCTCGCGACCCATTTCCTGCAGCATCTGACGGGAGATGCGGTTGAGCTTGTTAATGGTTTCGATCATGTGCACCGGAATCCGGATGGTGCGGGCCTGGTCCGCAATGGAGCGGGTAATGGCCTGACGAATCCACCAGGTGGCATAGGTCGAGAACTTGTAACCACGGCGGTATTCGAATTTGTCCACCGCCTTCATCAGGCCGATGTTGCCTTCCTGAATTAGATCCAGGAATTGCAGGCCGCGGTTGGTGTACTTCTTGGCAATGGAGATCACCAGACGCAGGTTGGCCTCCACCATTTCCTTCTTGGCGCGGCGAGCCTTGGCTTCACCGATGGAAATGCGGCGGTTGATTTCCTTGATGTCCGGAATGCTCAGGCCCACTTCGTTTTCGATTTGCAGGACCTTGCGCTGCAGGCGCACCAGCTCTTCCTGACGGGCAGCAATGGCGGCGGCATAATCGGTTTTCTTGGCGATCAGCTCGTCGGTCCACTTCAGGTTGGTTTCATTGCCCGGGAACTGCTTGATGAAATCCTTGCGCGGCATTTTGCAGTCGCGGGTGCAGATGCGCATGATATCGCGCTCGTAGCCGCGGATCGCATCATTGGTGCTGCGGATATCACTCACCAGGGTATCAAACTGACGCTGATTCAGCTTGAACGGTGCGAAAATGCGTCCCAGGGCTTCGAGTTCTTCCTGGGCCTGCTTGGAAGCACGGCCATGCTTTTCAATGGCGGCACGGGCTTTTTCCAGCTGGTCGCGCAACTCGCCAAAGCGAATGCGGGCCACTTCGGGATCAGGGCCGCTCTCGGTTTCGTCGTCGCTGGAGGAATCGTCCTCTTCTTCCTCGTCTTCTTCCTCGTCCTTGGCTTTGGATTCAGCCGCGGGCAATTCGAACTCGGCGTCGGAGTCAGCGGGAATGTTGTCGTCGGTATCGGGATCGAGGTATCCGGTCAGGATATCGCTTAGACGGCCAGCTTCTTCCTCGCTGGTGATCCGGTCATAGGAATCCAGAATGCCTTGCACAGTACCCGGGTAATAGGCGAGGGCAGCCATGACATCGCGCAGGCCTTCTTCAATCCGCTTGGCGATCTGAATCTCACCTTCACGGGTGAGCAGTTCGACCGTGCCCATTTCACGCATGTACATGCGCACAGGGTCCGTGGTACGGCTGGCGTCGCTCTCAACAGCGGCAAGAGCGGCGGCGGCTTCGGCAGCGGCAGCTTCATCGGCTGTGTCGCTGTCGGTCATGAGCAGAGTGTCCGCGTCCGGTGCTACTTCGACAACCTGGATCCCCATGTCGTTGATCATGCCGATAATGTCTTCGACCTGATCAGGATCGGCAATATCTTCGGGCAGGTGGTCGTTAACTTCTGCGTATGTGAGATAACCTTGTTCTTTACCTCGGGCGATAAGATCTTTTAGACGGGACTTTTGGGAGTTGCCAGACATATTCACCCTGCAAAACTGGTGGCGGAAAGGACAAAAAATAATCGACTATTATAGCTTGAATGGCCAGAATCTGCTATATCCCAGACTATGTGGTGTCTCGGGTGCAAAACTTCAAGGCCTGACAAGCCAGACTCGTTAAATCTCGCCGGCCTCAGAGGGGCTGGCAGTAGTTAGACGCCTAAGTTCGGCCATTTCTTCATCCGTCAGGGAGCCGAACGACTTTATTTTTTCAACCAGAGCGGTTTGACGCTCTCCGCGCCATAGTTTTTCAAAGCTTTTGAGCGAGGCCAGGGCCTCGGCTTCGGCCTTTTCCGCATCGGGCAACAGCTCTATACCATCGAAATAGCTGCCGAACTGGGCGCGGGCCTGGGGATCGGTGGCCAGCCTTTTTAATAAGGATAGCTGATTCTGAATCTGATGCTCTTTCAGGTATCGGACAAAGTTCTGGGCTTTGCGAAAATCAGAAGCCTCCAGTTCCATCTCCAGCAACGGGGCGAATTGCGGCCAGTTCTGGGGTCGATAATACAGCGACAGGCAGATAAACAACCCCAGGTTGAGCACCACGTCGGCGCGGGCCTCCCGGGGGCGGTCCTGGTGCTGGCGTCGCTTTTGAAACTGTTGCTTGCGGGCAAAGAAGGCATCGGTCAAGGCCCGCAGCTGATCCCGCATGGCGTTGCGTAGGGTGGGGGCGCTGATCTGGGTCAGTTGAGGCTCGGCCCGGGTTTTTAAAATGGCCTTGTGCTCGGACAGCTCCAGGTTCAGCCCTTCGCTATGCAGGTCAAAGAAAAACAGCGACAGTGGCCGGGCTTTTTCCAGGCGCTGGCGAAAGGCCTCGGTGCCTTCGCGGCGCACCAGGGTATCCGGGTCTTCACCTTCCGGCATCATCAGAAAGCGGATATTCATGCCATCGGCCAGCTGCGGCAGACAGTTATTGAGGGCCTTGCGGGCGGCTTCAAAACCGGCCCGGTCGCCATCGAAGCAGAACACGATATCCTGGCTTTGCCGAAGCAGGTTGCTGATGCTTTCCTGGTTGGTGGCCGTACCCAGGGTGGCCACCCCGTAGTGGATGCCGAACTGGGCCAGCGACACCACATCCATATAGCCTTCCACCACCACCAGCTGGGATAGCTGGCGATCGATTTTCAGGGTTTCAAACAGGCCATAGAGGTGGCTGCTTTTGTGGAAGACCGGTGACTCCGGCGAGTTGATATATTTGCTGCGGTCATTGCCCAGGGTACGTCCGCCAAAGGCGATGGTTTTGCCGCGACGGTCCCGGATTGGAAACATGATCCGGTTGTGGAACAGGTCAAACTGACGACCCTCCCGCTCCAGCACGATGCGGGCTTCCAGCAGGGCTTTTAGCTGCTGCGGCGAGGCGTTTTGGGTGAGAAGCGAGGCGCCGGCTGGCGCGAAGCCGATCTGGTAGCGCTCGATGATGTCTTCATCCAGTCCGCGCCGGGCCAGATAGTCCAGGGCCAGTTGCCGCTGCGGATGGCTGCGCAGCTGCTCGCAATAGAGTTC
>CAZEWG010000126.1:0-3460 GCA_964514485.1 uncultured Pseudomonadales bacterium
GCCGGCGCCTTCCTCTTCAAAGTAAAAGCGGGCCGTATCCTCACTGAATTCTAATCGATAGTCGTAACGGGCCAGGTAACCGACGCGCAGGTTTTTCCAGCTAAACCCCAGCTCGAAGCGATTGTAGGTAAATATCAGTTCGCCGTTGCTGAAGTCGATGGGCTCATTGTCAACAATTTGATCAATGGGTGCGATTTCGCTGAAAGTCATGGTGTTCAGGCTGGTATAAACACCATAGTCAGCTCCAAGGGCCGAGCTTGGCCAGAGCCAGAACACCAGGTAGAAAGCCCGCAGTAGATTAAAAGCGGTAAGCCGGTTAGCTGGAGGCCGCCAAGGGAACAGCGGCGCTGATCCATGCGCCGCTGCGTGTGGCAGAACATGCTTCATATTTGTTGACCACGTCCGGGTGGGTCGTTCGGCTTAGCCGGTTCTTATTGTAGGGTTTCAAATTGGCCGTCGCTGTAGGTCACCTTGAGCAGACGATTATCCAACATTTGCAGATGTCCGACGCTTTCCCCGTCCACCAGCAGAGATCCCTTGAGGTTCTTTAGCGGGTTCTTGCAGTTGCGCAGGGGGCGTTCACTGGAGGCTTCGCAAGCGACATCCATTTTTAACTTAGCGCCATTTTGGTTAATGAAGCTGAAGAATTGGGTTGGGTTCTCCAAAGCACCCAAATAATCGTATCGTAAAGTCATGGAGCGCCAGTCGCTGGCCAGATTGGAGCTCAGGCGTAGCTCTGCCGAGGCTTCTCGATAGCCGGTGCGATCTAGTGAGAGGGACACCCAGCTGTTTTCGCGCCCCTGTATGCCCTCTTCGAAGAGCAGTGTGGCAGAGAAGCGGGAAAACCTTTCCGGACTACCGTCTAGCATGTCCTCCCAGGTGCCGAAACTCCACTCCCGGATTGATTCCCTGCTGACCAGGTTGCCTGGATTATGAATGTTGAGATAGGCGCGCAACAGCAGGTACTCATCGGTCGCCGTGGTGACCTTGCCGCTGAAATCCAGCAACTTTAGCCCAGAGGTGACCGACTTTCCGATCTGTTCGACGTGCCACCACCCAAACCAATTCGAAGGTACTGTAGGCTCTCCATAATGGGGAGCATCGGACATCAATTTGAGACTGCCCTCAAAGGTGCTGCCGGTGAGGCTTTCGAGTTTCCCGTCAAAGCTGACACTCAGCGGAGGAGTGTCGTCGAGATCATTGAGGTCATTGCTGTCAACCTGCAGGGTTCCGGTCATGAGATCACCGGACTGGCTATGCAAGATACCTTGGAACGCCAGGCTGGCAGTACGGATATCATTTTTATGTTTGCTGCCCTTGGAATATCGTTGCAACTCGCTGCTGAAGACACCGCTCAGTGTGCCATGGGGCGAGCTTAAGATGCCGTCCGCCATTCCTCGGGCTGTGGGTGGAGCGTCGTTGCCTGAATCCAGTGAAAGATGCCAGCTTCCCTGATACTGAGTTTGTCGTTCGGCAGGCTGCTGGTCTGCCAGGACGATGGTGCTTTCCAGGCTGGTGGTCTGGAGTTGATCTTGGGCCGAGTTCCAGTCGTCGGACAACTCAGTCTGACCTGGTTTGAGGCGATACTGCCAACGAGCAGAAGCCACGGTAAGGCTGACCCCGGCGTTTTGATCGGTCAGTTTGCCGGAAAAGCTGAATTCCGCCTCTCCGGAATCATCGAGGTTAAGCCTCTCGACTTTGAGAGTGTGGATCTCACTGATGACCAAGCCATTTTTGTCAAACAGTTGGCCCTGTAGCTCTACCCAATTGCCAGTGAGATTGAGGGTGGGGCACAGTGAGGGTTGCAGGATGACCTCGTTGGCTTGCAAAGCCATGGCGCTGGCTGCCAGGCAGGGATAGAGATCGCTCCAGATCCGTTCGAATATCCGATTGGAGGGCATGCCAAACAGGCGGTAAGCGTCCTCCATTAACGGGTGTTGTTGTTCCAGAACGTTGGCAAGCTGCTCCAGGTCCAGCAGTCGGGCAGAGTATTTGTCGTTATCGGTATTCAGTTCATCCATCAGGCTATAGGCCCAAGAGCGCAAGTCGGAAACCAGACGCTTGCCTTTCGCAAGCCGTTCTTGGGGGAAGCCCAGGTAATCCGTGTCATGGTTTGGTAGTGGCACCGGATTTTCGCCGTGATCGACGCCGATATGCTGGAGAATCCCGAAGCGGGCAACCAAGTCAGAAATGGGCCAGCCGGTCTGTTCATGTGCAGCACGCTGTAGCGCCGTTTCAGCCAGTTTCATGATGCCGCTGAGGCTGAGTTGGCGAGGGTCGGAGGTATAACCCGGCAACTGGTTGTTGGCGATCGCAGTGGCAAAACGTTCCACAGCATGTCGGTAACCGTCCGGCTGTTGATAAGCCCAACTGTTCAACGCTGTTGCAACGGCACTATGGGCAATCCGGTTGCGGTCTTCGGCTGTCAGGGTGGAGGAGCGGGGACTGATCGTTCCATGGTTGTGGTCGCCGTCCATCCCGAACAGGTTGTTAACCTGGCTCTGGGCACGCTTGAAATCGGCCTCGGAAAGATTGCCTGAGCGTTGAACCAGCGCCCAGGTAGCATGAGTCAGCGGGCTGATGGTTATCGGCGCATTTTGCCCAGGGCGGGAGGAGGGAATAAAACTCTGCAATTGGAAATGGTCCTGTCCTGGCTGATAGATTTCGCCCAGGTCGATCACTCCATTTTGATTGACGTCATCAGCACTGACTGCGGGAAAATCTCCACAACCTTCTGGTAGTAAGGAGTCGCAGCGCAGGAGAGTGTTTTCGTCGGTTTCTGCCGTCAGCAGAACAGGACCATCGTAGTTCAGCGTTAACTGGTAAGAACCGTCTTCATCCGTGCGTGTGGTGGCCAGCTCTTCTCCGGTATCAGCCCGTACGGCTCGAACAAGGGCGTCGGTTGCCACGCCGTGGGCGACCTGACCCTGGAGGAGGGCAGGGCCAGGCTTGGAATCATCAGAGGAGGAGCTTCCGCCACTACAAGCGGCAAGCCCGTAGAAGAGAACCAAAGAACTGGCACACAGAATAGTTTTATTGTGGTTCATGAGATCTCCTTCCTTGATCCCGCTGTACAAATCCATACGAGACAAATACTAATGTTCGCCTGTTATAACGTCCAAGAAGTCAGGCACATCTGGTGCAGACTTTTATCAGCGTCCCATCAAATACCCCACGGACTTCACGACAAAGATTGAAACACCTCGATAAACAGAGTATTCCTGCCAATAAGTCAAAGAGCAGGCCAAGGGCAGTACAATGGATATCGAACGATTGATGATGGCGGCGGCAGAGGGAAATGTGGGCGCCCAAACCCTGTTGGGGATGTTTTATCTAGATGGAATCGGAGTGGAGCGTAGTTATCCTTTGGCGCTGCAATGGCTGACATCTGCAGCGGAAAAGGGGGCGCCGCGAGCGATCGTGAACCTGGGCGCGATGTACGAACAGGGGCTGGGGGTTG
>CAZEWG010000127.1:0-3283 GCA_964514485.1 uncultured Pseudomonadales bacterium
TTTCAGCTTCCAACCTACCACTAATGAGCAGGCAGTAAAGCAGACAGTGGAACAGTTAAATAGGTGAAAGTCAAACAGACAGATAAATCCCTTTATGCCACCCAAACCTTAACACTCCAACTATGAAAAAAATCTACTCGCTGGCATTCTGTCTTGTGCTTGCATCAAGCCTTATCGGGCAGAATAGCATAGTTTCCGAACTTGTTTCTCAAGGTATTGAGCTTCATGACATGGGCAAGTTTGATGAGGCTATTGTCATGTACAAGGCAGCTCTAAATATTGATAAGACCTCAGATCTGGCCAATTATGAGATTGCCTTGTCTTATGCCTCAAAAGGGCAGTATAAAGATGCCATTAAGCACTGCAACGTTTCGATCAGTCATGCCAAGGATGATGATCTTCAAGTACATTGGTTATTGCAGTAGCAAAAACTATGACCCTTAGTTCTCAGACAACAATACTTTTTCCCAACGAATTTGAAGCTGAAACAGTAGGTAGTAAGACAACTCAAACGTTACTGTGCAGAAAATTGGAAAACTAGAGAACAACTATATGAGACTTGTGATAGGCTGTAAATTTTAATATACAACCTTGATATAGTAGGTATATAATTAAGTTTTACGAAATGAGAAAATTATATTTATTGCTGCTAAGCCTGGTTTTCAGCAATGTATATTCACAGGAAATTCCTATAAAGGAAGTTGAAACAGATGTTTGTGAGGTAACTGTATTCCTTGAAGGGGCACAAATCATGAGGAAAAAAAATGTTGACCTGCTTAAGGGAACCTCCATCATTAAGTTTGTCAATCTTTCTCCCTTTATTGATGTCAAGAGCATACAGGTTAAGGCGGAAGGTGATATTACTGTGTTATCTGTCAATCATCAGCAGAATTATTTGGATAAAGCCGAGAAGTCAGCTGAGATGAAAAACCTGGAGCAAAAGCTTGAGGATATTCAGGAAGAAATCGACATTGAAAACACCTACCTGTCAATCATCAGCGACGAGCTTGAATTTCTACAGGAAAACAGAAATATTGGCGGAAAGAATGAGCAGGTTAGCGTTGTTAATCTTCAACAGGCTTCCGATTTCTATAGCAACAAACTGACCTCCTTAAAGATGAAGGAGATTGAGCGCAACAAAACTCTGAAGTCCTTAAATGATCATAAGACAGATTTGGAAAACCAGATAAGGACATTGACCAGCCAGAAAGAATATCCTTCGGGGGAAATCCTGGTAAAAGTAGATGCGAAACTGACTAAGAGCTATGCATTTGAACTGACCTATCTGGTTGCAAATGCCGGATGGTTTCCATCTTATGATATTCGTGCAAAGAATATAAATGAGCCTATTCAGTTGGTTTACAAAGCTAATGTAAGGCAGGATACCAAGGTTGACTGGAATAATGTCAGGCTTAAATTCTCGTCTGCTAACCCGAACGTGTCCGGGTTAGCCCCCAGGCTCATAACATATTTGCTCAACTACAATGTTGCTCCTCCCACATATAGCAAACTGGCATCACCCAATAGTGTAAGTGGAGTAGTTGTTGATGAGTCTGGTTTACCATTGCCCGGAACAACAGTTATGGTTGAAGGAACTTCAATTGGAGCGATAACAGATATGGACGGAAAATATTCTATTACTATCCCGGCCAATGCCAGTCAACTGACCTACTCTTTTATAGGTATGACTCAAAAAAACCTGCCTATTTCCGGCTCTGTAATGAATGTTGTTCTCGAACCCGAAGAGTTTAATCTCGAGGAAGTTGTTGTAATAGGCTATGGTATTGCAGGAGATGACGTATCACAACAAGGAGCCGTTGCAGGAAGTCTCTTTGGTTCACGAAAAGCAGAGCAAGCCATGCAGGGAAAAGTAGCCGGTGTTAATACGCAGTCAATCAAAGTAAGAGGAGCTAGTAGTCTGGCTATTCCGACAGAGCAGGTAGTTAATCAAACGACGGTGGACTTTGAAATCAAGACCCCATATACCATAAAGTCAGACAGCAAGAATTATACGGTAGATATGGAGAATTACGAGTTGCCGGCATTTTATCAGTATTACAGTGTTCCCAAAATTGATAAGGAAGCCTTCCTGATAGCAAACGTTATGGATTGGGAGAAATATAACCTTCTGGATGGAGAGGCCAATATATTCTTTGAGAACACCTATGTAGGCAAGACACTAATGGATCTTCGTAATGTATCAGATACATTGGAAATCTCGCTTGGTCGTGACAAGAGGGTGTCTGTAAACCGTGAGATTATAAAGGATTATACCACAAAGAAAACACTGACAAGCAAGAAGGAAGAAACGCGTGCCTGGAAAATCACTGTCAGAAACAATAAGAACGAGGCTATTAATATGATAATCCTTGACCAGGTTCCGGTTTCCACACTTGAGGAAATAGAAGTCAGCGTTCAGAATTTGTCTGGTGCAATACGCAATGCAGATACAGGGGAGATTAAGTGGGATTTTAAGCTTGAACCCAATGAGCGCAAGGAGTTTGAATTAAGGTACTTAGTCAAATACCCTAAGTACAGAACCCTTGTTATAGAATAAAAAGTTTATCCTTGGTTGCTGAGCATTGCTTGTTTACTTATCACTGCACAGACGTCAGGCGTCTGTGCAGGTCTTTTAAAAACATCAGGTTTTTTAGCTGATATCTTCGCAGCTTGTTTATTCCATAAAAGGAGACGAGGCTACCAATAGTAGTACCAAAGATTAAGCCGTATACTGATTCTTCGGTGTTCAATACTTCAATCATGGTTTTCTGCGCGTACAACACATGTATAGACAATCCAATTGTAATATTCATCAATGGAACTAATAGATACCAGATATAGCTATTTTTACCTGTTAGCTTATTTGATATTAGGTTTATCCTATTCCCTAGCCATTCACTTAATGGTTGATTGTATTTGTTGTTGTGCAACAGATCCCAGTACCTCAAGCCAGATACAAGTGATACTATTGTAATCAGCCCAATAACTGCGTTATTGATCAAGTAGATTAAATCACCTTTTCTACTATAGGTAGCGACTGCCAAAAAGACCAGAAGACCGATACACGTAAGCAGTGAAATGCCTAATAGAACCAGAAACTTATTGATAGTATGCCTTGTTTTTGAGGTCAGAAGCAAGTTCAATTCTTGTTCGGATTTATGCTTTAAGTTAGTATCAACAAATCTCCAAATTTTTTGAAGTTCATAGTCTTCCATAGCTGTTCTTTTTAAAGTGTTGTTTCAATGATTGCTTAGCTCTGTTAATTCTCACGCCGACATTTGAT
>CAZEWG010000128.1:0-3258 GCA_964514485.1 uncultured Pseudomonadales bacterium
AGATACTCTATGCTGAAAGACACCTCATCCGTTGCATGTTCCCGTGCAGCCAATCCCCCAGTAGGCAGTGCAGAAAATGTCGGGAGACTCTGTAAGAATCGCCCCCTTTACCCTGCGGGCCATCTCGCCGGCAATAATAGATGGCATACGGAGCTCGCGATAGCGCTATAGACGCCTCTCTGGCCTGACAAAAAGCTCTCCGACACCGGCTTCTCCCGAAAGGGCTCCCCTGGCTGTTTGAAGATTGTTGCTTTTTATCCCTCTTCTTCTTATATATGGTGCTCTTTTTGTAGCTCTCCAGCGCGGTGTCGTGTTATGCATCCAACAGATTATCTCATTCGCAAGCTGGCCGATGGCGAGTTTCATTCCGGCGTGGAGTTGGGGGAGGGGTTGCAGGTCAGTCGTACCGCCGTTTGGAAGACCCTTGATAAGCTGAAAGACGTTGGTCTGGAGGTCGAGAGTGTCAAAGGCAAAGGCTATCGTTTAACCGAGCCTTTGGATCTGCTTTGCACTGAACGGTTAAAGTCTGAGCTAGCGCCAGAGGTTCTTGGAGAGCTTCAAGGTCTTGAAATCTTCAACTCTCTGGAATCGACCAACCAGCGGGTGCTCGCGTTGGCCAAGGAGGCACCGGCGAATATTAGCAACCTTTGTTTGGCGGAGTTTCAAACCTCGGGACGGGGGCGTCGCGGGCGCGACTGGTTGAGTCCCTTCGGTAAAAACCTGTGTTTAAGTTTTGGTTATACCTTTCGGGAAGGGTTTGCGGCACTCGAAGGCTTAAGCCTTGCGGTGGGGGTGATGGTGGCGGATGCCCTGAAGTCCTATGGGGTCGATTCACTGCAGCTTAAGTGGCCCAATGATATTTGGGCTCGGAGAAAAAAGCTGGGTGGTATTTTGATTGAGGTGCATGGTGAACAGGGCGGTCCCTGCCATGTCGTCATTGGCTTGGGATTGAATGTGCTGATGCGTCCTGACGAAGGAGCTGGCATTGATCAAGACTGGACCTCCCTCGTGCAGGAGTCGCCTGAACCGATAAGCCGCAATCAGTTGGCCGCAGCCATTATCAATTCCCTGGTGCCCGGCGTTAAGTTATTTGAGCGTGAAGGCTTCGGCGCGTTCCGAGCCCGTTGGGAAGCGCTTGATGGTCTAAGAGATCAGCCGGTGGTGGTGCAAGGCCCCAACCGGCTAGAAGGTGTGTGCAGGGGTATTGGCAGATTCGGTCATTTGCTGATTGAAACGTCGGAAGGGATGACTGAGTTGGCGGCCGGTGAAGTCAGTGTGAGGCGCCTGTGACCGCTCAGCTGGATATTGATATTGGCAATAGCCGTATAAAGTGGCGGCTACGACGAGGTCAAACAGTTTCTTCCCGTGGTGCGGTGGTCCATAGCGAATTCGCTTTGGCGGCATTGGGGGATGATCTACTGGACCTGGCGCAGGTGAATGTGGCCTGTGTGGCAGGCGCCCGCTGGGTAGATGAGATTGAGCGCCAAGCGACCGAGCGTGGATGTAGGCTGTTTGTGGCGCGCACCGAGGCACAATTTGGGCGCCTCAGGTGTGCCTACCAGGATCCGACACGACTCGGGGTGGATCGGTGGCTGGCCATGGTGGCAGCCTTTGATCGGTTTCCCGAAGGTGTATGCGTGGTCTCCTGTGGTACGGCTATCACCATTGACTATGTGAATGGGGCGGGGCTGCATGAGGGCGGACTGATTATCCCGGGCTTCAGACTGCAGCGTGAAGCCCTCCATATGGGAACGGATGCCGTTCGGACCGATCAGCTTAAGGGCGAGTCTCGCCTGGGTATTTCGACAACGGAGTGCGCACTCAATGGTATTTTGATGTCGTTAACCGGGGGGGTGGCGTCTATTCTCGGCTCCCGCTTGGAGAGCCATCAGTATCGTCATCTCTTTACCGGTGGGGATGCTGATATTTTCTTAAACAAGATGCCGTTTCCCTGCCTTTTGGAGCAGGATTTGGTGTTGGATGGACTTGCAATAATGGCTAACGCGGCCGGTTGAGGATGACTGCATGCGCTGGGTATTTTGGACCTTAGTATTCTTAAACTTCCTGGTGTTTGCGGCCCAGTGGCTGAACGAAAACTATGAAGTGCGTCCTGCGGCCGAGCCCGTCCAGTTGGCGGGAAAGTCCCTGTTGCTGCTCAGCGAGGTTGCCGGCAATGTCGCGCTGTCGCCGCCGGAATCGTCACCGGTGGTCGTAGCTGAAGATCTTGATGCGCTTTGCTTAATGGTGGGGCCGGCCGCCGGTCAGGGGCAGGCACAGGAGTTGCTCCAGCTTTTGCGTCAGGAAGGACTTGCGGCACGGGTGGTGGCGCAGGAGGTCGCTAAGGCGCCGGACTATTGGGTTTATCTGCCTCCTTTGGCGGACCGTAACGCTGCCATAGATGTCCTGCGGGAGCTTCAGCAAATCCGCAAGATCGACAGTTTCCTGATAAGTCAGGGGCCGCTGGCCAATGGCATCTCGTTGGGGCTTTTCAAAAATCGTGACGCAGCGGTTTCGCTCCAAGAGCAGCGCATTGCCGAGGGGCTGGATGCGCGTTTAATAGAGGTGGAGCGGAATGCAACGGAGTTTTGGGTGCTCATTTCCGGTGATTTGAATGAGGCTGCCGCTCAAAAAGTAAACGAATTGTTAGTAAGTGCGAAATTTCCTGGAGAGCGCCGCCAAATATACTGCAAAAGTGTTGCATCCGCCGAAAAAGTTCCGTAGTATAGCGGCCTCGCTGAAAGAGGTAATAAGGCTGGCGTAGCTCAGTTGGTAGAGCAGCTGACTTGTAATCAGCAGGTCGGGGGTTCGATTCCGTCCGCCAGCTCCACTTCTTGGCGAGAGGTTTTTCGAGAGCTATTAGCGTGGTTCTCGTATGGAGGGGTACCCAAGTGGCCAACGGGATCAGACTGTAAATCTGACGGCTCCGCCTTCGTAGGTTCGAATCCTACCCCCTCCACCATTACATTTGCGGGTGTCGTATAATGGCTATTACCTCAGCCTTCCAAGCTGATGATGCGGGTTCGATTCCCGCCACCCGCTCCAAGTCAAAAGTATAGCCAGTTTTTGACGCTCATGTAGCTCAGTCGGTAGAGCACTTCCTTGGTAAGGAAGAGGTCACCGGTTCAAATCCGGTCATGAGCTCCATTTTCTGTTTGGGTTCGCAGTCGAGTGCGATTCTTCGGGAGAGAGTTCGAATGTCTAAGGCAAAATTTGAACGTACCAAACCGCACGTAAACGTGGGCACCATTGGCCACGTTG
>CAZEWG010000129.1:0-3178 GCA_964514485.1 uncultured Pseudomonadales bacterium
GTCCGCTCCGCGTAACGCTCCGCCAGAAGAGCGCCGACCATAATCTGGATCTGGTTGTAGAGCATAATCGGCAGCACGATCATGCCAAAGCCCGGGTTGCCGGCAAACAACACCTTGGCCATGGGCAGGCCTGAGGCCAGGCTCTTTTTGGAGCCACAGAACACCGCCGCGATCTCATCTGCCAGGGTGAAGCCCATCCGTCGCGCCAGCCAGCGGGTCAAGATCAGCACACCCGCCAACAGCACCAAGCACAAGACAACCGCCCAGATCACCATCTGCCAGGGCAGCTCCCGCCACAGCCCATCCACCACCGACTGGGCGAAGGCCACATAGATGATCAGCAACAACACCACCTGATCAACCCGCTCGCCGAATACCTTATTGCGTTCCAGAAAATCCGCCCACAACGGGCGGCTGAGCTGGCCCGCCACAAAGGGCAGCAGCATTTCCAGCACAATGTTCAAAAAGGCCTCGCCTAAGCTGAAGTCGGCCATTTGGGCAGAGCCGATCAGCAGGCTGAACAGCACCGGGGTGAGCAGCATGCCCAGCAAATTGGAGCCGGCGGCACTACAAACTGCCGCCGGTACGTTGCCTTTCGCAATGGAGGTATAGGCGATGGAAGACGATACCGCCGAAGGCAGCACCGCGAGATACAGAAACCCCAGCACCAGATTGGCCGGCAGCCACAAGGGCCCCAGCGAGGCCAGGGGCAGAATCAGCAGCGGGAACACCGCGAAGGTGATGGCAAAGATGAAACCGTGCAGACGCCATTGGGTCAGGCCGGCAATTACTGCCTCTCGGGGCAGGGCCGCACCATGGACAAAAAACAGAACCGCGACCCCCAGCGTCGCCAATTGTCCCAACCACTTAGCCAGCTCACCCTGGGCGGGCCAAAAAGAGGCCACTACTACGGTGAACAGAATTAACCAGGTAAACGTCGAAATCCGCAACTTCTTCATGACAGACCCCAATACACTCAACAGCGCGGGTGACTTTACGTGCGAATCACGCTAAAGGCCAGGACGGGATCAGGAATGGGCTTGCGGAAGAAAAGCTAAAAAGGGGATTTAAAGGAGGGATAAGGTCAGGCGGCGAGAGGGAGAGCATAAGGCTCGCGGCCACCGGCCGCGAGCGCGCGGGACAACTCCCGTTTGGCTTGGGAGCGCTTGGCTTTCTGGGTTTTCTCATGGACACCGCCCTTGCCCAGCAGCGGGTTCATCCCCACCAGGCTGCGCGGCTTGATCAGTCGCTTTTTACTCATATGTATTTCCTTCTTGGTTTAGCCTTTAACACAAATCACCTGTTTCAGGGTATGTACGACCTCGACGAGATCGCTTTGGTTCTCCATCACCTGATCGATATCCTTATACGCCGCCGGGATTTCATCGATCACTCCCTTGTCCTTGCGGCATTCGACGCCTTTCGTTTGCTCCTCCAGATCCTTCCGTGAAAACCGCTTCTTGGCCTGTTGCCGGCTCATGCGCCGTCCGGCCCCATGGGCACAGGAACAGAAAGAGTCGGGATTGCCCTTCCCCCGCACAATATAGGAGCGGGCCCCCATGCTACCGGGAATAATGCCCAGCTCCCCTTCACCCGCCCGGATGGCCCCCTTGCGGGTCACATACACCATCTCGCCGAAGTGCTTCTCCCGGGCCACATAGTTGTGGTGGCAGTTGATCGCCTCGCGGGTGATGGTAAACGGCGGCAGATGATTCTGCAGGGCCTGCAACACCAGTTGCATCATATGCTGACGATTGGCCCGTGCATAGTCCTGGGCCCACTCCACCGCTTCTACATAATCCTCAAAATACTGGCTGCCTTCCTGGAAATAGGACAAATCCCGATCCGGCAGCTGAATCTGGTGGCGCTCCATGTCCTTGCGGGCCAGCTGGATAAAATATTTGCCAATGTTGTTGCCGATGCCGCGGCTGCCCGAATGCAGCATCACCCACACATCCTGGCTCTCATCCAGACACAGCTCGATAAAGTGGTTACCCGAGCCCAAGGTGCCCATCTGGGTGGTCCAGGTGTCCTGCCACTTGCGCATCATGCTGCCGATCGCCGGATGTTTCTGGAGGATTCTCTGCAACCGGGGCTGGAGCGGCTTCAGCAAACCCTTGGCCGGTTCCCCACACTTGTGCTGCGCAAACCCCACCGGCACCGCCGCCTCAATGGCCGAACGAATCCGGTTCAGGTTATGGGGCAGTTGTGAGGCCTTGAGCGACAGGCGAAGGGCATTCATGCCACAGCCGATATCCACCCCCACCGCCGCCGGAATAATCGCCTGCTTGGTGGGGATCACCGAACCCACGGTCGCGCCGATGCCCAAATGCACATCCGGCATGGCCGCCACATGACCGTGGATAATCGGCAACTGGGAGATATTGATCAGTTGCTGCAGGGCCTGGGGCTCGATCTCATCGGTATAGATCTTGACCGGCACCCGGCCCTTGTTCACTTCAATCTGAATCGGCATGGCAATGTCTAAAACCTATTGATCAAGGTGAAGATTGGCCTGCTATTGGAGTCTGGCCGCCCCATAAAGTTCAGCCCCGAAGCCGACCGCTCCGGGTGCCATTGCAGGTCCTCTCCCTTAACTGTACCACTTAAAGGAGACGGCCCGCCCCTGATGTACTTCCCCACTCCCCTGCTACGGGCCGCCAAGGAGGAATCGTCATGATCAGGGTCGCCATTATCCTTGGAAGTACCCGTCCCGGACGTAACGGCGAAGCAGTCGCCAAGTGGGTCCACCAACACGCGCAGCAACGTACCGATGCGCAATTCGAGCTAGTGGACATCCAGGATTTCAACCTGCCCCTGCTGGATGAGCCCGTGCCACCGTCCATGGGACAATACAGCAAGCCCCACACCAAAGCCTGGGCCGACAAAATCGCCAGCTTCGACGCCTATGTATTCGTCACGCCGGAATACAACCACGGCACCTCGGGCGCCCTCAAAAACGCCCTGGATTTTCTCTATGCGGAGTGGAATAACAAGGCCGCCGGCTTTGTGAGCTACGGCAGCGCCGGCGGTGCCCGGGCCGTGGAACAACTGCGGCTGGTCATGGCGGAATTGCAAATCGCCACCGTGCGCTCTCAGGTGATGTTCTCGCTGTTTACCGATTTCGAGAACATGAGCCAGTTCAAGCCAGCGGATTACCACCAGAAGTCACTGGGCA
>CAZEWG010000130.1:0-3066 GCA_964514485.1 uncultured Pseudomonadales bacterium
GGCTTAATACTCAACACCTGAACAACACCATCCTGTACTTTCCAACGAATATTCAAATCATAAAGCTTTACCCCATACTCCCGTGCCTCCCTCTGGGCTTTTATCTGTCCCTGATAAGCCGGGCGTGGATCGGCGCTGAGGGTTTCCCGGATCAACTGCTCAATCCCGGGGTAATGGGGCTCCAAGGCTCTGCAATCGGTTAGGGCGGCCTCTCTAAACTCCACGGATAGTACTGTTGCAGGAGCTGCGTCAGCGTAGCCACCACAGGCATCTTGGATACTATCCACATAGGGAATGTAAGGCTTGATATCGACGACGGGGGTGCCATCCACCAAGTCCAATCCACTGACATGGAGTCGGGTTGAATGCTCCAGAAACTCGATGCGCTCCAGTTTCAGTGGAGACATACCAATCGGGTTGGGGCGGAAGGGGGAGCGGCTGGCAAACACACCAATTCGCTTATTGCCACCCAGACGAGGTGGTCGGACACTGGGTGTCCAGGTTTCACGCTGGGCTTGGTGGAAGATAAACAGCACCCAGATATGGGAAAACTGTTGTAGCTCGGTAAATGCCTGGGGATTATGGAAGGGAGGCTCCAGAACAACCATCCCTCGCGCGCTCGGCGCCAACCCGGGTTGGCGAGGAGCGCCGAACTTTTCGCTGTAGCAGGAGCGGATATGCCCAATCACCTGCATCTGGAAACGGGAGGTGTCGTTCAAGGGGTTACTCCGAGAAAATAATCTCGATACCAATACTGATCGAGGGGTTGGGCTTAAAGCTGTCGTCGCGGGGAAAGAGCAACTCGGGTGTTAGTTCATAAAACAGCCAATCTTTGTAGAGCAGGCGCCGATAGGTGACGTTGGCAAAGTAATCGGTGGTGCGGGTTGTGGGTTTGCTTTCGCCAAGGGCTCCCAGTTGCCATTCCGCTGCCCGCTTCGTGTCAATTTGGTGCAGGATGGAAAAGATCTGGCCGAAGTCGAACTGGTTTTCATCTTTACTCCACTCCGCTTCCGACTTGGCGCGAAACAACATGGTGGGTGACAACGGACGCTCAAAGTAAAGTTCGGAACTTTCCCCCAGGCCATCCTTCAGATACCAGTACAGGCGCTGATGAAAGCGGGTTGACCAATACTCCGTCAATTGCCATTGCCGGGACGCTTGAAAACGCCAGAATGGATCGGGCGGAAAACGAAACCTCACTCCAAGGTCTGTTGAGAGTTGCCAGCGATCCAGTTCATCAAAAATGTATCGTACCGCACCAGAGGCGGTGCTCCGTTTACGCTCAAAGGCTGTCAGGCTTCGTTCACGGGCCCGCTCTGCAAGTGACAGATCCTCCTCCGCGTCGCTTTCCAGAATGAGCCGGAATTTTTCTTTGGTATAGGGCAGGTCTAGCCGCACTCGCAGGCGTGGGTCGAACTCGATCTCGCCCTTTTTGCCGATTACCGTGTGACCGCTCAGGATCATATAGCTTTCATTGCTGTCCCAGTAGGCATCCCGACTCGCAAAGAAGCCATCCAGATTGCGGCCCAAACGGTTCACCCGATGCACCCAGGCCGTGCGCTGATCCAGAAGCCAGCCCTTGTAGCCGTCCCGTTCTCCGGGCAGCCAGTCTTCGTGGTACGCATCGGGGGTGGTGGGTAATTCCACCCAGTCCGGGTCCACCCACTCGGGGTCTTCGCCATAGGCGGGGTCAGGGAGCCAGAGCAACAGCGTGGCAACCATCAAATGAAGGGCAGAAGCCGTTATGGGCTGTCTGAAACGCTGTAATCGGGAGGCTACTGCCATAAGAAAGATAACTTTCCTTTAGTCCTAGTCGGTAGCTAATAAAAAAGAGTTACTTTGTTATTAAGTGTAGTAACCAGGGCAAATAAAGAGAGGTATAGACCCCCATTAGCCCCATCGACAAGGCTGCGAAGGCCCCACATTGGGGGCTGATCTCAAAAGCACGGGCGGTGCCAATACCATGACCGATCATGCCCAAGGATGTTCCCTGAGCAATGGGGTGGGTGATTTTGAACAGGCGAAAGATCGGGTTGGCGCCTACCGCTGCGACCATGCCGGTAAAAATAACAAAAGCAGCACTCAGGGCCGGGTAACCACCAATGATGTCAGAGACGGCAATGGCAAAAGGTGTGGTAATGGATTTGGGCGCCAGTGACAGCAACAGCTTTTCGTCGGCACCCAAAAGCCAGGCAAAGAGCACGGCCGTGGCGGCGGCAAAAATGCCGCTGAACAGGAGCGTGACTAGCAGTGGTCGCCAGTTCTCACGGATTTTCTGTAAATGCTGATAAAGCGGAATAGCCAGCGCAACGGTTGCGGTGCCCAGCAAGGTATGAATGATACTCGCGCTTTCGAAATAGGTCTGGTAGGGAATATCAGTCAACCACAGAGTTAGCATCACCAGAGTTGCCCCCGTGATGACCGGTTGTAGAACGGCCGAATAGCTGGAGCGGCGATAAAGCCAGAGGCCCGCGAGATAAGCAGCAAGGGTTAACAGAATGCCAAAGGTGGACAAGGGTAGAAAATCAGCCATGGGACTCTTCATCCTTGGGGGATTCTGACACAGGTTGGGGAGGCTCACTACCCCGGTTGAGCAAAAGCTGAATCAACTTGGCCGAGGCCGCTAGGGCAATTAAGGTGCCCAATACCAGAGAGGCCAGAATCGCTAAACCATGCTCTATGAGAATATCCGGGTAGAGCATGAGGCCGGCGCCGGCCGGAATGAAAAACAAGGGAAGATGCTTCAGAAAATGGCCGGCATTCTCAAAAAGCTCTGTATCGGCCTTGTCGCGCAGCATTAGGTATCCAAGAAACAAGAGCATGCCTAACACAGCGCCCGGCACGGGAATATCCAGGCCGCGCTGGATTAGCTCGCCGAGAAACTGAAACAGGAACAGTGTAAGTAAGGTTCTGAGCAAGGGTAGTTTCCAAAATGATTACTCCCTCTCCCGCGTGGGGGAGAGGGAATTGCATTGTGCTAGCCGATCAGCAGCTGCTTTTACTCCTTCTCCCTTGAGGGCGGGCCGCGCAGGCAGAAGGTTGGGATGAGGGTGGGGCAGGCAACTC
>CAZEWG010000131.1:0-2707 GCA_964514485.1 uncultured Pseudomonadales bacterium
GGGGCGACAAACTGTTGGGAGAATCGATCCAGTGCGGGCTCTAGAAAGTCCGGCTGAATTTCGAAGAAGTAATTGGTGTTCTCGTAGGCCGTATAAGCGTTGTGGCTGCCCCCATGACGGCTGATAAAACTCTGGTATTCGCCCGGCTCCGGGTATTTTTCCGTGCCGAGAAATAACATGTGCTCCAGAAAGTGGGCCAGGCCCTGGTGTTCACGAGGGTCATGGCGACTACCGACACTGACGTCCAATGCTGCGGCAGCTTTTTCGGTGGCGGGGTCGGAGATCAGGAGAACCTGGAGCTGGTTATCCAGAACCAGATGCCGATAGGCTCGAGGATCGTTGGGACTGGTTTCGATATCACTGGGCTTGAGTATCGCGCAACCAGACAGAATCAAGGCTGCCAGCCCCACTGTCAGCCATTGCAATTGGCGGAATCCAAACGTTGTTCTCAATCTCGAATCTCCCGTTTCGTCAGTATCGAATAGCCTGGAAGCACGGTACCGGTCGAGTCGGCCAGGGGCACGTCCTGTTCCTGCAGCTCAGGCGGTTAACACGATAAGGTCGTTTGTTTACGACTACAAGAGCGGGGAAAGGTTCTGGAGCTGGCTTGTATCTCATTTCCTTGAGAGGGGGGGAGGGCGGCCCGCTCAGGCGAGGAGGGAATCACGCACAGTCCAAAATACACTGAAATGAAACAGATTCACTGAACCATTAAAGAGTGCTTGGAATACCAGGAAACCATTCAAAAAGGCGGGAATTGGATTACCGGGCCTAAGCACTCGGTAAGGCGGACTCGCAGAATGTGAGTAAAGATCGTACAATGCGAGCCGCTCCAATCACGACACAAGGATTGTGCCATGACCAAGCCAGTTGCCAGGGTAGGCGATTTCCACGGCTGCCCGAAAACCACCGGAAAAGTACCCCATGTCGGGGGCCCCATCGTATCCGGCTCACCTAATGTCTTTATTGCAGGCGTTCCCGTCGCCCGGATGGGCGATCCGGCGGTTTGTGCTGCCGGGGGGATGGATGTGATTGCCCAAGGTAGTCCCACTGTCTTTGTGAACGGCCAGCCCCTGGCCTGTGCTGGCCATATAACCGCCCATGGGGGCGTCATTGTTAGTGGGGCAGGCAATGTCATTGTAGGGGACGCGCCCGCCGGCGGCAGCGTAACCACCGCAACCTCCCTTAAAGCCGCAGCTGCCCAGGGAACAGCCACCACTACCGCAGCCGCTGCACGGGCCGCCACAGCGCCGGCTCCTGCCAAGGCCAATGCGACATCAAGCCCCCTGTCCAACCCGTTACTCAAGACAGCGGGTACGCTGATATCGGCGGGTGGTCAGGCTGTCCGCCAGATCAAAGCCCGAACACAGCCGGATTTGCCCCAACAGTTACGTTCCGCCAACCAGCGGGCCCAGGGGCTGACTGGAGCCGATACTACTTCGGCTGACCAGCCTCAATCCCAAATGAAATCGAATGAGCTGATTATTGGCGTGTTTTTCGACGGCACGGGCAACCATAAGGATAACGACCGCCTCCTTACGGATCGGGACATTACCAATGTGGCTCGCCTGTTTGAAATGTATCGGACTGGTAAGGGGCAGGTGGCCAAATTCTATATCAACGGCATCGGCACCGCTGATGGTGAATGGAACGGGACCGAGTTCCGGGATGGCTATGGCGTGCAGGAGTATTTCTCCCAGGCTACCGGGCTAGGGGTTCAAGGCGGACTCCGTCGGATCGAACAAGCCTACAGAGAACTTGAGAAGACTCTGGAGAAAAACCTCCTGCCCGAGCATGACACTATTATCTTTGATGTGGTCGGCTTTAGCCGCGGCGCGGCATTGGCCCGCCACTTTGTGAACGAGATTAATCTGGGCTTGCCCAGGTTGAGTAAGCGTAGCCAGCCCTTGAAGTTCGAGGTGCGGTTTGTCGGCCTATTCGATACGGTCGGCTCCTTCTATCTGCCCGGCAATGACGATGAGGGAGAATTTAATCTGAACCTGGCCGCGGATTCGGCGAAACGGGTGGTTCACCTGACCGCTTACCATGAAATCCGCAAAAATTTCCCACTCACCAGCATTCGGGATTCCTCTGGATCCATGCCAGCCCATTTCACGGAAATTGAGCTTCCCGGCGTGCATTCCGATGTGGGAGGGGGCTATGAAAACCCAGAGGTGGACTTTGCCAACGTGGAGTTTATCCCGGAGTATGCCCGGGTTGGACTGGGCGCTAACCCAACGACCATTCAAGCAGCTCAGAGAGACGCCGAGCGCGACGGGCTGTATATCATCGTCCGCGGCTTGGATGTACTGGTAGGGCGGCGAAAGTGGACTCGTAAGGAGTTGGCCTTGTACGCCCTGGAGATCATGAAACAGCACATGATGGGAGCTGGTGTTTTGTTCGACCCCTCTAAGAGTGCTGAACAGCAGCGTATACCAGTCGACCTTCAAACCAAACTTTCAGCCTGGCAGTCTACGGGGGCTAGGCTCGAAGACTCCCGGGATTACCTAGAAGACTATATTCACACTTCCCATACACCGTTCGTGTGGAACCTGAGTGTGATTGGCAATATCGCTGAACCTTCGGAGAGGCGCCGCATCTTTCCAAACCGCCCCAACAAAGCTAGGAGACCGAAATCCCATGCAGTTCGTTAGATGGATCATCGTTTGGGCAGGACTGGGGCTGCTGGTGCCGGGCCTGGTGGGTT
>CAZEWG010000132.1:0-2611 GCA_964514485.1 uncultured Pseudomonadales bacterium
TGTCAGTAGGCAGTCAAAAGGGGCCAGCGATCGGCACTTCAAAAGGGGCCAGTTGGACGCGGAAGGCATGAGTGACTTTGCTGGAGGGTTTTCGCCCGAAATCCTTCGAAAGTGCACTCGTGGCAAATCATCTGGCTATGGATAAAGCGTTGGCAGTGCAGCAGTTACATGCTGCTGGCAGGTCGCGGCGAGACATCGCCAGGACCCTCGGCATCGATCGCAAGACCGTTGCCCGAGTACTCAGTGAGAACCCGAGGGTCGCCGCCACGGCGGCGCTCCAAGTGCCGCTCGGGTCGGATGATCCAAAAGGGGCCAAAGCGCCGATCGGCTCGGAGCCGCTGCAGGGCCTGGACGGTGAGACGATTGACCAGCCGGAAACAGCCGCCGATGACCGTCTGGCGGCCAGATCTCGCAGTGCCTGCCAGCCGTTCGCAGCGGTCGTTGGAGCGAAGCTGGAGCAGGGGCTCAGCGCGGTCCGGATCTACCAGGACCTGATCGCCGAACATGGCTACAGCGGTTCGTACGACTCCGTGCGGCGTTTTGCCAGGCAGCTTTGCCGAACACGGGAGCTGCCATTTCGTCGCATTGAAGTCGAACCAGGCTTCGAAATGCAGGTCGATTATGGATTGGGAGTCAGGTGTAAGGACCACGAGGGCAAGCTGCGAAAGTCTTATGTCTTTCGCTGCGTGCTGAGTCATTCGCGTAAAGGCTACTGTGAGGCAGTTCGGCGAATGACCACCGAATCATTTATCCGGTCGCTCGAAAACGCGTTTCGGTCGCTCGGCGGAGTGCCACTAACCGTTGTTTTTGACAATGCCAAAGCAGTTGTCTCGCATGCCGACTGGCATGATCCAGAGCTGAATCCAAAAATCGTCGCGTTCTGCAAACATTACAACTTTGCGCTGCTGCCGACACGTCCACGGACACCACGGCATAAGGGCAAGGTGGAACGTGGCGTTGACTATGTACAAGAGAATGCCCTGAAGGGCAGGACCTTTGAGAGCCTGCAACTGCAAAACGAGCATCTGCGCAACTGGGAGCGCACAGTCGCCGACACACGGCTGCATGGGACAACGAAAAAGCATGTGGGCAAGCTCTTTGATTCTGTCGAGCGTCAAGCTCTCCAGCCGCTGCCGAGCATGCTCTTTCCACTGTATGAGGAAGGCAAACGTAAGGTTTCTCGTGACGGTCATATCGAGGTCAAGCGATCCTATTACTCGGCACCGCCGGAATACCTGGGAGAAGAAGTCTGGGTTCAGTGGGATAGTCGCACCGTTCGCATTCTGAACGGGCGGTTCGAAACGTTGGCGCTGCACCCTCGCGTGGAAATCGGCCGTTTCAGCACCCTGGCGGCGCACATCGTCAAGGAAAAGATTCACTCGATTGAACACGGAGCCAAGTTTTTATTGGCGAAAGTGCGGTTAATCGGCCCCCAGGCCAGCCGCTGGTCCGAAGCTGCCCTGAAGGAGCATGGGATTCAGGGCATGCGAATCGTCCAGGGCTTGCTCAGCCTAACTCGTACATATGAGTGTTCGGAACTCGAAGAGGCTTGCGAAATCGCCTGGCGCAATTCCTGCTTCCGGTGCCGTCCGTTGCGGCGACTACTGAAGAACCGGCAAGCAGCACAACAGACCATGGAGTTCATGGACGAACATCCGGTGATTCGCCCGATGTCGGATTATCAAAGGTTTCTCGACCAATCGCTTTAGCAGGAGGCTAAACAAATGACAGATGGATTACTACCCAGCTTAAAGAAGCTTCGATTGTCTGGCCTAGCAGCCACTCTGGAGATCCGGCTTCATGAGGCTGCCACCAGCGGGCTGTCGCACCGGGAGTTCCTTGAGCTACTGCTCCAGGACGAACTGCTGCAGCGCAACGATCGCCAGCTGGCACGGCGAATGAAGCTGGCGTGCTTTCGGGAACCGAAGAAGCTGGAGGACTTTGATTTCAAATTCAATACAACCATTAAGAAGAATGTAATCTTTGAGTTAGCGACTTGTCGGTTCATCCGGGAGCATCGAGATGTCTTGTGGGTCGGTCCGCCTGGAACTGGGAAAAGTCACTTAGTGCAGGCGATCGGCGTGTCTGCCATCCGCTGCGGCTTCACCGTTTACTACCGCAGCATTTTTGATACGGTGCGAGATTTTCTGCATGATGAAGCGATGGAAGGGCACGACCGGCTACTGGAGCGTTACCTGAAGCCGGACCTGTTGATCATCGACGACATGGGGATGAAGCAGCTTCCCAAACGGTCGGGCGAGTACCTGTTCGAGATCGTGATGCGCCGGCACGAGGTGAAGTCGACGATGATGACCAGCAATCGGCCGATCGAGGACTGGGGCAAGCTGATCGGCGATGTTCCGAGCGCCACGGCGATCCTGGACCGGTTCCTACATCGCAGCGAGGTGATCCAGGTCAGCGGGCGAAGTTACCGCTTGGGAACCCGGGAGGAAACTTCAAAAAGGGCCAAAGCGCCGCTCGGGTCGCCGGCCGATGAAACCAGTGAGCAGTAAGCTCAAAACGGGCCACTAACAACTCCTTACCTATACAAGCGTTCGCTGGTCCTTTTTGAAGCGCCGATAAGTGGCCCCTTTTGAAGTGCCGACTGACA